>FORK01000012.1 GCA_900113995.1 Ruminococcaceae bacterium D5 | reverse complement strand
CTGCTCGCTGGTATTATAGACTCTGCTGTCATGGTTGCCGGTGATGGTAACAGTGACCTCGTCGGTAACCGGGGTGATATCCAGGTAGCCGTCCACCACAACAACCTTGATGTTGCCGTAGTTATCAGAGGTGACCACGAAGTCGTCCTCGGTCAGGCCCATCTTGTAGTTGCCAACGTCTGTGCCTTTCGCAACTGCTTCGGAGCCATCGGCCAGCACCACGCTGATTGCCTTTGTTCCCACGTCGGTCGTGAAGCCGGTCACGCTCTGCTCGCTGGTATTATAGACTCTGCTGTCATGGTTGCCGGTGATCGTTACGGTGACCTCGGTAGTAGAAGGAACCATCGTCAGAGTGCCATCCGCATATTCGACAGTATAATTGCTGGCTGCTCCCTTGACAAAGGTGTAGGCAGTAACCTGATTCGCCACAGGGCTTTCGCTCGGGTAGGTGATGGAACCTGTGACTGTTGCGCTGATCTCATCATCGCCCACAAGGCCGTTCACGCTGTAAGAAGCATAACTGTGCGGCTGTCCATCATATTCGAACTCTTTGCTCTTTGCGGTAATCGTCACCGCTTTGGGGTCGATTTTCAGGGTGCCGTTGTTCCGCGTAACCGCATAAGCCGCACTGACGTCCTCAGCTCCGTTGGTGATCGTCAGGCTGGCGACGGTATTCGCAACGGTGCCCTCGGCTACATTGGTCACGCTGCCGGTGATCTCCACCGTCAGTACGTCGCCGTTCGCGAAGGTATAAACGCCGTCTGCGCCGACCGAAATCGGAGCATCATTGCCAATCTTGAGGGTATAGCTGTCCTGGCTGTGGGCGTTGCCGTCGTAGGTCCAGCTCTTATTGTCGGCCGTCACGGTGATGGCCTGCGCCGCACCATAGGTCATGGTCAGCTGTCCATCCGTATAGCTGACAGTGTAGTTGTCTGCGCTGCCCGCAGTAAAGGTATGGCCGGTAACCTCGTTCTTGACGGGGCTCTGGCTCGGGTAGGTGATGCTGCCCGCAACCGTCGCGGTAACCGCGTCGCTGCCGACAAGGCCGGTCACCGTATAGTTGGCGTTGCTGTGCGCACTGCCGTCATAGGTGAAATCGTCGTCCGCGGCTTTGATTGTCACCGTCTTCGGGTTAATCTTCAGGGTTCCGTTGCTGCGTGTGACCGCATAAGCCCCACTGACATCCACGGTACCGTTGGTGATGGTCAGGCTGGAAATGGTGTTTGCAACCGTACCCTCAGCCACATTGGTCACGCTGCCGGTGATCTCCACCGTCAGGACATCGCCGTTTTCGAAGGTATAAATGCCGTCCGCGCCGACCGGAATCGGGGCGCCATTGCCAATCTTGAGGGTATAGCTGTCCTGGCTGTGGGCGTTGCCGTCATAGGTCCAGCTCTTGCTGCCGGCCGTCACGGTGATCTCCACCGCATCCGCATAGCTCATCGTCAGGGTGCCGTTCTCAGTGGTAACACTGTAGTTTCCAGCAGTACCCGACGTAAACTCGTAGCTCTTCAGGACATTATCCACCGGGCTCTGGCTCGGATAGGTGATGCTGCCCTCAACCACCGCGCTGATCGCGTCGGAGCCTACCAGCCCTTCCGCCGTATAGCCGGCGTTGCTGTGCGCCTTGCCATCGTACTTAAAGGCTTCGCTGGCCGCGATGACCCTCACTGCCTTCGGGTTGATCTTCAGGGTTCCGTTGTTTCGGGTGATGGAGTAAGCCCCGCTGACATCCTCGCCCTGATTGGTGATGGTCAGACTGGTAATGGCATTCGTAACCTCTCCCTCGGCCACATTGGTGACGCTGCCTTCCACGACAACCGTCAGAACGTCGCCGTTCGCGAAGGTATAAACGCCAGCCGCGCCGACCGGCTGCGGCTTACCGTCGCCGATTTTGACGGTATAGCTGTCCTGAGCGTGGGCGTTGCCGTCGTAGGTCCAGCTGCCGTTGTCAGCGGTCACAGTGATGGCCTGCGCCTCACCATAGGTCATGGTCAGCTGCCCATCCGCATAGCTGACAGTGTAGTTGTCGGCTCTGCCTGCGGTAAAGGTATGGCTGGTGACCTCGTTCTTGACAGGACTCTGGCTCGGGTAGGTGATGCTGCCCGCAACCGTTGCGGTAACCTTGTCGCTGCCAACAAGGCCGGTAACCGTATAGCGGGCGTCGCTGTGCGCACTGCCGTCATAGGTAAAGGCTTCGGTCGCAGCGGTGATTGTCACCGCTTTTTTGGTAACCTCAAGCTTGCCATTGACTGTCGTGACCTTATATTTGCCGGTCACAGCCGCCGCGCCGCGCTGAATGGTGTAGCTCGTCACGGTATTGGCGCTCTCGCCCGCGTCGGTCTGGCTGCCGGTAATCACTACCGACAGAACATCGCCGTTTTCGAAGGTATGAACGCCGTCCGCGCCGACCTCAATCGCAGCGCCGCCGTTAACGGTCAGCTTATAGCCGTCCGCCGTCAAAGCGGTGCCGTCATAGGGCCTGGAGCCGCTGTTCGCCATAATGACGAGAACGGGCTTTGCCTTCCAGATGGCATAGAGGTGGTTTTCGCCCTTGTTATCAAGGCGAATCTGCGCGCCAACAGCATATTCCGCCTCAGTGTCGCTTTCGGAAGTGCTCCAGCCAAGGAACTCATAATCGGCCTGCGCCTTGGCAAAGCCGCAGCCTTCCAGAGAAAGCACCGTATGCTGATCGTTGTTGCGGAGGCCGCTCACCACATACGGATCGGCGGTCGTGCTGTCCGGATAATTCGCATGATAGCTGACCGAAACCGGCACAGGAGCGTCGCCCCACTGTGCATAGAGGGTGATATTCTCGGTTCCGATGTGAAGCTTATCCTTGGGATAATAGGTGTCGCCGCTGCCGTCGGACTCGGTATTCCAGCTCAGGAAGATCTTGTTCGCCGGTGCGGTCATGCCGGAGGAAGCCATGATTTCGGCATAGCTATCCTGCGCATAACGCTTGGAGTCCGCAGGCGCGCCGCTGCCGCCGTTCGCATCATACGAAACGGTAAAGGCCGTCGTGCTGATATAGTAGGGATAAAGAGTGATGTCGCTGTAAATCCGGGTATCAAAGTTAAAGGGTGTGTAGGTGTAATTCCCTTCGGAGCCGGTGCGGAGGGCCCAGCTGACCCACTCGAACCCGGCGGGGATCTCTTCGTGCACCAGAGTGCTTTCATCAATGGTGCTGCCGTAAGGAATCTCGATGATATTGGCGGCGCCGCTGCCCGCCATCGTCACATGGATAGTGCCGGTAAAGGTCGGGGCAGCCCACTTGGCGTAGACGATAATATTGTTGGCGGGCATCGTCCCGGTAAAGACATAGGGATCGCCTGCAAACATCTCATTGTCATACCAGCCCTGGAACACATAGGATTCAGGCACGCCGCCCGGACGGGTCGGTGTATAGCTGACGCCGCTGATGTCGGCCTGATACTGCTTTGCCTCGCTGTGCGTTACATTGCCGCCGTTGCTGAAGTTGATGCTGTAGTCGTTGCGGTTGTAGTAGAAGGTGACGGAGTAATTATTCGAACCATTGTTTGTGAAAGAAGAACCATCCGGCAGATTATTGGTATAGGTAAAGCCGGTGATGGGATAATGGTCCTCAGCCGTCGTACTCCATCTGGTATTGTCACTCTTGAATGAATCGGTATGGTCAAGGCGGTAGCGTTTGCCCTGATAGGTAACGATATCGCTGCCGGTTGCACCATCCAGAACCTCGGTGTAATATTTGAGGCTCATGGTGTATTTTCCGCTCTGATTCACATAGTAGAATTCGTCGCCATTGAGCGGCATCGTGTCGATGCCCGACTGGTAGGGAGAATCTCCCGTCCTGTTGCCCTTCGTGGTGCCCCAGATCATGGAGGTGCTGGAGGGCCACTGATCCGAAATGTTCGCCCCGTATTTCGCGGTAATCCGCAGGCCAGTCAATTCATTCCAACTGCCCGACCAGCCGCTTGACTGATACTGGTAAAACTTCACCGAATACTCATTGCGGTCATAATAGACATTGACGATGGTCGAGCCGTCGCCCTCAATCGTCTGCTGGGTGATGGTCTGCGCGGTAAATCCGGTGTAGCTCTTGGCGGAGGCAGCGGTCTGCGCGCCGGAGGCTCCGGTTCTATTTTCGCTTTCATGGAACGCATACTGGTCGTTGTCCGCGTTTTCCCACCAATGGATGACGGTATAAGCGGTATTGGTCCCCGCTCTCCAAGATGCCTCGAGCTGAATATTCTCGCTCAGAGCGCCGCCAAAGGTGAAAGCACTCCCGTTGCGGGTCCATCCGCCGAAGGTATATCCCGGGCGGGACGGAGCGGCCGGAGCAACGGTCACACCCGAAGGCGCAACAAAGGCAGGCTCGACATAACTGCCGCCCTTGGAGTCATAGGTGATCCAGTGACCGTTCTCGACCTTCGGATAGAGGGTGATGTTGGCTTCTCCGAGAGTGACCGATTCGACGCGGTTGGTCAGTCCCGCCTCGGTGTACCAGCCGGTAATGGCCTGATCGGCATTGACCGGGAAGGTGACGTCGGCCGCGATGGAATCACCGGTCGTTCCTTCCTTGGTCGCATAGACCCGGCCTCTGGTATCCATAAAGAAAACATAGTAGACCTTCGCAAAATCAGCGTAGAGGTTTACCTCGCCGTCGGCGGTCACTGTCTGTGCGCCGAAAGCGGTGAAATAGGAGCCGCCGCTCTGGCTCTGGCTCCATCCAAGGAATTTATGCCCTTCCTTGGCAGGAGTTGCCGGAGCATACAGCGTATCGCCGGTCTTGACCACCTGTGTGTCAACCAGCGTACCCTCCACATAAAAACGATAGGTCTGGTAGGAGCTGCTGTCCGTTCCCGGATTAATGACGCTTCTGACTGCGGGAGTTCCCGATACGTTCAGGGAATCACCCGCCGCGGTGCCGCTGTCCGCGAGCACGCTCGCAGGCAGCATCGTAAACACCATCAGGAATGCCAGAAAGGCGCTGCCCAACCGCTGCCAACTCTTTTTCATCTGCTCTCATCCTCTCCATATTTTTCATCTTGAGACCATTTTGCCAAATTTTCGTCCTCAATTAACGCGTCGTTCATCAGGCTGATCAACTCAAGCATACTTCGGAAATGTCTTGTTGCTTTTTGCTCGCTCCAGCTTACCGTACCCTGCCAGGTGGCGTTCTGCCGGAACTGCACATTTACAACGAAGGTGGCTTTTTCGCCGCGCGGCGTTTCTTTTCCCTTGGGTTCCTCCATAAGCATTCCGCCCTCCCCTGTGTCTGGAATTCGCCTTCGAGCCATCCGAACCCGGAATTTTCTCGGTTCAAGCGTTCGCTGCGGATAGGAAAGTCGGTCAAAAAGAAATTCCATCCTTCCGATCAGCGCCGCAAGACCGATAAATTTGGGATTCGTGCTGTAATAAGGGTTATAGCAACGGCCGTAAATCTCTCCATCCTGCAGCCTGTCGATACAGACCAGCATTTTGGTGATATCGCTTGGAATATCCGCACGGATTCCTACAGCCATAGTTTCCCCCCTTTTCCAGCCTCATGGCTTTATTTTTACAAACTTCTGTCACAGAACGGTCACACAATTCAGGAACTTTACCTTCACAATGAAGATTTTTTGACCAAAAAGAGGCTATTTCATGGTTTTATTACCGAAGCGAAGCAGAATCGCCAAAAATTTTACCGTTTTTCCCTGTTTTAAAAGAATTTTTCCGCTTATTTTTGGATATATTTTTGGGGGACATTTTTTGCCTCTTTTCAGAAGAACCCCCAACTTCTCTTCTGTCGAGAGAAGTAAAAAAAGGTATTGACAAACCTGCCCCGATGTTCTATAATAGCTAACGTTGCATCGGTCAAGGCAACCGGTTCGCTGCTATGGCTCAGTCGGTAGAGCGCGTCCTTGGTAAGGACGAGGTCACCAGTTCGATTCTGGTTAGCAGCTCCAGGCAAATCCCGGAAAACGACATTACCAAGCCGTTTTCCGGGATTTCTTTGTTTTACGGTATGTATAAAACGATTGAAAAATTTCTTAAAAACCTTAAAAGCGAGAATAAGCTAACAAATAAACTAACAAATTTGAAAAAAGGTTATGCAAAAAAGCGGGAGCCAAAGCCCCCGCTTTTTTTTACTCTATCTCTTCCCGTAATAATACCGTCTCATGGTTTCCCGAGTTTTTTGTGCAGGAAAATATTGCGGCGATTTCCCGTCCACGGCATATCCCTCCCCCGCTTCCCCCATAATAAGAGCGCCGGCGCCGCTGCGCCGAACTTCCAACCATTCAGGAGGGGTCAGATGAGAACACCTGCCCATGTCGGGATTATCCCCGACGGAAACCGCCGCTGGGCTGCACGCTCCGGGCTGAAGAAATCCGAGGGATATGCGCATGGCCTGGCCCCCGGCGTCACACTGCTGCATCTGGCGCGGGAAAGCGGCGTCGGAGAAATCACCTATTACGGTTTCACCACCGACAATACCCGCCGTCCCGCAGAGCAGGTCGCCGCTTTTTCCCGGGCCTGCGCCGATGCGGTGGAGCAGATCGCCCATGAACCCTGCTCCCTGCTGGTGGTAGGACGGCAGGATTCCCCCTCATTTCCCCGAGAGCTTCTTCCCTATACCCGCCGCACCGACCTCAACGGCGGCGGAATCCGGGTCAACTTTCTGGTCAATTACGGCTGGGAATGGGATCTCTCCGGCGCGGGAACAGGCCCTGTTCAGAGCCGCCTGCGCTCTCACGGCATCTCTCGGATCGATCTTGTTGTCCGTTGGGGCGGGATGCGCCGCCTGTCGGGATTCCTGCCGGTGCAGTCGGTTTACGCCGATTTTTATGTTGTAGACCGTCTTTGGCCCGACTTTCAGCCGCAGGACTGGTTCGACGCCCTCACATGGTATGACCGCCAGGATGTCACCCTCGGCGGCTGAATCATAGCCGCCGAATCATATCCGCCGGTCAGGCCGGCGGCGCGGGCAGGTCCTGTTTCCGTCAAACGTCACGGGATGCTCTGAATTTTGTTCTCTCTGCTTCCCCACAGGCGAACGGGACTGTCCGACCGGCAGCTTTCTATCATCAAAACGGCGCCGCCGGCAGCCCTCTGCACCCGCTGCCTGAAGCGGAAGTCCTTCACCGGGCGTTTCCGCCGGCAGAACCGGCGTTTTTTCTCTCCAACGAAGAAGCCCTCCGGCGGAAAATCCGCCGGAGGGCTTCTTCGTTTTTAACGGGTCTGAGAAATTTACTTCTTCTCCCCTTCCAGAATGGCTCTGCGTTCGGCCACACCGGATTCGGCCACATCATATTCCCAGTTCCAGGGGTCGCGCCGGCAGACCCCATCCGAATAAGGGAAGAACACCGAAGCCAGCGCAAAGAGTCCCAGAAGCTGCTGATACCAAAGGAACGGCATAATCGCCACAGGGCTTACTCCGCCGGCGGTCAGGCTGCCGACGAGAAGAATCTGCGCGCCGTAGGGGATGATTCCCTGAAAGATGCAGGAGAAAATGTCCAGCAGCGAGGCGCTCTTGCGGGGGTCCACCTTATATTCCCGGCAGATATCCCTTGCAATCGGCCCGCTGATCAGGATGGCCACGGTATTATTCGCCACCGCGATATCCGCGAGCGATACAAGGGCGGAAACGCCGAGCTGCGCCGACTTTTCGCCGCGGATCAGCTTGCGGATACGGGTAATCAGCCATGCAATTCCCCCGTACCGGGTGGTCATCGAGGCGAGTCCGCCGCAGAAGAGCGAGAGGAAAAACACCTCGTTCATACTGATGAAGCCGCTCCAAACCGACTGGGCAAAGGTAAAGACGGTCAGATCTCCCGAAGCAATCCCGACGATCCCCGCAGAAAAGATGCCGATGGTGAGCACCAGAAAGACATTCATGCCGACCAGTGCCAGAATCAGAACCAGAAGGTAGGGCAGCACCTTGATCATCGAAAAACTCAGCGTCTCAAGCGGCACCGCTTCAACCGGAGCGCCGAAACAAAGCAGCAGCACAATGTTCAGGAGTGCCGCGGGCGCCGCAATCAGCAGGTTGAGCCGAAATTTATCCCGCAGCTCGCAGCCCTGGGTGCGGGTTGCGGAAATGGTGGTATCCGAAATCATCGAAAGGTTGTCGCCGAACATCGCGCCGCCGACGCAGGCTGCGATCACCATCGTGAGATTCAGCCCTGCTTTCTCCGAAACGCCCATCGCAATGGGGACGATCGCGCCGATCGTTCCCATCGAAGTGCCGGTGGCAACCGCAAGGAAAGAGGAGATGATAAAGACTCCCGCCGTCACAAAACGCGCCGGTATCAGGGAAAGTCCGAGGTTAACAGTGGCGTCCACGCCGCCCATCGCCCCGGCTGTCGAGGAAAAGGCTCCCGCCAGCAGGAAAATCATCAGCATCGTCATGATTCCCTCGTCCCCCGCGCCCTTGGCGAAGATCGAGAACTTCTCATTGATACTCCCCCTGTTGATCAGGAACGCCACCAGCACGGCAATTGAGATTGCCACCACCGACGGGAACTGGTAGAAGGCCATCTCCACTCCCCGCGACTGCATGATCAGTCCCGCACCAAGGTAAATGACGATAAAGACCAGAAACGGCAGAAGCGCCAGACCGTTTTCCTGATTGAGCGAAACATCTGCATCTTTTTGATTCATCTTTTCCTCTCCTTTTGTAATCAGAATAGTTCTATCTTACCATTGTGAAGGAAAAATGTCAAAAAAAGAAACAATTTTCTGCATAACTCCCCCCGCTGAATGGGGGGGCTGAATTAAAATCATGACATAAACGCCAAAGCAGCAAGAGTTTCCGGAATTTTCATCACAAGCATCCGGGATTTTTCATATCCCGATCGCCGCAGCGCATGCTATTTCATTTTGGGGCCTCTTCCATTCCAATTACGAACACCAAAAACAGCCGGGTTGTGCCGGTGACGCTTTACGCCTGCACGAAGGTTTTTGGGTTCCCATTACAAACGCAAAAAGCAGAGCGCGCGGCCCGGGAGTGTAAAAACTGATTTTCCGCCGCTTTTCAGACTGTCCGCCAAACCTTGCCGGCCCGGCCAAGGCTCTCCCGCCTGCAAAAGCTGCCGGAACCCGCCGGAGTCCTCGGCTCAAAGCCCGTTTACGATGTTGACCGGACGGCTTCCATCGAGGACCGCCGCGATGTTACCCCACATCGATCGGTGCGCCCGGCGGAAGCTGCCCGTCGTAATCCCACCGAGATGCGGCGCAAGCACCACCCGGTCCCGCACACCCTCGGGCAGATCGACGAGCGGATGGTCGGCAGGGGTCGGCTCGGGCGCGAGAGTATCCAATCCCGCGCCGAGAATTCTCCCCTCCGACAGCGCCTTCCGAAGCGCAAGATTATCGACGATCTCTCCCCGCGCAGTATTGATGAGCAGGGCGTTCGGTTTCATCCGTGCAAGAAAATCCCGATTGATCATCCCGCGTGTCTGCTCGGTCACAGCCGTATGGATGCTCACGATGTCGCAGCGCGCGGCCAGCTCCTCCAGCTCCAGATAGGCAACATGGTATTCCAACTCGGTTTCGGGGTCCTTGCGGTGCGGCGCATAGTAAAACAATTCGCAGCCAAAAGGGTGCAGCCGCGCCGCCGCCGCCTTTGCGATATCGCCGAAGCCAATCAGCCCGACGCTGCATTCCCCCAGCTCGGTGATTCCCTCGACCATCAGCCGCTCCTTCATCTCCATCTGCCGTCCGGCTCGGACCGCCGCATCTCCGGTCAGCCCATGGCGCAGCAGCTCAAGAACCAGCATCACCGTCTGCTCCGCCACCGCGTCTGCGTTGCACCCCTTACAGTTGCAGACATAGATGCCCCGCTTTTTTGCCGCGGCAAGGTCGATGCAGTTGAAAGCGACTCCCTCGGAATGGATCAGCCGCAGATTCGGCATTTTGGCAATCAGCGCCGCATCCACCGGGCTGATGGCATCGACGCAGAGGATTTGGGCATCCCCTCCCGCTGCCAGCAGCTCGGCATTGCTGCTTCCCCGGCCGCAGAAGGCCAGTTCAACACGATCAAGAGGCGCATCCTGCGGCAGAAATTTTTCATAGCGCGCCCGCGTTCCCTCCACTAAAATCTTTACTTTTTTCTGCTGCATGATCTTATTCCTCCGATGATTGAAATTTATCGCTTGCATTGTATCACAGCCGGGCAAAAAGTGCCACGTTCCGCCGCCGTTAAAAAGGCCCGCTCCCAAAGGAGCGGGCCTTTTATCGCAGAGCTTACTTGGTGTAGTCGTAGAAGCCGACGCCGCTCTTCTTGCCGAGCTTGCCGGCGCGGACCATCTTCTTGAGCAGCGGATGCGGACGATACTTGGGATCGCCGGTCTCGCTCTCGAGGACTTCCATGATGGCGAGGCAGACGTCGAGGCCGACCAAATCGCCGAGAGCCAGCGGACCCATCGGATGATTGGCACCGAGCTTCATGGCAGTGTCGATGCCTTCGACGGTGGCGACGCCCTCGGCGTAGATGCCGATGGCCTCGTTGATCATCGGGATCAGGATACGGTTGACAACGAAGCCGGCGGCTTCCTTGACATGGACCGGAACCTTGCCCATCTGCTCGGTGATCTTAACAACCTCGTCAACCGCCTCGGCGGGGGTGTTCTCGCCGGCGATGACTTCGATCAGCTTCATGACGGGGGGCGGATTGAAGAAATGCATGCCGACAACCGGATGCTCCACGCCGTTGGCAATCTCGGTGATCGAGAGAGAGGAGGTGTTGGTGCCGAAAATCACACCGGGCTTGCAGAGCTTGTCGAGCTCAGCAAAGATGTCCTTCTTGATCTTCATATCCTCAGCGATGGTCTCGAGGATAAAGTCAACATCGGCAACCGCTTCGATCTCGGTGGCGGGAGTGACGCGGGCATAGATCTCATCGGCGGCAGCCTGCTCCATCTTGCCCTTGGCAACAGCCTTGTCGAGAGTTTTCTTCATGTAGCCCATCGCCTTGTCGAGGGTGGTCTGCTTGCGGGTTCTCAGAACGACCTCATAGCCGGCCTGAGCAAACGCATAGGCAATGCCGGAGCCCATGGTACCGGCGCCAAGTACACCAATTTTCATAGTAGCTTTCCTCCATTTTGTTTCATTGTTGCAGCATTTGGGTTCTTCTCTATTAACGGTTGACGAAAGGATCGGGACGGCGCTTTTCCAGGAACGCGCCCATCGCATTCTTCTGGTCCTCGGTTTCAAAGCAGCTTCCGAAGAGGGACGACTCAATCGCAACCGCGGCGTCCATATCGGTCTGCATCCCGTCGTTAGCGGCCTTTTTGGTAGCGCGCACCGCAATGGGAGCGTTTCTCGCGATCCGCTTGGCCATCTTTTCGGCGGCTTCCATCAGTTCTTCCGCGGGGTAGACGGCATTGACCAGACCGATCCGGTAAGCCTCCTGCGCGTCGATCTGGGCGCAGGTATAAAGCATTTCCTTGGCTTTACCGACTCCGATGAGCCGGACAAGGCGCTGGGTTCCTCCAAAGCCGGGGGTGATTCCCAAACCGACCTCGGGCTGTGCAAACTTCGCGTTCTCCGCCGCGAGACGGATGTCACAGCACATCGAGAGTTCACAGCCGCCGCCGAGCGCAAAGCCGTTGACTGCGGCGATGACCGGGATCGGGAGCGTCTCGATGCGGCGGAAGATCTCGTTGCCGCGCTTGCCGAAGGCCTCGCCCTCAGACTTGGAAAGGCCGCTCATCTCGCCGATGTCCGCGCCGGCGACAAAGCTCTTCTGCCCCGCCCCGGTGATAATCAGCGCACGGACCTCGTCAAAATTGATGCCGTCGAGCATCGTGTTCAGGTCCTCAAGGACCTGGGAATTCAGGGCATTCAGGGCTTTTTCGCGGTCGATGGTGGCGACAGCGTACTGCTCCTTCTGCTCATATCTGACAAAGCTCATGGTACGATCCCCTTTTGACCGGCCCGCGGGCGGCAAGCCGTCCGCGGGAACCAAATCTTTTTACAGCTTCTCGACGATGGCTGAAACGCCCATGCCGCCGCCGACGCAGAGGGTGGCAAGGCCCTTCTGGCCCGCTTCCAGCTCATGCAGCAGGGTAACGAGGATGCGGCAGCCGGAAGCGCCGACCGGATGGCCCAGCGAGATGGCGCCGCCCTTGGGGTTGACCTTGGAAGCATCCCAGCCGAGCAGCTTGCCGACGGCCAGAGACTGGGCGGCAAACGCCTCGTTCGCTTCGATGACAGCAAGATCGCCAAGGCCGAGGCCGGTCTTCTTGAAGAGCTTCTCGGTGGAGTAGGCCGGTCCAATGCCCATGATCTTGGGATCGACGCCGGCGGAAGCGCCGCCGATCCAGCGGGCCATCGGCTTGACGCCGAGTTCCGCGGCCTTCTCGGCGCTCATCACGAGGACAGCGGCAGCGCCGTCGTTGATGCCGGAAGCGTTCGCAGCGGTCACAGTGCCGCCGTCGGGTTTGAAAGCGGGCTTGAGCTTCGCAAGACCGGCGGCCTCAACCCCGGCGCGCGGGAACTCATCCTTGTCGAACATGATGGTTTCCTTCTTGACCTTGACGGGAACCCCAACGATCTCGGCGTCAAACAGGCCGGCCTTCTGAGCGGCCTCGGTCTTCTGCTGCGAAGCGGCGGCGAATTCATCCTGCATCTCGCGGGTGATGCCGTACTTCTCGGCGACGTTCTCAGCGGTAATGCCCATGTGGTAGTTGTTGAACGCATCCCAGAGGGCGTCGTTGACCATCGTGTCGATTACCTTGCCGTTGTTCATGCGATAGCCGAAGCGGGCGTTGGGCAGCGCATAGGGAGCCATCGACATGTTCTCCATGCCGCCGGCCATGATGACGTCGGCCTCGCCGGCCATGATCATCGCGGCAGCCATGTTAACCGACTTCAGGCCGCTTCCGCAGACGTTGTTGATGGTCATCGCGGGAACGGACTCGGGGATGCCGGCATGGATCGCAGCCTGACGGGCGGGGCTCTGACCCATCGCAGCGGTCAGGACGTTGCCGAAAATAACCTCGTCGATCTGATCGGCAGAGATTCCGGCGCGGGCGATCGCTTCCTTCATGACGATGGCGCCGAGCTGCTCGGCAGGGATGTTGGAGAGGGTTCCACCCATCTTGCCGATGGCGGTACGGCAGGCGCCGACAAGTACGATCTCTTTGCTCATGTTACTTTCCTCCACTTTTATAAAGTTTACTTCTACAAACCCGCAGTTCAGGTTTGAAAGGACTGTTCATAATATAACATTCTTCCCCTGCCGATGCAACAGTTCTTGTGAGAATTCATGCTTTCGAAATCAGTTTTGGCGGCAACGCCAAAAAATTCAGGCCTCGTTTCAGCTTTTTAGTGAAAATGTATTTTTATTATTGAAACATCACAAATTGACCAAATCTTTCCTTTTCAAAGTCGTGGAATCGATTTTCGCGTTCCCTATTTTTTCTGAGATTCAATCACTACAAACTGCTCGAGCAGCTTCTCCGGAATGTCGATTTGAAGAGCTTCGGCCGTCTCCAGATTGATCATTCTGGCATACTCGGCCACCTGTTCCACCGGATTTTCGGCAATGCTTTCCCCGTTTAAAATCCGCGCGGCCATCTGTGCGGTCTGCCGCCCCAACACGGTGTAGTCGATGCCCACGGTGGCAAGGCCGCCGTCCGCCACCATCGAATCGGCCCCGACATAGATCGGGATTCCCGCCTCGTTCGCCACCTGCAGATAGATCGGCATTGCAGAAGCAATCGAATTGTCGTTGGGGGTGAAGAAAGCGTCAACCCTGCCAACGAGGGACTGGGCCGCCTGCTGCAGCTCTCCGACACCGGTGATGGCGGCCTCCTCGTAGGCAATGCCATTCGCGTCGCAGTAGGCGCGGGCCCGCTCGATGCCGGTCACCGAATTAATCTCCCCGGTGTTGTAAACGAAGCCAAAGGTTTTGGCCTGCGGGGTCAGCTCAGCGGCAAGGGTAAAGATCTCCTCAATGGCGATCGAATTGGAAACGCCGGTGATGTTTCGGTCGGTGGCATCGAAGGCAGTCACAAGGCCTGCTTCCACCGGGTTGCTGACCGCCGAAAAGACGATCGGGATGCTGTCGGTCGCAGCGGCCGCCGTCTGGGCCGTTCCGGTCGCAATCGGAATGAGCAGATCCGCTTCGCCGCCGATCAACTCGGAAAAGATGGTGGGCAGCGCCGAATTGTCCCCGTTTGCATTGCGGCAGACGACCTCTATCTTGTCCTCCAGCCCGAGGGCGGTAAACTCCGAGAGGATCGTCTCCCGAATCTGGTTGAGGGACGGATGGTCCATCGGCTGGATGATCGCAACGGTGCGCTTTTCGAGTGTCTCCGGTTCCGGCGCGGCGGAAACGGACGACATGGTGGATTCCGTGGCGCTCTGGGCGGGGGCGGAGGCGCATCCTCCGATCAGAGCGGCGGAAAGGGCGAGCAGAGCGGCAGCGATTCTTTTTTTCATAGCAATTCTCCTTTTGGGCGGGCGCGCCTGTTGGAGCTGCGCGATGTTTGTTTTTCTTTCCGCAAAACAAAAAATCTGCCCTTTACCCTGTAAAGGACAGATTCTGAAAAATCTGCGGTACCACCTTACTTGACCGCCTCGCAGGGAAGCGGCCCGCTTTCTCAGGGATGCCAACACATCCCCCGCCCATAACGCAGGCTCTGCGTCTCGGATAATCGGGCTCGCGCCCTTTCCCCTCGCCCTCAACGGTCCATTTGCCGCGCTGCATCTCCGCAGGGCTCTCAGCTTCCCCTGCTCTCTGTGGGCGCATCTCGCGGTTTGATCTCCGTATCAAAGGTTTGAAAGTATTGGTTGAGAGGTATTCTACCACGGTAAAATCGAGTTGGCAAGAGAATAAAAAGAATTTTTTCCTTTTTCTTCTTTTCCTTCCTGCTGTCAGGAAAGGCCCAATGCAAGAAGCTCCTCCCGCCCCAGCTCGGCCAGTCCTCCCGCTTCCAGACGGAAAACCCGTTCCGCAACCTTGGCCGCCGCCGCGAGATCGTGGGTCACCATCAGCATCGAAAAACCCCGGGCGTTTTGCAGGCCCTTGAGCAGCCGCAGAAGGTTTGCCCTGCTCGAAGGATCGAGCATCGAGGTCGGCTCGTCGGCGACCAGCAGCCGGGGCGCCATCGTCAGAGCCCGTGCCAGACAGAGCCGCTGCATCTGCCCGCCCGAGAGATGGGAAACCCGCCGGTTCCAGAAATCATCTCCCCCAGGGAGGCCCACCTCCCGCAGAGCGGCGCGCGCCCGCGCCTCGCAGTCGGAAAGACGCGCCAAATTTCCCGGCTCACAGACCGCCTGACCGGCCGAAAAGGCCGGATTCAATGCCGATTCACTGTCCTGAAAGACCATCTGAAGCCCGCCTTCCGTCCGGTGGAGGGACGCGAAATCGGCGGGTTCCCCCTCAAAAAGAATCTCGCCCGCATCGGGGGAAAGAAAGCCCGCCAGAATCGAGGCGAGGGTCGTCTTCCCGGAACCGGAGGCTCCGATCAGCGCGACCGTCTCCCCGCTCTGCACCCGCAGCGAAACGTCATGCAGCACCGTCTGTCCGCCGAATTGTTTTCCGATTCCTCTGCCCTCAAGGCGGGTGACAATGCCCCCGCGGTGGCAGCAGACCAGGCGTCCCGGGTCCCCGGGCGCCTGCAGCAGCGCCGGAGGCTCCTCCCGGCAGAGTCCGGCTGATTGGGTGCACCGTCCAAAAAACGGGCAGCCCCGTCCCGCCTCCTCCACAGCCGGACGGATTCCCCAGAGGTCCCGCAGCGGCATCAGCTCGGCCGAAGCCCCGATCAGGCCGCGCGTATAGGGGTGACGCGGCGCATCCAGCAGAGCGCGGGTCTCCCCTGCCTCTTCGACCTGTCCGCGATAGAGCACCACCATCCGGTCCGAAAGGGCGCGGGCGAAGGCAAGGTCATGGGTAATCAGAAGGAACGCGCAGCCTGTCTCCTGCTGCAGCTCCCGCAGCAGTGCGATCAGCCCGGCGCCCGCTCCGGGGTCAAGCGCGCTGGTCGGCTCGTCGAGAATCACCAGCGCCGGGGAGAGGGCGACGGCGCAGGCGATCAGAAACCTCTGTGCCATCCCGCCCGAAAGACTGCGCGGGAAGCGGTCGAGATCCCCTGCGGAAAGGCCGATCCGCTCGAGCAGCCGCTCCGCCCTTTGCGGCCATTCGCCGCGCGGAAACTGCTTTTTCAGGACCTCGTACAGCTGGGCGCGCAGGGTCATCGCGGGGTTCAGCATCGAGGCTGCATTTTGGAAAACGACCGAAAAACGGCGCATCCGCAGCTGGCGCAGGCGCTTTTCCCCGGCGGAGACCAAATCCTCCCCTTCCAGCAGCGCCTTTCCCGAAACGCGCGCCCACCGGCAGGAAAAGAGATCCGCCACCGCCCGGACCAAGGTGGTTTTGCCGCTGCCCGATTCCCCGATAACGGCAAGCGTTTCCCCCGCGGCAATGGAAAAGGAAACCGGATGCAGCGCGAAGCCGTCCGGATATTCGACCGACAGATTTTGAACCTCAAGCACCGGCTGCATCGGATTCCTCCCTTCTCCAAATTGTTTCAAGTTCGCGGGAAAAGAGCCGCAGGCAAAGCACCGTCAGCACCAGCGCAAAGACCGGCGGCAGGAGCCACCACTTCCAATAGGGGGTAAAGTAGATGCCGGGAAAGGAGACGCATTTCTGGATCAAAAGCCCCCAGGATCGGGAAAGCGGATCCGAAAGCCCCAGATAGGCCAGCGAGGCTTCCTGCACAATCGCCTTGCCCACCACCGAAAGGGCGCTGACCGATAAAAGCGGCAGCAGCTCCCCGAGCATATGGGCCGAAACAAGGTATCCCGCCCGGCCCCCGTAGCTTTTGGCCAGCCGCAGATAGGGGCGTCCCCGGATCTGCCTCACCCGGGCCCGCAGAACTTTGGCGATCGGCGCCCAGGAAAAGAGCGAGACGATCAGGATGATGTTCCATGCGCTCTGCCCGAAAAACGCGCCGATCACCACCATCACCGGAAGCTGCGGCAGCGACAGGAAAAGCTGAATCAGAAAGGAGAGAAACGCATCCGCGGTGCCGCTGCTCAGGCCCGCCAGCACCCCCGCCAGACCGCCGAGCAGAAAGGCAAAGGCCGCCGCCGCAAGCCCCACCGCCATGCTCGAAAAGAAGCCCGCCGAAAGCTGGGCATAGAGATCCACGCCGAGGTCATCGGTGCCGAGCCAGTGCGCAGAGGACGGCTCTTCGAGCGAACCACCCGAAGGAAGATCGGCCGAATGGGGATAGAAAAGTCCGCCGTACACGAAGAAAAGCGCAAGCAGCAAAAAGGCGAACAGAAGCGTTTTGGCCTGCGGAGAAAAGCTCTTCATCCTCCCGCACCTCCCGCCGAATCCCCGTTGATCCGGTCCGCCAGAAAGAGACAGAGGAGCACCAGCAGCGACGAAATCAGGAAAACGCCCTGAATCATCGGAAAATCCCGGTATGCGACCGCTTCCCGCAGCACCCGCCCGACGCCGGGATAGGCAAAGACGTTCTCGACCAGCAGCGTCGCCCCCACCGCAGTCGAAACACTGAGGAAAAGCCGCGCCACCAGCGCCGCCGCGCTGTTCTTCAGCAGATAGTGAAAACGGATTCTCCCCTCCCGCAATCCCTTTGCCCGGGCAGCGAGAAGGTAGGGCTTTTCCAGCTCGGCGAGGAAGCAGGCCCGCGCGGTAAAGAAAAACTGGGGAAGCTGCGCCAGCACCATCGCGCAAAGCGGCATCAGCGCGTGAATCAGAAGATCGGAAAACTGCTCCCCAAAGTCTGTGTAGCGTGCGAAGGGCGTCACGCCCCCCGAAAGGGGAATCCACTTCACCCGCGCCGCGACGAGAAAGAGCAGCAGCACCCCCAACAGAAACGCGGGGACCTCGGCGAGCACCGAACAGACAGGATAGAGCACACGATCGGCATTCCGGCGCCTTGCCGCCCAAAGGGCAAAAAGGGTTCCGGCCGTCAGGGAGACGGCGAGCGATGCCGCCATCAGGCCGAGACTCCAGGGCAGGCGTTCGGCAAGCACCTCCGCCACCGGCTTTTTGTAATAAATGCTGTCCCCTAGGTCTCCGCGCAGCGCCCGGGCCGTCGAGTCGAGAAGCTGACCGGCCAGCGGCTCGTCGAGCCGGTAATAGGCGCGGAGCTGCTCAACCTGTTCGGCGGAGTAGCCCGCGTCAAGGTCGTCGCCCGAGACCGACGAGGTGTAGCGAAACGGATCGCCCGGCATCAGGCGGGGGATCAGAAAGTTGACCAGATAGATAGCCAGAAAGGAGCAAATCAGCCAAAGCCACCTTTTCCGCATAGTCCGATTTCCTCCTTTCACAAAGAACTGACAGCCCGCCTCAGCCCTGCTTCAGGTACCAGAGGCGGTTCTGCCCGGCATGCCGGTAATCGCAGATTTTCATCCGGCCGTGGCAAAATCCCGCGGCGAAAAGCGGCAGCCCGCCTCAGCCCCGCTTCTGGTACGAGAGGCGGTTCTGCCCGGCCTGCTAGTAATCGCAGGTTTTCATCCGGTCGCGGTAAAATCCCCGCGGCGAAAAGCGGCAGCCCGCCTCAGCCCCGCTTCAGGTACGAGAGGCGGTTCTGCTCGGCCTGCTGGTAATCGTAGGTTTTCATCCAGCCGTCGTAATAATCCTTGCGGTAAATCGAATAGCTCGACTGGGTGGCGATCACCACCAGCGGGATTTCGCGGCTGATTTCGAGCTGAAGCTCCTGAAAAATCTCCACCCGCCGGTCAAAATCGGTCTCGAGCTGCTGGGCCTCGGCCAGCTCGGTGATCCGCTCGCTGCTGTAGCCGATAGGCCCCATCGAGTGAGGATTCCCTCCCCGATTCTTCGAAAGATCCGAGAAGATGGTGCGCAGGTAGGCGGGGGCTTTGCCGCCCCATCCTCCGTTGCCGACCAGCGCAAACTCATAATCCCCGGCGTTGACCATCTCATCACGCACTGCCGAATCATAGGCGACAACTTCAACTTCTATTCCGGCGGCGGTCAGGTCGTTTTTCACAAGCTCGGCAATCTTGACGTCATTGCCCGAATTGGCGGCGATCATGGCAACGCTGATCCCCTTCCCCGCAAAGAGGGCGGCGGCCTTTTCCGGCTCGTAGGGGTACTGGACACAGTTTTCATTGTAGTAGATGCTTCCGGGAGGGGCATACCCGGCGCTGCCGGCGGCGCCCATCCCACGGAACACCTTATCCACCACCGCCTGACGGTCGAGCGCCTGATAAAGCCCTTCGCGCATTGCCAGCTCGAGAAATTCGGGATGCTTTTCAAAGTTGATCAACAGCTTATAGCCCATGTCGTTCGCCTTTTCGATCATTCCAATCGACGGATCGGAGGCGTAACGTTCAAAAAGATCGGCAGGCAGCCCGGCGATATCGATTTCCCCATTTTCAAAGGCCAGCAGCTCATCGCTCACCGGCACAAACTGAATCCGGTCGGCGGCGGGTTCACCGGCACAGAAGCCGTCAAAGGCGGTGAACTCATAGCTCCCGGCCGCTCCATCGTAGGAGGAAAAGCAGTACGCGCCGCTGCCGATGAAGGCGTCCGGTTCGCTGTAGGTCATCGGGTCCTCCACCCGCTCCCAGATGTGCTTAGGCAGGATTTCGAAACCGCCCAGCGCGGTCAGGGTGACGGCGTCGGAGCGGTTGACGCTGATTTTAATCCGCTGCGGGTCGAGCACCTCATATCCGGAGATCAAAAAGCTCTCTCCCGCACCGAGCGGATTGTTCACCGGTGGAAACTGCCGGTAATAGTCGATGGTAAAGGCGACGTCTTCGGCGGTCAGCGGCTCCCCGTCGTGGAACTTGGCGTCGGGATGCAGAGTGAAGGTATAGTCGTTTCCGTCCACTTTCCAGGATTCGGCCATCCAGCCGACGATTCCCTTCTCGTCCGCCTCCAGCAGGGAGGCGAAAATCAGGTCCTTCTTGGCGTTGCCGGGTCCGCGTGAGGCATGCAGATAAACGCTGGGAGCGCCCCAGTCGGTTCCGCCGGCCAGCCGCAGCACCGGGACGCGCCCGTTTTCCGCCTGTGTGCCGGAGGGGGAGGCTTCCGCAGCTCCGGAAGCCTCGGAGGATGCGGGCGGTGCCGCGCAGCCGGAGACAGCGATCAGGAGCGCAAGGCTCCATGCCAGATATCGTTTCATTGCAGCAGTTCTTCCTTTCTGTAAAACGCCGTTTTCAGAAGAAACGGCTGTAGAGGTGGGCGCAGGAGAGGCAGAGGCATCTGCCCTGCTCCAGACGCAGATACGGTTCGGCGGTCATCTCTCCGCACGCTTCACAAGGGTGGGACTCGAAAAGCCTTGCAGGCTCGGGAAGCTCGAAATCGACCGGCTTCTCGTCGAAGAGGCCGGCCGGGTTCTGACTGAGCATCCAGTCACAGCGCTCCCCGCGCGGCATCTCAGGCACCGGGCGCAGCACCAGCCGGACGCTTTGCCCCGTTTTCCGGTTGAAGAAGGAAAAAGCCTGCTTGCCGCGCATCCGGAACAGCAGGTTTCCCTTGCCCGCACTGCAGCCCAGCACCGCCTGAATCGCGTCGATGCCGCAGGCGTCGTTCTCCGCGACGCAGACCACCTCCTCATCCTTTGAAAAGGTCAGTCCGAGCAGCGCGGCAGCGCGGCGTGCCGCCTGAAAACCGATTGCCAGACCGCCGCAGGTATGGCCGTGAAAATCGGCGCAGCGTTCCCAGAGCTTCTGCTCTTCCAAATTCAAAATCATCGTTCATTCCTCCGTAAAAAAGCAATCCCATTGGACGGCACGGCAAAGCCGGCAGTCCTTCAGGATTGCTTTCCCAGTCATCATTTGATCAAAACAGAATTTCAGGCCCCGATTCTCCGGAGCGCATCTGCCGCTTCAGCGGCATGTTTGATTTATTTTACCGAAAATTGCCCGGGCTGTCAAGGCATTCTGCATAATGCCCCTTTTACGCTATTTGTACACGCTTAAAATCCCCGGCGGTTTTACCATTGAAAAGCATTTGCCTGCATGGTAAAATGTGCAAAAGAATAAAAGCGTGATAAACTTGAATTTGCAGAAGTGCGGATATGACAGTTAAGAAAGCGCAAAAATTGAGGAGCACTCTTTTAATGATTGGCACTGTCATTATGTTATCGAGCTGTTTTTGTGAACCTTTATTGCTCATTGAGGGATAGCGGCATTCTCTTGCCTTATTCCACATTTTCTTTTCAATAAATGTCCCCATTGCGGAAAACAGTTAGGCGCAGACGAGAGTGGGTTTTGTCAACGCTGCGGAGAGCATATCGATTGACGGCTTCAGCTTGCAGTGGCAGAGAAATGAGGCTGCGCCTTCTATTTCGGAAAAGTCTCGAAATGCACAAATGAGGTAAAAGGGAGCGCATAACCGGGCAGGAATCCGCCATACTAACAAACGGCCATCTCAAAGCGTGGGAAAGCGTTTGCCCCGGCGCTGCGGGACCGTGCCGAAGATGGGGCTGTTACGGCACGGTCGTCGACCGGACTGCGACGGCTTCATTTTTTTGCCTCCGGCTTTCCTCTTCGGTATGCCTCATCCTCACGCCGGTATTCTTCCATCCGCCGCGCGTCCTCAACATCAAGGTCGTCGGCACCCGCCATCGCCTCAATATGATGTCTGAACTCGTGGCGCAGCGTCTTGCGGAGCTCCTTCTCCATCGCGGAACGGGTAGCGTCTCCGAACACCTGCGCAAAGGAGCCGTAATAGAGCACAATACTGCTGCCGAGAAGGTCCTGAACATATTCCCCGAGCACGTAAACCTCCGAAAGCCCGGGGTCCGGGCGCTCCTCCTCCAGCAGGCTGACCCCTCCGTTGAGCCCTTCAAACAGCGGCGCAGGCAGCTCGTCGAGCAGCGCGGAAAGCATCCGCTTCATCTCTTCGATTGAAACCATCGCAAAATCCTCCCATTCCAGGCGGGCCGCCCCTTTTGGGGCGGCCCGTCCGTTTTTAAAGATCCACCAGCGTGATCCGGTTGCCGTTTGCCTCCACCACACGGCGGATTTCTGCAAAGGTCATCCAAACCGTCGCGGTGTTGTCGTTGGGGTGCACGCCCAGCAGCGGATATTGCTCCAGCGAACGCGCGAAAACAACTTCGACCGCCGCCCCGCGGTCGTTGAGGACACCGAGCGGGGTCACCTCCCCCTGATGCAGTCCGAGATACCGTTCGAGCCTTCCCGCCGACGCAAAGCTCAGGCGGGAACAGCCGAGCTGCTGCTGCAGGGCGGCGAGATCGGCCTGACGGCCGCCGGGAAGGGTCACCAGAAAATGACGTTTTCCCTTGGCGTCGCGCAGAAAGAGATTTTTGCAGATCTCCCCCTTTTGACCGATCCCCAGCTTTTGCATCTCCTCAATGGTGAATACTGCCGGGTGCTCGGTAAGCTCGCAGGAAATCCCCAGCTCATCGAGCCGGAAAAGCACCAGTTCCCGTTGGGTCATAGGACATGCTCCTTTCAGCCGAGTGTGGTCTGCTCCATAATATCCTCCTGCTGCGGCTGATAGCCCGCCGAAGGAATCGTGCGCGGGGTGTAGCGGTGGGGATTTTGCAGTCTGCCCTCCTGATAAGGAACCAGCGAGGCCAGCGTGTGCTTGCCCTTGACGTTCATCACCTGCACCCCGATGGTGTCGCGCACCGTTTTCGCTGAAATGCGGGCAGTGTCGAGCAGCAACATCCGGCCGTTGGAAGCAGTAAGCAGGAGAACGCCGTCCTCAGGTGCGGCCCAGATACCCGCAAGCGGCGATTTGGTGCTGTAGGCCCCCGTCAGTTTTCTGCGGCGTGTCTTGGTCTGATAGGAAGCGAGGTCCACCTTTGCAACCTTGCCGTTTTCAAAGCCGAAGACAACGTATCCGCTGTAATCGGCGGTTACAGCGAGATAAACCGCGCTCTCCCCCTCGTCGAAGCCGAGCTTCGCCGGGATATAGTCGCCGAGCACGCTCGCCTTGGTATCCTCAAAATCGCTCGCCTGCGCCTTGTAGACCTGTCCCCTGTCGCTGAAGAAGAGCAGATGGGCGCGGTTGGTGGCCTCAAAGGTTTCGATCACCGCGTCTCCCTCTTTGAGCTTGTGTTCGCTGGACATCCTCCAGGACTGGGGGGTAATCTTCTTGAAGTAACCCTCGCGGGTGAAGAAAAGGTTAACCGGGTAATCGGGGGTTTCCTCCAGCGGTTCCTCCTCCTCTTCTTCGGCGGCGTAAACGATCTCGCTTCTGCGCGGCTGGCCGTACTTTTTCGCAACCGACTTCAGCTCGGCGACAATCACCCCCAGCAGCTTGCTGCGGGATTTGAGCGTCTCCTGCATCTCGGCGATGCTCTTTTCAAGGTCGGCAATCTCATCGGTGCGCTTGAGGATATACTCCCGGTTGAGCTGGCGCAGCCGGATCTCGGCGACAAACTCAGCCTGCGCCTCGTCGATGCCGAAGCCGATCATGAGGTTGGGGACGACTTCCCGTTCCTCCTCCGTCTCGCGGACGATGCGGATCGCCTGATCGATGTCAAGCAGAATCTTTTCGAGGCCCTTGAGAAGATGCAGCTTGTCCTGCTTTCGCTTGAGCTCGAAATGAATCCGCCGCCGCACGCACTCGAGCCGGAAGGCGGTCCATTCCTCAAGGATCTCCCGGATACCCATCACCTTGGGCGTCAGCCCGACCAGAACGTTGAAGTTGCAGGAGAAGCTGTCCTCCAGCGGAGTGAGCTTGAAGAGCTTCTTCATCAGCGCATCGGGATCGGTGCCGCGCTTGCAGTCGATGGTCAGCTTCAAGCCGCTCAGGTCGGTTTCGTCGCGCACGTCGGCAATCTCCCGCGCGCGTCCACCCTTGACCAGCTCGACGACCTTGTCAATGATCGCCTCGACGGTGGTGGTCGGCGGAATCTCGGTGATCTCAATGCAGTTGGCGTCCTTGTCGTAGCGGTAGCGGCTGCGCACCCGGATCGCTCCGCGCCCCGTTTCATAGACCTTGCGCAGCTCAACCGGATCATAAAGGATCTGTCCCCCGATCGGAAAATCCGGCCCCTTGAGGGTCGATTCCACCGGGTGGGCGGGGTCGCGGATCAGCGCGGCCGCCGTCTCGCAGACCTCGGCCAGATTAAACGGACAGATCGAGCTGGCCATGCCGACGGCGATGCCGACGTTCGAGTTGACGAGGATGGAAGGAAAGGAAACCGGCAGAAGGGTCGGCTCCTTCATCCGGCCGTCATAGCTGTCCACCATATCGACGGCGTCGCGGTCAAGGTCGGCGAAAAGCTCCTGGCAGATCGGGGTCAGTTTGACCTCTGTGTAACGGGGGGCGGCGAAAGCCATATCCCGGGAGTAGGCCTTGCCGAAGTTCCCCTTGGAATCGACATAGGGATGCAGCAGCGCCTCGTTGCCCTTTCCCATGCGCACCATCGTCTCATAGATCGCCTGATCGCCGTGGGGATGCAGCTTCATCACCTCTCCGACCGCGTTGGCCGACTTGACCCTTCCGCCGGTCAGCAGGCCCATCTTATACATGGTAAAGAGAATCTTGCGGTGGGAGGGCTTAAAGCCGTCGATCTCGGGAATGGCGCGGGAAACAATGACGCTCATCGCATAGGGCATGTAGTTGCTGATCAGCGTTTCGGTGATCGGCTGAGGCTGCACGACGCCCGCGTTCTCAATCGAGGCGTTCCCGATGGCGGGCCTCTTCTGCTTCTCTTCCTTTTTTTTCGCCATGAGTCAGGCCCTCCTTCCTACGCCAGGTCGAGCTCATCGAGATAGAGCCCGCCGTTTTCCGCGATATAGTCCTTGCGCCCGGCAAGGTTGTCCCCCAGCAGCAGGTCAAAAATCTGCGAGGTGGCGGACGCTTCCTCGGGGCTGATCCTGATCAGCCGCCGGGTTTCCGGATTCATGGTGGTCAGCCACATCATGTCCGGATCATTCTCGCCCAGGCCCTTTGAGCGCTGAATCTGAATCTTCTGCCCGGAAAGCTGCTCGACCACCTTGTTCTTTTCGGCGTCGGAATAGACAAACCAGGTCTTGTCCTTTGAGGTGATTTCATAAAGCGGGGATTCCGCGATATAGACATATCCCTTTTCGATGAGCTGCGGGGTCAGCCGGTAGAGCATCGTGAGGATCAGGGTGCGGATCTGAAAGCCGTCGACGTCGGCGTCGGTACAGATCACCACCTTGTTCCAGCGCAGGTTGTCCAGATCGAAGAAGGAAAGCTCCTTGTTAGCCTTGGATTTGACCTCGACGCCGCAGCCGAGCACCTTGATGACGTCGGTAATGATCTCGCTTTTGAAGATCCGGTCGTAGTCGGCCTTGAGGCAGTTGAGAATCTTGCCGCGCACCGGCATGATCGCCTGATATTCCGAATCGCGGCCCAGTTTGCAGGAACCCAGCGCCGAATCGCCCTCGACGATATAGATTTCCCGCCGGGAGACATCCTTGGTGCGGCAGTCGACAAATTTCTGCACCCGGTTGGAGAGGTCAATGGTTCCGGCCAGCTTCTTTTTAATGTTGAGCCGGGTCTTTTCCGCCGACTCGCGGCTGCGCTTGTTGATCAGCACCTGTTCGGCGATCTTCTGCGCGTCGTCGGGGTTCTCGGTAAAATAGACCTCGAGGCTGTGCCGCAGGAACTCGTTCATCGCCTCATAGATAAAGCGGTTGTTAATGGCTTTTTTGGTCTGGTTCTCATAGGAGGTCTGGGTCGAAAAGCTCGACGAGATCAGCGCAAGGCAGGGTTCGACGTCGGCATAGGTGATCTTGCTCTCATCCTTAAGGTACTTGCCATTTGCTTTCAGCCAGGCGTCGATCTGCGCGACGAAGGCAATCTTGACCGCCTTTTCCGGGCTTCCGCCGTGCTCGAGCCAGCTCGAGTTGTGGTAATACTCGGTCAGCGCCACCCGGTTGGAAAAACAGAAGGAAATGTTGAGCTTCACTTTATATTCGGGCCTGTCCTCCCGGTCGCGGCCCCTGCGCTCGGCGGCCCAGCTCTGAATCGGGGTGATGAAGTCCCCACCCGCCAGCTCGGCGAGATAGTCAGAGATGCCGTTCTGATAGAGGAACTCCTCTTCCTCGAAGGACTGCCCGATCTGGTTTCTCAGGATAAAATGGATGCCGGGATTGACCACCGCCTGCCGCCGGATCGTCTCGCGGTAGTACTCCAGCGGCACGTCGATGTCGGTGAAAACGTCGAGGTCGGGGCGCCAGCGGATGCGGGTGCCGGTCTGCCTGCGCTTGGAAGGCTCCTTTTTCAGGCCGCCCACATTTTCCCCATGCTCAAAATGCAGCGTGTAGCAATAGCCGTCCCGGAAAATTTCGACATCCATATATTCCGAGGCATATTGGGTCGAACAGAGGCCCAGGCCGTTTAAGCCCAGAGAAAACTCGTAGCTGTCCGAGCCGCCCTCCTTATATTTGCCTCCCGCATAAAGCTCACAGAATACCAGCTCCCAGTTGTAACGCTTTTCGCGGGTGTTGTAGTCCACCGGAATCCCCCGGCCGAAATCTTCGCATTCCACCGACCGGTCGGCGTATCGGGTCAGAACGATCCGGTCGCCGTGCCCCTCCCGCGCCTCGTCGATCGAGTTGGAAAAAATTTCAAAGATCGAATGCTGGCATCCGTCCAGCCCGTCCGAGCCAAAGATGACCGCCGGACGCTTGCGCACCCGGTCGGCACCCTTCAGGGCTGTAATGCTTTCGTTGTTGTAGCCGGAATTCGGCCTTGCCATCGGGCATCCTCCTCACCTGCAAACGGACGGCGTTTCCCGCCGTCCGTCTCAAACGCTGATAACCCTAATATTGTATCTGTTTTTGCCGGGATTTGTCAAGGAAGGCGCCGTCGAATCAGGGCGGACGAAGCCGCCGGACAAAAAATTTCGCGCAGCGAGCACCATTTATCCGTCAGACAGACCAGCCAGCCGATCCGGCAGCAGGGCGGTACCGGCGTGAGCGGAAACATGTGCCGCAGAATCGCATTGCGCTCCTGCTTTCCCAGCTCAAATTCCCCGAGGGCGTTTTCCAGCGCCCTGCGCGGATGAGTAAAGCCGTGCCAGCGGTGCCCCCGCCCCGGAATGTGCCAATCGTAGAGGAAATAATCGTGCAGCAGCGCCGCCCGGACCAGCGCCGCCGCATCAATCCGCCATCCGAGAAAGCGCGCCAGCCTCAGGCTGGTCCACGCCACACGGACGCTGTGCCGGTAGACGCTGGTACGGCCGTGCTGCACGAATCCGGAGCAGCAGCGATAGCGAGAGCCTTCACAGAGCCGCGTCAGCTCCCGGCGCAGCAGAAGCGCGTCTTCTCTTTGATCCTGCATCGACAGTTTTCCTCACTTTGTCCAATTTCGGGTTTCATCATACCCCCTGTTTCTTATTCCTGTGTGAACAAAATTCAGGAGGAACTGTAAAATTTTATCTGAAAGGAAAAAGTAAAACAAAAGTGATTCTGATTTCTTGACAAAAGCATCTTATATAAGTATAATAACAAACAATGGCCGGTATGAAACCGGCTGGTCGGCACCAAAGTGCTGTAAACGGCATAAATCCCATGCAGAATGAAACGATACGTATATCATAGAAGGTATACAGCTTTTTGAAAAAAGCTGTATACCTTTTTTGTTTTTGCATTCGGAGTTGTCGCCGACAGCGCAGCGGCCCACACCATTTTATTTAAACGGAGGAAAAATCTTATGGCATGTTTTCTTGTCCCCGCAGCCGAAGCAGCAGTCACAACGATCGCCGCAAAAGCCATGAAATCAAAGGAAAGAGGTCTTCCTGTGCACAAAATTGCCGTCGGCAGCGGTTTTGAGAATGTGGAAGCGATACCCTTTTCCAAAAAGCTGAACTGGCTTTCCAAACTGCTTTGGGGCGGTTCCGCGCTTCTTTGCTTCGAACATGTCTGGCACGGCGAGGTCGTCCCCTTCTTTCCATTTCTGACGGCCGCGTCCGACCCCGCCGAAGCGGCAGTGATGCTGGACGAAATGGCGTCGGTCGGCGGTTCCATGGCACTCTTTTTGACCGGAGTGTGGGCCGTAATGCTCTTTGCGGCCCACAGAATCCAGAAAAAAGCGCTGTATCCGCAGTTATCCACAAAGTAAGGAGGTGTATTTCGCATGACGTTGCTGGTATCTGTATTTGCCGCTTTGACCTGTACCGCAATTTGGTACAAAAATGCGCCAAAAAATGAAATGAAGGTCGGTGTGCTCTGCTGGCTGTTCTGGGGTTCTTCCCTGATGTGGTTTATCGACGCTTGTTTTGAATATGCAGAGCTTGGCGCGGAATATTTTACGCCAGCCCCTGTGGACATGCTGAATGATTTCTTCCTTGGCATGTCTGTAGTCGCGCTTGGTATGATTATCTGGCTCGCCATCCTTCTCGTTAGCGATCCGAAAGGCGCCTTGAAATCGGTTCTGTTTCAAAAGAAATAATCCTTCAGGAAAAAGGCCCTGCACAAGCGGGCCGTTTTTTCGCGCAGGATACAGGCGCGCGCATCTTTTCCTTCTCTCCGGCCATACTAACGGCAAAAAGCTGCGCCCCTGCGGGCACAGCGGCGAAACGGGGCAACCATCGATGATAGGCATCCTATTCAGCATTATCGCCGGAATGGCGATGAGCATCCAGGGGGTTATGAACACCCGCCTGAGCGAAAAGATCGGGCTGTATGAATCCAACCTCTTTGTACAGGGCACCGCGTTTCTCCTCTCGATCGTCGCGGCGCTCATTCTTGGGCAGGGGAATTTCGGCCCGCTCGGCGAGGTCAACCGCATTTATCTTTTCGGCGGCGTACTCGGTCTGGTCATCACCATTACCGTCATGCTCGGCATTCAGGGCCTGAGCCCCACCGTCTCCATCTCGATCATCCTGATCTCCCAGCTTCTTGTCGCAGCGCTGATCGACGCCTTTGGTCTGCTTGGGGCCGAACGCGTCTCCTTCGACTGGACCAAATACCTCGGAATTGCCATGATGATCGCAGGGGTTGTGCTCTTCAAATGGCAGCGCGCGTGAAACAGAGCAGAAGCAGCGCGGCTGCAAGCAGGCCCGAAACGAACAGGCCCACGGCGCCTGCCGCCCGTTCCCCCCGTTCTCCGAACAGGGTGCAGAGGACAAGCGACAGAATGCTTCCCCCGTCAAGCCCCGGAAGAGGCAAAAGGTTAAAGCCGGAAAGGAACCAGTTCACCTCCGCAAACCGCCAAAACCCCAGCAGCGCAGCTGCCGCGCCCGCCGCAATTCCGGCGGCGGGGCCTGCGGACAGAACCGTCAGCTCCCGCGCCGCCGAAGGAACCTTCGGATAGCGCGGGAGTATTTTCGCGCCGAAAGCACCCAGTTCAAACCGCTCGATCCTGCCGCCGCAGCAAGCCATGACCGCGAGGTGTCCCGCCTCATGAATTGCAGATGCACAGAGCAGGCCGCAGATGTCCTGACCCGCAAGCGCACACGCTGCCGCCAGTGCGAAGAACCAGAAACTGACCGTCACCCTGCTCCGCGCCGCATTCACCAGACCCACCCCTGCGCCCCGCAGAGCGGATCGGCGTTCTTCCCCTGAATTACCAATTCAAAATGCAGATGCGGGCCGGTGGATATCCCCGTGCTTCCCACCAGCGCCACCGTCTCGCCCTGTCTCAGCTTCATTCCCTCTCTGACGGTAATCGCCGCACAGTGACAGTAGCGGGTAGCAAATCCGCCATGAAACAGGGTGACATAATTGCCGTAGACCTCCGACTTCCCCACCTCGACCACTTCTCCGGGATAAGCCGCGCCGATAGGCGTCCCTTCCGGTGCGGCAAGGTCGGTTCCGGTGTGGAAATCCCTCTGCCCGGTGATCGGGTGTTCCCGGTACCCAAAGGGACTGGTCAGTTCCCCTCGGACCGGCTGCCGCGCCGCGGCCGAAAGGACGGGAAGGGCGGCCATCATCCCGGACGGCGGCTCATCGCCGCCTGCGGGGAGCTGACCGCCCTTCCCGTCCTGCACCGAATGTCCGCCGAGGCCCAGCGCGGCGTCGATCGTCTCGGAGATCCAGTCCCGCAGACGGCCAGCCGGCTGGGAATCCCGCGCCCGCTGCACCGCGGCAAATACCTCGGCCGCCTCGGTTTCCTGCGAAAGCGCCGCCGCAAAGCAGCTTTTGATTCCGGTCAGGCCCCAGTACTGGCTCGCCGCGAAGGCTAAAGCCAGCATCATCGCGCAGAGAACACTCTGCAGCAGAGTCGCCAGAAGGAAGCCCTCTCCATGTCCCACGGGCTGCCTTCTTCTTCGGGAATCCACCCTGATTCTTCGTCCGGTCACCGCTTTTCTCCCCCTTTGCCGCATCGTCCCGCTTTCCTTCTTCATTTTATGTGAATGCACCTCATAAAAATGCGCCAATTGCCGTTTTGTCCAAAAAAGCCTGCGGGAAATGCTGCAATTTTTCCACATTGATTTACCCATTTAACGTGTTAATATCTTGACTTTTTTGTGAAGCGTTTTATAATAAAATGTAACTCTTTCCCATATCGAAAGAGAATCGATTTTGCCACTAACAGGAGGAAACATCATGTCGGTATCAACAAGCGGCACAATTTTGGTGCTTGTCAGCACTGCGATTGTCATGTGCATCGGATTCGGAATCGCCCTCTATTTTCAGAGGAAAACCGTTACCGCCGAAGATTGGGCGATCGGAGGAAGAAGGCTTCCCTCCTACGTCATCGTATTTACCCAGTTCGCCACGCTGGTCGGCGGCGGCGTTCTGGTCGGACATGTCAGCATCGGCTACAGCTTCGGCCTCGCACCCCTCGCCTACGGCATCTGCGGCGCGGCGGGCTGCTTTATCATGGCCGTCATCGCGGCGTGGCTGCGTGAAAATGAGTTTACCACCATTCCGGATATTCTGGAAAAGGTCTATGGCAAAAACCGCTTTCTGATGCTGGTCGGCGCTGTGATGGCGATGGTCGTTCCCTTCGGCTGGATCGCTTCGCAGGCAACCGCTTTCGCCAAGCTCTATCAGTCGATCACCGGCATCGATCTGAATGTTCTCATCGTCGCTGTAACGATCATCTGCGTTATCTTCACCATTCCCTCCGGTTTTAACGCCGTCGCATGGACCGACTTCGTGTTCGGCGTCATCATGCTCTGCCTCTGCGCGCTGACCGGCTTCCTCGCGCTGGACATGGGCGGCGGCTGGGGGAACATCCTCGCCAACCACCCCGACCCGTCGGTTCTCTCCTTCCCCAGCGGCCTGCTTGCCGCCGGAATCCCCACCACCGCGCTCTGGTTCATCGCCGCGACCCCGGGCATGATGACCAACCAGATGACCTTTCAGCGGGTCTGTGCCGCCAACTCGGCCAAAAACGCCCGCCGCACCCTGATTGTCGGCGGCATCCTGATCGCCGCCATTGAGCTTTGGGTTGTTGTCATCGGCAACGCCTGCCGCGCCGTCAATCCGGAACTGGCTCCCGAGATGGCTACCGGTTGGTTTCTGACCCAGATTCCGACCTGGGCGGTCGCGCTGTTCAGCGGCTTTATCGCCACCACCATCATCTCCACCACAGACAGCGCCCTGCAATCTGTCTCAGTCAACCTGACGCAGGACATTTACAAGCAGTTCATCAATCCCGGCGCCGATGACCGCAAGCTGCTGAGCGTCTCCCGGATCTGCACCGTCGTCGTCGCAGTTCTTGCGGTTGCGATGGCCATTGCATTCCCACAGGTGCTCAATCTGATCGTCGCTTCCTATGCCTACTCCGCTTCCGGACTTCTGGTGCCGATTTACTGCGGCTATGCGTTCCGCAACAGGAACATCCTCACGCCTGCCAGCGGCATTGCCGGCATGGTCGGCGGCGTCGCCGGATGTGCATTCGCTCAGTTTGCGCCCAGGATGGGCATCACCATGCCCGGCGGGTTCCCCTATGCGATCTACGGCATCCTCGCCTCGCTCGTCTGCCTGGTCGTCGTCGGGGCCGCTTCCAAGAAAACGAAATAATCTGCCGGCAGGCAGAAAACGCATCAAAGAACCGCATATCAAGGAGGAAATACTTATGAACACCATGCTTCTCAGCGAATCGCAGATCAAAAAGCTGATCACCATGCGCGACGTGATCGAAATCGTCGACCGCACCTTCGTCGACCTCGGCGAGGGGAAGACGATCAATCCCACCAAGCTGAACCTCAATCTCGGAGACAGCGAGCCGACCAACCTGCCCTATAAGGCCTCGCTCAACGCGATGCCCGCCTACATCGCATGGCAGAACATGGCCGGACAGAAATGGGCCGGCGGTTTCGGTCTGGGACGCCGCGAAATCGGACGCCCCTTCATCAACGCCCTCATCATGCTGGTTGAGCCGAACTACGGCGATTTTCTTGCGGTGATGGACGGCGCCTGGATCACCAATATGAGAACCGGCGCTCAGACTGCCGTCATCCTGCGCTACCTTCTCAAGGAACAGAAGGATATTACCGTCGGTCTGTACGGCGCGGGTGTTCAGGGGCGCACCCAAACGATGGCGCTGACCAGCATCTTCAACGTCAAAAAGCTCTATGTCTATGACCCTGTCCCCGCGGCTGCCGAGCGCTTCAAGGCGGAGATGGCTCCGCTGGTTCAGGGCGAGATCATCATCGCCAAGACTCCCAAGGAGGCCGCCAAGGCCGATGCGGTGATCACCGTAACCCCCGCCACCCAGGCTTTCCTCAAGGGAGAATGGCTGGAAAAGGGCACCGTTTACTTTGCGATGGGTTCCTATCAGGAGTGCGACGATGAAGCCATTCTCGGCGCTTCGAAGCTCATCTGCGACCATGTGGCCCAGTGCCTGCACCGCGGCAACCTCAAGTCTCTTGCCGAGCGCGGCCAGATTACGGCGGACAGCGTCTACTGCACCGTCAGCGAGCTTGCGGCCGGTCTGAAAAAGGTCGGCAGCGTCAAGGAAGAAAAGCTTCTGGTTGTGCCGATCGGAATGGGCTGCCTCGATGTTGCAGTCGCCGGAATCGCCTACCGAAAGGCTTTCTCGCTGGGCCTGGGCGAGAACTTCTCCTTCGACAACTGAGAGGCGCGGAATATGAAGCGGAATTTTGCCGTACTGGGCGCAGGCAACGGCGGCCAGGTCATCTCGGCTTATCTCAAGCTTTGCGGCAAGCACGTCGCTCTGTACGACCGTTTTCCCGAGTTCCTTGCGCCGATTCTGGCGCAGGGCGGAATCCGGCTCGAAGGGGTTGACAAAACCGGCTTTGCGAAGCTCGACCTCGTGACCGCCGAGGTTTCCGAAGCGGTGCGGGAGGCAGAGATCATCTTCGTCGTCCTGCCCGCCTTTGCCCACGCCTTTGCCGCCGGGCAGCTCGCGCCCTGCCTGACCGACGGACAGACGGTGATCATCTGCCCGGGCGCAACCGGCGGAGCACTGGAATTCCGGGCGGTGTTCGACCGGCTCGGCTGCACTGCAAAGATTAAGCTGGCTGAAACCAACAGCCTTTTCTACGCGGCCCGCAGCCACGACGGAGTAGCCACTATCACCGGCGTCAAGGATGAGCTTTCGCTCGCCGCGCTGCCCGCATCCGACACCGGCCGGATCATCGATGAGCTGCGCGACGTTTATCCCCAGCTTGTTCCGGCTCAGAATGTGCTTGAAACCAGCCTGAACAACTTCAATACCGTCGTCCATCCGATTCCCGTGCTGCTCAACGCCGGACGCATCGAGAGCGGTGAGAGCTTCCGCCATTATTTTGATGGCATCACTCCCTCGGTCGGACGGCTGATGGAGCGCCTTGACGCCGAGCGCCTTGCAGTCGGTGCCGCTTACGGCGTTCATCTGATGAGCATGCGGGAATCCTACCGCCGCTATTATCACGCCGAGGCCGACGAACTGTGGCAGGTGGCGCATATGGTTAAGGCGCACGAGCCGATTCTGGCGCCCGCCAAGCTTGATTCCCGCCTGCTGACCGAGGATGTCCCGATGGGGCTGGTGCCGATGGCAGCTCTCGGCAGAGCGGCGGGGGTCCCCACTCCGGTCATCGATTCGGTCATTATTCTCACAGGCGGCCTGCTGGGCGTTGATTTCGCAGCATCCGGCCGCAGCATGGAACGCTTGGGTATTCAGGGCAAGGATAAAAAAGCACTGCTGAACGCCCTTCAGGGCTGATGCCCTTATCATGACAAAAACAGGCGCGGCTATTTTGCCGCGCCTGTTTTTTGGGTCATCGCTTCAGCGAACGAAACCATCCTCTCTGCCGGTGAGGGAAAACGTTGGCTTCAAGCTGCAAACAAGGCGAGCCGGCAAGCATCCTGCCCCCAAATCACAAAAGGTCGCGATAGAAGACGCTTCGCTATTTGAGTTGCAACAGAACGATGGGCCAGCCTGCACGCTGCTGCGAATGGGTATGACATTGATGGCGGACGGTGCTGCGCAAGTAACGCCGTTCGCCGTTCGGATGTTCTGCTCACCGGACCATCTGAGAGCGGGAACACCTGCCCGGTATCGGGCCCCATCAAAGCCAATTCAAGCCTCTGGTTTGGACGAAGGCTTTGACTGCCGCACTTTCCGGCAAGCATACAGAAACTGTAAAAAATCGTCATTTTCCTCTTGCTCTTCGCCCCGCATCCTTTACAATAAATACAGGGACCGCTTGATTTTCGCGGTCAAACAAGTGGGGGAGGGGAACAGATGAGGGGCCTCCGTCATCCGCTGCTGATCGGAGCGGCCGTTGTGATCTCGTCCGAATTCTATTTCGGCTTTTCCATTGCGGATTTCCGTTTTTCAGCGGCCGCAGTGCTGTTCCCGGTGCTGCTTTCCGCCTTTGGAGAGGCACGCGACGCCTGCCGCACCGGAGCGCTTACCGCATTGATGGTTTTTACCGCACGCTTTCTGATGGATCTCGCAGGAGACGTTTCCCCTGTCGAAGCCGTTTCCCAAAACCTTCCGGGCGCGTTTTTCTATCTGTTCTACGGACTCCTCTTCGGCCTGATGGCCCGGGGCCGAGGATGTTTTCCCACAACCGTCTGGACAGGGATCTCTGCCCTCTTCTGTGACTTTTTGTCCAACCTTCTGGAGAGCGTGCTGCGCATCCGCGATTTCCCCGCCAGCAGGGAAATCTGTTCCACCCTGATGCTGGTTGCGCTGATCCGCGCCTTCACCGCGTCGCTGCTGCTGGGCCTGATCCGGCGCCACCAGCTTCTGCTGACCCGCGAGGAGCACGAACGGCGCTACCAGCGGCTCTTTTTGATGACCACCGCGCTCAAGAACGAGCTTTACTTCATGCAGAAAAACACCGAGGAAATTGAAGGGATTATGAGCAACGCCTACCGCCTCTATGAAAGGCTGGAGCACGAATCCGACGACCGGGCGCTCGCCCTCGCCATTGCGCGGGATGTCCATGAGGTCAAAAAGGACTATATCCGGATCATGCAGGGGATGAAAGAAGAGCTTGCCGCAGCAGAGCAGCAGGGGACGATGCGGTTTCAGGATCTTCTGCGGATGCTCAAAAGCTACTGTCAGCGCCAGATCGAACAGAAAGGGCTGCGCATCACCCTGGATTTCCGCTGCGGTCATGACTTCTGCACCCGGGACCACTATGCCCTCATGTCGGTGCTCAAAAACCTTGTTGTCAACGCAGTGGAAGCGGTCGAATCCGGTGCCGGGCAGGGAACGATCCTGATTCGTGAGGAGAAGGACGGCCCCTCTTACCGTTTCACCGTTGAGGATGATGGACCGGGGATTTCCGCGCGGCATCTGGACTATATTTTTACCATGGGCTTTTCCACCAAGTTCGATGAGAAGACCGGCAGCATTGCCCGCGGCGTAGGCCTGCCGGGAGTCAAAATGACGGTCGAGGAGCAGCTTGGCGGGACGATCGGCGTGGAAACCCGGCCGGGGCTTTGCACCCGTTTCACCATCCTGATCCCCGCCGCGAGACTGGAGGAGGCGAACGAATGAGAATTTACATCGCCGAGGATGATCCCTCGGTCATCAGCATTCTGGAAGAAATTATTGAAAGCTGCGGCCTTGGGGAGGTCTGTGGAAGCTCCGGGGAAACGGCGGCTGATCCGCTGTATATCGCGAAGCTTGATCCCGACATCGTTCTGGCCGATTTTCTGATGCCCGAGCTGGACGGAGTGAGCCTGGTCCGGGAGCTGAAGTCGCTCGGCTGCCCGGCACGCTGCATCATGATCTCGCAGGTTTCCGCCAAGGAGCTTGTCGGGCGGGCCTATGACGCGGGGGTTGATTTTTTTATTTCCAAGCCGATCAACCTCATTGAAGTGCGGTCGGTCGTCGAAGCTGTCTCACGCCAGATTGAAAGCGAGCGCAAGCTTTCCCATATCCGCCAGATGATTACCGCGGCTCCGCAGCAGGTGCGGCTGGATGATTCCTCCCGCAAAAGAAAGCTGCAGCTCATCCTCGGCCAGCTCGGCATTTCCTCCGAAAAGGGTGCCGAGGATATCCTGAAGATCTGCCTCTACCTGCTCGAACAGAAGATGCCCGTCACGCAGGTCAGCGTCGGCCAGCTCTGCGAAGCGCTGAGCCCCGACCCCAAAACGATGGAACAGCGGGTGCGCCGGGCGATTGCCAAAGGGATGGCCAATCTTGCCAGCATGGGCCTTGAGGATTTCACCGACGACACCTTCGTCCGCTGCGGGCCGGTGCTTTTTCCCTATGAGGAGCTTCGCGCGGAGATGGATCTGATCCGCGGGAAACGGCAGAAGGGCGGCAAAGGAAACGTCAAAAAATTTATCGACGGAATGCTTTTGCTGCTCGAGGAACTCTAACGACTCCTGAAGCAATTTTTGACGCATTGCATAGAAACCGGAGGCCGGATTTGATCCTTTTCCCAATTTTTTTACCCCTCTGTATTTTTTTGAAGAAAGATGAAACCGCGGCTTTATTCTGCCTTCGTCGGGAACAGTCATCCCGGCAGCAGACCCTCCCCCTCGATTACTCCCTCTCTCTTTTTCTCTTTCTCTCCTTATCTTCTCAGCAGACAGGTGCGGGCGTGTCCATATGGACACGCCCGCACCTGTCTGCAAAGGTCAAATCTGCCCGCAAGGGTCAAAGGCGGAGGCCCCGCAGTGATGCGGCCCCCTCTTTCATGGGATTCCCAGCAGCTCATGCCGAAGCTGCTGCATAATCTTCTTTTCCCGCCTGGAAACCTGCACCTGTGTCATTCCGAGCCGCTCGGCGGTCTGGCTTTGGGTCTTTTCCCCAAAATACCGCATCAGAATAATGGTGCGGTCCCGCTCCTCCAGCAGGTCGAGCGCCTGGCGCAGGGCGATCAGGTCGCCGGTCAGCTCCTCGGGGGATTCCACCGGCAGGTCCAGCTGCCCGCCCCCGTTCTCCTCGCTCTCGGTCAGCGAAACGGGCGGAGAACAGACCCCCAGCGCTTCGACAACCGCTTCCTCGCTGACTTCCAGCAGTTGTGCCAGCTCCGAGATGGTCGCCTCCCTCCCATGGTCGTAGCAAAACCGTTCCCGCGCGCGGGAGACCTTGAGCGAGAGCTCCTTGATGGTGCGGCTGATCTTGATCGCCCCGCCGTCGCGGAAGAGGCGGCGCATCTCCCCCAGAATCACAGGAACCGCATAGGTGGAAAAACGCACCCCGCGCCCGGTATCAAATGCGTCGGCGGCCTTGATCAGGCCAATACATCCCGCCTGAAACAAATCCTCATATTCGATGCCCCTCCCTTTGAAGCGGTGGGCGCAGGCATGCACCAGCCCGAGATTCCGCTCGATAACCTCGCTGCGGGTCGGCTGGTCAAACTGAACCATCGGCGTCACCTTTCAATCGCAGCCTCTTTTCGAGGGTGACGACGGTCGGGCCGCCCGGTTTCGATCTTACCGCGATCCTGTCCATCATGCTCTGCATCACCGAAAAGCCGAGTCCGGAACGTTCCTCGGTGTTCCCGGTGGTGAAAAGCGGCTCCATCGCGCGCGGCACGTCGGAAATCCCGCAGCCCTTGTCCTTCACCCGGATGACTACCCGTCCGCCCCGGTAAAGGGCGGCGGATATGTAAATCTTCCCGAGCTGGTCGGGATAGGCGTGCACAATGCAGTTGGTGACCGCCTCGGATACGGCGGTCCGGATATCGGCAAGCTCGTCCACCGTCGGATCGAGCTGGGCAATCAGAGCCGCGATGCAGCTTCGCGCCAGGCTTTCGTTGATCGAGCGGCTTTCCAGCTCGAATTTAAAGCTGTTGACCGGCTTTTCCTTTTGTCTCATTGGCTTGTCCCTCCATTTTCCATCTCGGCCAGGCGGTCGAGCCCCGCCAGACGCATCACCCGCCGCAGCGGCTTGGGGGTATTGGCGACCGCCACCCGACCGCCGTAGGCCGACACCTGTTTATACCGCCCCATGACCAGTCCGATCCCGGAGGAATCCATAAATGATACGCCGCCGAAATCGAGGGTCAGCAGCCGGGGATGGTGCTCTTCAATCGCGGCGTCGATCTCCTCGCGCAGCGCCGCCGCCGTATGATGGTCGATTTCGCCGGTCAGCAGCACCGTGAGGGTTTCATTTACCGGAGATAACACGGTGGACATCCCTCGCGCACATCCTTTCCTTTTGATCTGGATATTCTTCCCGCCCGAACGACGGTTTATCCGCTTTCCCCAGTCTAATCGATCACCCCGGTCGAAAAGGCGCGGAACCTGCGCCCGAACCCATGTATTGCAGGGAAACGGACGGCCCATACTAGGATGGTTATGATCCGGGAGGGAAAACGGTATGTATAAACGATTCCTGTTCTCTTTCTGTGCCGCCATCCTCTGCTTTTCACTGATGATCACCCGCCTGGCCGGTCTGGCGACCCAGTCCGCTCTTCTTTCAGCGGCCGACCAGCAGTCGGCGGCGGTGCTTCAGGTCGCACAGACGCGCGGGGTCATCTACGACCGCCTCATGCGTCCGCTCACCTGCATCGAGACGGAACAGATCGCCGCAGTGCTGCCCTGCAACCAGGCGGCCGACGCGCTGATGCGCCGCACCCCCGCCGGGGAACGGCAGGCGCTGCTTGAAAAGCTGACCGGGATGCGGCCGTTTCTCTGGCAGGTCGATTCCGGCGATATCTATGCCAAGGGGATCGACGTCTTCCCCGTTGCAAAGCGTTACCTCGACGAACAGCCTGCCGTCCACCTGATCGGCCAGCTCGACGCTGCCACCGGACAGGGCGCCTCCGGCTTGGAGCTGGCCTATGATTCGCTTCTCAGCGCCGCGGGGGGCAGCCTGCAGATGCGCTATTTCACCGATGCTCTCGGACGGGGAATTCCCAACTCCCCGCCGGAACGGATCGATACCGGCTACAACAGCGGCGCAGGGCTGGTGCTGACCCTCGACCGGGACCTCCAGCAGCTCACCGAACGCGCGGCGGTTCCGCTCGAACGGGGGGCGGTTGTCATCATGGACCCCCAGACGGGGGACCTGCTCGCTTCGGCGAGCGTCCCCGCCTTCCACCCCAATAATCCAGCCGGCGATATGAACGATCCGGACCTCCCGTTCCTCAACCGCGCTTTCTGCGCCTACAGCGTCGGATCCACCTTTAAGCTGCTGGTCGCTGCCGCGGCCCTGGAACAGGGCTATCCGCCCAGCCGGAGCTTTGACTGTCAGGGCGCGATTGAAGTCCTCGATCAAACCTTTCACTGTCACAACCTCAACGGGCACGGCGTACTGGACATGCAGGGAGCGCTCGAGCACTCCTGCAACCCCTATTTCATTTCCCTTGCTCTGGAGCTCGGCGGCGCGCCGCTTCTCTATAAGGCCCAGCAGCTCGGCTTTGGAACGGCCTTCGAAGCTGCGCCGGGATTTCGAAGCTATTCCGGCACTCTGCCCACCGCCCGGGAGCTGCTTGCTCCCGCCGCGACCGCCAATTTCGGCTTTGGGCAGGGCGCTCTGACCGCCACCCCGGTGCAGATTGCCTGTCTTGTCTCCGCAATCGCCAATGGAGGCGGAGCGATCACCCCCCGGCTTGTCGCGGGCTCCACCGTGGACGGCACCTCGCTCACCAGTCCGACTGCCGTCTACTCTCCCCGCCCCGTTTTTCTGCCCGAGGCTGCGGAGCAGGTCAGACGGATGATGGTTTCGGTCGTCGAGGAGGGCAGCGGCAAAAATGCAAAGCCGCAGCGCGGCGGCGCGGGCGGCAAAACCGCTTCGGCCCAGACCGGGCAGTATCTCGACGGCGAAGAGGTGGTGCATGCCTGGTTCGCGGGCTTCTATCCGGCCGAGGAACCGCGCTATACTATCGTTGTCTTCTGCGAGGGAGGAGACTCCGGCGGAGACCGCGCCTGCCCCGTATTCAAAGAAATTGCCGACGGCATCGCCGCCCTCGGGCTTTGACGCCGCCTGAAAAATGCCGTTTGGAACAAATTTCGATCCTCTTTGCATTCTGCGGGAATTTATGTTATGATGTCCTGCGAAACATTTTCCCCGCACGACGGGCAGACAAGCAAGGAGCTCGACAGCCATGCAGCAAGGTTACAATCTTCGTCTCGGCGTTCTGACCATGATTTTAGCTTCCTTTGGATTTTCGGCCATGCAGCTTACGGTGGCTCTTTCCAAAACCACCATGCCGCTGATGCAGCAGGTATTTTTTCGCAACATCATCTGCCTCGCCATCGGGCTGGTGCTCTGCCGGGTGCGCCGCGTTTCCTGCTTCGGCTCGAAAAAACAACAGCCCTTTTTGTTCGGCCGCTCCATTTCGGGACTGCTTGGGGTCATCTGCCTGTTCGCCGCTTCCGCGGGAGCGCGTCAGGCCGACGTTTCCATTCTGAGCAAGCTCAACCCATTCTTTGTCGCCCTCTTTGCCGCGGTGTTTCTGCATGAGCGGGTGACGCGCAGGCAGGTGGCCGCCCTTTTCCTCGCCTTCACAGGGGCGTTCCTCGTCTGTAATCCCACTATGAATTCCAACCTCGGCCCTCTCGGCCTCGCGCTGCTCAACGCTTTTTTCAGCGGGGTCGCCTACATTCTGCTTTCCTATATGAACGGAAAGGCCGATCCGTTTACCATTATTTCTCATTTTTCCTTGGTGAGCTGTGCATTCGGCGGCATATGGCTTCTGCTGACCAACAGCTTCGTCCGTCCCTCCGGCCGCGATTTGCTGATGCTTCTGCTGATCGGTCTTTTCTCGGCACTCGGCCAAGTCTGCGTCACCTTCGCTTACCGCCTTGCACCCGCCTCCCAGATCAGCATTCTTGACTACGCCGGCATTCTCTTTTCGCTGGTGCTCGGATGGTTCTTCCTTGGGGAAACCGTTCCTTCGACCTCGATTGCCGGCGCGGTGCTGGTGGTTTTCGGAGCATGGGTTTCTCTGCGTTCGAAGCGCGATGCGCAGCCCAATTGAAGCACAAAATAGATATCCGGCGGTCCATATGCGGACGAAGCCCTTTGTTGGTTGAAGCTCAGTGACACGAGGATTCACCTGCCGACCAGCCGCATTTCCTATGCGGACAAAGCCCTTTGTTGGTTGGGGTTCAAAAAATGTTCCCCTGCCGCTCGGCCACATTTCATATGCAGGCAAAACCTTTTGTTTGCAGTAGGAGAGATACGCAGCTATGGTCTGCCGTTTGCTCAAGACCGCTTTTGTGATATTCCTGCGCATCGTGAAATCGATTTGCCGCAACAGTGCATCATCGATTAACACGCCAGCCGTCCTCAGCGGCGGCGGTTCCCTTGATTTGCTCCCGCCCGCTTTGCCTCTCCCGGCCGTTGGGAGAGTCTATGCCGCCCTTATGCGGTAAGCTCCGGCCTTCAGCTTCGGCATTGTTTGGATTCATCTCCGCGGGCAATTTTGAACCGCCGTCCTATCCCCAAGTTTTCCTGAGAAAAGGCGCCCGCAAACAATGTTTGCAGGCGCCTTTTTTCGAGGGATTCGGGACAAATTTACAAATTATCCTTGATTTTCGGGACAAGATACGCTATTATATATTAGCACTCATTAATATCGAGTGCTAAAAATTATATTTTCTCTTTTCGGATGATGAGGAGGTTTTTACTTTATGGCCAAAAAACAGTTTAGGACAGAATCTAAGCGAATTCTCGATCTGATGGTCAACTCGATCTACACCAACAAGGAAATCTTCCTGCGGGAGCTGATTTCCAACGCGAGCGACGCAATCGACAAGCTTTATTTTCGGTCGCTGACCGATCAGAGCGTCGGCATGAACCGCTCCGACTTCGCGATTGATCTGGCCATCGACAAAGATGCGCGTACCCTTACCGTTTCGGACAACGGCATCGGCATGACCGCCGAGGAGCTGGAAAAGAACCTGGGCACCATCGCCCACAGCGGCTCACTGGATTTTACCAAAAACAATGAGCTGAGCGAAGAAATCGACATCATCGGCCAGTTCGGCGTCGGCTTCTATTCCGCCTTCATGGTAGCCGACCGGATCACTGTCACCAGCCGCGCCTTCGGGGCCGATTCGGCCAACCGCTGGGAATCGGAGGGCGGCGACGGCTATACCGTCTCTCCGGCTGAAAAAGAGACAGCCGGTACCGAAATCGTCCTGCACCTCAAAGAGAACACCGAGCACGACAAGTTCGACGAATTTCTGGACCCCTGGCGGGTTTCCTCGATTGTCAAGCGCTATTCCGACTACATTCGATACCCCATCCGGATGGAGATGGAGCACCAGCAGCGCAAGGAAACCGAGGAGAAGGACGAAAACGGCAATCCCAAGGTCGAGTACGAAACGACCAAATCTATCGATACTCTCAACAGCATGGTTCCGATCTGGAAACGCAATAAGAAAGATGTTACCGACGAGGAATACAAGTCCTTTTATAAAGAGAAGTTCTACGATTACGCCGAGCCTCTTCGGGTGATTCACCAGAAAGCGGAAGGAACCACCGAATATCAGGCGCTGCTCTATATCCCTTCCCATGCTGAATTCAACTACTATTCCAAGGACTTCGAGCGCGGGTTGCAGCTCTATTCAAGCGGCGTCATGATTATGGAACGCTGTGCCGACCTTCTGCCGGAATACTTCGGCTTTGTCAAGGGGCTGGTCGATAGTGAGGACCTTTCGCTCAACATCTCGCGCGAGATGCTTCAGCACGACCGACAGCTCACCCTGATCCGCACTGCGCTCGAAAAGCGGATTAAGCATGAGCTTGCCGACATGCTCGAAAAGAGCCGCGAGGACTACGAGAAATTCTGGAACACCTTCGGACTGACCATCAAATTCGGCATCTATCAGAGCTACGGCGCGAACCGCGGCCAGCTCGAGGACTTGCTGCTCTTCCGCCGCGCCTCGGATGGAAAGTTCGTCACCCTCAAGGAGTATGCCGACGCGATGCCGGAGGGACAGAAATATTGCTACTACGCCGCGGGCGAGAGCTTCGAAAAGCTTTCCAAGCTGCCGCAGACCGAGCTTCTGCGGGACAAGGGCTATGATCTGCTCTGCCTGACCGATACAGTGGACGAGTTCCTGTTCCAGATTCTGCACAGCTACAGCGAAAAGGACTTCCGCTCTGTTTCCTCCGGCGACCTCGGACTTGAGAGCGACGAGGAGAAGGCCGAGCAGGAAAAGCTCGAGAGCGAATACAAGGAGCTTTTCGACTACATGAAGGAAGCGCTCGGCGACCGCGTCACCGAGGTGCGCCTTTCCTCGAGCCTCAAAACCCATCCGGTCTGCCTGACCGCAAAGGGGGCTGTCTCGCTCGAGATGGAGAAGGTGCTCAACACCATGCCCGGCAGCGAGCAGAAGGTCAAGGCCCAGCGGGTGCTTGAGCTCAACGGCGGCCATCCCGTCTTTGAGGCCCTCAAAGCCCTCTGGCCGGAGCAGAAGGAGAAGGTTGCCACCTACGCTGAGCTGCTCTATGATCAGGCACTGCTGATCGAAGGACTTTCGGTGGAGGACCCCATCTGCTTCTCGAATGCCATCTGCGAGCTGATGAAATAGAGAAAATCTTTCTAAGGAAGGCATCCCGAACCTTATCGGTTCGGGATGCCTTCCTTCTGCCGCAAAAAGAGCCCGCTCTCTGTACGAGAGCGGGCCGAAGTCCGGTATTTCTGCTTACACCTTAAAAACGACCGCCTTATCCCCGTCGGGATCGGATCCGAAATCGTATGTGTTGCCGGGCAGCACCGCATTGAGCACGATGCCCGAGATAGCCGCAATCGCAAGGCCCGAGAGGGTGATGACGGTTCCGGCGACATGGAAGGTCACGCCGCCGACGGCGTTGAAGCCGAGAGCCGAGACAAGGATGATTGCGGCGATGATCAGGTTGCGGGATTCGGTAAAGTCAACCTGATTTTCTACCACGTTGCGCACGCCGACCGCCGAAATCGTGCCGTAGAGAATCAGAGAGATGCCCCCGATGATTGCGGAGGGAATCGTCTCGATCAGAATCGAGAATTTGGGGAAGAAGGAGAGGATTATCGCGACAAAGGCGGCGATGCGGATCACCCGGGGATCATACACCTTGGTCAGCGCAAGCACACCGGTATTCTCGCCGTAGGTGGTATTGGCCGGTCCGCCGAAGAAAGCGGAGAGGCAGCTTGCAAGGCCGTCGCCGAGCAGGGTGCGGTGCAGTCCGGGAGAGGCGATATAGTTGACCCCGGTGGTGGCCGAAATGGCCGAGATATCTCCGATATGCTCCATCATCGTCGCAAGGGCGATCGGCATGACGGTCAGAATCGAAGAAACATCAAACTTGGCAAGGGTAATCGGCGCCATTGCAAAGATGCGGCTCTCCTCATGGAAAGCGGTGAAATCGATTGCGCCGGTGGCAAGCGCCGCAAGGTACGATACGATGACTCCCATGATAATGGGAATAATTTTGATCATCCCCTTGCCCCAGATGTTGCAGATGACGACCACCGCCAGTGCAACCAGAGCAATCGGCCAGTTGGTGGCGCAGTTGTTGATCGCCGACGGGGCAAGAATCAGGCCGATGGAAATAATAATCGGACCGGTGACGACCGGTGGAAAGAACCGCATCACCCGCTTGGCTCCAAAAGCCCGGATCAGCGCAGCGAGCGCGGCGTAGAGCAGTCCGGCGCAGAATACGCCGCCGCAGGCATAGGGCAGCATCTCGGTATTCGGCACCGTTCCGGGGCCGAGCGGACCGTCAAGCATCGGTGCAACCGCAGCATACCCGCCGAGGAAGGCGAAGGACGAGCCGAGAAATACCGGAACTTTTCCTTTAGTCAGCAGATGGAACAGCAGGGTGCCGAGTCCCGCCATCAGCAGTGTGGTGGAAACCGGAAGTCCGGTCAGCAGCGGCACCAACACCGTTGCGCCGAACATTGCGAAGGTGTGCTGGAATCCAAGCAGCAGCATTTTGGGAAGCCCCAGCCTGGTTGCGTCAAAAATACCCGTCTGGCCGAGATCCTGATCGCTCATGAACAAATACCTCTCTTCTCTTCAAACTCTTTTGCTGGAGCAGACGCCCCATTGCGGCAAAAAAAAGGCTCTCCCGCCTTTCAAAGCGGGGAAGCCGGCGTGGGAAGAACAAATGGAACGCCCTCAACGGCAAATCGGTGTACGAGCCTTTCCATTGCAGTTCTCCCCCTTTCATTTGATCGTCGTTTATCATACCATGACGGCCGCCTCTTTGCAACAGGTTCCCGCAAATTGCGACAGAAAAAATATCGGTGCCTTCAAATTCCACATCCTTTTTGTTTTTTCTTCCCGGCGCCGCACCCGGCCGGCGGTCAAAATCCCGCTTTCCACGCGGAATCTTCACAAAATATTATTGAGATAGCGCCTCAACTGTGGTACAATGAATCATTGATCAAACAAAAAACACAGTGAAAATGGAGTTGAACTTTTTTGGACACAGACAGTCGATGGACGCTGTTTTTTCTGGCCGTTCTGATTCTGATCTCGGCTTTCTTTTCCGCTTCGGAAATGGCCCTTTCCGCCGTCAACCGGATGAGGCTGCGCACCATGGCCGAGGATGGGGATAAGCGTGCGGCCCTCGCCGCCCGGCTGGCCGACCGCTTTGACCGCACCCTGCCTGTCATCCTGATCGGAAACAACGTCGTCAATATCGGTGCGACCTCCGCCGCCACCGCGATGGTCACCCAAATGCTCGGTGCAAGCGGCGTCGCCGTCGCCACCTTTATCATGACCATTGTGATTCTTGTATTCGGCGAGGTGCTGCCCAAAAGCATCGCCAAGGAAAATTCCGAGCAGGTGGCCCTCTTCACCTCCCGGCCGCTCTCCCTCTTTGTCGTGCTGCTGTCTCCCATCGCCTGGCTCTTCACCAAGCTTCAGGAGGGAATTTCCGTCCTCTGCGGATCGCGCAAAAACGCCCAGCCGCTCGTCACCGAGCAGGAGCTGCGCAGCATCATCGAGACCAGCGAGGAGGAAGGGGTGCTCGATGAACAGCGCTCGGAGCTGATGCAGTCGGCGCTGACCTTCGACGGCACGACGGTGCAGGAGGTGCTCACCCCCCGCGTAGACCTTGTGGCGGTGAACATCGACGATCCGCCCCAAAAAATCAAGGAGCTGATTCTGGGCGAACGCTTTTCGCGGATGCCCGTTTTTGAGAAGAATCTTGACAACATCATCGGAATTCTTCAAACCCGCGATTACCTTGAAGCGGCGCTGAACACCGGATTGCCTGTCGATCTGCGCCCTCTGCTCTCGAAGCCGGTCTTTGTCCATAAGACCCAGAGGATCGCGGCGCTCCTCAATGATTTCAAGCAGGAGCGGGTTCACATCGCCGTCGTGACCGACGATTACGGCGGAACCATGGGCATCGTCAGCATGGAGGACCTTCTCGAGGAGCTGGTCGGGGAGATCTGGGACGAGGATGAGGAAGAGGAACAGGACTTCGTCGAACTCGAGCCCGGCGTCTACCAGATTTCCGGGGATTATCCGGTGGAGGATGCCCTCGAGCGGATCGGCTTTGACGAGCGGGGCTTTGAAAGCGAGTACTCCTCGATCGGCGGCTGGGCTTTTGAGCGGCTCGGCCGGGTTCCCGACGAGGGGGACACCTTTGAATATAACGGCATCTCGGTGCGGGTCGATAAAATGGAGGAACAGCGGGTGGTACAGCTTACCGTCCGCTATCTGCCGCCGCAGTAATCCGCCGCATACAAAACTCACAGGGAAAGGATTGTTCTTATGAATCGTTTTGCATCCGCCCGGCGGGTGGTTGTCAAGGTTGGAACCACCACCCTGACCCATGGCAGCGGGCTTCTCAACTACCGCCGTCTTGAGCGTCTGGTCAAGACGCTGGCCGACCTGAAAAACAGCGGCAAGGAAATCGTCCTGGTTTCCTCCGGCGCAATCGGCGTCGGCATGGGCGAACTCGGCCTTTCTGCCCGGCCGCAGGATATGCCCACCAAGCAGGCCTGCGCCGCCGTCGGCCAGTGCGAACTGATGTATACCTACGACAAGCTGTTTGGGGAATACAACCATTCGGTCGCGCAGATTCTGCTGACCCGCGAGGACATCGTCCCCGGCAAGCGCCGCGGCAATGCGGCAAACACCTTCCAGCGCCTGCTGGAGTTCGGCGTTGTTCCCATCGTCAATGAGAACGATACCGTCTCCACCGAGGAAATCGAAATCGGCGACAACGATACCCTCTCGGCGGTCGTCGCCACCCTGATCGGCGCCGACGCGCTGGTGCTCCTCTCGGATATCGACGGACTTTACACCGCCAACCCCAAAGAAGACCCAACCGCCTCGCTGATCCCCGTCGTCGAGGACGTCAATGCGGTGATGAGTCTCGGCGGCGGTTCCAGCAGCATCTTCGGCAAGGGTGGGATGGCCACCAAGCTGCATGCCGCCCAGACCGCCTGCTCCGCGGGGGTGGATATGGCAATCATCAACGGCTCCGATCCCACCCTTCTCTACCGTCTGTTTGACGGTGAGGACATCGGTACATACTTTGTAGGGAGGAAACAGGATGTATGATCTCGTAAGCCTTGGGAAAGCCGCGCGGCAGGCTTCGATGAAGCTGCGCACCAGCGACACCAATACCCGCAATGCGGCTCTCTGCACCATCGCGGCATCCCTGCGCGAAAATATGCCCGAAATTCTCGAGGCCAACCGCCTTGATCTTGCCACCGCCAGAGCCGCCGGCATCCGCAGCGTCATGATCGACCGGCTGACCCTGAACGCCGACCGCATCCGCGGCATCGCGGACGCAGCCGAGGAGGTTTCCCGCCTTGCGGACCCAATCGGTGTGATCGACATGGGCACCACCCGCCCGAACGGGCTGCAAATTCTCAAGACCCGGGTGCCAATCGGAGTGGTCGCCATGATCTTCGAAGCGCGCCCCAACGTCACCGTTGATGCCGCCGTTCTCTGCCTGAAGAGCGGCAACGCCTGCATCCTGCGCGGAGGCAAGGAGGCGTTTGCCACCAACCGCGCGCTTGCCAGGCTGATGCGCGAGGGGGTCGAAAAATCCGGCCTGCCTGCCGACTCCATTGGACTGGTGGAGGATACCTCCCATGAGACGGCCGAACGGCTGATGAAGCTCAACGGCTATATCGACGTGCTGATCCCGCGCGGCAGCGCCCGGCTGATCCGCTCGGTGGTGGAAAACGCAACCGTTCCGGTCATCGAAACCGGCGCGGGCAACTGCCACATGTATGTTGACCGGGCCGCCGACCTCGGAATGGCGGTCGAAATCGTGGACAACGGCAAAACACAACGTCCCTCGGTCTGCAACGCCCTCGAGACGGTGCTGGTGCACCGGGATGTCGCCACCGAATTTCTGCCGATGATGAAAGCGCGTCTTGACCTGCACAACGTGGAGCTGCGCGGCTGCGAACGGACCTGCCAGATCCTGCGCTCGATCAAGCGTGCCTCCGAGGAGGACTGGGCCACCGAATACAACGACTTTATCCTCGCGGTTAAAATTGTGGATTCGCTCGATGAAGCCATCGCGCACATCGCCGCCTACTCAACCGGCCACTCGGACGGCATCGTCACCAACGACCTTGCCGCGAGCCGGCGTTTTACCGCCGAGGTGGATTCGGCGGCCGTTTATGTCAACGCGTCCACCCGCTTTACCGACGGCGGCGAGTTCGGCCTCGGCGCGGAGATCGGCATTTCCACGCAAAAGCTCCATGCAAGAGGCCCGATGGGACTCTCCGATCTGACCTCAATCAAATATATCGTAACAGGGGACGGCCAGATCCGCTCCTGAGCGGGGGAATCGCCCCGATGTTTCAGATTTTACAGGACGCGCCCTTTTGGCAGCCGGGCGGGTCCCGAAAGGAGAACGCATGAATCACTCCAGGCGAACCCGCGGCAGCGCGGCGGCGCGGCGGCGGAGACTTTCCGCGCCGCTCGGTGCAGCCTTTCTGTTTTTGGCGGCCGTCGGACTGGTCGCAGTGGTGCTTTTTTCGGTGGGTTCGGTGCGAAAAATACTCGACCCAACCGCGAAATATGAACGTTATGCCCGTTTCATCGGTCCCGTCGTCATGATGGACCCCGTCCCCTTCTCACGGGTGGAAAACATTGAGCAGAATGTTGTGCAGCAGGCGGCGCTGTGGGCGGCTCTGACCGGCGAAAACCGGGAAAGCTATACCTATGATGATACCGGCATGCTGTTGGTCCCGGCTTCCGACGTCGATGTCGCAGCGGTTAAGCTTTTCGGGCCGACGGTTCAGATTGTGCACCGCAGCTTTGACGACACCGATGCAAGCTATCTGTTCGACCCCGAAATTCAGTCCTACCGTGTGCCGCTCGTCGCAAAGCTTGCCTATTCGGCAGAGGTGGTGGGCCTCGAAAAGCAGGGGGACAATATCACCCTGACGGTCGGTTACATCGCGCCCGGCAATATCTGGAGCACCGATGTCCAGTCCGACCAGGGTTCAGCGGTCATCCCGGAAAAATATATGTATTACGATCTCACCAAATGGAGCGAGGGCTACTACATCAGCGCGGTGCGCGATGTGGAGAACCTCCCTTCACGCGATTGATGCTAATGACCAGGCAGCAAATAACCGTGCCGTTCTGCGCGACGTGGGGAATCCCCCTTCTCGTGACTGATCCCGCCGATCCTGCGGCGTTTCCGCCGCATCAGAATAAGGTTGCTCTGCAACAAAAATGAGGTGTTCCCATGGGCTTACTCGATAAAATTTTTGGCAGCTATTCCGACAAAGAGCTCAAGCGCATCCGTCCGATCTCAGATCAGGTGCTGGCTCTTGAGGAGAAGTATGCCGCGCTCGACGACCATGCTCTTCAGGCCTGCACCCCTGCGCTGAAGGAGCGTCTCGCCGCCGGCGAGAGTCTCGACGACATTCTTCCCGACGCGTTCGCCGCCTGCCGGGAGGCCGCCTGGCGCGTGCTCGGAATGAAGCATTTTCCGGTTCAGATCATCGGCGGCATCGTGCTGCATCAGGGCCGGATCGCCGAGATGAAAACCGGCGAGGGCAAGACGCTGGTCGCCACCCTTCCCGCCTATCTCAATGCCCTGACCGGTCAGGGGGTTCATATCGTCACAGTCAACGACTACCTCGCCCGCCGCGACAGCGAATGGATGGGCAAGGTGCACCGCTTTATGGGCCTGACCGTCGGCCTCGCCGTTCCAGGCATGAGCCCCGAGGAAAAGCGGGCGGCCTATGCCTGCGACATTACCTACGGCACCAACAATGAGTTCGGTTTCGACTACCTGCGGGACAACATGGTGGTCTACAAGGAGCAGCTCGTTCAGAGGGAGCATGCCTTTGCGATTGTCGACGAGGTGGACTCGATTCTGATCGATGAGGCGCGGACTCCGCTGATTATCTCGGGTACGGGCGACCAGTCCACCGACCTCTATGAGCGGGCCGACCGCTTTGCCAAGACCCTCAAGCGCACCAAGGTCGTCGAAATGGACTCCAAGCAGGAGCAGGACGAGGTCGAAGGGGATTATATTGTCGATGAGAAGGCCCGGACTGCCACCCTCACCCAGTCCGGTGTGAAAAAGGCTGAACGGTATTTCAATATCGAAAACCTCACCGATGCCGAAAATCTCACCCTTTCCCACCATATCAACCAGGCGATCAAGGCCAACGGCGTGATGCAGCGGGACGTCGATTATGTCGTCAAGGACGGTGAGGTCATCATTGTCGATGAATTCACCGGCCGTCTGATGATCGGCCGCCGCTATAACGAAGGGCTGCACCAGGCGATTGAAGCGAAGGAAGGGGTCAAGGTTGAACGCGAAAGCAAGACGCTTGCCACCATTACCTTCCAGAACTACTTCCGCATGTATAAGAAGCTCTCGGGTATGACCGGTACGGCCCTGACCGAGGAGAACGAGTTCCGCGAGATTTATAACCTCGACGTCATCGTCATCCCGACCAACCGTCCGGTTGTCCGAAAGGATTACGACGATGTGGTTTACCGCACCGAGAAGGGCAAGTACAACGCCGTCATCGAGCAGGTGGCCGAATGCCACCGCAAGGGGCAGCCGGTGCTGGTGGGCACTATCTCCATCGACAAATCAGAGCTGCTTTCCTCGATGCTCAAGCGCAAGGGGATTCCGCATGAGGTCCTGAACGCCAAGCACCACGAACGCGAGGCAGCGATTGTCGCGCAGGCAGGCCAGTACGGCGCTGTCACCATTGCCACCAACATGGCCGGCCGCGGCACCGATATCATGCTCGGCGGCAACGTCGAATACCTTGCCAAAAACGAGATGCGCCGTCAGGAGGTCCCCGAGGAGTTGATCGAACAGGCCGACGGACATGCCGACACCGACGATCAGGCGGTACTTGACGCCCGCACCCTTTATGCTTCACTGCTCCAAAAATACAAGTCTCAGCTTGCCGACGAAGCGCAGCGGGTGCGCGACGCGGGGGGCCTCTTTATCATCGGCACCGAGCGGCACGAGTCCCGCCGGATCGACAACCAGCTCCGCGGACGTTCCGGCCGTCAGGGCGACCCGGGCGAAACCCGGTTCTTCCTCTCGCTGGAGGACGACCTGATGCGTCTCTTCGGCGGCGACCGGATCCAAAATCTGATGGACACCTTTAAGGTCGATGAGGACACCCCTATCGAGGCGAAGCTGCTTTCTTCGACCATTGAATCGGCGCAGGCCAAGGTCGAGGGACGCAACTTCTCGATCCGCAAAAACGTGCTGCAGTTCGACGACGTGATGAACCGGCAGCGCGAGACGATCTACTCCCAGCGGATGGCTGTGATCAACGGCGAGGATTTCGAGGGAACCATCCAAAAGATGTTCGACGGGGTGATCGACGACGCCGTCGAACTTTACCTGACCGGCGATGACGACAAGGAGAACTGGAATCTCAACGGTCTGCGCGACTATCTGCTCGGCTGGATCGCTGGTCCTGACGACCTGCGCTACTCCATCGGAGACTGCGACCGGCTCGGCCGCGACGGCATCCGCAGCGAGCTACAGCAGCGCGCCCATCAGCTTTACGCCGCGCGCGAGGCGGAATGGGGTTCGAAGCTCACCCGCGACCTCGAACGGATGGTGCTGCTGAAGAACGTCGATGTCCACTGGATGGACCACATCGACGCGATGGATGAGCTGCGGCGCGGCATCTACCTGCGCGGCTACGGCCAGCGCGACCCGGTAGTGGAATACCGGATGGAAGGCTCCGAAATGTACGACGGCATGGTGCAGTCGATCCGCGAGGACACCGTGCGGATGCTCCTGACCCTGCGGGTGCGGGTGGAGGCTCCGGTGCAGCGCGAGCAGGTGGCAAAGCCTGCCGAACCACAGCCGGACGGAAGCTCCCGGCCGGTCCAGCGCACCTCCAAAAAGGTCGGCCGCAACGATCCCTGCCCCTGCGGCAGCGGAAAAAAATATAAACACTGCTGCGGAAGATAGTTTCCCACAGGCGCCGCCGCTTCCGGCAAAGGCGGAAGCAGCGGCGCCTTTTGCAGGCTGGGTCCGCGTCTGTTTCGAGATCTTTCGAGGCATCTTTTCGACGCCGCGCTCTCCGATATATTCGGCCCCGCGCTCCCCCGTCACCGCCTTGATCCCGGTCTGCATTGGAGTCAGTCATACCGCTGGCTAAGCCGGCGGTTTATACAGCCCTGATCAGAGCCGACTGCCGGCAAGCACCTCAAGAGGCACTGGATAGATTCGCCAATCGCATAATGTTTACAGGCAGCCGCTAAAGCGGCCTGTTTTTATGCCTTTGTATTCCTGCTACCCGTAAACGGGTCTATGTACTCTTTGATGGATATTTGGTCTGCCATTATATCCTCTTGCAGTTGATTTTTGATATACTCCGCTATTGCAGTTTTATTACGTCCCACTGTGTCGACATAATAACCTCTGCACCAAAAGTGTCTGCTCCCGTATTTATATTTCAGATTGGCATGTCTATCGAATATCATCAGAGAGCTTTTACCTTTGAGAAAACCCATGAATTGTGCTACGCTCAAACTCGGCGGAATACTTACCAGCATGTGGATGTGGCCTGGGCATGCTTCGGCTTCAATCAGCTCAACATTCTTTTGCTTGCATAACTCTCCAAGTATTACTCCTATGTCTGCTTTTATCTTACCGTATCTCTCTCTTTTCGCCAGTATTTTGGTGCAAAAACTATATGGCACTGGCATCTCCACCTGGAATGTGATAAACTTTGTATGTCGTTCACGGCAAAACCTCCTTTTGTTTTCTTATGCGGTCGGCAAACCTGCATTGACTTTAACAAAAGGAGGTTTTCTTGTATCTAAAGATTTTAATCCTCACCGGCATAGCCGGTGGTTATTTAACGCTAAAGCTACAAAAAACCGCCGCCCATCCGGCCGGATGAGCGGCGGTTTTGCTTGTTTGGTCCCCAAGTATCTGCTTACAGATGGCTCTCCTGTTTGATTCTGAGCCTCAGCTTATCACTGATCATTGCAATAAACTCGCTGTTGGTGGGTTTGCCTTTGGTATTGTGGATGGTATATCCGAAATAGGAGGTCAGCACATCGACATCGCCGCGGTCCCACGCCACCTCGATGGCGTGGCGGATTGCCCGTTCAACCCGGGATGATGTGGTGGAAAAATGCTTGGCAACGGCGGGATAGAGCTGCTTGGTGACAGAATTGATAATATCAGGATCGTTGACCGCCATCATGATCGCTTCCCGCAGGTAGTGATAACCCTTGATATGCGCCGGTACGCCGATCTGATGGATGATATCGGTGATGACCACTTCAAGTCCGGGGCCTCTGCGCGCGTCGGTGATGCGGGTCACATTGTCCCCACGCTTGCGCCCGGAAAACTGCACAATCCGTTCGGCCAGCACCTCGATGTCGAAGGGGCGCAGAAAATAGTAAACTGCACCGGCTGCGAGCAGCTCCCGCTCGACCACCCCATTCTCATAATTGATCGTCACCATGAACTGCGTCTTGTTTTGGGGCGCTCTGTCATGGACTGCTTTCATCACTCCAAGCGCATCGAGATGGGGCATTACCACGTCGATGACGGCGACAGCCGGATTCTGTGCGAGGATCATTTCCACCACCTTTGCACCGTCCCTCGGTGCGGAGATGGTCTCATATCCATATCCGCGCAGCGCTGCGGCCGCCTGTGCGCAGAGCTCCTTATTATCCTCTGCTACCAGCACCTTCATCATTTCCGCCATTGTTGTTACCTCCTTGCGATGTTGTGTCTTTTGCCATCCATAGAATACCATATTTTGCCATAAGACGCAAGGCTTTTTGGAAATTTTTTCTAATTATTTTTGTTCCGCCAGCATTCTCTACGCCGCCTGTTTTTCCGCGCCGTTTTGTCGGTTTGCTTCACATTTCATATTTTCGGCAAAGATTGCGTAGCCGCGGGTCGGATCATTGACAAAAACGTGGGTAACCGCTCCAACCAGTTTTCCATCCTGTAGAATGGGAGAGCCGCTCATTCCCTGAACAATTCCGCCCGTTACCGCGAGCAGATTTGCATCGGTGATACGGATCACCATATTCTTGGTGGGGTTTGCGTCGGAAGCTGCAACCCGCTCGATTTCAATCTGGTAGCTCTTGGGACTCTTTCCCTCCACTGTCGTGTAAATGGAGGCCGGGCCGGGTTTCACCTCGGTTTTCAGCGCCATCGGCACCGGCTGGTTCTGCGCGGGGGAATAGCTGCACCGGCCATAGATGCCGGTCTCATCGTTGTGAATCAGCGAACCGATCACCTGTCCGGAGCCAAAAATCCCTCGCAGTTCGCCGGGGAACCCGCTTGCTCCCTTATTCACGCCGGTGATCGTCACCTCGACCGCCTCGCCGCTGGCCAGCGGCATCAGCGTGCCGGTATCAATGTCGCAGATCGCATGGCCGAGGCCCGCAAAGACCTGGCTTTCCGGATCATAATAGGTCATGGTTCCGATTCCCGCCGAGGAATCGCGCACCCACATTCCCGCCTTATAGCTTCCGTCTGCCGGGGAGCAGACCGGGACAAGCTGGGCCGTTTTTTCCTGCGTGCCGCGGCGAAAGCGCACATCAAGGGGCTTTCCTCCCGAGGCAGTGACGATCGCCCCCACCTCTTCGTTGGTGGAAACCGTCTTTCCTGCCACCGACAGGATGATATCACCGGTCCTGATGCCTGCCTGCTTGGCGGGGTTTACCGCTTTCCCCTTGATATCCAGATCGCTCATGCCGACCACCATCACTCCTTCGGTAAACATTTTGACCCCGAAGGGCGTCCCCGCCGGGATGACCATCTCCCGTTCAACCACCTGAACGCTGACCGTCTTAATGACCGGTCCGCCCCAAAGGGAAAGGGTGGTGGAATAGCGGTTTCCCGCCTGACAGAGAAGCTCGTCGGGCATCCGGTCGGCCCATCCCTGTGCCCGGATGCCCCAAAGATTGGGCAAGATCAGACGCTGGCCCTGTGCGACATAATAGTGATCGGGCAGGAATGCCCCCAAGGCAAAGACAATTCCGAGAACGCCGCTTAAAAAGAACGACACGACGGCTACTGAAATGCGGTATGCCCTTCTCATTGCCGCTACCTCCTCTTCCTCATTCGTTTTAGGAAGCGCGATCACGCTCCCGATCTTAGAATGAGCCGGCGGCGGTATCTTTAGAAGCGGCAAATAGTCCGCCCAAAGGCAAACTATGCTTCGCCTGCCAGACGCACCGGCATCAAAACGGCAGGCGGCCGGGAACGGGAGGAAAATAACAAAAAGCTTCCTCATCTTTGAATGACAAATTTTTCTTTTTTCTGCTGCCGTCAATGGAATTAGTATGTGCGCGGCGGGTCGGATTAAAGGGATGAAACAAAAATTTTTCGGGAAAGATATCTTTTGAAATGCTGCACAGAAATGCAGCCGATCTTTCAGAAAAGGAGCGGTTTCATGCTGATCACCCTCTGGAGGACCATGATTCTCTTTATCGCGGTCACCTGTTCGCTTCGGTTTATGGGAAAACGCCAAATCGGAGAGCTTCAGCCATCCGAGCTGGTCACCACCATTATGGTTTCCAATATTGCGGCAATCCCAATCGAAAACCCCGGCTCTCCGATGATCAACGGCCTGCTTTCGATCGCACTGCTCGCCTGTCTGGAGGTGCTTTTCTCCGCGCTGCTTCTGAAAAGCAAAAAACTGCGCGGCATCATCATCGGCCATCCGCGGTGCGTCATACGGGATGGCACCGTTGACCAGCGGGAGCTGCGCTCCCTGCGCTGGTCCATCGACGACCTCATGGAAATGCTGCGCAGTTCCGGAACCTTCGACATTTCAGAAGTGCTGTTTGCCATTGTGGAAACCAACGGCAGCCTTTCAATCTACCCAAAATTTTCCAAACGTCCTGCCACGAACGGCGACCTCTCGATGCTGGACATTGAACCTCCGGCCTCGGAAGCTCCTCCCGTAATCGTCGTCGCGGACGGAGAGCTTGACCGCAACGCGCTCGGCTACTGCAACCTCAGCGAACGCTGGCTGAAGGAACTGCTGACCGAGCGGAAGCTCAAGCTCGAGGACATTTTTCTGCTCAGCTGCAACCGCGCCGCGGAGGTACACATTGTCAAAAGGGAGAAAAAAGCATGAAGCGCACTGCAATTGCCGCCGTTTTGTTGATTCTCCTGCTGTCAGGATGCTTCTTCCTGTCGCGGGGACTCCAATCGGCCACCGACCGGCTTTCCCGTGAGGCCTCCGCGATAGAAACTGCCGTTCGTGAAAAGGACGGCAATCGAATCGGCCGTTCGCTCGAAAGCTTCCTGCAAAGCTGGGAGCGGGACCGCCCCTTCTTTGTCGCTCTCTGCGGACGGACAAACTGCGAGCCAATTGACACGGTTTTGGCAGCGATTCCCATCTGGTATGAGGTTGAAGACACGGGCGAGCTGCTTGCCGCTCTCTCCCAGCTTTCCTCCCATGTTTCCGAGCTGTGGGAGCTGCAGGCTCCCAGGCTGACCAATCTGTTTTGAATCCGGCGGCAACTCAGTCCTTCTTATTTCCCTGCCCTTCCGAGGACTCGCTCTCCCCGGCGCTGTGGGCCAGCAGATTCTTCAGTTCTTCCATAAAGGAGCCGATATCCTTGAACTGGCGGTAGACCGAAGCGAACCTGACATAAGCCGCTTCATCGATTGTCTTGAGCTGTTCCATTGCCATCTCGCCGATCTGGCTGCTGGGGCATTCCCGTGCGAGCGAGTTTTGCAGAGTCAGCTCGATTTCATCGACGGCGCGCTCGATCTGGGAAAGCGAAACCTGTCGTTTCTCGCAGGCGCGCAGCATGCTGTTGAAAAGCTTATTCCGGTCGAAGCCTTCGATCGATCCATCCTTTTTGAGCACCATCAGCGGCACCGTCTCGATGGCCTCATAGGTGGTAAAGCGCCGCTGGCATCTCAGGCATTCCCGCCGCCGCCGGATTCTTTCCCCATCGTCGGTAGGGCGTGAGTCAACCACCTTACTTTCCCCGTAGGAGCAAAAAGGGCATCTCATCTTTTGATTCCTCCCCGTATCCTTTTCAGCGATTCCGGGCCAAGTCCGGAATGGAGCCGGCCGCTCCGCATGCGAAAGGCGGGGCCAGCAGCCCGGGACGGATCCTTTCCTTCCGGCGCGCAGAGGCGGCAATTCGGTCCGACAGGATGCACCGCCGAATGGAGAGGAGCTTTTCGTCAAGATGAGTATAGCATGTCCGGTCACGCCTTGCAACGCCGCGCGAACTTTTCCCGGGAAATTATCCCTTCTGTTTTTTATGATTTCCTACACAGAGAAACGCGGTAGAAAGGCCTTCTGCCGAGGCGCCGGACGGTCAGCGCCGTCAGCTCGGTGGGATCGGGCTGAAGGCGGGTATACCGCTGGGCCAGTTCAACAATCTTATGGTGGTCACAGTCAAAGCCCGAAACCAGCGCCACCTGCTCCCCGGAAGCATTATAGGCCGCTACTCCGCCGAGAAGACAGACCGAACCGTCTTCGCGAACTCCAATCGAAAAGACTGTATCATAGCGGAGCGGCAGGCTGGCATTTAAAAACTGCTGTAAGCGGTCCATAAAGATCTCCTTCCAATTTTTTACTGATTATATCATATTTTACTTTTATTGGAAATTTACAAAATAACCAATTTTTCCCTTTCCGTTCTTGTAATTTCAACAAGAGACAAAATAACAGAGCCTTCTGCGCATTTTCACTCAAAATGTGCAGAAGGCTCTGTTATTTTCACGAAAGGCTCTGAAGAAACCGGCAGCTTTTTGCCAGCTGCTCTTCCTCCCCATAATTGCTGCGATACAGTTCGATGATGACATCTCCCTGGTAACCGGCCCCGCGCAGGATGCCGGCCATCTGTGCAAAATCGGCTTCGCCTGTACCGGGCGCAAGGCAGTCGTGCGCGGAATCATGGTCGCTCACATGGACATGCCGAAGATTTTTCCCCGCCAGCCGGAGCATCTCCATCGGTTCCTCCCCTGCGCGCAGCGCCTGTTTCAGGTCGATCACGAGTCCGGCGTCAGGGATTGCACGTATCATCTCGGCAAGGAACTGGGCCTTTCCGCTGTAGAAGCGCGCCACGTTTTCCTGGCATACCTCCACACCGTATTGACGGCCCACCTGCATCAGCCCCGCAAACCGCTCAAAATAGAGGGCATGTGCCGCCGGAATAAACTCCCGCAGGCCGTGGAACACGAGAATTTTCGCGCCGACAATGTTGCAGAATTCAAAGTAGCGCCGGTAATCCTCGATCGAATCGAGGTAGCGGCGCGGATATTTGGTAAAGAACCGAATTCCTTCGTACTCAGAGGAATAGGGATGTACAGAGACAATCTGCGCGCCGGCCGCATCGGCCTTTTCCCGCAGCAGACGCGCAAAAGCGGGAACCCTCTCGCTTTCGGTATTGAGGAACACCTCGACTGTCCGAATCCCCATGGAAAGCAGGTGGTCAAGCGCCTCCTCAATCAGCATCGGGAAGAGACAGGACGTGGATACGCCCGCCCGCATAAAATTCCTCCTTTTTCATGAAATACCGGAGTCATGACCTCGGTTAAACCGGGGGGCTTGCGTAAGCCCCAGAAGGTCTTCATACCGGCAAGCCTCTCAAGAGGCACTGAATAATCTGTCTCTTGCATCACATGCACGGCAGCCCGTAAACAGGCGATTGCTGTTCCAACGGCAACTTTTTGATAATCGTAAAGTTGTCGTTCGTTTCTCGCTTCGCTCGATGCTTGAAGCGAAAGCTTTTTTACTCTCCTCAGCAGAACTGGGGATTCTTACATCGCTGAAGCATATAAAAGGAACGGCCGCCGGCGGGAATTCCGACAGATTTCCCGGGCGGCGGCCGTTGGTGTAAAAAATTATGCCGCTTTCTTTTTCTGCCACATGGTCCAGAGAGCGGGTGCGATGCACACAGAAGAATAGAAGCCCGAAACCATACCGATGATCATCGGGAAGGAGAAGGAAAGGATCGTGTTAACGTTGTAGAGCAGCGCCACAAGCGAAACCACAACCATCGCCGAGGCGGTGGTCACGCTGGTGAGCAGCGAACGGGTCATCGACTGGTTCAGGCTCAGGTTGACCAGATCTTCCACCGGCATGGAGGTGCCGTAGATCCGGCGGTTCTCACGAATCCGGTCATAAATTACGATGGTATCGTTGAGGGAGTAGCCCAAAATCGTCAGACAGACGGCGATAAAATTGGCGTTGAGCGAGATACGCCCGATCACAAAGACGGCAAAAACCATCAGAATATCATGGACCAGAGCAACCACAGCGGTCACGCCGGCCGACCAGCCGCCGATCCGGCGGAAGCGGAAGCTGACATAAAAGACCATCAGCAGGGCTGCAAAGCCGATCGCCACCAGACACTTGGCGAGGAACTCCCCGCCGATCGTCGGGTTCACGACGCTGATCGAGGCGGTTTCAATCTCATTGCCGGAGAACTGTTCATTCAATGCCGCCGCAAGGGCAGCCTGACGCTCGGCGTCAATTCCTTCGCTGGTCGGCAGCGAAAGCACAATATTCCGTTTGCCGGTCGCGATATCGGTGGATTCCTGCATGGAGACACTCTGTCCAAGAACTTTCTCGGCGGCCTTCTGGAAGGCGGGGGCATCAAGATCCCCGGTGTAGGAATAGGTCAGCAGCGCGCCGCCCTTGAACTGGATGTCAAGGTTGACCCCGAAGACAAGCGCGCACGCGAACATGACGACGATCAGCATGATCGAGATCGTGAAGTAATATTTACGATGTGCAAAGAAGTTAATATTCCAGTTTTTCATCAGTTCTTACCTCCGTAGAGCGCAGGATTCCGCGCCCAGCTCTGACGGGAAACCGACTTGAGCATCAGCCGCGAGGCGAGGACGCCCATCAGCAGGTTCAGGAGCACGCCGATCAGAAGGGTGTAGCCGAACGAATAAATCGTTCCGGCGGCGGAGGTGCCGAACATAAAGAAGAGCGGCGAAAGGATTCTGGCAAACAGGCTGTCGGGAGGCCCGAACGAGCCCATCAGGATAATCGCGACGATAATGACCGTCACATTGCCGTCCAGAATCGCGGAGAAGGCGCGCTTGAAGCCCGAATCCACCGCGGAATCGAGCGAACGGCCGTTGGCCAGCTCCTCCTTGATGCGTTCGGCGGTGATGATGTTGGCGTCGACACCGAAGCCAATCGCCAAAATGATGCCGGCGATCCCAGGCAGGGTCAGCGTAAAGGACGGGAACACCGAGAAGAATCCGGTAATCGAAGCGATCATCAGGATCACCTGTCCGGCCAGTGCGATAATCGCCACCAAACCGGGCAGCCGGTAGCAGACCAGCATGATGGCCGCGACGACTGCAAAGGCGATGGCCCCCGCCATCATCATGGCGTCCTTGGCGCCCGCGCCAAGGGTCGGGGAGATGGTGTTGTAATTCTCGGTGACCAGCGCAAAGGGCAGCGCACCCGCGTTGATCTTATTGGCGAGATCGGTCGCCTCCTGCGAGGTGAACTGGCCTGTAATCTGGGCGATGCCGTCGTTGATCTGATTTCTGACGGTGGGAGCCGAAATCAGCGTCTCGTCCATCCAGATCGAGATCGGCTGACCGATCAGACGCCCAGTGGCCTCGGCAAACTTCTGCTTGCCGGATTCCTTGAGCTTCAGCTCCACCCCATATTCGGGGGTGCCGGCGCTGTTGGCGGTGCTGTAAACGGCGGTCGCGGATTCGATATCCTTGCCTTCCAGCACAGGCTTATTCAGGGTATCGCCGGCGGGCTTGCCGTCAGGTCCGATATTGGCCCCCTCGCGGAAGGTGAGGTTCGCCATCGCGCCGAGTTCGGCGATGGCCTGCTCGGGGTTGAATTCGGTCTCGTCGGCCTTCCACGGGAAGCGCACAATAATGCGGTTCTTGTCGTGGTCGGTGTAGACCTCGCTGTCGGTGATATTCTGGCTGACCAGCCGGACCTGAATAATTGATTCGGCGGCGTCCATCTCCTCGGCGGTTGCGGTTACGCCCTCCGGCGGAGAGAAGGTGACATCGACGCCTCCGCGGATATCGATGCCCCAGCGCACATCGTCAATGCCCTTGATTGCACGGGTAGTGCTGTCGCCGTAGACGGTGGTTACCCCAGCAACGGTCAAATAGCCCATCGCAGCAATCAGCAGTACGATGATGAAAAACACGGGTTTTCCAACCTTTTTCACAGTCTTGCCTCCAGTTTGTGTTTTAGCCGAGCATCCCTGTTTTTGTGTCCGTTTCGCAGCCAAAGCGAAGCCTCGGGGACGCCGCTTGACCTTGCATCGGTCCGACAGTCAGAACGAAGCTTGGAAAGCGCCGCTTGGCCCCGCATCGGTTCCGACGGTCAGAGCAAAGCCCCGGGATGTCGCTGATCTTTTGACAGGAAAAAGCGGCGCTCATGGCCGCCGTTCCTTGGGTGGCGGGAAACGGCAGCCAAAAGCGCAGCGTCCACTCGGCATCAATACCCTATATTATAGGAGAATCGCAGGGGAATGTCAACGAAAGAATGCCCCCAAATCCGGTCCGCCAAACGCCGGAATCAAACCTTGAGTTCGGCCTTTGCGCCGAGAATCTCCTGATTCTGTGCAAGCAGCGGGTCAATATCGTGTTCCAGAAATTCGGCGACCTGCTCGGGCGCGCGGCCGACAAAGAGCGCGGGATGCATAATCTCGGAAAGCTCTTCCATGGTCAGACCAAAGGATGCATCGGCGGCGATCCGTTCGATGAGATCGTTTTTCCCGCCCTCCTCCTTGACCACCTTTGCGGCGGCCAGCGAGTGCCGGCGCAGGCGTTCGTGCAGCTCCTGACGGTCTCCGCCCTTCTTGACGGCGCGCATCATGATGTTCTCGGTCGCCATGAACGGAAGCTCGGCCATCACCCTGGCTTCGACAACCTTCGGATAAACAACCAGTCCATCGCAGACGTTGAGCATGATCTGGAGGATCGCGTCAACCGCCAGAAACGCCTCGCTGACCGCGATCCTCTTGTTGGCTGAATCATCGAGGGTTCGTTCAAACCATTGCACCGAGGCAGTCAGCGCCGGGTTGACGCTGTCGGCAATAACATAGCGGGCCAGCGCGCAGATCCGCTCACAGCGCATCGGATTGCGCTTATAGGGCATTGCACTCGAGCCGATCTGATGCTTTTCGAACGGTTCCTCCATCTCCTTAAAGTTCTGGAGAAGGCGCATGTCGTTGCCGAACTTCGACGCCGACTGCGCAATGCCGGACAGGACATCGACCACCTGCGCATCGACCTTGCGCGAATAGGTCTGACCGCAGACCGGAACCACCGCATCAAACCCCATCTCTGCGGCAATGCGGCGCTCCATCCGCTTGATCTTTTCGGAATCGCCGCCAAACAGCTCGCAGAAGCTCGCCTGCGTCCCGGTAGTCCCCTTGGCGCCGCGCAGCCGGAGGCTGGCGATCCGGTGGTCAAGCTCCTCGAGATCCATCAGAAATTCGTTCATCCAGAGGGTGGCCCGTTTGCCCACCGTCGTGAGCTGGGCGGGCTGCAGGTGGGTGTAGGCCAGCGCGGGCTGCGCCTTGTGCTCCCGCGCGAAGCGTGCAAGCAGTGCGAGGACGTTGATGACCTTGGTGCGCACCAAGCGCAGCGCTTCGCGCATGATGATGATATCGGTGTTATCCCCGACATAGCAGCTTGTCGCGCCCAAATGGATGATCCCCTTCGCCTTGGGGCACTGCACCCCATAGGCATAGACGTGGCTCATTACATCGTGCCGGACCTCCCGCTCGCGTGCCTCGGCCACATCATAATTGATGTCCTCTGCGTGGGCCTCAAGCTCGGCAATCTGCTCGTCGGTGATGTCGAGCCCCTCCGCCTGCTCGGCGCGGGCCAATGCGATCCAGAGCTTTCTCCATGTGCGGAACTTCATGTCCGCCGAAAAAAGATACTGCATCTCGTCGCTGGCATAGCGCGTTGAAAAGGGACTTTCGAATTTGGAATACATAAAGCCGATTCCTCCTGTCCATGTGTTCAGTACCCTACGATTCTACTACAAAACCGCCCCTGCATCAACGGATTTCGCGAGAAAAAGTGCGAATCGGGGGGATTTTATCCCGCGCGGATGGATTTTCCCGCCCCGGCGTGCTACAATCGAAGCGGGACGCGGCGTCCCCTCCCCTGCCGGATGATCCGGCGCCGCAAAAGCGGAGCCATCTGCTTCACCGTTTCCAAAGGAGGTTTTCCAATGCGCTACGACGTTGCCATTATCGGGGCCGGGCCGGGCGGAAGCACCGCAGCAAGGCTTCTGGCGGGGAAGCTGTCGGTACTGCTGATCGATCCTAAAAGCGATGCTCCCGGCAGCTTTCAGAAGCCCTGCGGCGGGCTGCTTTCCCCCGACGCACAGAGATCGCTTGCGCGCTTTGACCTGACCCTTCCCCGGGATGTGCTGGTAGATCCTCAGATCTTCTCGGTGCGGACCTACGACCTTTCCTCCATGCTGGTGCGGGACTACCAGCGATTTTATCTGAATCTCGACCGCCGCCGCTTTGACCGCTGGCTGATGGAACTGATTCCCCCCGGAGTGGACCGCTTGGAAGCCAGGGCCGCCGCAGTCCGGCGGGAGGCGGACGGCTTCTCAATCCTCTGCCGGACGCCGGGAGGAGCAGAACAGGCTTTCTCCGCCCGGCGGATCATCGGAGCGGACGGAGCCCATTCGGCGGTGCGCCGCTGCCTCTTTCCCGGGCATCGGATGCGACGCTATGTCGCTGTCCAGCAGTGGTTTGAGCGTGAGGACCAGCACCCCTTCTATTCCTGCATCTTCGATCCCGAGGCCGGAGACTGCTGCTCCTGGTCAATCTCCAAGAACCGCTGGTTTATCTTCGGCGGAGCCTTTTCCCCGCAGAACTGCCGCTCTGTCTTTGAGGCGCAGAAAGAGCGGCTTGCCCGGCGTTTTGGCTTTGTGTTCGGAACCCCGGCCAAAACTGAGGCCTGCGAGGTGCTGCGTCCGCGCCGTCTCGGGGAAATCTGTTACGGAGACGACAGCGCGCTGCTGATCGGTGAGGCGGCCGGATGGATCAGCCCCAGCTCGCTCGAGGGAATCAGCTGGGCCTTTGACAGCGCCTGCGCCGCCTGCGCCGCGCTGCTTGGAGGCCTTTCCCAAACGGGAAACCGCTATCGAAAGAATACCCGGCGCCTGCGGCTGCGCCTTGCCGGAAAGATCCTCAAAACCCCCGTTCTTTATCATCCCCTGCCGCGCCGTCTGATCATGCGCTCTGGGCTGCAGAGCATCCGCGCCGTTTCCGACGCGCGATAATCCCATTCTTTTACGGAGACGCCTGAGCGTCTCCTTTTTGTTTTCCTGCTAGTCTATCCGCACCCCTTCCGGCATAGGAATGATAGCGGCAGTTTATCTGCCGTGTCAAAAAAGGGGGCTGCACAAATGGAATTTTATCCCGAGGGGCATCGGATCGAAACCACCCAGAACCGGCTTCGCACCGCCAGCCTCTTTGCGCTCGCCGAAGCGGCGAAGTCACAGGATATCCTTGAGGGGAAGGCGGTGGTCTGCGATGCCGCCCACAACCTGATCGTCGAGCTTGGGGAAGGGCTGCGCGGCATCATCCCAAGGGAGGAAGGGGCGCTCGGAATTCGGGAAGGCACCACCCGCGACATCGCTATCATCTCGCGGGTCAACAAGCCGGTCTGCTTTGTGGTCACCGGCTTTGAAACCAGAGACGGCGCGGTGATGCCGGTTCTCTCCCGCCGGGCTGCCCAGCAGCGGTGCAGCGACGAATGGCTTTGCCGCCTCGTGCCCGGAGATGTCATCGACGCCAGAATCACCCACCTCGAACCCTTCGGTGCCTTTGCGGACATCGGCTGCGGCATCGCGTCGCTGCTGCCGATCGACGCCATCTCGATTTCTCGAATCTCACATCCCCGCGACCGTTTTTCTGTCGGGCAGAAGATTCGCGCGGTGGTGCGGGCGCGGGACCCCGAGGGAAGAATCGCGCTTTCTCACAAGGAGCTTCTCGGAACCTGGCTGGAGAACGCGGCCGCTTTTTCCCCCGGCGAGACGGTCGCCGGCATTATCCGTTCGGTCGAACCTTACGGAATTTTTATCGAGCTGGCCCCGAATCTCGCCGGACTTGCCGAACCGAAGGGGACGGTCCAATGCGGGCAGGCGGCGAGTGTCTACATCAAAAGCCTGATCCCTTCGCGTATGAAGGTGAAACTGATTCTGATCGAGGGATTTTCAGGCCCTGCCTTCCCCATGCCATTCTCCTATTTCGATCCGGGCGCTCATATCGATCGCTGGCGCTATTCTCCACCCGACTGCGAGAAAGTGATTGAAAGCGTCTTTTGAGCATCCGAAAACGGTAAAATTCTTGGAATATTTGTTCTTTTTTTGAAAACCCCTTGAAAAAGAACAAGCGTTCGTGATATGATAGGCGCAGGACATCGAACAATTGTTCCGGATTTTTGGAACAGGAGGAGAGGACAAAATGACCAGACTGAAATATTATCTCCCTGTTGGGTTTCTGATTCTTGCCGTAATGGTCGCGCTCGCCGCGGGCTTCGGTCTTGCGGTGCTTGGAGATTTTTCAACCCAGACAGTCGGCAGGCTTTTTGCCGTTCCCTACCGCGTGGAGCTGCGCGGAGAATCCGCACAGGCCGCCGCCTTTCCGGAGATTGTTTCGGCACGCGTTTCAAACGACGCCGTCATGATTTCTTCCGGCTCCGGAGAAGCTCCCGTCGTCCTTGACCTCAGCCAAACGGTTCTCACCGCCGCCGACCCGGCCATGCTGCGGGCAAACCGTCTCCGCTCCGGAATGATGACCCTTCTGCTTCTCTGCCTTGCGCTGCTCTGCTCCGCCGCGCTGGCTGCTTCCGCCGTTTCCATGATCGAAAGGAACCGCCGCATCGCCGCGCGTAAGCACGCTGCAAAAAGGGCCGTTCTGCGCCGGGAAGCAGTCGGTTCCCGCAAGCCGCTTCCTCCTTCCGGCCCGCAGCGTCTGCCCCGTGCAGCCTGACTCACCTGTACTTGTTACGCTGTTCCCGGAGCCAACCTCGCGCAGCCTGATCTACCTGCGCTCTTACGTTGCCCTCGGCCAGAGAGGAACTTGGGCAGCCTGATTTACCTGCACTTTTACGCTGTTTCCCGAGCCAATCTCGCGCGGTCCGAGCCGGTTTTGGCAGTGTTCAAGCCCGCATATTATGCGTCATGAGAATCCCACAGTCTTTTTCCGGTTTTCTCGTTTTTAAAAAGTTTGGCTTTCCAAAATCTTTAAACCTTCGCAGAAAAGCGGTGCCGGAAATTCTGAAGAGTCCTAGCAACAGTTTATCCACCTTCCGATCTATAAAATATGTTTCGCTTTGAAATGCTATATTGCTTGGGCGGCCTTCCGGCCGCCTATTTTTATAAAGAAAAAGCGGCTTTACTGTGATATCATATAGACATTCCCATCGTTTGTGCAGAATGGAACGTCTTGTTGCGCAAATGTAACGTTCCTGCGGTGGTATCTTCCGAGTTTTTTCCTACAATGGAATTACAAAATCAAGGAGGTTTTGCCGTGAAATTATCGGATAAAATTCTTACGCTTCGAAAGCGGGGAGGGATGTCACAGGAAGAGCTGGCGGAAAAACTAAATGTTTCAAGACAGGCGGTCTCCCGCTGGGAATTGGGGTCGGCACAGCCTGATGCAAATAATATTTTGCAGATCAGCAAACTGTTCGGTGTTACTGCCGACTATTTGTTAAACGATGATTATGACAGCGACAATGACCTTCCAAAGGTCAAAAAAGTCCGAGAGGATCACAGCAGGCAGATTCTTGTTTATCTGGTCACGCTGGAAGTCATGGTGCTCATCATGCAGTTCATGTGCGTGTTTATCCTGCAAAATGTTTTCTTCGGCGTAATGAGCTTTATTCCTTTTGTTGCAGAAATCGGCGGATTTGAATATGCTTTTCAAAAAAGGGCGGAGGAATCATCCGAAAGGGTCATTCATTGCAGAAAAAATTTTTATAAAATCTCTGCATGGCTAGGCTCCTATTTTCCGATTAGACTTTTGATCATGGCTTGTATGAGCTATTATCCCCGTCCATATTCGGCGCCGGTGCTGGAATGTGTAATTTTGACTGTATACATTGCGGCTGCATGGACGATCGGCTTGGCAATCGAAAAAGAGTATTTCATTAAGAAAAACTGATGCGGAGGTTTATTTTCAAGAAAGCAGATTTCTTTGCCCGGGCCTCCGTCCGCTTTCGATATCGTCCCATTCAGGACGCCCGCTGCGGCAGTGGCTCAAGCTCAAGTTTCGACAACGCTTGCCTGTGCAGATTCGCAGCCTGCCGCCAACTGTAGTGCATCCGCTCCGCGGCCGCCTCCAGCGTCAGCCCGTCGATATAGCGGTATTCCAGCAGCAGGCGAAGCCGCTCCTCACCCAGCGAAGCAATTGCCCGTTCAATTTCGCGGCGCACTGCCGCCGCATCAAGAAGCCGGTCATAAAGCTCTCCACGCAGCTCAGCCATTTCGCAGACCGCCTCTTGAATCCGATCGCGCGTCTCCCCATGCGCACCCGGCGCCGGGCTGTAACCGGCGGTGATGCGTTCTGCGCGGGACTGCCAGCGCGCGATTTCCTCCTCGAGCCGGACTATCTCCCTCTCGCAGTCCCGGTAGCGCATTAAAAAGTTCTTCTTCTCCTGACTGGACATCAAATCCGCCCCCTTCCTTCAGAGCATCATCTTTGTTGCTTATTATATTACAAAGTTACTTATTATGCAACACTAATTTTAATGTTGTCTTGCTCTTTGAGAAAAGCAGCGGCAGGACTTTCACGCCCTGCCGCTGCTTTTCTTCCGATATCTTACCAATGATTATGGCCGCACGCCTCTGCAAAGGTTTTGCGGATTTTTGCGCGCGGCGGATGTCCCACCCCGTCATAGCCCAGCGTAATAATCAGGCGGGGCTTCGCTTCATCCGGGATTCCGAGCGCCTCGCGGAGCTTCTTTTCATGGAAGGTTCCAATCATGCAGCTTCCAAGCCCCATATCGGCCGCTGCATAGCAGATGGTCATGGCCGCCATACCGATATCCATCTGGGCAAATTTCTGCGAATCGTACCTCTCCGCAACCTTCGGCTTGAGAGTGGCTTTCAGCTCGCTGATGACGATAAAAGCCGGTACCGTGTCTCCCCAGGGGCATCCGGTCAGCCCGTCGTCGTCAAGCGCCTCAACCAGCCTTTCCTTCGCCTGTGGATCGTCCACTACAAGAAAGCGCCAGGGCTGCGCGTTGCAGCCGCTGGGAGACTGGAGAGCCGCTTCCACCAGCTCGTCGAGCATTGTGCGCGAAACCGGCTGATCCTGATAGACGCGGCAGCTCTCCCGTTTTTTTAATAAATCCTTCCAATCCATTTTCATTTCTCCCTATTTCATTTCACTTTTTTGCGATCTCCCGTTTTCAAATGTAAGCAGGGACAGCATCCTGTGCAAGTTCCGGTCAAAAATGAGTGCGGCAAAACGAGCACCCGGTGATTCTCAAACGGCAGGCCATATAGACAATCTACCGTTCTTCCCCATTGCCGGAATCCGCCGATGGCGGCGCCAGATTATATTCAGGGCATCAGCATTCCCTGGCTGCTTTCGTAGATCGAATACCACTGCGGGTTGCTCATGGGGTAGGAAACCGCTGCAAGCGCCGAGCGCATACGCTCCGGATTGGTTGTTCCGACAATCGGCATCAGCCGCGCGGGATGGCGCAGTAAAAATGAGTAGCAGATCGTATCGAGCGAGGGCGCTCCCAGCTCGGCGCGCACCCGTTCGAGCGCGGCGCGCAGACGCTGGGCCTTCTCGCTCTGTTCCCGAAAAATTTTCCCTTTCGACACCGGGGAATAAGCCATCAGCCGAATCCCATGCTGCATCGCGTAAAAGGCGCTTCCATTCTCAAAGTTTTCCAGATCATAAGGAGAGAAACGAAGCTGATCGACGACAATCTCCGGCCAGAAGGCGCGCAGCATCTCAAGGTGCACCGGCTGATAGTTGGAAACGCCGAAATACCGCACCTTTCCCTGCTGGCGCAGCTCGCTGAATGCCTGCGCAATCCCGCGCGGGTCGGCCAGATGATCAATCCGATGCAGAAGAAACAGATCGATGCAGTCGGTTTGCAGCCGTTTGAGCGAGCCTTCCACCGAAGCGAGGATGTGCTCATAGCTGGTGTCATAGCGGCGCGCCACCGTCTCCCCCGCCTCGTTCTGGATGCTGATGTTCCCACATTTGGTCACCAGCTCGATTCGGCTGCGGAGTCCCGGCCGGGAGGCAAGAAACCGCCCGAAAGCCTTCTCCGCCTCGTAATCAGCGTAATAATCCGCGTGGTCGAAGGTTGTGACTCCCATTTCAATCAGTTCTTCGATCCGGTGCGCTCTGGCTGCGTCGGTGTCTCCAAAATCCGGAAGATGGAGCATCCCTGCAACAAAACGGGAAAAACTCAGTCCCTCGGCAATCGTGACTCGTTCCATCGGTAATCTCCTCTCGTTTATCCTGCTTTCTTTCAGTTTATCCGCTGCGCGGCGATAACGCAAGCCTTTTGATAAGAAAAAGCGGGAAGCGCCGACGCTTCCCGCCTCATCTGCCTTCTTAGACGGCGCCTCAAAAGATTAAACCGGTGTCAAGGCGCTTTCCGGCCTCATATTTTTATCTTATTATTTCGTACCAAAGCCTGTAAAGAGTCGCAGCTACCGGTTAAGCCGGTGGCCTGCGCCGGCCCTGTCGGGGCTTATTGCCGCAAGTGTCTCAAGATTCACTGAATTCATTTCGCCTGCATCGCTTGCTCCGCGGCCTGTAAACGGGCGGTTATTGCTCCAACGACAGCTTTTTATCGTTGGAAATCCGCTGGCAGCAGTTCGCTTCTCCCGAAACTTGAAGCGAAAGCTTTTTATGGAGTTCCTCCACCGGCAGAGCCGAGCGTTTTCATTCCCAATGAAAATGTGATTCCGTTATACGTTTTTTGTCATGCCTTCCCCGGCATTTTCCTTTTGCTCTCCGCCGGAGACAGCCTTCTTCTCCGCAAAATGCTCCCGCAGCCGCTCGGCCCATTCAACCACCGCGAATCGCGCCTCATATCCCGGCGAGGACGAAAGCGACTCAATCCGCTGCCGGGTCTCCCCGCCATGACCGGCTGCGGCGGCCGGGAGGCAGAGCGGAGGATACATGACACACCACCAGTTGTGGCCGCCGCCCTCCCCGATCACCACCCGCAGCGCGGCGTATTCTCCGGCCGGCAGGGTGATTCCGTCCTCATAGGTGCGGGTATCGAAATACATCTCGGTAAGGCTCACCTCCACCGGGTGTTCGTCATCCGCTTCCCGAAGCGTCTTTTCCGCGGTGCGGCGGATGTCCTCGAGAAGGAAGTGCGCAAAACGCTCCGCCGCTTCCGCGCTCTCGGCCCTGCCGAGCAGTTCGGAATATTCTTCAAGCAGCGCGTCACGTACCAGCAGCTTATGCCGCTGGTCCTCCTCCGTATCGGAGTTAGCTACAATATGCAGACGCAGCGTCTCGCCGCGCACCCGTTCGCACCGGTCGAAAAAGCGTGCAGCGGCGGTCAGCGAAAGCAGAAGAATCAGTACGGCCGCCATCGCCAAAGAAATGGCGTCGGAGCGAAGCCGGGAATCTCTCTGTCGTTTTCCATCCATTCAAAAAACCTGCCTCTTCTGTCGATTGGTATCTTCAGAATTGGCAGGTTTTTACTGCTTTATGCAAATACGATTCCGCTTTGTTTCGGTTCGGTCACAAAAAAACGGCAACCCGCAAACCTGGGGGCAAGCTGCTCTTTCGCAGCGCAGGCGGCCTGCCGGTTTGAAAAAATACCGAAAACCGCCGTTCCCGAACCGCTCATCGCGCCGCCGAGCGCCCCCGCCTCCCGCATGGCGATATTGAGCATTCCCACCGCAGGAACCGGGCAGCACTGTTCAAAGGCGTTGCCGCAGGCAGATGCGATCTCTGCAAGATTCCCGGCCGCGAGAGCAGCCTCAAGCGCCGCGCAGTCCGGCCGGGCGGGATGGGGGAGCGCGTCGAAACGCGCGTAGGCCTCGGGGGTGGAAACCCCCTCCGGCGGCTTGGCGATCAACAGGGCACAGGCGGGCAGAACGGAAAGAGGAGTGAGAATTTCCCCGATTCCCTCGGCGCGCTGGGTTCCTCCGGTCAGACAGAACGGCACATCGGCCCCCACCGATGCGGCGAGAGAAAGCAGCCGCTTCTGCGAAAGCGGCCTGCCAAAGAGGGCGTTTGCTCCGGCGAGCACCCCGGCCGCATCCGCCGAGGCCGAACCCAGCCCCGCCTGATAGGGAATCCGCTTTTCGACAAAAACAGCGAGATGTGCCTGTGTTTGCAGTCCGGCTTCCTCCAAAAAGGCAAAAGCGGCCTTCGCGGCGGTATTCCGCCGGTCGGTGGGAAGCTGCGGATCGTCGCAGCGCAGTGAAACAGCAGGCTCCCCCGAATTCCGAGGGGACGCAGCCAAGGTCAGTCTATTGCCAAGCCCGATGCTCTGCATCACTCCGCAGAGGGTATGGTACCCATCCTGCCGCCGCCCGGTGACGGCCAGCGTCAGGTTTACCTTTCCGTACGCAAGGAGGGAAATCCTCCTGCCCGCCCATTCCGGCTCAGGCATGGATGCCGCGCTCCTTCAAAAACGCTTCGATCCGATGGAGTGCCTCGGTGAGATGCTCCATCGAATAGGAATAGGAGATGCGGACATGTCCCTCGCCGCAGGCGCCGAAGGCGTCGCCCGGAACAACCGCGACCCGCTTGGAATGCAGCAGCGCCTCGCAGAACTCTGCGCTGGTCATGCCGGTGATGCGGATCGACGGGAAAACGTAGAACGCGCCGCGGGGTTCGAAGCAGGTCAGTCCCATTTTGTTGAGGCGGTCAACCATCAGGCGGCGGCGCATGTTGTATTCGTCGCGCATCTCCTGAATCGCCTCATCGCAGCTGCGCATCGCCTCAACCGCAGCCATCTGGCTGACGGTCGGAGCGCACATAATTGCAAACTGATGCATTTTCAGCATCTGGGAGATCACCGGCTGCGGACCGCAGGCATATCCCAGCCGCCAGCCGGTCATGGCATAGGCCTTGGAAAAGCCGTTGACCACAATGGTCCGTTCCCACATGCCCGGCAGAGAGGCAAGCGAGACATGGGGCTCACCGGTATAGGTCAGCTCGGCGTAAATTTCATCCGACAGCACCATGATATCGGTGCCGCGCAGCACCTGCGCGATTTCCTCGAGCTGTGCACGGGTCATCACGCCGCCGGTCGGATTGGAGGGAAACGGCAGAATCAGGAGCTTCGACTTCGGCGTAATCGCCTCCCGCAGCTCCTGCGCGGTCAGAGAAAAGCCGTTTTCCGCTTTGGTGGCGATCGGCACGACCTTCGCCTGCGACATCTGCGCGATCGGCCCATAGCAGACGAAGCTGGGCTGGACAACCATCACCTCGTCGCCGGGATTGACCAGCGTGCGGATGCACATATCGATCGCCTCGCTGCCGCCGACGGTAACGAACATCTCGTCGTCGGGCGAATATTCAAGCTCAAAGCGTCTTTTGAGGTACCGCGAAATCTCAATTTTCAGCTCTTTAAGACCGGCGTTGGCAGTGTACCAGGTTCTTCCCTCTTCCAGTGAGCGGATCCCCGCGCGGCGCACCGGCCAGGGGGTCTTAAAATCCGGTTCCCCGACCCCGAGGGAGATCACATTCTCCATCTCGGCGGCGAGGTCGAAAAACTTTCGGATGCCCGAAGGCTTCACTTCCTGAATGGTTCGGGAAAGTATCCTGCTGTAATCCATCAGACACGCACCTCCCGAATATCCTGTTCCGCCTCCGAAAGGATGCCGCGCTCCTTATAGGTTTTGAGCTGGAAGGAGGTTGAGGTTGACTGCACCCCCTCAAGCGGAGAGAGCCGGGAGGCGACAAACATTGCGACCTCCTGGAAGGTCTTGCCCGAAACGGTCAGCGAAATGTCATAGGCGCCGCTGGTCAGGGTCACCGTCTCGACTTCCTCAAAGCTGGCGAGAAGGTTCGCAATGTCGTCAAAGCCCATCTTGCCGTTGAGCACAATCTTGACTGCAATCTGGGCGGTGACATAGGGCCGACCGGTGCGTTCCCAGTCAACAATCGGCTTATAACCCTTGATGATGCCCTCCTTCTCATATCCGGCGATCGCCTCTTCCACCTCCTCGGGGGTTTTCCCGACTGCGGCGGCAATCTCGTCCACCGGCATTCTCGCATTTTTATCCAGAAGCATCAGAATAGGATCCATAATAAATTCTCCCTTTCACTCATTTCGTATGGTTTCGTCTGTCCGATCGTGCAGGCCGCTCTTGAAGGCGGCTCAAAGAAGCCGTATGCTCTGCGCCGTGAAGTCGAAGCCGCAGGGGCCGACCTTCGGCAGTCCGAGACGGTAGAGGTCGGTGGAGCGGGCCTCCAGCTCGGCGAAGGCGGCGGCCCGCCCCCCCAGCCTGCGCAGATAGGCAAGGGAATCGGATACCGGCAGGCGCGCGGTCTGCTTCATCCGGGTGAGGATTTCCCGCCCCCGCTCATTGAAGCCGAGAATCCGGAGATAGGGTGCGCCGGTATCCCCCGCTCCGTAGGAATCGTCCAGTCCAAGGAAGGCGGACGTCACCACGCGGCGAATCCGCGCGGCGGTATACCGTTTGGATTTGGCCAGAGTATGAACTTCCCCGAGGCCGGCCGCCTGCCGGATCGCGGCATAGATACGGTTCTCCAGCCCCTCGGAAAGGTCCGGCAGGCGGGAAAGCTCCGCGGGGGTCATCCGGCGCAGGACGCCGAAAACAACCGGCTCCAGCGCCGCCTCGTCAAAGGGCGCCTCCCCTTCGCGGAATGCCTCCCGCATCGCCGTGAGGCATTTCTCCGGCACCAGCCCCGCCGCGGCCTCCACGCCGCCCGAACGGATCAGCGCACGTAAAAAGGAGGCCGACGCGATTTCTCCCGACGCCTCCTGACTATCATGCCGCGCCCCGGTCCTTGGAACCGCAAAGGGCGGAATCCGGCTGCCGATGCGGTGCATCTGCCGGATATATTCGACGGCTAAATTGTCATTGGGGGAAGCGAGCATGTCGGCGATCTCGTCGCCGCACAGCTCGCTGACCGCCTGCTGGCGGGCGCGGGCAAAGGTAATTCCCTGACCGAGCAGCTCACTCTGCCGCGCAAGCACGGCGGGGGAATCGACCGCCTCTGCGGCGGCCTGTAAAATGGAAAGATATCCGGACTCGCTGCCGAAGGACAGAACGTCAACACATCCCATCCCTTCTGCAATGCTGACCGCACCAAGCGCAAAGCGCTGCGCCGTCGCCATGGCGTAAGGCAGGGGCAGCTCCACAATCAGATCGGCACCGCCCGAGAGCGCCGACCTGCTTCTAGCTCGCTTTTCCGCAAAGGCAGGGGTTCCCCGCTGGGTAAAATTTCCGCTCATGACGGCGACGATATGGGTCGCACCTGCGGCGCGGGTCTGTGCAATCTGATAGGCATGCCCATTGTGGAACGGATTATACTCCGCTGCAATCGCCGCAACCGTCATCATGGCCGGTTCCCCCTCCCCTGAATGTTTCATTTCCACTTGAACTTTTGGAAATTATATAATATTATAGAGGAAAGAAATATTCCAGTCAAGAAATACCGTCCCTTCGCGGCGTTTTTTTCGCGGGCGGTGCAAAAAGTTAACGGAGGTTCGAGACTACCATGAAGATTCTTGTCATCAACGCGGGCAGCTCCTCGATGAAGTACCAGCTCATCGATATGGAGAGTGAAAAGGTCATTGTCAAGGGTAACTGCGAACGGATCGGGGCCGGCGGCTTTATCAGCCACAAACTTGCCACCGGCACCAAAATCGAATACGAAACCAACTTTCCGACCCATGCCGAGGCTTTCGCCGAGGTCGTTGACCTGCTGACCACCGGCGAGCACAAGGTCATCGATGACATCTCTGAAATTTCGGCCATCGGCCACCGCGGCGTTCACGGCGGCGAAAAATTCTCCAAGTCTGTGCTGGTGGACGGCGAGGTCATGAAGACCATCGACGACCTCTCGGACCTCGCCCCGCTGCACAATCCCCCCTGCCTCATCGCCATGCGCGCCTGCCGCAAGGTCTTCGGCGAAAAGATTCCGATGGTCGTCGTCTTTGACACCGCTTTCCACCAGACCATGCCCCCCAAGGCATACACCTATCCCATTCCCTATGAATATTATGAGAAGTACCGCCTGCGCCGCTACGGCTTCCACGGCACCAGCCACCGCTATGTGTCGCACCGTCTCGGCGAGCTGACCGGGCGGGATAATATGAAGGTCATCACCTGCCACCTCGGAAACGGCTCTTCCATCACCGCCATCGACTCGGGCAAGTGCATCGACACCTCGATGGGCCTGACTCCTCTAGCCGGCCTGATGATGGGCACCCGCTGCGGCGTGATTGATCCCTCGCTGGTCAGCGTCATGAGCGAGAAGTCCGGCTATAACCTCAATAAGATTATCGACATTCTCAACAAGCAGTCCGGCCTGCTCGGCATTTCCGGCATCGGCAGCGATATGCGCGATCTGCACAAGGCCGAGGAAGAGGGCAACGAGCGCGCCAAGCTCGCGGTTGACATGCTCTGCTATCAGATCAAAAAGTATATCGGCTTCTACTCCGCCGCCCTCGGCGGACTTGACGCCGTCGTCTTTACCGGCGGAATCGGCGAGAACGACGACGACGTTCGTGAGCGGGTTTGCGAAGGCCTCGAATTCCTCGGCGTCAATTTCGACGCCGCCAAGAACAAGGGCTGCCGCGAGGAGGCCTGCATCACCAAGGAAGGCTCCCGCGTCAGCGTGTGGGTCATCCCGACCAATGAGGAGCTTCTCATCGCCCGCGATACCCGCGACATCGTTTCGGCGCTGTAATCTTCCGCCGGATCTTGTATCGGAAAAGAGCCGTCCATTGGATGGCTCTTTTATTTTCCCTTTCTTTTCTCACGATTTTGATTGACAAAGAGAAGCCAGTTGCAATACAATAAATAAGAGCCTTTTCGACAGCTCGAAGATGAATTTTTTTTGGGGGGTGACAACGAATGGAGTCAAGCGGTGGTCATAGGGGTCAAAACGGAAAGCCGCCCTTGCGAAGGTGCATTCACTGTCCCCCTGCGCTGCAATAGCCAGACGGGGCGCATCCTTTTGTCAATGCCGTCCTTTCCCTTGAACCCTTGACGCCAATAACCTCCGATTCAAACGGCGGTTATTTTTTTGTGCGCCCGATTAGTTTGAACCGTGGGCGGGCAAAACAGCAGAGTCAGGGTATGCGCCGAAGCCGGCGCAAAGCTACACCAAAAAGGGAGGAAACACCATTGGGGAGTTGCAGAATCTTTTAACCCTGCTTAACAGCAGGAAATTCATTCAGGTGCGCCGGATTATTCAGGAGATGAATTCCGTCGACCTTGCGGAGCTGATCAGCGAAATCGAGGACGAGAAGGATACCGTCCTGCTGTTCCGTCTGCTGCCCAAGGAAATGGCTGCCGAGGTATTCTCTTATTTGGAGCACGATCAGCAGCAGCGGGTGGTGGAAGGGCTGACCGACAAGGAGCTTGCCGGAATCCTCGACGACCTGTTCATGGACGATACCGTCGATTTTATCGACGAGATGCCGGCCTCGATTGTCAAGCGCGTCATCAAAATCGCCGATCCGGATACCCGCCGGCAGATCAATCAGCTTCTGATGTATCCCGATTCCTCGGCCGGCAGCCTCATGACCACCGAGTTCATGGAGGTGGACCGTGACTGGGAGGTGGGGCGCGCGATTCGGGAAATCCGCCGCCAGTGCGAGGACAAGGAATCGCTCTCACAGCTCTTTGTGACCGATGAATTCCGCCACCTCGAAGGAACGGTCGCACTGCGCGACCTTCTCGCCGCAAAGGATTCCGAGATCATCGGCGACCTGATGGAAAGCGACGTCAAATCGGTCAAAACCCATGACCATCAGGAGGACGTGGCGGATCTTTTCAAGAAGTACGACCTCGTCTCGATGCCGGTTGTTGACAATGAAAACCGTCTTGTAGGTCTCATCACCATCGACGACGTGGTGGACGTCATGGAAGAAGAGACCACCGAAGACATTTACAAAATGGCCGCTATGGAACCGACCGAAGAAAGCTATGCAGACGCGGGGGTTTTCGCCATCGCACGCAAACGGATTCCCTGGCTGCTGATCCTGATGATTTCGGCCACCTTCAGCGGGATTATCATGCAAAATTACAACTCAGTCCTCTCCGCGCAGGTAATCCTTGCTTCCTTTGTGCCGATGTTGATGGATACAAGCGGAAATGCAGGCAGCCAGACTTCGGTTTCGGTCATCCGCAGCCTCGTTCTCGGCGAGGTCGAATGCCGCGATATTTTCCGGGTGCTGTGGAAGGAGCTGCGCATCGGCATGATGGTCGGCACCGGCATGGGTGTGCTCAACTTTATCCGAATTGTCATCCAGTACCGCGACGTCGGCCTCGCGTCGGTCGTCGGGATTACCCTTTTCTGCGCGGTCATCGCCGCCAATCTGGTCGGCGGTGCGCTGCCGATTGCGGCAACCAAGTTTAAGCTTGATCCTGCACTGATGGCCAGCCCGATGATCACCACCATCGTCGACGCCATGTCTCTCACCGTTTTTTTCAATGTTGCAATTCACATCCTGCCCGGCCTGAAATGACTTCAAGGTGCAGAAGGGCTGCCTGAACAAAGGCAGCCCTTCTGTTGTTTCCAAGACAACCACCAGCAGAACCGGCGGCAACGAAAAAGCTTTCGCTTTAAGCAGTGAGAGCAGCGAAATGACAAATCATCGGGAAACAGAAGGGCTCATCAGAAAGTATTTCTGCTTTAACAGCTGCGGCGCATGCAATGCATGGAAAAACGTTCAGAGCCTCTTAAGCGTCAGGCCGTAAGATGCACTTTCAGGGCTGCTGTAAGCTACGCGTTAAACGCGTAGCTTTAATTTTTTTGTAGGCTTGGGGAAGTCCGCCGAAAGACACCACCAAAGCCCATGCTGTGATAGTGATGATTCCGCCGCCGGCGCGGCCAAAAGGCCTCCCCCGCTTATATATGGCGTGGTTTCGTCGAAGCGCCGCTCTCCTTTTTGCCCGATCGTCGGCAGAAATGCAATTGCCGCTTCTGCACATTTCTGCACGTCATCAGGGATCGCCGGTATTCTGTGTCCTATGCGATACCCCCGCGCATAAAAGATAGAGGTTCAAATGTCACCGGGTCCGCACCCGGAATTCCTGTGCATGGAGGCTGGAGCCTCCTCCCGGTCAGAACAGTATGCAGCCGCTCAACTTTAGCCGGCGATACTCCCATGACATTTTCTTTCATCGCCTTGCATTCGGATTGCAATTTGATATACTGAAACCAAAGAGACAATGCGGAAATGTGAGGAATGTTTTGCCTTTTTGACGGCCTTTTCAGCATCCTTTTTGACGGCGTGGGCCTTTTTCTCCTGATTCCGGCGTCAGGGATCTGCTGCGTCGTTTTGCTTGTTTGCGTCTTTTGCTTCATCTTCAGCATTCCGTATGCGATTTGGTGCGGTTGAGAATCCCCCCGGGATATTCCAACGATTCCGGAAAGCAATCCCGTAAAGGGATTGCTGCATGAAGCAGCGAACGCTTTTCGCCTGTACCGTTCATGGATTATGAAAAAGCCGCATGGAATTCTCTATTTTTCCATCTGAAACCGCCTCAGTGAACCGCGCCACGGTTCCCCGTTTGTTTTTTCTTCCTTTTTATTCAATTGTTCAAGATGTATGGCGCGCCCCTCAGCGTGCAGGATGAGGTTCCCAATTCCTTCTTGAAATTCCATATGCGCTGTGCTATAATGCCTTTGTTATATTTGTGTCAATATGGTATCATGCCGCTTGATCCGACACGATTGTGCTTTGCCTGCAAAACAACACGACTTTGGGAGGACTGCAACGATGAATGTTCAAGAAATCTACCGTTCCAAGCTGGCCACTGCCGATCAGGCGGCCGCTGTCGTCAAATCGGGGGACTGGGTTGATTACGGCTGGTCCGCCGGCCATCCTGTGGCGCTCGACGCCGCCCTGGCCCGCCGGATGAGCGAACTGCACGATGTAAAAATCCGCGGCGGCATCTGCATGTGGGTGCCCGAAATTTTCAAGATCGAGAATCCCGCCGACCATTTCTGCTGGAATTCCTGGCATATGAGCGGGATCGAGCGCAAGGCGATCGATCAGGGCTTTGCCTTTTACAATCCGCTGCGCTACTCCGAACTGCCGCGATACTACCGCGAGCATATTGCTCCTCCCGACGTTGCAATGTTTCAGGTCTGCCCGATGGACGAGCACGGCTATTTAAACTTCGGCCCCAACGCCTCCCACCTGATGGCGGTCTGCGAAACCGCCAAAACCGTCATTCTCGAGGTTAACAGGAATATGCCCCGCTGCTACGGCGGCAGCGAAACCGAAATCCATGTTTCACAGGTCGATATGATCGTGGAGGGGGACAATCCCGCGATGGCCGAGATGGGTGCGGGAGCGCCGTCGGCTGTTGACGAGGCCGTGGCCAAGCTGATCGTCGAGGAGATTCCCAACGGTGCCTGCCTTCAGCTCGGTATCGGCGGGATGCCCAACGCGGTTGGCTCGATGATCGCGGACTCCGACCTCAAAGATCTCGGCGTTCATACCGAGATGTATGTCGACGCATTCGTTGATATTGCCATGGCCGGAAAGATCAACGGCTCCAAAAAGTCGATCGACCGCGGTCGGCAGGTCTTCGCCTTCGCCGCGGGCACCAAAAAGCTCTATGATTACATCAACGAAAATCCTGCGGTCATGGCCGCACCGGTCAGCTACACCAACGACGCCCGCACCATCGCCCAGATCGATCATTTCATGTCGATCAACAATGCCGTTGACCTCGATCTCACCGGCCAGATCAACGCGGAAACGGCCGGCACCCGCCATATTTCCGGCGCGGGCGGCCAGCTGGACTTTGTACTCGGAGCCTATCTCTCGAAGGGCGGAAAAAGCTTCATCTGCTGCTCGTCAGCCTTCAAGGGAAAGGATGGGGTGCTGCGTTCCCGCATTGTTCCCACCCTTGCGCCGGGCTCTGCTGTCACCGACACCCGCACCAACCTCCATTACCTTGTCACCGAATACGGCAAGGTCTGCCTCAAGGGCCTTTCGACTTGGGAAAGGGCCGAAGCGATTATCTCGGTCGCCCACCCCGACTTCCGCGATCAGCTCATCAAAGACGCAGAGCGCCTGAAAATCTGGAGGCGCTCCAACCGGTAATACCCCGCTTTTTCGGGCCGCGCCGCATTTTGCAGCGCGGCCTTTTCCATGGGTCTCCCCTTCCGGAACTTTGCCGCCGCCTGTCCTCCCCCGGTGGAATTGTGGCCCTTCAAACGAATCGGATTTTTCTCATTTTTACCTTTTTCCCAAATGAATTCGTCTCAAATTAGGCTATTTTGCTAAATCTTTTCTTCGTGTTAGAAAATTAACAAATATCCCTTGCATTCATGTTCCGGTCGTGCTATAAATATAATTGTTATATCTGTAACAAGGATATACATAGGTTGTTTTGCGCCAAAATTCCGGTTCAGACGCAATTCAACCGGTCGCTGGGAAACCGTCGGGCGGTGACAAGTCCGCCCGTTGTGTTTGACTCTAACATAGGAGGAGAAAACAAATATGGACTTTGTACTGAGCAAAGAACATCAGATGCTCCGCAAAATGTATCGTGAGTTTGCGGAAAACGAGGTCAAGCCTCTGGCCACCGAAATCGATGAGGAAGAGCGCTTTCCCACCGAGACAGTAGAGAAGATGGCCAAGCTGGGCATGATGGGCATCTACTTCCCCAAGGAATACGGCGGGGCCGGCGGCGACGTCCTTTCCTACGTCATGTGCGTGGAGGAGCTCGCCAAAGTCTGCGGCACCACTGCCGTCATCGTATCCGCACATACCTCGCTGTGCTGCGCCCCCATCTTCGAGCATGGCACCGAGGAGCAGAAGAAAAAGTACCTGCCTGACCTGCTCTCCGGCAAAAAGATCGGCGCGTTCGGCCTGACTGAGCCCAACGCCGGCACCGATGCTTCCGGCCAGCAGACCACCGCAGTTCTGGAAGGCGACCATTACGTGCTCAACGGTTCCAAGTGCTTCATCACCAACGGCACCGTGGCCGACACCATCGTCGTCTTTGCCATGACCGATCCCAAGGCCGGCAACCACGGCATCTCCGCGTTCATCGTTGAGAAGAGCTTCCCCGGCTTCTCGGTCGGCAAGCACGAAAAGAAGATGGGCATCCGCGGTTCTTCCACCTGCGACCTGATCTTCCAGGACTGCATCGTCCCGAAGGAAAACCTCCTCGGCCAGGAAGGCAAGGGCTTCAAAATCGCCATGATGACCCTCGACGGCGGCCGTATCGGCATCGCCTCTCAGGCTCTGGGCATCGGTGAAGGCGCGATCGACGAGGCTGTCAAATACACTCAGGAGCGCGTTCAGTTTAAGAAGCGTCTGTCCCAGTTCCAGAACACCCAGTTCCAGCTCGCCGACATGCACACCCGCATGCAGGCTGCTCAGTATCTGGTCTATGCCGCCGCGATGAAGAAGCAGAACCACGAACCCTACTCGATGGATGCCGCCATGGCTAAGCTCTTCGCCGCTGAGGCCGCTTCCGATGTGACCCGCCGCGCCGTGCAGCTCTTCGGCGGCTACGGCTACACCCGCGAATACCCGGTCGAGCGCATGATGCGCGACGCCAAGATCACCGAGATCTACGAGGGTACTTCCGAGGTCCAGCGGATGGTCATTGCCAGCCACCTGGGCGTGAAATAAGTTAGGAGGCAGATCGAAATGAAAATCATTGTTTGTGTCAAGCAGGTCCCCGATACCTCTGGTAAGGTGGCCGTGAATCCCGATGGCACTCTGAACCGCGCCTCCATGGCTGCGATTACCAACCCCGACGACCTCAATGCCGTCGAAGCCGCTCTGGTCCTCAAGGAGCAGACCGGCGCCGAGGTCATCGTTGTCTCGATGGGCCCGCCCCCCGCAGAAGGAATGCTGCGTGAGGTCATGGCCCGCGGCGTTGACCGCGCCGTTCTGGTATCCGGACGTGAATTCGGCGGTTCCGATACTTATGCGACCTCCCAGATTCTCGCTGCCGCCATCAACAAGATCGGCGTCGGCCCCGAGGACATCGTCATGTGCGGCCGTCAGGCCATCGATGGCGATACCGCTCAGGTCGGCCCGCAGATCGCGGAGAAGCTTGGCCTTCCGCAGGTTTCCTACGCCGCCGAGATCAAGAAGGACGGCGACACCCTCACCATCAAGCGGATGCTCGAGGACGGCTACATGACCATCAAGGTCAAGACCCCCTGTCTGATCACCTGCATCAAGGAGCTCAACAATCCCCGCTATATGAGCGTAAACGGCATTTTCGAATGCTATGCCAAGCCTTATGAGATCTTTGACTACAACACCCTCAAGGACGATCCCCTCATCGATCCCAGCACGATCGGCCTCAAGGGCTCTCCTACCAACATCTTTAAGTCCTTCACTCCGCCCCAGAAGGGTGTCGGCATGATGCTGGAGGGCGCCGATAAGGCCACCTGCGACAAGCTGGCCGGCATCCTTGCGGCCAAGCACATGATCTGATAGAAGGGAGATTTGAAGAATATGTCTAACTACAACAGTGCTGCAATTGAGGAATTCAACGGCGGCATTTGGGTATTCTGCGAACAGCGCCAGGGCAAAATGATGCCCACCTCCTTCGAGCTGATCTCCGAGGGCCGCAAGCTGGCCGACGAGCTCGGCTCCAAGCTCTATGGCCTGCTGCTCGGCAGCAATGTCGAGGGTATCGCCAAGGAACTCGGCGGCTACGGCGCCGACGGCGTTTATGTCTGCGACAGCCCTCTGCTTGAGAACTACACCACCGACGGCTACACCAAGGTGATCTGCGATGTGATCCGGGAGTACAAGCCCGAAGCCATGCTGATCGGCGCGACCAACATCGGCCGTGACCTCGGTCCGCGCTGCGCCGCCCGTCTGCACACCGGCCTGTGCGCCGACTGCACCCATCTGGATATCGACGTTCCCAAGTACAAGGACTTCCTGCGTTCCGCTTCGACCCTGGCTCCTGCCATGATCGACAGCATCAAGGAGGATGACCGCAACCTGAAGATGACCCGTCCGGCATTCGGCGGTCACCTGATGGCAACCATCATCTGCCCCCGTTTCCGTCCCGCGATGGCGACCGTCCGTCCCGGCGTTATGAAGAAGGCCGCGTTTGATCAGGCCAAGGCCGACGCCTGCCAAATCATCAAGCCGAACTTCTCCCTCACCGAAGCCGATCTGGATACTCAGGTCGTTGAGGTTGTCAAGGCCGCCAAGAAGATGGTCGATCTGATCGGCGCCGATGTGGTTGTTTCGGTTGGCCGCGGCATCTCCAAGGATGTTGAAGGCGGCATCAAGCTCGCCGAGGAGCTTGCTGAAGTTCTCGGCGGCGTCGTCGGCGGCTCTCGTGCCACCATCGACTCGGGCTGGCTCTCCGCCGACCATCAGGTTGGACAGACCGGCAAGACCGTCCATCCGAAGATCTACGTTGCTCTCGGTATCTCCGGCGCGATCCAGCACAAGGCCGGCATGCAGGATTCCGAGTGCATCATCGCAGTGAACAAGAATGAGAGTGCTCCCATTTTTGAGATTGCCGACTATGGCATCTGCGGCGATCTCTTCAAGGTCACTCCCCTGCTGATCGAAGCCATCAAGGCTGCGAAAGCTGCGAAATAAATCAGTTTTCCCCTCCTGTTAGAACAAACAAACCCGGGCGCATTCCTGATGGGAATGCGCCCGGGTTGCTTTGTGCATACGACAAGTATCAGCTTTGCTGGCGGCAATGAAAAAGCTTGAGCTCAAGCATTAAGCGCAGCGAAATGGCAAATCATTAAGGAACAGAAGGGCCAGGGGGTACCGCTCTCCGCCCGGGAGCGCCGGGCACCGGGCAGGCAGAGCGGACAGGCAGGGAGAGGGGAACGAGAGGGAGCGAGCGGCCTGCGGGCCGCCCGCAAGTGATGCGTGTAAAAAATGTTCAGAGCCTTTTTAAAGAGGCCGGCCGGTAAGATGGACTTTTAGGGCTGGCTAAAAACTGCACGTCTAACGTGTGGTTTTGATTGTGCATAGAATAACCATTTTCTACGCCTGTTGGCAACAGAAAATTTTTTCTGGAAAAATTGAGCACCCCGAATCAACAATCAATCAGAGAGGGGCAAAAGAGAAACAAGGCAGAATCTCTGCTTTAATAGCCACATTGCTGATGCAGATGAAAAATGGTTTACAGTCTCTTGCGGGCAGATATCATGGCCTTTAGCAGAAATCGGTCTGTCCACTTCTTTAAACGAGCACAGCATCGCCCGTGTCCCCGGTCAATGTCTGCGCTGCTGTAAGCATTCGCTTCTTTTGGCCGAGCATGAACATCGACGGCAGGCGTGGTTCTTCCCTCTGCTCAAGCGCGCCGCTCACCAAGCAGACGACCATGAAGAGAAAACAAAGATATAGGCAGGCGCAGATGGATTTGACACCTGCGCTGCCCGTTACGTGATAAAAGGCACTGGATGCAGTGAAAAGCTTGATGCCTCTTGTGATACGAGCCGGCATGATAACCCCTTTGACACCGACTCAAACTGCACGCTGAACGCGCGGTTTTGATTCGTTGTCAGTCGGCATCCACCATTCGATAGCCGACCCCCATTTCGGTAAAGATATATTTGGGATCGGCAGGGTCCCTTTCAATCTTGCGTCGGATATTGGCCATATTAACCCGCAGGATCTGGTTGTTGTAATTGGCATTCTGCCCCCAGATGTTTTTGATCAGAAAGTCATAGGTCAGCACCCGCCCGGCATACTCCGAGAGGAGGGAAACGATTTTATATTCCACCTTAGTAAGGTGGGCGTCTTCGCCGTCAACATAAACGTGACGTTTTTTATAATCGATGCTCAGGTCGCCCGCCCGGAACACCCCATCCGGCATTGCCTCTGCGTTGGCGGATCGCCCGATAATATGGCGGATTCCTGTGCGTACCCTCGCGAGCAGCTCGGAGGTTCCGAACGGCTTGGTCACATAATCATCCGCCCCCAGGTCGAGTGCCATTACCTTATCCTGCTCGCGGCTGCGGGCCGAAACAACGATGATCGGCACCTGCGACCACTCCCGCACCGCTTTGATAATTTTCAGTCCGTCCATGTCGGGGAGGCCGAGGTCGAGGATAATCATATCCGGGCAGTGGGAATTGACCATCATCAATGCCTGTTCCCCATCGCGGGCCACCAAAACATCGTAATCATTGGCTGTCAGGATCGTCTTCATAAAGCTGACGATGCTTTTCTCATCCTCAACGATCAAAATACTGTACCGGTTATTCAACTAATATTCCTCCCCAAGCGGCAGAACAAAGCGAAAAACCGCCCCGCCGCCCTCTTTGTTGAAGGCGCTCATCGTTCCGTTGTGCGCCCGTACAATGGTCTCGCAGACCGAAAGACCGATTCCCATATTTCGTTTGCTGTCGCCTTCCTCCTCATAATTCTGGCGAAAATATCCATCAAAGATATGCGGGAGCAGCTTCTCCGGAATTCCCGCCCCATTGTCGCTTACTTCAAAGACAGCATTGGAGTCTTCCCGGCGAACCGAGAGCATAATCCGATTGGCGCCCTTGGCATGCAGAACCGCATTTTCGAGCAGGTTGGTAATCACCTGTTCAATCAGAACGGCATCCATCGGCACCATCAGCAGCTCACTCGGAATGCTGACTGACAGCGGAGGTTCTCCGAAGCGTTTGCGGTGCTTGGCAGCGGCCGAAGCGATCAGCTCTTCGACCGCCTCAGGCTCTTTATAGAGCCGTGCATTCTCGTCCGCATCGATGCGGGTGATGGTCAAAAGATTTTCCACCATTTTAATCAGCCATCGTGCATCATCCTGCGCGTCGTGTAAGAGGTTGAGCCGTTCTTCGCTGCCAAGAATTTTGTCGTTCTCAATCACAGCCGAAATAGCCCCCAGAATCGAGGTCAGAGGGGTACGCAGATCATGCGATACCGCCCTCAGAAGGTTGCTGCGGGTCTTTTCCTTTTCCGCCTCGATTCTGATCTGCTCCTGCCGCTTGTTTTGTGTGGTCAGCATACTGGTCGCGGTGGAAACCACCAACATGCACAGGATAGTGATCGGATAACCGGCCAGAGTAAAATTAAAGTTAAAATAAGGATAGGTAAACAGATAATTTACCAGAAGAACTCCGGCCAGAGATGCGCCGACTCCATACCAAAAACCATCGGTATATCTTGCTACCAAAAATACAAAAAGGATGAAAAGCATCGGTACATAGGTATCTCTGTTGTCGATCATACGCAGGAGAATACAAATTCCCGTAGCAGCACTCAGAAAAAGCAAAGTGCGAATCACATTCGAAACAATCGGCCGAGAGGCTTGTTGCCTTAAAAGAGAACGTTTCATCCTCAATCCTCCTTTCCGATTTCCTCTCTTATACAATATCACCTTACAGTCCGGTTGCCAACTAAATATGCCCCGCCGCGCTGTCAAAAAGCCGTTAAGAAAGCTGACTCATTTTGCAGCAGCACACGGCAGAATTCCACAAAAAGAGCTGCAGGCAACGCCCACAGCTCTTTTTAGCACATTTGGGAAATCGGGCAGATATTCTCTTAAGCCGTCTTGGCCGAAGACTTTTTGCCCATCATCTGAAGCATGACCAGTACAACCAGCACGCCAATGCCGATGAGATCGGTGATCAGTCCGGGATAAATCAGGCAGAGGCCGCCCACGATTCCAATCAGCCTTGCTGGCCATTGCAAATTCCGGAGCATGTAGCCCATCAATCCCGAGGCAATCAGCAGCATCCCGATAAAGGAGGAAGCAATTACCTGTACAACCTCATACCACTGAGTATCAATAAAGAGCATGGCATTATTGAACGCAAAAATGTAAGGAATGATAAACGCTGCGATTGCCAGACGTGTGGCGTTGAAAGCAGTCTTCATCGGAGGGGCCTTGGCAATGGCGGAACCCGCATACGCGGCCAGTGCCACAGGCGGGGTAATGTCCGCCACGATGCCAAAGTAGAACACAAACATGTGGGCGGCGATGACATTCATTCCCATGCCGTTGACCAGAATCGGCGCGCAGGTAGTCGCCATAATGACGTAGTTGGCGGTGGTGGGAACGCCCATGCCGAGCACGATGCAGCAGAGCATGGTCAGAATCAGGGCAATAATCAGACGTCCCTGTGCCAGACCAACAATCAGCGAGATCAGAACCTGGCCGAGGCCGGTCATGGTAACGACGCCGGCGATGATTCCGGCGATGCCGCAGGCAGTAGCAACAGACAGGCAGTTGCGTCCGCCATTCTCCAGCGCGTCCACAAAGGTGACGAGCTTGCTGCGGTTCTCAGGGCTGACAGCCACATTGAGCAGAACAAAAAGCCCATAAACCAACATCATGAAGGTGGAAAATTTCAGCCCAAGCGGTTTTATGCCGGCAAAATTCTGCTCGGCAAAGGTCAGCACCAGCAGCGGGAGCATCGAAAGGGCCATGACAGCCTTCTTTCCTTTAGAGGGTTCCCGGTTGATCATACAGACAGTGATGGTGTAAAAGGTGGCATAAACAGCGGCGGTGGCCATCGTCTTGCCGTTGATGATCATATACACCAGAACGACCAGCGGAATGATCAGATAAATCTTGGGAAGGATATCCCGCGACTTGGGGAGTTCTTCCTTGGGCAGTCCGCGCAGGCCCATCTTCTTTGCCTTAAAATGCACCATCAGGAAGATACCGGTGAAGTAAAGGGCGGCAGGCAGAATCGCCCGAACCAGAATGTAGGAGTAGGGATTGCCGGTCATCTCCGCCATCAGGAAGGCGGCGGCGCCCATGATGGGGGGCATGATCTGACCGCCGGTGGAGGAGGCGGCTTCCACCGCGCCCGCAAACTCCCCAGGGTAGCCGGTCTTTTTCATCAGTGGAATGGTAACCGAACCGGTGGTTACGGTATTGCCGACCGAAGAACCCGAAACCATGCCGCAGAGAGCGGAAGAGATGACCGCCACCTTGGCAGGACCGCCGGTTGCCGCGCCGGCCAGCGCATTGGCACAATCGATAAAGAAGTTGGCGATGCCGGTTGCCTCAAGGAAGGCACCGAAGATGACAAACAGCACAATGTAGGTCGAACAGACGCCGATCGGAGTACCGATGACACCGGTCGTGGTATAGAACAGGTTATAAATCACCGCACGCAGCGATTTGCCCGCTCCAAGAAATGCATAGAGGACAAAGCAGGATGCCACGACCAGAATCGGAATGCCGACCACACGCCGACAGCATTCGGCCAGCACCAGAATGCCGACAATGCCCATCACAATATGGATCTGTTTGATGCGGGTGCCCAGATCGACAATTTTTTCAAGGTTCAGGCAGTAGTAGAAAAAGCTGCCTGCGCCCACAGCTGCCAATACAATGTCATACCACGGGACGGAATTTTTCCGGGTGCTTCCCTTTTTGATAGGATAGAGAAGGAAGACCAGAATAATGACCATTCCCACGAAAAGGGGGCGGCGGAAGCGCTCATCCCATGTGGCAAACATGTTCATCCATACCATGAACAGGGCGAACACAGCCAGAAGGATACGAATTGCAAACTTGGGAGTTCCCTCCCAGATGCGGACATTGGATTCACGATCATATTTTTTCATGATCGCATCCACATCTTCGGCTGTCCCGACCTCTACGTCCACTGCCGGTGATGTGTTGACCTTTGTCTTCTCATTGTCGGACAAAGCAGATTCCTCCTTCGATTTTTGTTCCTCAAAACAGCTGCCATTCATAATTAAAACGAACCGCTGCGTTTTTTCCGCACAAGTCGCGCAGGCTGATTTCCCGACCGTTCACCGTCAGCAGATGGTCATATACCGTACCAACGATATAACCCACATTGTTCCGAAGCTGGTGAATATTTCCTACGATCATCGATCCGTCCTCCCCGTAGCTCAGCGTCTCTCCCTCGTTGAGCTCGGTCTGGACTCCCGCGCCAAAGTGGTAGTAAATCGTCTCCTCCACATAAATATTCCCGTCCTCGATCTGATACACGTCAATGACGGGGCTAAGATTGATGGAATGCTTGAATTCGACGGAAAAGCGCTCGCCTTCCTTCATGGGGTAACGCCCATACAACTCTCCGGTGTCCCGGTTCCGCAGGGTTAAAAAAGAATGAGGGCTGAAAAGAAGGGCCGCCGCGATAATTATGACCATTATCGTGGCGGCCGCTTTTACGTACTTTACAGACGCAGACACTGTAAATTACAGCACGCCGATTTCCTTGTAGAACTTCTCAGCACCGGGATGCAGGGGAACGGAAGCACCGGAAACCGCGTACTCAGGGTCGAGGAACTGGAACTTGGCATGAGCCTGTTCGAGGTCCGCTTTGCTGTCAAACATGGTCTTGAGCAGCTCGTACACCACGTCCTCGGAAACGTCCTTGGAGGCGACCAGAGCAGCCTGAACGGCCACGCACTTGGTTTCCTGGTCGATGCCGTTATAGGTGCCGGCAGGCAGGTTATCCTGAACCAGGAAGGGGAAGTTCTCGCCGATATAGGACAGGGCCTCATCGGTCAGAGAAAGCATGTTGAATTCATTGGTGGTGGCAAGGTCGGTGATCGCGGTGGTAGGAGCGCCGGCCACGGTAAAGGCAGCGTCAACCTTGCCGTCCTTGATGCCGTCCACGCCGTCCTGGAAGGAGCCGGAAACCGCATTGACGTCGTCAGCGGTCATGCCGTAAGCGGCCAGAACCTGCTCCGCGTTGACGCGGGTGCCGGAACCGACGTCGCCCATGCAGACGGTCTTGCCCTTGAGCTGAGAAACATCGGTGATGTCCTTGGTCGCAATGATCTGCACGGTCTCATTGTAGAGGCCCGCGACCCACAGAGCGCTGTCCTCAACGCCGGTCTCGGCAAAGGTGTTGGTGCCGGTGTGGGCGTAAGAAACCACGTCGGACTGCAGAATCGCCATCTCGGCCTCGCCGTCGGTGATCAGGTTGACGTTGGCCTTGGAAGCGCCGGTCGACTCAACGGTCAGATCCGACATGGTCAGCTTGCTGTTGAGCACAGACTGCATGGCGCCGCCGACCGCATAATAGGTACCGGAGGTGCCGCCGGTCGCCAGAGTAACCTTCAGTTTCTGGGCGGGGGCAGCAGAGGAAGCGGGAGCTTCGGAAGAAGCAGGGGCAGCGGAAGAAGCGGGAGCGGGAGCCGTCGAGGACGAACCGCCGCAGGCCGCGAGCGCCAGTACAAGTACCAGTGCCATCGTAATTGCCAAATACTTTTTCATGAAATTTCCTCCCATTCAACTTGCGTAATGTTTGTAATCCCTCGCTGTTGTTGGCGCACAGCAAAAGATCACCCCGTAGTGGGTAGACTCAGTATAGCACAGCCTTTCCAATTTATCAAGGTTTTTGGAAGAAACGATGATAATATGCAATAAAATTGAATATTATTCTACTACATTTTTCTTGAAATACAAATTTTTTCTGATTATTACGGTATTTTTTCCATTTACATTTCTTTTTTTTGGATAATTAAATTAGTAACATAGTTATATTATTCACTGTTCTTTAAACTTTTTCCATTTTCTGTATTTGTTTAGTTTTTGTCAATTATCTCACTAAAGTGCTAATAAATAAGCAGGTTACAAACTGGATTTCTTCATATTTCCAGAAAAAGGGCCTTTTTTTACCCTGATTTTTTAAAATTCATGCATTTCAAAAAAGTATAGATGCAATTTTAATTTTTTATAAATTCATGTGCTTTTATATTAAATACATGTGTATTCTTAATAAATTCACTTTTCCAAAGAAAGTGAATTTTTTTCGTCGTTTTGCACATGATTCCTGCGCCGCAGGAAAATCTTGCAGCAAATCCTTCCGTCCTCTTTCCGTACCCCTTGTCGCCGTCTGCCCTTGCCTAAAAGAGGCCCTGCTGATTCCTTAGAAAAGATTTCAGCCATTGGGAAAGAAAGTTTTGAAAAATTTCACGTTTCCGGTCAGGAATGTTGTATAATAATGTTGTCACACAACGCCCGGGCCACCGCCCTGCGGCGATTAAGATCAATAAAGGAGGACAACCCCATGTCGCTGGAAAAAATTATGGTTGCCGATGACGATCAGAATATCTGCGAGCTGCTGCGCCTCTACCTCGAAAAAGAACAGTATACGGTGGTGATTGCAAATGACGGCAATGAAGCCATCGCAAAATTCAACTCGGAAAATCCCGCTCTGATCCTGCTGGATATTATGATGCCCGGTCTTGACGGATGGCAGGTCTGCCGGGAAATCCGCAAAAAATCCAATGTGCCGATCATTATGATTACAGCCAAGGGAGAAACCTTTGACAAGGTTCTTGGGCTGGAGCTTGGCGCCGACGATTATGTCGTCAAGCCCTTCGACGCAAAGGAGATCGTCGCGCGGATCAAGGCGGTGCTGCGCCGGGTTTCTTCGGGAACCCAGGCTGAAAATGCCGTACGTGAAGTCAGCTACGACAAGCTGGTGGTCAACATGACGCGCTATGAGCTCAAGGTGGACGGCAAGGTTGTCGATACCCCGCCCAAGGAGCTGGAGCTTTTGTTCCACCTCGCCTCCAACCCCAACCGCGTTTATACCCGCGATCAGCTTCTCGACGAGGTCTGGGGCTTTGAATATTACGGTGATTCCCGCACCGTTGACGTGCATATCAAGCGCCTGCGCGAGAAGCTCGAAGGAGTCTCGGATCAATGGTGCCTCAAAACCGTCTGGGGTGTCGGGTATAAATTCGAGACAAAGGATTAACTTTTGCCTCCCGCATTGGAGTGTCTCGCGTGAAAAAAAGCTTGTTTTCCCGCTATTTCCGGCTGTGCGTCATGATTATCCTTTCCAGCGTCGTCGTTCTGGGACTGATGCTGATGCTGCTCTCGGCCCAGTATTTCAAGCAGGATAATCTGGACACTCTTGAGAAAAAGGCAAATCAGGTTTCGCTGATTCTCGAGAACAACTATGCCGCAAACAACCGACAGTACATCGATTTTCAAACCGGAAAGAATGCCCTGAACATCTTTTCCGCCGCGTCGGAGGCGGATTTTTTCCTCGTGGATCCCTCCGGCCGAACCCTGCTCTGCACCGATACCGGCAGCTGCCGCCACAGCACCTATATCATTGATTCCGCCACGATGGCCAAGGCCAAGGGCGAAGGCTACCGCGGCGTCACCACCCTCGGAAGCATCTATGAACATCCCAGCTACGTCGTGGGGGTTCCGATCCGTTCGGAGGGGGCTGTGATCGGTTCGGTCTTTGCCGGAGCGGATGCAGTGGGGATGTCCACCTTCCTCAAAGACGTGTTTCGAATCTTTCTGATCGGCGCTCTGCTGGTATTCGCGGTCGCCTGCATTGTCGTTTACTTTTCAACCGAAGCAATGGTGCGGCCGCTGCGCACAATGGTCCGCGCGACGGACAGCTTTGCGCGCGGTGACTTTTCCGCCCGTGTCCCACTGGAAGGAGACGAGGAGATTCAGCAGCTTGCCCGCGCCATCAACAATATGGCGGCCAACCTTGCCACTCTTGAGGATACCCGCCGTTCTTTCATCGCCAACGTTTCGCACGAGCTGAAAACGCCGATGACCACCATCGGCGGCTTTGTCGACGGCATCCTCGACGGAACGATTCCCGCCGAGCGCTATCCTTATTATCTGGGAATCATCTCCACCGAAGTCAGGCGGCTTTCGCGGATGGTCGTCTCCATGCTTAACATCTCCCGGATGGAGGCGGGCGAAATGCCCTTGAATCCCTGCCCGGTCGACGTGCATGAGCTGATCTGCCGCACCTTTCTCGGGTTCGAGCGGCCGATCGAGGAAAAGAAAATCGACGTGCAGGGCCTTGATTCCGACCGGATGATGGCCGAGGCGGACCCCGATCTCGTCAGTCAGATCGTCTACAATCTGATCGAAAACGCCGTGAAATTCACCCCCGTTGAGGGAGCCATTTCGGTGAGCTATCAGACGGATGGACGAATGCTCCGGGTCGCGATCCGCAACAGCGGCAGCGGCATCCCCAAGGAGGAAATTCCTCACCTGTTCGAGCGGTTCTATAAAAGCGACCGCTCCCGCGGCATCGACAAAAAGGGGGTCGGCCTGGGGCTTTATATCGTGAAAACGCTCGTCCACCTGCAAGGGGGAGAGATCACCGTCAAGAGCGCCGCCGGGGAATATACCGAGTTTATTTTTACCCTCCCGCAGCCCCCTGCGAAAAGCGGAAAAAAGGCGTCCCGCATCCCCGAAAAGCGGGATGACGCCAATAACTTTTAAACGGCATTCACTGCGCTTTCATAATTTTTTTGTACAATACAAGCATACTATTCAGAGAATTGTCAGAAAGCGCCGGCTCTGCGGCGCAAAGGAGGAATCCATATGTCCGATGAACGCGATGAACGCATGGAGCAGGACCCCAATCCCGCGCAGGGGGACCCGGCATCGGCTCACGAACGGAGCGAAGAATCCGGCAGCCCCTACGGGCAGTATACCTATCGTTCCCCAGGCGGGCAGTCCGACGAATCGCGTCCTGCGGGAGACCGGCTGGGATATGGCCGCGGACCGGAGGGATATGCAAACCCCTCCGGGGAGTATCGCTGGAAGTTTGAGGATTACGAAGCCGTCGGAAAGCCATCCAAACCGCCCCGCCGCGGCGGCGGTCTGATGATTCTAGGCACGCTGGCCGCTCTGGTGCTGGTGGTCGGCATCGTGTGCCTTTCCGGCTATGGGGTATACAGCTTGATTCGCCAGAACGGCGAGGAAGGCTCCCCCCTGCCGTCCGGGGAAGATGCATCCTCCTATGCGGCGGCTCCCGTCGCCGGGCCGGAGCTCTCCATCAAGGAGCATCCGGTGGACAACAGCTCCGCCTCCTCCAACGGCATCCTTTCAACGGTGGAAATCGCCAAAAGGGTTCGTTCCTCGGTTGTCGGAATCGCCCAGTACAGTGCGTTTAATACCTTCACCCCTTCCGGGCAGGGCTCCGGAATCATCATCAACTCTGACGGCTACATCGTTACGAACGCCCATGTGGTGGAAGGCGCAACCGGCATCAATGTCGAGCTGGACAACGATGAAACCTATGCGGCAAAGCTGATCGGTATTGATACGAAAACCGACCTCGCGGTCATCAAAATCGAGGCGGAAAATCTGGTGGCGGCCGAATTCGGGAACTCCGACGCGCTGCAGGTCGGCGAGCGGGTCATCGCCATCGGAAACCCCGGCGGTGCCACGCTGGCGGGCAGCGTCTCCCAAGGAATTGTCTCGGGGGTCAACCGTACCCTGAACGACGGGAACCACACCTCGACCTATATTCAGACCGACGCCGCCATCAACCCCGGCAACTCTGGCGGAGCGCTGGTCAACGAATATGGTCAGGTCGTCGGCATCAACTCCGCCAAGGTGGCGGCGGTCGATTATGAGGGGATTGGTTTTGCAATCCCGGTCAGCGAGGCAAAACCGATCATCGACCAGCTTCTGCAATACGGCTATGTCAAGGGCCGGGCCAAGCTGGGCATCACCGGCCAGGTTATCAACGAGGCCCTTTCACAGATCAACGGCATCCCGGTCGGCGTCTATATCTGGTCCATTGACCCGACCAGTGAGCTGGCCGGCAAGAATGTCACCCAGGGCGATATTATCATTGCCATCGACGGCCAGAAGATCACCGATTTCAATGACATCAGCGCCGTGCTCAAGACCAAGGCGCCCGGCGACGTGGTGACGCTGACCCTCTACCGCTCTGCAAAGGGAGTCTCCAACAGCGGACGTTCCTTTGACGTCACAACCATTCTGATGGAGGATATTGACAGCGGAATGACCGGCACCGCCCGCAACTAGCCTTTTCCTTTCAACAAATCCTCCCCCGCGGCAGTCCGCGGGGGAGGATTTTCGATCCGCACCCGCCCTTGAAAGGCCGGGAGGCTTATGGTATCATAGCCGCAGGACAGGCTCAGCGCACTGCCGTTCTCCGGCCAAAAGCTTCCGTCCGCCTCTGTGCGCAGGATTGTCCGCAGAGCACGTGGCTGAGGCTGAAATTGCCCAGTCATGGAGCTCATCCGCGCCCTGCGCGCAAGGCCGCCTGTGAAGCGCATGATTTGAAATCGCTCAGTCACAAAGGTCATCCGCGCTCTGCGCGCAAGGCCGCCTGTGAAGCGCATGATTTGAAGCCGCTCAATCACAAAGATCTTCCGCGTCCTGCGCGTAAGTCCACCCGCGAGGCGTGTGGTTTGAACTCATCCAGCAAAAAATGCTGTGTCCTCTATACCCTGTATGCGGGGCCGCTCTGCTGCGCCGGAAGCGCAGGCGCGAGGCACAGGAGGCTTTCTCCGCCGTCTCCGCAAACGGCGGACGATCGATTGACATTCCAAGGAGGCAGGACCATGAGGCACTTGTTCCGACAGATTTCCGTGCTGCTTCTCTGCACGGCGCTTTTCTTCCTGACCTCCTGCGGCGGAAAGGAAGAGATCAAAGCCCTTTCCTATGACCTTTCCGAAAAGCCGCAGACCATCGACCCGCAGTTTGCTTCCGGCAGCAGCGCCTACACCATCATTGAAAATGCCTTTGAAGGCCTGACACGTCTGGATGACGCCGGCGAGCCGTTCGGAGCCTGCGCCGAACGCTGGGAGGTCTCCCTTGACGGGCTGACCTACACCTTTCACCTGCGTGAGGGATTGGTCTGGTCCGATGGTTCCCCGCTGACCGCACAGGATTTTGCCTTCGCGCTGCGCCGCCTGTTCGGGTCCACACCCGCGCCCGGCGCGGCCGATTTTGCGGTCATCCGAAACGCCGATGAGATCCTCGCCGGAAAGCTCCCCGCCTCCTCGCTGGGAGTGCAGGCGCCGGATGACCGCACTCTCGTCGTATCGCTGGCGGCGCCCCATCGCTCATTTCCCTCCCTGATGGCCCGTCCCGCCGCGATGCCCTGTCAGGAGGCGTTTTTTCTGGAGCAAAAAGGGCGCTACGGTCTCTCTTCCGGGCAGGTGCTCGGCAACGGCCCCTTTGTGGTGGAAAGCTGGACCGACAGCTCGGTCGTGCTGGCAAGAAACGACGCGTTCCGCACGCCGCTGCAGGTGGACCGGGTCACCCTTCATCTCGGACGCGGCGACGCGGTTTCCCTGTTCCTTGCGGGGAAAAGTGACGGCGTGCTTGCCGCCTTCCGCCGCCTTCCCGAGCTCGGGGGCAACACCGGCACCATGAGCTACGACCAAAGCTGGGTCCTGCTCTTTAATACCAGCGACGGAAGCTGCGCTGATCCCGAGGTGCGTCGGGCGCTTGTCTCCGCCCTTGATCTCGACGCGCTGTCCGCGCTGCTTCCCACCGGGGCACTTCCCTCTCAGGGAATCATCCCTCCCAGCGCCGCCCTCTCCGAGCTGCCCTACCGCCGTCTGGCCGGTGCAACGCGCCCCGCCGCCGCCGCGCAGAATCCCCGCGCCCTTTTGCAGGAGGCTCTGGGCAGACTCGGTCTCACCGACCCCGGGAAGCTTTCTCTTCTGGTCAGTGATTTCGAACCCGGCCCCTCCTTCGGGGGACAGATGCAGAAGAATTGGCAGGAAAGCCTGTCCGCTTTTGTCAATATGGAGCAGCTCCCCTATGAGGAGCTGCTCTCCCGGGTGCAAAGCGGACGCTATTCTATCGCCATTGCGCCTCTGATGGCGCAGGGAAACAGCACCGTCGATTTTCTCTCCCGCTTTGCGGGGCAGGAAACCGCCGTCCCGGAGGACTCCGGAGAGCAGTCCATCGCAGTGCTGCTCGACCGGGCGCGCGGCAGAACCGACCCGCAGGAGGCCGCAGCCGACCTGCTCGCCGTCGAGCAGCGTCTGATCGATGATTCTATCGTGACGCCGCTCTTCGACGCGCCCTCCTGCTTTGTACTGCGTGACGGAGTCGAAGGGGTTCGGTATCACGCCGTCTCACACACCGTTTATTTTGCGGATGCAGTCATCCGATAGAAGTTTGAACCCGTTACGGCATAGGATGTTCCTTCTCCCAGCGATCGATATACTCTTCAAGAATCTGCTCCGCCTCACGATTGGCCGATCTTTTGTTGCAGCGCGCCAGCCTCTTGAGCCGCTCAAGCAGTTCTCTGGGGATTCGCAGCGAGAAGGGGGTGGTATTTTGCATCTGCGTCACCTCCTTGATTGATGGATGAGCGGGCCGGGGGCATGCCCCCGGCCCGCCATTACTACCATCATACGCAGAAGCGACCGCCGCGGGTCCTGATATGATTCATCAATTCGAAACGCTGCCGGCTTCTTACCGGCGGCGGATGCGCGGACAGGCCGGCCGCCCTGCCCTTTTTGCTTTTTCAGGTCATAAACGTCTTGGGGAAAGTCACCGCTTCGTAGTAGCGGCGCCCTGCCAGGACCCATGCATAGCGGTCGGCCGGAATGGTTCTGCTCATCGCTGCCATCGGCCTGTCGCTGACAATCAGAGAGACAGGGGTATAGCCCCCGCCCGGCGCGTTTGGCAGCAGGGCAAGGTGTGTGGCGGTCTCCTCCCGCAGCGGCAGGAAAACGCAGGATTCCAGCGCCTCGCGGCTGAGATAGTCATAGGCGGCAACCTCTACCCCTTCGCTGTACAGCACTCCTTCGGAAGCGGGCGGCACCGCAAGGACGGTGACGCCGTAGAGAACTCCTTCCTCCAGTCCGAGCTGCACCTCGATATCGGGTGCGGTCATGGGAACCGCTTCTCCGTTTGGGCTGGAAAATTGGAGCGAGGCTGCTCCAGCCTCCAGCGCGAGCAGAACCGGCAGCACCGGCAGAAGCGCAAAAAACAAAAAGCGTCGTGTCATCGTCAATTCTCCTTCAGCATCAGATCTGCTGTTTTTATTAGCATTCCCTCCAAGGCCGGCGCGCTAATCCCGGAGAATTTTTGAAGTTTCCATAAACCGCTTTTAAGTAGTTGCTTTTTGCCGGAATTGATGGCAAAATAGGGTTATTACAGGATTCGTCTGATAAGGGAGGAGCTTATGGAGAACCATCAGCTGATATTGGTCATCGACTTTGGCGGACAGTATAACCATCTCATCGCACGTCGGGTGCGCGAGTGCGGCGTTTACTGCGAGGTCAAGCCCTATACCGTTTCCATCGAGGAAATCAAGCAAAAGAACCCGATCGGCATCATCTTTACCGGCGGGCCGAACAGCGTCTACGTCAAGGACGCTCCCCGGATCGACCCCGCGCTCTATCAGCTCGGAATTCCAATTCTGGGCATCTGCTATGGCGTTCAGCTCATTGCGCAGGAGCTTGGCGGGCATGTTACCAGCCCCGACCGCCGGGAATACGGCCGCACCGAAACCACACGCTGCCCGGTCGAAAGCCTGCTCTTCGGCGACCAGCCGGACCGCTTTATCAGCTGGATGAGCCACACCGACTATATCGACCGCCTGCCCGAGGGATTTGTCGCCACCGCGACAACCGCCTCCTGCCCGACGGCGGCGATGGAAAATCCGAAGCAGAAGATCTACGGCCTGCAGATGCATCCCGAGGTCAATCACACCGAGGGCGGCATCGGCCTGCTTCGCAACTTCCTTTACAACATCTGCGGCGCCGCCGGCGACTGGTCGATGAAGGACTATGCTGTTACCGCAGTCGAACAGATTCAAAAAATCGTCGGGGACGGGAAGGTTCTGCTCGCCCTCTCCGGCGGGGTCGATTCGTCGGTAGCCGCCGCCCTGCTGGAGCGTGCAGTCGGCGACCGGCTGACCTGCATCTTTGTCGATCACGGTCTGATGCGTAAAAATGAGGGCGACGAGGTTGAACAGGTCTTTGGCCACGGCAAGATCAACTTTATCCGCGTCAATGCTGCCGGCCGTTTTCTTGCCCGGCTCAAAGGCGTTTCGGATCCGGAACGCAAACGCAAAATTATCGGCGAGGAATTCATCCGTGTCTTTGAGGATGAGGGGCGGAAGATCGGCAAGGTCGACTTTTTGGCACAGGGTACCATCTATCCCGATGTCGTTGAATCGGGAGTCGGTGAGGCTGCGGTCATTAAGAGCCACCACAATGTCGGCGGACTTCCCGCTGTCGTTGACTTCAAAGGACTGGTCGAGCCCCTGCGGATGCTCTTCAAAGACGAAGTGCGCGCACTCGGCGAGCAACTGGGGCTTCCGGAATTCCTCGTCTGGCGTCAGCCGTTCCCCGGCCCGGGTCTTGCAATCCGGGTTCTCGGTGAGATCACTGAGGAAAAGCTGTCGATTTTGCGGGATGCCGATGCAATCTTCCGCGAGGAGATCTCCAACGCCGGACTTGCCCGTTCCATCAACCAGTATTTTGCGGTGCTTACCGGCATGCGTTCGGTCGGTGTTATGGGGGACGGCCGCACCTACGACTACACCCTTGCCCTGCGCGGCGTGACTACCACCGATTTTATGACCGCCGACTGGGCGAAAATTCCTTATGACGTACTGGAGAAAGTTTCCGGCCGTATCATCAATGAGGTGCGTGGAATCAACCGAATCGTTTATGATATTACAAGCAAGCCCCCGGCAACAATTGAGTGGGAATGATTTCAGAGGCCCAGAAAAGCCCGTAACTAACAGGGCTTTCTAAGGTTTGATGCCCTCCGTAGCGGTAGTGTCAACAGGTCCCTTATTCTACCTTATCGGCATACCCGTGCAGCACGGGAAGAAGGCTGTAAATTTGATGGAGGCAGGATATGGCAAAGCCGCTTGATCCCAAGAAGATAGAATCGGCTCGTCAGTTTAGTAGCCGTGCCGAGCGCAGGGAGCAGCGGCGAAAGCTCATGCAGGACGAGATTGCGGAAAATCAACTCAGTAACGGCGTTATCGTGATTCCTCCCAAAAAGATGCAGGATGTGCAGAAAGAGCGTCCCAAACTGCGTGTTGCTGCGTACTGCTGCGTCAGCACGCAGGAAGAAGAACAGGTTGGCAGTTTTGATATGCAGGTCCGGCATTTCACCCAGCGGATTGGGTAGTGTCAAGATTTTGACCTGTTGACAAAAAGAAAAACTGGGCTGAGGAAACACTTCCACAGCCCACATAAATCGAATTTTTAATTTATTGAAGATGGCCCTAACCATCCGTTTCAGGTTTAAGGCCATGACCGCCAGGAGGCATTCCTCGGCTGCAGCTGAAATGCCTCTCTTGCGGATTTTTGAAATGCAGTGGTCCCGCTTTAGAACGGCGAAGCTGCCCTCTGCCCAGATTTTTCGCAGCCGCATCATGGAGTAAAACTCCGGCGTTTCAACACGTTGGTGCCCTCTGTAAAACGCTGGATAACAACTGCTGGCCAGAATCCTGCGCCGAATACCGGACTTGTCAAAACAAGTCGGTCGGTTGGGACAATGCACGCAAGTATT
>FORK01000043.1 GCA_900113995.1 Ruminococcaceae bacterium D5 | reverse complement strand
GTCGCCCCATCATACCTCATCCCTCCTCATGTTTATTGTACCACATAGAGGCCTCCTACGCTATTTTGTCAACAGGTCCCTTAGTATACCTTATCGCGGATTGAAGGCAATCCTGACTGGGAGCTGGTGGAAATCTATCAGGACGAGGGTATCAGCGCCACAACCGTCAAAAAGCGTCTTGGTTTTCAAAAGATGATCACCGATGCGGTTGACGGCAAAATTGACCTTATCCTTACCAAGAGCATCAGCCGCTTTGGCCGGAATATTGTAGACATACTGGACAACCTGAATGTCCTATCGGCATTAAATCCTCCTGTATCAGTGGAATTTGAGACCGAACACATCACCTATACAGGCGATGGAAAAAACAATCTGCTAATCGTACTTCTGTCCGCACTTGCCGAAATGGAATCCCAACAGAAAAGCGAGGCCATCAAAGCCGGTATTCGCTGGCGAATAGCTGAGGGGATTTACAAATTTTCTGTACAGAATACGCTGGGGTTCTATCGTGATCACTTCGGCCGTTTGGTTATTGAACCGACCGAGACACGGATCGTGGAGTACATCTACGAGAGCTGTTTGGAAGGCGCAACGCCGTCGGAGATTGCGGCTGCGCTGACCGAGCAGGGGATCAAATCCCCTATGGGCAACGACAGCTGGTCTGCTGGTACAGTTCACAGCATCCTCAGAAATGAAAAATACTGTGGTGATGCCTTGATGCAGAAAACCTATACCAAGGATTTCCGCACCCACAAGTCTGTGAAAAACACAGACCTGAATATGTATTTCAAGGAAAATCACCATACGGCAATTATCAAAAAAGAGGACTGGCTGAAAGTGCAAAAGCTGTTGTCTGAGCGGCACACTTCGCCCCACAAAGCTAAACTGCGCTTCCTGAGCAACCGCTTTGTCGCTCACCGCGTCAAGGATGGTCTGTTCAAAGGGTATCTGATTCTGGATTCCCGGTGGTCTCCTGCTGAACGGCAGGAATTTATGAAAATTGTTGATGACACACAAGATAATACAAAATGAAAGGATTTTTACAATGAACTTTGATTTTTCTGCTCTGAATTTTGAAACGATCGACTCCAACATCAACGCTTACCCGGATATGTACATCAACCTGAACGGTGTTACCTTCACCAAAAAGGTGCTTGAGGATCTGGGTTATTCCGCCTATGTGCTGTGCCTGCTGGATGCCTAGGCGAAGGTGTTTGCAATCCGTATGTGCAAGAGCAATGAGCCCAAGGGCTTTAAGTTTTCCAAGCCGCGGGGCGAACAGAAGGGTGTTGTGACGATTTCCAGCAAGAACTTGCTGGAACCGCTCCGCGCTGCCACGGGCGAGGATTGGGTTCCGGGCAAGCGGTATCGTGTTCGCGGTTGCTGGGTTGCTGATGCAAAAACCATGTGCTTTGATCTGAACGAGGGCGTTCAGGAAGATTTCCGCCCGAATCCTGCCAATAGCGAAGACAAGTAAGCACAGTACCATTTAACCGTATGAAAAAGATGAGCACGACCCGTTTGTATAGGCCGTGCTCATCTTTGTACTTAATCAAAGTAGTAGTGCTCTTCTCCGTCTGCAAATTAGCCGGTTTCTCTACGCCATTTTTACGCCATTTTTACGCCATTTCTGCGTGGGACAGCATAGAGAAATATGAACTTATAATTTGGTTGGTTTTGCGTAAAACCGTGCTGTATCAGGCTTTAGCGGTGCTTATGGAGATGTATTAAGATATGGAATGCGGCGATTTAACGCCGATACCTAATTTCATATTTCCTGACATCTCCTTAATTTTCTTGTATTTTCAAGGGCTTTGGGGACTGGCATTTCAACCGTTACGCCATTTGCGCACTGATTGACATGCAAGCCTTATCTCAAAATCCCTATTCGTTTCGAACCGCCGCACAGCTTGATCGAACGATGCAGCAGTTACATGAACCGATCGGTCCGTCGCTGTTTTGATGCCGGCATGGCCCAACAAATTTTTGCAGCATCTCCGGCTGCATTCCGCTTTTGTAAGCGCGCAAAATTTTTGGCAAAAATTATCAAGTAAAATGGCAAAAGAAATTGAAGTAATTCAGGGAGAAAAGCGGGAGGTTTGGCCCCCCGTTTTTTTGCGTTTTCAGGGGTGAGAAACATGCTTATCCGGGACGTATTCGAGGAGGTCGGAAAGAGGGCACTCAAGGACGCTGCAAATGCGGTTCA
>FORK01000030.1 GCA_900113995.1 Ruminococcaceae bacterium D5 | reverse complement strand
AGCGAGCAGAGCGTGACCGGCTTCACGACCGACGTGGGAACAAAGGCAATCAGCGTGGTGCTGGCCGATGGCTCCGAAGCAGTTGCGAAGGGCACGGATGTGGGCAGCTACAAGATGGGCCTGACCGAGGACAACTTCGTGGTCACCTCCGATAACTACAGCAACATCAAGGTTGTTGTGGTGGACGGCTACCTGGATATCACCCCGACTTCCGACGAGGTCACCGTAACGATCACTGGCCACACCGACACCAGGACCTACAATGGTAGAGAGTACACGGTGACTGGCTATGACGTAAGCAGCAGCAACCCGTTCTATACCGAAGCTGATTTCAGATTCAATGGTACCGCCAGCGTGAGCGGAACGGATGCTGACAGCTACCCGATGGGGCTGACCGAGGATGACTTCTCGAATACTAACAGAAACTTCAGCAACGTCGTATTCGACGTGACCGATGGCGGACTGACGATTGATCCCAAAGCAGTGACCATCACCGCAGCGAGTGAGGAATTTGAGTACAACGGCCAGCCTCGCAGCAATGCCGGCTACACGGTGGAAGGGCTTGTCGGCAGCGACGCGATCAGCGCAGTGGTTGAGGGCAGCATCACCTATCCGAGCCAGAGTCCGGTGAAAAATACTGTTGTCAGCCACGAATTCACGACGGGCAACCCGAACAACTATGAGGTTAGCTATGCTGTTGGCGAATTGACAATGACGGCGGCCAGCGGGGAGATCGTTGTGACGATCACTGGAAAGAACGATACGGCCAAATATGACGGTGAAGAGCACACAGTGACCGGCTATGATGTAACTATCAGCAGTGTGCTTTATACCGAAAACGACTTTACCTTCAACGGAACTGCATCTGCTTCTCGGATTGATGCCGGCACTACTGACATGGGCCTGACCGCTGAGGATTTCGTCAATCACAACGACAGCTTCTCCAATGTGGTCTTTGTGGTTGAGGATGGATTTGTCACCGTTGAGAAGCGTGTGCTGACCCTGACTTCTGCAAGCGATGAAAAACTGTACGACAGCTACCCGCTGAGAAACGATAAGGTCACGGTAAGCGGCGATGGCTTTGCGGAAGGTGAAGGCGCGGTCTATGACGTCACCGGCGTCCAGCGGGGTCCGGGTGATTCGAAGAATACCTTCGATTACTTGCTGAACGATGGAACCAAGGCAGAGAACTATGAGATCACCAAGGTAGAGGGCACCCTGAAGATCACTGCCCCGGATTCCCTCTACTACAGCATTGAGTACTATTACAACGGAATCATTAATCCGTCGATGACCAGGACCGTTTCCGGCGTCAAACTCGGTGATGTGATTGAAAACGTGGATGCGGCCTCTATCACCGAGGGCGAGCTCAGCGGCAGCTACAAGTTTATCGAAGCAGTCGGCCTGCCGCTGACTATCGGCGTTGAAACATCGGAAAATGTGCTCCGCCTCTACTATGAGAGCGGCGAGATTGCACATGATCCCGATGCGGCGATCCAGATCATTCACCAATATTATACGGATGGGCGTTTCTCCGGTGAACAGAAGAGATCGCTCGACAGTGCCGAAGCTGGTCAGCAGATCTATATCGACAACAGAAACATGCCGGCAAATCAGGTCATCCGCTCCGCTCCGATTTATGGGCGGCGGGGTTATGACTTTGACGGTAGCAGAATCCGGGTGGAGAGAACCCCGTTCTCCTATGAGGTCATCTTCCATGGCAACGGATTTGTTGCAGACCCCGCATCGATTTCGGTCAATTACAAATCCAACTTCACAATTCCGGCGGATGGCACAGCCAACTTGATCTGGATGACGGAGGAAGGCAAAAAACTGGTTGCTGAGGTAATCGAAGCGATCGAGACGACCGGCATCGACAGCGGATCGGACAGCGCGGACTTCCTGGCCTATCTGATGGCACAGAGATATCCCAACGAACATGGCAAGGAATATTTCTTCCCGGGTCAGGAGTATCCTCTGGCGACTGCCGCCAACCTCGATCTTTATGCCTATGTGCTGAAACGGACCACCCTCACCAATGCCGATATCAGCGAGGCGTTTGCCCAGGCTGAGTCGGATCTGATCGCTCTCAAACGTGCGGTAGCCAGGGGCGTTGATCCGGAGGATACCGGATTTGTCGGAACTCTGCGTTCGCTGTTTGGAATGAAGAAGGTTGATCCCGACCTGAAGGCCAGATACCAGGCTTGCTATGAAGCACTCTCCGATGAAATCTACGAGCTCGGCGATCTGCTCGACCGGTTTGAGGAGGAGAATGACAAAAAGCTGTCTGAAAAGACCTGGGAGCGTTATGGCAATCTTCTCGCCGGGCTGAACGAGCTCGAGGAGATGATCGAAAATCTCGACGTGATCATTGACTCCGGCTATCAGGATTCCGGCTATCAGGATTCGGGTTATCTCGACTCCGGATTCACTGTTACCCGCACCAGCAGCGGTTCGGGTGTCAGCGTCCAGAAGAAGAGCGTCTCCTTCCTGGAGGGACTCTTCGGAGGAATGCAGGTTGCTCAGGTGATTGATTACGGCACATCGGCAACCTACCCGATGACCATCACCAAGCTGGATAGCTTCCTCTATGAGGAAGGCTACACCTACACTGTCACCTTGACCTACAACCGGACGACCGGCGGCGGTGGCGGCGGTGACAATGATGATCCCACCCCGATCCCCGATAATCCTGTCCCGCTTGGCCCGTCGCCTGATCTGGTGACGATCCTTGACGAGGAAGTCCCGCTCGGTAAACTGCCGACCTCCGGCAGCAACCGCAATGCTCATCGCGCCGGCGGCGCGGCCCTCATGGCAGTGATCCTTGGATTGCTTGCCAAGGGACGCCGCAGGGATGGAGAAGGCGGTTCCGGCGAAGGGACGGACAGCAGCGGCGAATAACCATCGCTGCGGCCGAAAAAGCCATTCCTGTCTCACTTAAAAGAGAAGAAGGCCCGCTGCTATTGGCAGCGGGCCTTCTTTGGCGCGGGAAGCACTTTGCAGGGGGAATTCTTGCTTTCCCCGCTGCGGATAATCCTTCGCCGTGAGCGATGGGGTGGCAGCAAAAAAGAACGCCCCTCCACAGACGAATCAAGGGAGAAAACGCTGCATAGGCCAATATGGGAAGCTATTCCGATCAGCTATTGGGGCGGCTCGGGAAGCTTACAGCCACAGGAAGCTGCGGCCATCCGCAGTGAGCTTTGGATCATTGCTTCACGCCCTTCTTTTGAAACGGCACAGACCACAGCAAGTGCGTCCCGGCGGGACTGCTCCTGCGAAAGGCCCAGACAAAGGGTAAAATAGCCGGATAGCAGCGTGTATTCTGTAAAAACCCGGTTGGTTTCCTGAATGCCCGGTGCGGTCAGGCGGATGCTGCCGTAATGTTTTTTGCAGACCAGTCCGTTGTCCGTAAGCTTTTTCAGATTTTTAACTACGCTGGCGCGCGTAATACCCAAAAGATTTGCAAGATCCACCGAGCGTACGGCGGCTCCGCCGTCGCTTAACTGATAAATTGCCAGCAAATACCGAATGGAAGAACCGGACAGCAAACGATCCCCTCCTGTTGGCTCCGCCGGATTGCGCGTATTACTTCGCTCCGGCGAAAAACAAAAAGGCATATGGATGTCCCATATGCAGAATTTTCAAAAGGATAATTCCGGGTTGGCCAACTAGATGTTAGCAAAAATAACTTAAATGTCAACAAAAATTTTTGAAGGTTAGAAGTGGGCGTAATGCCTTTCATGTTCGTTTTATCAAATAAATTACCGCGATCAAAACAAAGAGAAAGGAATTTCAAAGTCCCTCTTTGAGCGGCTTTTCCTGATTCTTTAAACAAAGAAATATTTTCGGCACAGGGATTGACAGATGCAGTTAGCGGTGGTAAACTATAAAAACGGAAATAGTTAGTAAAAGCTAACTATTAAAAAGAATTGCGGGCTCGCAGATGCTAACACGAGGGGGTGGTGTTTATTATGCCGTTGGCGATGGCTCAAATGGGGAAAGAGGCCGTTGTGAAAGAGATTCGCGGAAAAGATGAAACGAAGCGGTTCCTCGCCAGTCTGGGGTTTGTGGTAGGAAGTAGCATTATCGTCGTTTCTGAGATGGGCGGAAGCCTGATTGTGAATGTGAAGGACACGCGGGTCGCTCTGAGCAAAGGCATGGCAAGCAAGATTATGGTGCAGGGAGGAATATCATGAAAACGCTGAGAAATACCCGGTGCGGCGAGACGGTCACCGTGACGAAGCTCGGAGGGGAAGGGGCCTTGAAGCGCCGCATTATGGATATGGGGATCACCAAAGGAACCTCGATTTATGTCCGCAAGGTGGCGCCGCTGGGCGATCCTGTGGAGATTACAGTGCGCGGCTATGAGCTTTCGCTGCGTAAAGGTGACGCGGAAAACATTGTTGTGGAATAGGAAGTCCGCCGCGCGGCGCGCGGTTTTTCTTTGCAGCTTTAGTTAGCTATCGCTAACAATAAGGAGTCAGGAACTTCAAAGACCGTTGTGTCAGCGGGACATCCCGCAGAGGAGGTAACATCATGGCAATCAAGCTTGCGCTCGCAGGAAATCCGAACTGCGGCAAGACGACGATGTTCAACGATTTGACCGGCGCCAACCAGTATGTCGGAAACTGGCCGGGAGTGACAGTTGAAAAAAAGGAAGGAAAGCTGCGCGGCCACAAGGATGTGGTTGTAACCGATCTCCCTGGAATCTACAGTCTGTCTCCCTACACGCTGGAGGAGGTCGTCACCCGGGATTACATCATGAACGAGCACCCGAGCGTCATCATGAATCTGGTGGACGGATCGAATATTGAGCGGAATCTCTATTTGACCACTCAGATCACCGAAATGGGGATTCCGGTGGTCATCGCCCTGAATATGATGGATGTCGTCAGAAAAAATGGCGACCGGATCGACACCCAAAAGCTTGCGGCAGCTCTGGGCTGCGAGGTGGTGGAAACATCCGCGGTCAAAGGCGAAGGCTCGAAGCGGGCGGCGGACCGCGCGGTTCAGATGGCACAGGAGGGGAGGCGGACCCTGCCGAAGCACATCTTTGTTCCCATGGTGGAGGAGGCGCTGGACCGAATTCAAAGCCTGACGGCAGAGCTGGTTCCCGCAGAGAAGGCGCGCTGGTATGCAGTCAAGCTCTTTGAACGGGACGGTCGTGTGCTCGATCAGCTCAAACTGTCCGCAGAAACCGCCGGGAAGATAGAGAAATCCATTGCCGCCTGTGAGAAGGCGATGGACGATGACAGTGAGAGCATCATTACCAATGAGCGGTATCAGTACGTTGCCAAGGTTGTAAAGAATTGTGTTCACAAGAACCGCACCAGAATGACTTCCTCAGACAAGATCGACCGGATTGTGACCAATCGGATTTTGGCTCTGCCCATCTTTGCTGTGGTGATGTTTGCGATCTACGGGATTGCAATGGGAGGGTATTCCTTCTCGATCGGGACGATGGGGACCGACTGGGCCAACGATGTCCTCTTCGGGGAGATAGTGCCCGGAGCAGTCGATGCTTTCCTCGGCACGCTGGGGGTCAGCGGGTGGCTCTACGGCTTGATTCAGGACGGCATTGTGGCCGGCGTGGGCGCAGTGCTCGGCTTTGTGCCGCAAATGCTGGTGCTTTTCCTGCTGCTGGCCATTCTGGAGGATGTAGGCTATATGGCCCGGGTGGCCTTCATCATGGATCGGATTTTTCGCAAATTCGGACTCTCGGGCAAGAGCTTTATCCCGATGCTGGTTGCCACCGGCTGCGGCGTGCCGGGAATTATGGCCTCGCGAACGATTGAACAGGACCGCGACCGCAAGATTACCATTATGACCACCGGATTCATCCCCTGCGGTGCAAAAATGCCGATTATAGGACTTTTTGCCGGAGCTGTTTTCGGAAATTCTCCATGGGTGGCCACCTCGGCCTTCTTTATCGGGATTGCCGCGGTCATCATCTCCGGCGTCATGCTCAAAAAGTTCAAGATTTTTGCCGGGGAGCCCGCACCCTTCGTCATGGAGCTGCCCGCCTATCATGCGCCGTCTCCGGGCAATGTCCTGCGTGCCACCTGGGAGCGCGGTTGGTCCTTCATCAAGCGCGCCGGAACAATCATTCTGCTCAGTTCGATGATCCTTTGGTTCCTGCAGGGCTATGGCGTGGTAGAGGGAGTATTTCAGGCGGTGGAGGACAACAGCGATTCGCTGTTGGCGCTGATCGGCAATGGAATCGCCTGGATTTTCGCTCCTTTGGGCTGGGTCGGCGATATGGCATGGAAGGCTACCGTCGCCACCATCACCGGATTGATCGCCAAGGAGGAGGTGGTCAACACCTTCGGCGTCCTTTACCAGTATGCCGGCGAGGCGGATCTTCTCGAGGACAGCCATGATATCTGGGCGGCGATCGGCGCAGATTTCGGTGTGATGTCGGCTTACAGCTTTATGGTGTTCAACCTGCTCTGTGCCCCCTGTTTCGCCGCGATGGGCGCGATCAGGCGGGAGATGAACAATGCCAGGTGGACGATGGGCGCAATCGGATATATGTGCCTCTTCGCCTATGTAACCTCGATGATTGTGTTTCAGCTCGGCGGGCTGATCACCGGGGAGGCCTCCTTTGGACTGGGGACGGTAGTCGCCGCGGTTCTTTTGGCCGGTATCTTTTACCTGCTCTTTCGCAGGGGTTATCAGGGCGAGGATATCATTCGGATGAGCGCGGTAGAAACCGCTGAGGTCAAGGCTTGACCATCTCATCTTTCTTTGATCAGGAGGAATCAAAATGGGAAACTTGATTGTTGGCTCAATTCTTGTGGCCTGTGTCTTTTTGGCGGTTCGCTATTTGTACCGGCAGGCCAAAAAGGGGCAGTGCGCGGGCTGCTCCGGCTGCAAAGGCGGCTATGACTGTCACTGTGGCAGGTAAACTGATGAAAAAGGAGGCGCGGTTTCCGCGCCTCTTTTTGTACTCAGAAAGCTACTCGTCCAGCGAGTGCGCTTTTTCGTACAAAAAAGACGGTGCCATTCGGCACCGTCCGGAGTGGACGAAATTTACAGCAGCGTGAACTGTTCCGCAGTATCCGAAAGGACCGAGAGCGCCGCGATAAAACCGGGGTCCTGAATTTTGCCGACCATTTCGATATCGACGGCCATTTTTCCGCCCGGCATCGCCTGAGAATGAATTCCGGTAATGGAGATATCCGCGGCGGCGAGCGGGGAGAGGTAACGGGTCAAAGCTCCAGGATGATCCGACAGGATGGCCCGAACCGAAGCACCGCCCAGAGCGGTAGGAATTTCAAACTCTTTGGGCTGAATCTGATATTCGTAGAGCTTATTGAGATCCATCAGAATGCCGTAAACCAGCTTCAGGCCCGGGTTGATATTGTCATGTCCAACCTGCTCGCCAACCTTGCTGAGCACCTGCTGTTCCCGGTCGGGGGCAAAAACGGGGAGATGGTGCTCGGTTTTGTATTCCGCGACCTGCCGGATCAGCTCCCGGCGCTGCAAAATACGGATGATGATTTCGTGGTCAATCTGGTCAATCTGTTCGCGGAGGTTCTTCAATTCCATAAACAGGTCCCCTTTTCATGATTTGTGCGCTTATCGGGGCTTTTTCATAGTGAAATCGCACAGTACATAGTAAAAACGCAGTATGTTTATTATAATAATTTGTGAAGGTTACTGTCAATGGATAAAAGAAACGGGATTCTTCCCTTCATTCGGAAAAAAACTGTACAGGTCTCCAAGCGCAGAATAGCAAGGAAAAAAGATGAAAAACAGGATCATAGCTGCCCGCCATTCGAATCAATATGGAAGAAAGATAAAAACTGGATCCGAAAATATATCATATTGCACAACAAAAAAAGCTTGACTTTATCGATTAAAAGCGATAAAATACATCACATAATCCTAAATGCAATGACCGGGAAGAAGTAGGCCGCCCGTTCCTTCGCAGAGAGCTGCCGGTTGGTGTAAGGCAGCAGGGGGCAGGTGGTTCGAATACATTCCGTGAGCAGCGCACCGAAAGGCAGAAACCGAGTAGGCTGTGACGGATGCACCCGTTATCGTGCAGAGGTATCGCGCGGAAATATTTTCCGGGCCGTACCCGATGAGGCTGCCGTTGTGAAGCGGCAGCAAACTGAGGTGGTAACACGGATTTTTTCCGTCCTCTGATGAAAAATCAGGGGACGTTTTTTTGTCCCCGAAAAGGAGTGATCCGGGGCCGAAGAGAGGCGCTCCAGCCGCGTATTCCGTAATAAAATCATGTGAGGAGAATGAATCGATGTTTCAAAAGCTTCTGATGATGGCGATTTTTTTTGCAGTCACTGTGGGAATCGGCGTTTACTGCCGGCGTCACACCTATAATGTGGGCAATTTTGTGCTGGGCGGACGCAGCGTAGGCCCTTGGGTTACCGCCTTTGCTTACGGCACCTCCTATTTTTCGTCGGTTGTCTTTATCGGCTACTCCGGCCAGTTTGGCTGGAATTTCGGCGTTTCCGCCGCGTGGATCGGCATCGGCAACGCTTTTATCGGGAGCCTGATGGCCTGGCTGGTTCTCGGACGGCGCACCCGCGTGATGACCAAATATTTTGAATCGGCGACGATGCCGGATTTCTTTGCCAAGCGTTTCTGCTGCCCGGCCCTCAAGGAAGTGGCGGCGGTCATTATTTTTGTTTTTCTGGTTCCCTATTCCGCGTCGGTTTACAAGGGACTCTCGGGCCTGTTTTCAATGGCTTTCGGCATTTCTTTCGTCTGGTGCGTTATCGGAATCGCGCTGCTGACCGCAGTTTATGTGGTGGTCGGCGGATATATGGCCGCCGCGCTCAATGATCTGGTGCAGGGAATCATTATGATTGCAGGCATCGGAATGGTAGTGGTCAGCATCCTGAACGGAAAGGGCGGTTTTCTCGCGTCGCTGGAACAGCTTTCGCAGATCGAATCCCCACTGGCTCCCAACCTCGACGGCGCGCTTGTTTCCTTCTTTGGGCCTGATCCGGTCGGCCTGCTCGGTGTGGTTCTGCTCACCAGCCTGGGAACCTGGGGCCTTCCGCAGATGATCCACAAATTCTACACCATCCGGGACGAGCGCTCGATTCATACCGGAACCGTCATCTCCACCATTTTTGCCCTGATTATCGCCGGCGGGTCCTACTTCATGGGGGCCTTTGGGCGTCTGTACTACACCCCCTCCGAGGGTGGAAAGGTCGTATTCGACGATATCGTCCCCACCATGCTTGCGCACAGCCTGTCCGATCTGCTGATCGGGGTGGTGCTGATTCTGGTGCTTTCCGCCAGCATGTCGACCCTTTCCTCCTTGGTGATCACCTCGAGTTCCACCGTCACCCTCGATGTGCTGCGGCCTCTGTTCCCTCAGGTGTTCACCACCGGCCGGCAGGTGAGAATTATCAAGGTGCTCTGCGCCGCTTTTGTTGTCCTCTCGGTCATCATCGCCCTCTCGCCCAACAGCCTGATCACCACCCTGATGAGTCTTTCGTGGGGAGCGCTGGCAGGCTCCTTCCTCGGGCCGTTTATCTATGGCCTGTACTGGAAGCGTACTACCACCCTTTCGGTTTGGGCAAGCTTCCTTTGGGGAATCGGAGTGACCGGCATCAATTTCTTTTTTCCATTTACCGCGCCCACAATGGCCGGCGCCATCGCAATCGTCGGTTCTCTGGCGGTGGTTCCTCTGGTCAGCCTGATTACGCCCCGTCTGCCGCAGGAACGGATTGACGACGCATTTGCCTGCTATGAGCAGAAGGTAACGGCCCGCAGCCGCTTTGTTCTTCCGGAAGGGGAGGAGGACTGAAGCGGGCCTCTACGGAACGTAGATTGACCGTACCGGGATTTCACGCTATACTGAATCAATGAAGGAGGCCGGAACGGATGGACTGTGTCAGAATCGGCGCGCTGCTGGCATCACTGCGCCGGGAAAAGGGGATGACCCAGCGGGCGGTTGCTTCGCTGCTGGGGGTGAGCGATAAGGCGGTTTCCAAATGGAAATGCGGTATGGGCTGCCCCGATCTTTCGCTGCTGCCCGACCTCTCTCGGATTTTTGGGGTGAATATCGGGGATATCCTCTCCGGTGAGCTTCCAAGCAATGAGAAGGTGGGAGGAAATATGAAGAAGGTTGAATTTTACCGCTGTTCAGGCTGTGGAAATTTGATCACAGCAACCGGTGGAGCGGAGATTTCCTGCTGCGGCCGCCGCTTGGAGCGGATGATGCCCGTTGCGCCGCAGGAGGAGCATCTGATTTCGGCGGAAATGGTAGAGGACGAATGGTTTGTCACCGTCCGCCATCCGATGGCCAAGCGGCATTATATTACGGCTTTGGCGCTGGTGACGGCCGACCGTCTGCTGCTTACCAAACTCTATCCCGAGCAGGAGGCGCAGGCCCGGTTCAAGCGGTGCGGCAAGGGGACGATTTACGCCCTTTGCAGCGAGCATGGGCTTTTCACCCTGCCGGTTCCGTAAACAAGGTGCGCTGTTTGAAGCGGCACCCTGCTGAAAATTTTTGCGGTCAGAAAAGCTGTGCCTCCCCGTTTTATGGGCGGCACAGCTTTTTATTCGATGGCTCTTCAGTGGAAAACGGGGCAAAGACGGTACTCTTGAGAACCGTCCCCATTTCCGGCATACAGCCGGTCGATCGTGTGAAACAGCAGGTCCGGCCCGATGGCCTTGCCACGTGGGCATTCATTCCTGCGGACAGCGCGGCCTGCGCCTCCCCGGCAAAAGTATCTGCGGTTATGGCGATGATGGAGATCGCTTTGGTATCGGTATTGGAGGAGGTCCGGTCCCATGCAAAGAAACCGTCGGACTTTTTCACAGGAGCTGATCCGGGGGCTGCTTCAAGCATGATCTGCATGGTGAATGCTGCCTCTATGCCGAGAATTCCGCGGCACTGGATGCGCCGCCCATCCGCTCCGCAAGGTTTTGGGAGATTTCCGGCCAAGACCGGCTCCACCGTATTCGCAGATGGTTGAATCATCTGTTTTTTGTCGCCATTCCAGATGAAAAATGATATTAATCGTTCGGTCTGTTTGCAGAAGAGGTCAGTATCTCATAGTCCTTACTAAGGCGGCGGGAATGATTGAGCCGGGCAAGCGTCCGCTCCACAATCCAGCGCTAGGGAAGCTTCCTAAGTGCAGGGAGAACCATTACAAACCTGAGAAGCAGTTCCTGAACTGCGCTCGCTGGTGTTCGAGATGCTCTGCATTGTGCTGCTGCCGCTGCTGTCCGGCATCAACGGCGTGTGAGTCGCGGCGGCAGAGGCGCTCGCCTTTGCCGCTTCCCCTTTCCTTCTGCTGCGCGGCAGAAAGTGATACCAATATTAAGTCATCCTCATCAGAAAAAGCGGACCCGCGTTGCAAAGGAGCAGCGCAGGTCCGCTTTTTGATGGGCGTGTTCAAAGTGCTTGCCGTTTTGCTGTGGCGGGCATCCGCAATTTTGCACGGTATCCGAAAGTCGTCGGGCCCGGCAGCATACGCGCCATTTCCCGCTCTTTGGCTGCCGACGTACTGGCGATCACGCAAAGGGCACACACTTCTTAAGCGTTGTGCCTGATGTCTTCACGGCAAGGCAAATTTATACGGACTTTACCGGCTGAAGACTTCCGATTTTACAATCAGCCGGTATTCTTTAACATATTAAGTTTGCAGGGGGATCAAGATCAAAACGAATTCCTTCTCGGTTTACCGAAGCGGCCGCACGCATGCCGCTTCGGCTGCTCACACGGTTTTCGATGTTCCAGGCGCCTTCAAGCAGTCACTTTCTCAAAGACGTCGGCCATTTGAAGACCGCACTGCCCTTCGCGATACAAGGGCATGCCCGTTTCACTTTTTGGGAATGCTTTTGCATAAATCAGGATACACAACAACAAGGAGGATCATTCCACACATGAAACGATTTCTTTCCATTCTGCTGAGTCTTGCCACGTTGGTAAGCGTAGCTGCCTGCTCTGCTCCCGCTTCTTCGTCGGTGGCTCCCGCTTCGGCTGCAGCGTCTGCCTCCACCGAAGCCCCCGCCGCCACCGAGCTGGATGTGCTCAAGATCGGCGTTGCAGCTCTGCCCGATACGATGGACCCGATCATCAAGGTGGGCAATACCGGCATTCGTGTGCAGTACAACGTGTTCGAAACGCTGATCCTCTGCGACCAGCAGGATAACTCTGCCAAGAAGCCGATGCTCGCTGAGAGCTGGAAGCGCATCGACGACAACACCCTCGAGTTCACCCTGAGAAAGGGGGTGCGCTTCCACAACGGCGATGAGCTTAAAGCTTCCGATGTCGTATTCAGTATGAACCGTCTCAAGGAAGGCATCGCCAACTCTGAGCTTGCCGCCTCGCTGATGTCCACCGTGAAGGAAGCTAAGGCCATCGACGACTACACCGTGCAGATCATCACCGATGTGGTCGATCCCATCCTCGAAGACCGCCTCGCCTCCAGCTGGGGATCGTGGATCATGCCGGAATCCTATGTCAAGCAAGTCGGCAACGACGGTTTTGCCGCCAAGCCGGTCGGCACCGGCCCCTTCAAGGTCGTTTCCTTCTCCCCGCAGTCCATCGTGCTCGAGCGCTTTGATGATTACTGGGGCGAAAAGCCGAATGTAAAGCGTATCGAATACATCCTCTATCCCGAAACTTCGTCACGCATGACCGCCCTGATGACCGGCGAGGTCGACATCATCACCCAGCTTCCCCCCGACCAGATCGCCACCATCGAAAAGGAGCCCGGCCTCAACGTGGTGGGACAGAACATCACCAATCTGCATGTTCTGATCTACAACACTAAATCCGCCGGTATGCAGGACAAAAAGCTGCGCCAAGCGCTCAACCTTGCCATCGACCGCCAGGCTCTCGCCGACACTCTTTGGGGTGGCAGAGCGGTGGTGCCGCATGGCCACCAGTATCCCGAGTTCGGCACCCTCTATGACGACACCTTCCCCATCGAAGAATACAATCCCGAAAAGGCCCGCCAGCTGGTGTCGGAATCCTCCTACAATGGAGAAGTACTGGAATACGAGCTCAAGTCCGGCTACTACACCTTCGGCAACGAAGCCGCCGAAGCGATCGTGGCAATGTGGAAGGAGATCGGCGTGAACGCGCAGATTGTCTTCCGCGATACCAAGGAATACAACAACGTTTCCAACTGGTCCAACACCATGCGCTTCCCCGACCCCTCTGCCGGGCTCTGGCTGCTGTGGGGTCCAGGCAGCACCCCCGCCGAGAATACGTGGCTCGACATGCCGCAGGAATTCATTGATGCGGGTAAGGAGATGTCCTCCATCATCGACCCCGTTCGCCGCAAGGCCCTCTCCAAAAAGCTGATGACCATCTGGCGTGAAGAAGCCCCCGGCGCACTGCTCTACTACCCCTATGAGAGCTGGGGCATCCGCGACGGCCTCGAGTGGACTCCCTACTCCTCGCAGGCTATGGATTTCCGCGCAGGAAACTTCAAGCTGGCGAAATAAGCTCCCTTCTCTTAAAACGAAAAGCGGCAACGCGGGCGGCTTTTAATAAAGCCGCCCGCTGCCATAAACAGGAAGGAGTAACCGCCATGCAGGCGATACTGCACGTCAATAATCTCAAAACCTACTATTATGCTGGAAACAGGGTCGTTCCCGCGGTGGACGGCGTGAGCTTTACGCTCAGCCGCGGCGAGGTGCTTGGCATAGTGGGCGAATCGGGCTGCGGAAAAAGCACCGTTGCCCGCTCGGTCACCGGACTGTTTGACCGCAGCTACACTCGCATCGAGGGGGGCGAGGTGCTGTTCGACGGCATGGACCTCACGCGTCAGAGTGCGAAAACGCTCAATCGGATACGCGGCAAAAAAATATCCATGATCTTTCAAAATCCCCTCACCTCGCTTAATCCCGTCTATACCGTCGCCGATCAGATTACCGAGGTACTGCTGCTGCATGAGGGGATGAACCGCCGTCAGGCACGCGAACGGGCGCTCGAACTGCTCACGATGGTTGGCATTCCCGAGCCGAAAGCGCGGCTTGATGATTTTCCGCACCAGCTTTCGGGCGGCATGCAGCAGCGCGTGCTCATCGCCATCGCCCTTGCCTGCAACCCGCAGCTGGTCATTGCGGATGAACCTACCACCGCGCTCGATGTGACGATACAGGCGCAGATTCTGCGGCTGATGGACAACATCCGCACCCAGTTCGACATGGGCATGCTGCTCATCACCCACAACATGGGAGTGGTGGCCGAAATGTGCGACCGCGTACTCGTCATGTACGGCGGTGTGGTGGTGGAGGAGGCAGATCCCCTGCAGCTTTTCGACGCGCCGCTGCATCCCTACACCCGGGGGCTGCTCGCAGCCATTCCGAGCATCGAGGCGCAGAAGGAAACGCTCTACACCATTCCGGGGACGGTGCCGCGCTTCAGCCATCCGGTCACCTGCTGCCGCTTTGCGGACCGCTGCCCGCACTGCGCCGGACACTGCCGCACGCAGGAGCCGCCGCTCTTTCGCACCGGGGACGGACGCGGGGTGCGCTGCTGGAACTATCTTTCCGAAAAGGAGGAACCTTCGCAATGACAGCCAAAACGCCGCTCATCGAGCTGCGAGATCTGCAAAAGCACTACAGGATCAATAAGGGCATCTTTGGCCACCGCACCCGCGGCACTGTAAAGGCAGTGGACAGCATCAGCCTTTCCATCGCACCGGAGGAAACGCTCGGCCTGATCGGAGAATCGGGCTGCGGAAAATCCACCCTTTCCCGTGTGCTGCTCGGACTTACCCCCGCCACCGGCGGCGAGGTGCTTTACGACGGCAGACCCGTCAACCGGCGCACACTGCCGCAGTTTCGCCGTGAGGCACAGATGATCTTTCAGGACCCCTACTCATCCCTCGATCCCCGCATGAACATTGAGGATATCATCGGCGAACCGCTGCGGGTGCACACCCGGCTTGACCGAAAAGCGCGCCGCGACGTCATTCTGCCGCTGCTCGAACAGGTCGGCCTTTCGGAGGACGCCCTTTCAAAATATCCGCATGAGTTTTCGGGCGGCCAGCGCCAGCGCATCGGCATCGCGCGCGCACTGGTGCTCGAGCCGCGCTTCATCGTGTGCGACGAGCCGGTGTCCGCGCTCGACATGTCGATACAGGCGCAGATTTTGAACCTCTTTGCAGAGATGAAAAAAACGCGCCGCCTCACCTGCCTCTTTATTTCACACGATATGAGCGTCGTCAAACACATCAGCGACCGCATCGCCGTCATGTATCTCGGCCACATTGTGGAGCTTGCCGAAAAGGAGGAATTGTTTCGCAACACCCTGCACCCTTACACTGCCGCGCTCATGAACGCCATTCCCGTTCCGAACCCGGCACTGCGCCGCAAAATCGAACCGCTGCCCGGCGATCTGCCCAGCCCTATCGACCCGCCGCCCGGCTGCCCGTTTCAAACGCGCTGTGCCGCGGCGCAAGAGCGCTGCCGTCGTGAAATGCCGGCACTGAATGAACTGCTACCGGGCCACTTTGCAGCCTGTCACTTTTGCAAAGGCGGTGTCGGAGCATGACAAAATTTGTTGTCTCCCGCCTTTTCAAGGCAGTCATCACCGTCTGGTTCATCGTTTCGCTCGTGTTCGTCTGCACGAGAATGTCCGGCGACCCCACGCTTTGGATATTGCCCGACGACGCTCCGGAGGCCGCCCGCATCGAACTGCGGGAAAGCCTCGGGCTCGACCGCCCCGTCACCGCACAGTATGTTTCCTATTTTGCCGATGCACTGCGCGGAGACATGGGATGCAGCTACAAGTATCTGCGCCCGGTCAATGAGGTGTTCGCAGAGAGCGCATGGGCGACGGTTTCGCTCGGTGTGCTGGCCTTTTCGCTCGCCATTCTACTGGGAGTGCTGCTGGGGGTGATGGCTGCCGTGCACCGCAACAGCCCGCTCGACCGCATCACGATGAGCGCCACCATCGCGGGCTACACCGTGCCCAACTTTGTGTTCGGCATCCTGCTCATCTTTCTCTTCAGCTTAAAGCTGCGCATGCTGCCGAGCGGCGGCAACAGCACGGCGGCGCACTACATCATGCCCACCCTCACCCTCATGATGGGGCCAATGGCGAACATTGCACGGCTCACCCGCAGTTCAATGCTCGATGTGTTACGGCAGGATTATCTCGAATGCGCACGCTCAAAGGGTGTACCCGAGATCGTCGTCATCTTCAAGCACAGCCTGCGCAATGCGCTCATTCCGGTCGTTACCATCATCGGCCTGCAGATGGGTATCATCATCGGCGGATCGGTGGTGGTGGAAACGGTGTTCGCCTGGCCGGGCATCGGATCTCTGATCGTAAACGCCGCCAAAACGCGCGATTTTCCGATGCTCCAGTATGGCATCCTCATCATCGCGGCGGCCGTCACCCTCACAAACACCATGGTGGATCTGAGCTACGCGTTTCTCGATCCCCGCATCCGCGACAACTTTTAAGGAGGAGGACCGCATGAAATTTCAGCGCTGCTCCATTCCGCCCGCCATCCTGTTTCTGGCGGCTTCGCTGCTTTTCATCGTTCTGTTCTCGATGCTCGCCCCGGTGCTGTTCCCCATTGACCTCGGACAGACCAATCTGCTCAATCGGTTGTTGCCGCCCTCGTTTATGCCGGGCGGTCAACCGCAGTTTCTGCTCGGCACCGATCACCTCGGCCGCGATTTCGCTATCCGCCTCGTCTATGCCACCCGCAACACGCTGCTCATCTCCTTTTCAGGCATGCTTATCGCCTCGCTCATCGGCACGACGCTCGGCGTAATCGGCGGACTTTACCGCGGCTGGGCAGATACGATGGTCATGTTTCTCATCGACGCCAGACTCTCCGTCCCCTTTATCGTGATCGCTATCGTCTGCTCCTCCATCTTTGGTTCGGACAAGGTGATGATGGTGCTGATCATCGGCTTTGCGGGCTGGGCAAGCTTTGCGCGGCTCATTCGCGGACAGATCATACAGCTCCGGGAGGCAAACTTCATCGAGTGTAGCCGCGCCATCGGCGCTTCGCGCCTGCGCATTCTGTTTGAGCACATTCTGCGCAACATTTCCTCCCCGCTCATCGTGCATGCCACCATGCGCCTGAGTTCTTTTATCCTGCTGGAAAGCACCCTTTCCTTTCTCGGGCTGGGCATTCTGCCGCCCGACGCCTCGCTCGGTGTGATGGTGAGTGCCGGGCGCGACTACATGATCAGCGCCTGGTGGCTGACGATGATCCCGAGCGCGGTCATCGTGGTGATCGTGTTGCAGGTATCGCTCATCGGCGACTGGCTGCGCGATCGACTCGACCCCAAGCTGCGCAACAACACCTGAGGCGCCAGACAGCGCAAAAAACGGCGCGCGTTTATCCGCCCGTTATATTCAAAAAAGGAGCCGTATCGTATGGAACTTATCGCACACCGCGCCGGAACCGACCGCTACCCGGAGCTCACCCTCGATGCCGCCCGCTACTCACTGCAGGCGGGCGCCGCCTATGTGGAGCTGGACATCCGCTTCACCCGCGAAGATATCCCGGTCATCAGCCACGACGATAACGCACAGCGCCTGTTCGGCAGCCCCTGCCGCATCGATGAGTTGACGCTGGACGAATTTCTTTCACTGCACTATGCCGCCGATGCGCATTACAGCACCCTCACCCTCTCGCAGGTGCTTGAAAGCGGAGTCGCACCCATCCTGTTTCATGTAAAGGTAGGCGGCGAACGGCTGCTGCCGCTGCTCGACTGCATCCACAGCCACGACTACGCCGAAAAGTGCGTTCTCGGCCTCATGACCCCTGCCGACGTGCACTTCGTCAAAGCACAAAACCCGGCGCAGACGGTGCTTGCCTTCGGCTCCGAAAAGGAAACGGTGTTTGCACAGGCAAAGTCCGGTGCCGATATCGTCCGCCTGTGGGAGAACTGGGTCACCCCCAAGGATATCGCCGCGCTGCACGCGATGGGCAAACGGGTGTGGGTGATGGCCGGCACCCCACGCGACGGTTCTGTCGGCTTCACTGCGGACGAACACCTCGCCGCATGGCATGCAATGGGCGCGGACGGTGTGCTCATCAACGAGATCGACCACGCGCGGGCGCTGCTGGGATAACCCCCGGCCGGCGTCTCTGAAAAACTGCATATCCCTCAATAAGTCAAAATACTCTCCTGGTTTTACCCGGAGAGTATTTCTTTGTATTGAAAAACCACTGGCTAGGCCAGTGGATCTAAAAAAGCCTGCAGGCGATAATGAAGAAATAAAACTCCCTTGCTGTAATGAAAGTGCGGCCTGCCAACTGCATCAAAGAAGCAAAGGGAGGTCATCCAAGTGAGCCTGGACGACATAAACAATTTATCGCATACGAAATGGAACTGCAAATACCACATAGTATTTGCACCAAAATATAGGAGAAAAGTATTTTGCGGAGAAAAACGAGCAGCCGTAGGAAGATACTCAGACAGCTATGCGAGCGGAAAGGAGTGAAAATAATAGAAGCGGAGGGGGTGCTCAGATCATATACATATGCTAATAGAAATGCCGCCGGAAATAGCGGTTTCAAGTTGCATGGGGTATCTCAAGGGGAAAAGTGCGATGGTGATATTCGATGGACACAGCAGCCCCAAGTATAAGTTTGAGAATAGGAAGTTCAGGACAACAGGATGCTGCGTAAGTACCGTGGGGCTTACCCTTTTTGAGAATGAGGTGGCGTGCTGACAGAAGAACTGCCACCTGTGTAAATAGACACTGCTGCAGATGGCGTTCAATCAGCAGATTTTAAAACCGTCCCAATGTGTTCCCATCTGGAATCTGGTTGCTGAATTCAATGCCGCAGAATTCGAGGGTCTGTCCCAAATTCTGTGTAAACACCGAAATGCGGTGCAAATAGAGCAAAATTTATTCAAGGCGGAAGTGGCGCAAGCTGCTGCCGCCTTGTTTTCAAAATAGCAGTGGATAGTGGGCATGTCAAGGGCGGGGGCGCCAGCCCCCGTTCATCTTGACCCTTGACATGCCGGTATGCAGCAGGTTATTCCGGCATGCGATCAGCAAAGAATACTGCCAGCTGAGCATGAATCATGCTCCAGTCCTGTCTCCGGCCAGTCCATTTCTTTGTGATATCGATCATGGCCAGATACAGCATTTTCAATAGGCTGTCATCGGTGGGGAACACGGATTTTGCCTTGG
>FORK01000018.1:49280-70958 GCA_900113995.1 Ruminococcaceae bacterium D5 | reverse complement strand
CGATACCGCTACATCTCCAAAGCTGGTCCGCAGTGTTTTATTACTGTGCCCGTTGCGGCTGTTATCTGTGTCCTTATTCTTGTAGTCATACTTGCTGTAGCCCAGTTCATCATCCAGCTCTGCTTCCAGGCCATTCTCCATGAATTCTGAGATTGCCTCCTTAAACAGGCTCTGAATGTCATCCATGCTGCCGATGTTTGCCATCTGCAGCAGTTCGCGGATTTTCTCCCGCCGGGCGTTTTCTTCTGGGGTACGATTCTTTCTGGTCATATGTAAAACCTCCGATGTGGTGCTTCTATTCTACACCACATCGGAGGTTTACACAAAATTTGGGATGGTCTCGTGCTCGTTTTTGTTGCTTTTCGGGGCACATATAAGCGAAAATCTTTCCTGTGTGCCGGTTCCTTTCTTTGCCATATTGTTTTGCCTTTTTCTCTCCCTTTTGCCAAATAAAACGGTAAGCACCCCAGACGGAGTGCTTACCTTGCAAAGTTATTTCAGTCGTTATTCAGCATCACTGTTCGGCGTGACGGGGCGAAAATCTTCCTGAACACCTTCGTTCAGATCAAAACACATAGTTTTTGCGTCAGCAACCCAGAAGCCACGCACCCTATACCGCTTTCCAGGAATATAGTCCTCACCCGTAACGGCCCGCAGAGGGTCAAGCAGGTTCTTGTTGGAAATTGTTACAACACCCTTCTGCTCTCCCTTCGGCTTGGAGAATTTGAAACCCTTCGGCTCGTTGCTCTTGCACATACGGATCGCAAACACTTTCGCCTTTGCATCCAGCAGGCACAGGACATAGGCGGGATAACCCAAATCCTCAAGGACTTTCTTGGTAAAGGTTACGCCATTCTGATTCAGAAACATATCCGGGTATGCGTTGATGTTAGCGTCAATTGTTTCAAAGTTCAAAGCGGAAAAATCAAAGTTCATAATGTAAAATCCTTTCATTTCTTGGCATTTTCTGCCTCATCCACGATTTTTATAAATTCCCGGCGCTCCACAGGAGACCAGCGGGAATCCATAATCAAATAGCCTTTAAACAGGCCGTCTTTCACGCGGTGGGCGATAAAGTGATTGCTCAGAAGGCGCAGAGTGGCCTTTTGGGGTGCACCATGCCGCTCTGACAGCAGTTTTTGCACCTTTAGCCAGTCCTCTTTTTTTACAATAGCTGTATGGTGATTTTCCTTGAAATACATATTCAGTTCAGTGTTTTTCACTGATTTATGTGTGCGGAAATCTTTGGTATAGGTTTTCTGCATCAAGGCATCACCACAGTATTTTTCGTTTCTGAGGATGCTGCGGACAGTACCGGCAGACCAGAGGTCATTGCCCATGGGAGATTTGATCCCCTGCTCTGTCAGGGCAGCGGCTATTTCCGCTGGCGTTGCTCCCTCCAAGCAGCTTTCATAGATATACTCGACAATTCGTGCCTCGGTAGGTTCGATAACCAACCGCCCAAAGTGGTCGCGGTAGAAGCCCAACGTGTTCTGCACAGAGAATTTGTATATTCCCTCTGCCATTCGCCAACGGATACCAGCTTTGATGGCCTCGCTTTTTTGCTGAGATTCCATTTCAGCCAGAGCAGCCAATAGTGAGATCAGGAGGTTATTTTTACCATCTCCAGTATAGGTAATGCCCTCCGTCTCAAACTCGACGGATATCGGAGGATTCAGTGCAGAAAGGGTTCGCAGATTATTCAAAATATCTACGATATTTCTGCCAAACCGGCTGATGCTTTTGGTGAGTATCAGATCAATTTTGCCGTCAACAGCATCTGCAATCATCTTTTGAAACCCCAGCCGCTTTTCAACAGTAGTGGCACTGATTCCCTCGTCTTGATAAATTTCCACCAGTTCCCAGTTCGGATTACCTTCAATCCGCTTGGTAAAATGATGAATCTGCATATCAAAACTGCCAACCTGCTGCTCCTCTTGCGTACTGACACGGCAATATGCCGCGACGCGCAGTTTAGGCCGCTCTGCTGGTATCTCTTGGCGTTTTTGGGGAGGGATAATAATAACACCATTGCTGCGTTGATTGGCGGCAATCTCATCCTGCATCTGTTTCCGCTTCTGCTCCCTGCGCTCGGCTCTGCTGGTGGTCTGCCGCGCCGCTTCTATCTTTTTGGGGTCAAGCGGTTTTGCCATATCCTGCCTCCTGCATCGAAATTGCAACTATTTCCTTGCGCTGCATGGGCATACCACCTCCTTTTTAATAAAATTTGACTTTTCACCGAATCACCACCTTTCCATTATTTCTATGACATACCGATAGCCATCGGGCTGCCAACATAAATAGAGGGCGGCAGAATGCTCCTGCCGCCCCGGAATCAATATTCAGTTGCTTCAAAATTGCCATCCCTCACGCTCGCATAAGCCCAAAATGTCAATGCACGGAACATTCAAGCTTTTGCAGACATACGGTATTTTCTTTTCACCTTTTTTACTCTCTTCGGTGATTACTGTTAGTCCATACTTCATGGCTGTGGCAATTAAGAAGGCATCTCCCGATGATTTGACTTGCTTGAAGTCAATAAGTTGCGGATTGGATGTAACGACCTTTTTGACGTTATCCTGAATGTCATCATCAATGGGCAGCACCACGCCATGCAAACCTATGTACCATTTTTTTAAATCGTCATCATTCACTTCTTCGATTATTTCCGAGCAGGTTACTATGCGCTTCTGCTCAATTAGCTCGTCAATGTGATGCCAAAGTGTCTTATTGATGCTTCTCCGATGTGGTTCATCATCTTTTTGTGAAAGGATCGAAGATGTGTCTATGATATACTTGGGCGCAGAATCACGATTCACCATTTCGATACCTCCCACATAAATTTTTCTATATGGTTCTGCTTTACGCCGAGATAGCGAGATATATCCTGCTTGTCAAAGTAACCCTCTCGATAACCATGAAAGAATGCCCGGCATAATGCAGGGCTATTCTGGTCAATAGCCTCACGCGGAATATTTCTAGGAATACCTTTACCCGTCAGCTTTCTATATTCCTGTGCAGCCTTTCGCTCGTTTTCAAACTGTGATCTTATAGCGGCTATCAGCATCGCATACTTCGGTTGTCCAATTTTCCCAGAATCCAGTAAACGGCGGCAAATAACTTCCTTACTTACGGAAAACTTATCCGCTAGTGATGAAACAACGTCCAAATCTATTTCTGATTGCGTATAGCTGCCAAGCTGTTTGTTCAGATTTACACGGGGCACAAGAACTTCCCCAGCAACCGCGTTGCAAAAGACTTCCTCCGCCTGTGCGGAAAATGAGTCAATCATGTCATTACAGATAACCGAACTTCGCTTAATCAGATGGACAAGTTCATGAATAATCGAAAATGTTTTTGCCGGGTATCGATCATCATTATTAAGCCCAATAATTGGCATTGTGGTGTCGTATATGGCAAATCCACGGGCAACCTCAGTATCTACGCCGGTAAAGCAGTGCACAAATACACCGGCATTCTCGACAACATTGCGAATGTATAAATAGAACTGCCTTGTACTCTGGCATTTATATTGCGCATTTGAATCAATACCAAGACTATTTCTGATTTCTCGTGCCCATTGGGTAACATTATCATCTGGACAATTTATGGACATCTCAAATTTCACGGTGCGCTCTTTCAAAGCTTGCCTGGATTCCAGAAGCAAATCGCGAGCAGAAAGAATATCGGAAATAGCAAGATTCAATGCGCTGTTATCAACAACTGCGTCGGGCAAAGTGCGGAGATTTCGCATTTGGGGCAAGTGCTTTACATTAATGTCACTTGCATTCATATACAGCCCTGCAAACGGGATACGGTAACATTTTGCGATGGCTTTCGCCTGATTGATTGTGGGAAACTTCCCTGATTCATCATTTTCCCACAGGACAATTTTTTCTTCCTTGAACTTTGCAATCCGTGTTACATAGTCAAAAGATATGGCTTTCTTCTCTCGTATAAAGCGCAAAGTGTCTTTATTTATCCGAGCATATATATACATAGGTGGAACCACCTCCTCTTACAGTGCCTTTATCGTCTCCACAAACTGGCTCATGCTGACAGCTCCCGGCAGGAGATTTTCTCCATCCCGGAACACCATGTAATACCGGTACTGGCTCCCGGCGGCAGTCCGCCACGCGCGTCCCAGCTCAATCTTCTCCCGGCTGTCATCGTTTTTCAGATGCTCGCCCTTGGTTTCGGCAAAGATAATCTTGCCGCTCTGTGTCATAATCATAATGTCCGGGTAGTGCTTGATATAGCCATTGATGGCAAAGCCATGCCGGGAGAGATTGCGATGCCACCAGCGAACATTCGGTAAGGCTGTCAACTCCATGATTAAATCCTGTTCCAGTTTGTTGATGTCACCATCCTCAGCTTCGTACAAAGAACCGCCATAAATATCTGTGCTGGTTGCGGGATGAATGACTGTCGGCAGCCGATAGGACGGCTGGCATACGATCCGTTCGGTTTCCAGCCATTTTGAAAAGGTTTCCCGATAATGCGCATCCAGTAGGGATTCAATCTTTTCCTTGATTTTCTTAGCGTATCCCAGCGGGGCCTTCTCCATAGCGGCGATCTGTGCCTTGTCCATATCATCCACGATGCGGTTTATGTAGGATTTCAGTTCGGCAGCATCCACCATGTTCAGCTTATTAAGCTGATTGAACACCATGTCCTTGCACTGGCGCACACGACTCTCCGGCGGCAAACTGTTGAAATATTCTTTGAAATACCGCTGCTCTGCGCTGGTCATTTTGAATACCTTGGGCAAGCCACCCTCGTTTGCCCTCACATCGACCTCGGCAATCTCATCATCGGCGGTACCAAAATCAATGTCGTATGCCTTACCTTTTAGCGTGAAGCCTTCGGCAAGCTGCTCTTTTTCCAGCAGTTCCAATGTGCCTTCCGTAAACAGGGTATCGGGGATCACCTGGAAAAACTGCGGGATTACGAGAGTTTCAATGTCACTCTGGAATTGAGGACGAACACGGAAAGTAGCCACTTGCTCCCGCACCTCCCAAGGAAGATTTTGAATCTGAGGATCATCCTGTCCCTGTTTTACGGCGTTGTTGTAGGCTTCACCGGCTTTATTGGCATCATCCAGCATACTGTCGGCTTTCGGGGTGATTTCTGCGGACTTTTCCTGTTCTCGGCGGCGTTCCAGTTCTGCACCGATGGATTTCCCATCCAGCCCTGCAAAATCGTCCTGTTCCGTTTCCAAAGGTGCTTCCATATCGGAAACTCCTTGCAGTTCGGTAATGTCGATCTGCACTGGGGGCTGCTCCGGGACCTGGGGCTTCGCAGGCTCTGCGATACGATAATCCTTGTCGCTGAATCCCGCGCTGTTCAGTCCTTTGACAATATGGCGCACCGTATCGTCAAAGTCATTAGAGGAAGTCAGCACATAGGACATATTCAGAGCTGCCTGTGTATGCTGGCTTGTATGGGGCAAGCGGAGAATGCGCCCCAGAATCTGCTCCACATCCACCTGACTTGTCTTGTTGGCAAGAGAGGCAAGAATATAGGCAAAGGGGCAATCCCAGCCCTCTTTCAGCGCATTGACCGTGATGATGTAGCGAACAGGGCAATCGGGAGACATCAAATCCACATTTTTCAGTTCATTCACATCGGCGGTGCGAATGGCGATCTGCTCGGCAGGAATGCCAGCGTCCACCAGCTTGTCCCGCAGCTTTTCAAAAGTGGTCGCATCTTCCTTGCCCTTGGGTTGTGCCTGGAACAGGGCGATGGGGCGGATATATTTGCCTGCTTTGGCATACTCCGCATTTGCAAGTTCTTCCAGCTTATTTCGTAGATCGATAGAGTCAATCAGCACATCGGATTGACTGTCCCGGTTGTAGACGATCACAGGCAGTTTGACCATGTTTTCCGTCTTTAACTGAACCGCGTCCACATAGGAGATAATATTGCTCTCTTTTTTCGGGGTAGCGGTCAAATCCAGAACAAAGCAGGGATTGAAGTTCTCCAGCATTTCAAGGCTGAGATCAGACCGGGCGTGGTGGCTCTCGTCCACAATCACCAGCGGGTTAAGCTGGTTGATGATCTGGAACAGGGCTGTTTCGTCCGCCTTTTCAATGGGGCTGTCGGGCTTGCCCAGCACCTTAGCGAATTCGGCAAGATTGCTGTTTTCCTGATAGGCTTTCAAGCCCTCCTTCCCGCGTCCACGGAAAGAATCATAGGACAGCACCATGACAGAAAGCTGTTCGGTAACGGCGGTGGGATTGAAGTTCTGGCCGTTCAACAATTCCTGCTTGGTGTAGGCCTCCACGCGCCCGCCAAAATCCACGTCAATCTTCTGACGGTAGGGATGCTGTGTGTCTTTGAGGGCTTTCGCTGTCTGAGCTAGGATCGCGTCCGAGGGAACGAGCCATACAACTGCCTTTGTTTTGGTAACAGGCAGAGCGTCAAAAATGGGGCGAATGGCATTACAGGCGATAAAGGTCTTTCCACCGCCTGTGGGCACCTTGAAGCAGAGGTTGGGGACACCGGGCAGAATATCCTGATAGTACCCCAATGTGGGCGCACTTTGTTCCTGCCAAAAGCAGCGGAAAGCTGCCGCGTAGTCCCGTGTTTCATTCAGCAGTTCCAGATAGCGGGTCAAGTCCGCTATGACCTTTTTCTGATAGCTCTTTAATTCCATATAGCGAACACCCCCTTACAATCTGCTGATGTCACGGGGAATCTTTTTGAAGGTAATCCCCATCTGTGCCAGCTTGTCCTCACCGATGGAGCAGCGGTCCGCATAAATGACCGTCCCATCGGCTTTTTCTTTGATGGTGGCAAGAAACGCATAGTCCAGAACCGTCACGCGCTGCGGCTCATAGTAGAAGTAGTAACCCGTGCTGTTGTGCTTACCGAGGTAATAGGGGTTGTCCCCGTCAGGAGGGGCATAGGGCGTTTTAGTTTCCATGAACCAGATGTATTCCCGGATTATTTCGGGGGCAACATCTTCGTTCAGACAATCGCCCACTAAAAGCGGCTCGCCCAGATCGTAGAAGCTGAAATTGCCGCCCGTACCCTCCACGGCGTTCTTGCCCTCGCCGTAGCCTTGGATGACCCGCTTGACCCGCTCGGCGGTAATGCTGTCGGCATAGTCCATCATTTCCACCAGAATAAATTTCCGGTGCCCGCCGTCGGCCTTGTTCATGTTCAGAACAGCGTGGGCGGTGGTGCCGGATCCGGCGAAGGAGTCGAGAACCAAAGCATCCTCACTTCCGGCAACTTTCAGCACAAACTCCAGCAAGCGCCGGGGCTTAGGGGTATCAAAAGTAGCTTTGCCATCGAAAATCGCCAGCATTTCTTTCTTGGCTTCATCGGTATGACCGGTTTCTGAAAAGGGCCAGAAGTTTGTAGGAAGTTTACCACCCACGTTTTCAAGATAGGTTTTCCGCGCAATGCCACCTTTTCCGCCCTTTGTGAAGAAGAATCGGGGCCATTGGCCGCGCTCATATACTGCCTGCGCTTTTTTCGCGGATACGTCAAGTGGTTCAGAAAGTACGATTGCCTGAACACCCTGTCGCACATCCTCATCAGCAACACCGCAAACAACAGCGCGTTCATGAATGTCGTTCAAATCCCGCAGTTCATAATCACACCAACCACGCATAATTTCCAGCATTTGATCTTGCTGATACCGCCAGCAAGCACCATTGCTGGGGTATAACATTTGACCAGTAAACGGATGTTGGATAGCGTAAACCATCCCTTGGTGCGTAGCTGCGCCCGGTGCAAAAGCGTTATCTGTGCGCCAAAGGGTTCGGTCATTGTCTGGGTTTTTATATTTTGAATTCATTTCTTCGGTGCGGGGTAATTTGTTAGGATTCCAATCGGGATGCTTGCTGTAAACCAGCAAATGCTCTACTTCATTTACGATGCCTTTTGAATCATTCCGGGTGGAGTATGTACGCTGCCATGAAATATTGGTAACAAAGCAGTTGCTTCCGAAAATCTCATCGCAGATCAACTTCAGATTGGCGTATTCAGTATCATCAATGCTGATGAAAATAACCCCATCCTCCGCCAACAACTTCTGCAACAGTTTCAGCCGTGGATACATCATGCACAGCCATTTATCATGACGGGTCAGGTCCTCGCCCTCTTTGCCTACAACCTCACCCAGCCACTTCTTAATCTTTGGGTCGTTGACATTATCGTTGTAGACCCAGCCCTCATTTCCCGTGTTGTAGGGAGGATCAATATAGATACACTTGACGCGCCCCTCATACCGGGGCAGCAGGGCTTTCAGAGCCTCCAGATTATCACCCCGGATAATCATGTTTTCGCTGCCGTTATCTTCCTCATGCTGGCCCTGCTCGTCATAGCTGTACCGGCGCTCCAACACCCGGAACGGTACTTCCTGATGGTGATTGATGACTTTACTTTTTCCGATCCATTCCAGTGTTGGCATGGCGTGTTCCTCCACAAATCTGTTCTCGTAAAAGACCTATCCTGTTACGGAAGGACTAATATTTGTTGAATTGCGTCCAATCTTGTCATAGTCTGTCGAATAGACGATTTAGGACGTGTTGTAAACCAAGGGGTTAGTACGCCCATTCGCACCCTTGGGGTGGAATGCACCCCATTATTTCGAGTCAGGGTCGCTGATAATTCTGCGGCTCACCCGTCATTGTCGGAGGGCTTCTTGATATACTTTCCGCTTCTGATTCTCGCATCTGCGGGCTTTGGCTCATCATCTGGAATGCCCCACACTGTTCCAATACGGATGGCGCCTGGGACGCGCCCTTCGGCACATAAAATCTGTATGCGCCGGGTAGAGATGCCCCATCGTTCAGCGGTCTGTGTGATTGATAAGTATTTCATGGGCCACTCCTATCTCACTCGCTTCTGCCTATAATAATTCATACTATATTATAATCGGATAAGCGAATAAAATCAAGGCGCTTTCTCAAAAGTTCAAAAAGTATTTTCTTTTTAGAATACGAGGGGCTTGGGGACTCCCCAAAACAGAAAATGTGGGTATGGCGGCAAGGCCGATACTCAGATTTTTCCGGTATGTACGGACACCGGATTTGCTTGCTATTCTCTCAAATCTCATATCCGCAGATATTCTGCGCTCCCGCTTTTGCAAAGTCGGGGGCGCATTTTTGTTGGAATTTTCAAAAAGTGTGCCGGGCTTTTAAGAGAAAATGCCCGTTGTAAAGCAGAAAAAATTGCTGAGAAGGACCATCAATCGCACTTTTTTGTCCGTTGTAAAGTAGAGGAGGAAAAACGATGCCGAACCGCACAAGACCAATCCGCAAAGAAATTTGCCTGAACGAGCAGGAAATGAATCTGATCCATCAGAAGATGGCGCAGCTTCGTACACGAAACTTCGGTGCGTATGCCCGGAAAATGCTGTTGGACGGGTACATCATCAAGGTGGACTACACCGAGCAGAAAAAGCTGGCCGCTGCTGTCGGCCATGCTGCCGCCAATATCAACCACGTTTGCCGCCGTATCAATCAGACCGGGCGATTCTATGATGCCGACATTGCGGAGCTGAAAGCACGTCAGGAAGAAATATGGTCACTTTTGAAAGAAGCACAAAAACAGGAATTATGAACATAAGGGGGATCACAATATGCCGCGCATGAGTAAATCAAGAAAGTTTGAATGGTCGTTCTTTCTCAACGACCGTGGCCGCATCGCCTTTAACGCCCTCTGCCGGAAATGCGTACATGATTGCAAGCAGAGTTTCCGGGCGGTTGTGATAGAGTGTCCGCACTATCGCTCCAAACGCGCAAAGGCTGAATATGACGCTTCACTTCCAAGAGGCCCGACGGGCAAACCGCCATAGGCACAATATCTGCTGTGCCAGAGAGGAAGTGATGGAATATCTATTTCAAACGCAATACCGCGCTGCCACCGTTTATCCCCGTGCCGCGCTTCATACTGACAGGCGAGTATTCCATAAACGCCAAGCTGTTATACGGGCTGCTTTTGAACCGCACCATGCTTTCCCAGAAAAACGGCTGGGAGTCTGAGGATGGAAATGTGTATGTGATCTATACAATCAGGCAGATGGCGAATGACCTTGATCGGAGCGAGAGAACAGTCAAGACCGCTCTGCGGGAATTGGAAAACGATGGGCTGATAACCCGCGTCCGTCAGGGCTGGAATCAGGCAAACCGTATATTCCTGCAAATCCCGGATGGGGTGCAGTTTTCTTCCCGTCCAGAGGGAAATATTTGCCTGATGGATGGGCAGGATTCTTCACCCAGCATAGGGCAGGAATTGCCTGCAAGTAATACTGAACAGGAATATAAAGATAAAAGCCAGACAGAAAAAGCAGAGAGAACGCGCCACCGTTATGGAGAGTTTGAAAATGTTTTTCTCTCGGATGGTGAAATCTCTGCCCTGCAAGCTGATTTTCCCAATCAGTACGATGAGTACATCCAACGCCTGTCGCGATATATGGCATCCAACGGCAGACACTATGCAAATCACTACGCAACAATCCGAAAATGGCTTGACGAGGACAACCGGGGAAAGTCCGCTAAGAACTACACCTATGATGATTATAACGTGGGAGAATGTCTATGAAAAATGTGAACCCTATTCTATCCGCTATTATTGATACGGCCGAAGTGCTTAACAGCGCACCTGATGATTACATCAATCCCTCTGATGGGCTGAAATATTGCGCCAAATGTCACACTCCCAAAGAAGCGTTTTATCCTGCCGATCTACAGAATCAGGGCTTCTATAAGCACCCGGTCATGTGTCAGTGCGCTGCCGAAAAGCGAGATCGCGAAGAAGCTGAACGCAGGGATTTTGAACGTATGACCCGAATTACCACGCTTCGCTCCGAAGCGTTCCGGGATATTCCCGCTGCTGGATGGCAGTTTGATCATGCCGTCGTTACGCCCCAGCTTGCTAAGGCAAAAGAGTACGCAGCAAATTGGGACAGCTTCAAGCAAGATGGCATCGGCCTGCTGCTGTTTGGGGATGTCGGGACAGGAAAGTCCTATGCCGCTGGTTGCATTGCCAATGCCCTCATTGACCGTATGGAGTCTGTGCTGTTCGTGGGAATGGCCGATGTGGTGAATCGTATGCAGGGAAATTTCGGGGCTGACCGTGACCGTTACATAAAATCCCTTATGCGACCTGGCCTTCTCATTCTGGACGATTTAGGCTCGGAGCGCAACACCAGCTTTGGCAAAGAGCGTGTGTTTGATGTAGTCAACAATCGGCTACTGTCAGGCAAGCCCATGATTATCACTACCAATATCCCGCTGACCGCCATGCAGAAAGCTACCGATCTTGATGACCGCCGCATTTATGATCGTATTTTAGAGGCCTGCATCCCGGTTGTATTCGGCGGTGACAGTTTCCGAAAAACCAACGCTGCCGATAATATGAAAAAAGCAGCACGCTACCTGAAAGGTGCAAGCCATTAACCCAGCGAAGGAGGACACTCTATGGATGATACCATCAGCAAAGTTCCCATTCATCTTAAAATGACGCTTACTACGAAAGAAGCGGCTGAATACAGCAATATCGGTATTAACAAAATCGACAGTATGCTCCGATCTCCAAACTGCCCTTTCGTCCTGTTTGTCGGGACAAAGAAGTTGGTGAAGCGGAAAGAGTTTGAGCAGTACATCAGTCAACGGTTGGTGATATAAGCCCCGGAAAAGCTCATATACACAGACTTGTTTACAATTTAGCGCTTGAGAAAAAGGGCAGCATCTGTTATAATTATAGTGTAGCAGTGTGTCCTTTTTCGCAAACGCGGAAAGGAGACAATCAATGGGAAAGAATCTCAAAGGGAAAGACTGCGGTAAGGGTATCTGCCAAAGAAAGGATGGGTTGTATTACGCGCGTTTTGTAGATAAAGCAGGAAAACGACACGACAAGTATTTTCAGACACTTCCCGAAGCCCGAAACTGGATTGAAGAAGCAAAATACGCCGATAAGCACGAAGATGTTTTTGTAGCTACCGAAACTACGGTTGATGAATGGTTTAACTTTTGGATTGAGAATATTGTGGGCGATTTAGCACCTAACACGCTCAGAAATTACCGTGAGCGATATGTCCACAACATTCAGCCTGTCATGGGCAGCATGATGATTGCAAATGTGAAGCCTATGCATTGTAAGAAGGTGTTTATTCAAATGGATGCCGACTATGCAGGTTCTACCATCCGTCAGACATACATTACGATGGGTACAATGTTCAAGGCCGCGAAGATGAATGACCTGATTTCCAAGCACCCGATGGACGGCATTCGATTTACAAAGCCAGTTCGTGCAACAGACGATATTAAGTTTCTCACCCGTGACGAGCAGCGTGTATTTCTTGAAACAGCACGACACTCCCATAACTACAATCAATATGCGCTGATCCTCGAGACAGGCTTGCGCACTGGTGAAATGATTGGTCTTACATGGGATGCAATCGATTTTGAGAAACGGACGCTTACGGTAAACAAAACATTGGAGTTCCGTCATTCTCAGCAGTATTGGCGTGCTGGTCCTCCAAAAACACAGAACAGCTATCGCACCATACCTCTGACTGACAGGGCGTATGAGATCCTCAAAGAAATGTGGGATAGCCGAGGAAAGCGAAAAGAATCTCCGATGCTAAATCAGGCTCTGGAATACATGGACAGACGCACAGGCATTTCCTCACAGCTTGTCATGCGGGATCTTGTTTTTATCAACTGGCGCACAGGAGAGCCTGCTAAAAACAGTTCTTATGATACCCACCTTTATAAACTCTGCGACGAAGCAGGGATACCCCGCTTTTGTATGCACGCTTTGCGCCATACATACGCCACCAGAGCGATTGAAAGTGGGATGCAGCCAAAGGTGCTGCAAAAACTACTGGGACACGCCAGTATCAAAACAACGATGGATCGGTATGTTCATGTAACCACCGATTCTTTAGATCAAGCTGTTAAGCAATTCCAGCTTAACGGGGTTTTTTGATGAAAACCAATGTAATTTCATGCGCGGATGGTGTAAAAATGGTGTAACAGCCGAAACACCAAATCGCAAAAACCCTTGTAAATCAAGAAAAAAACAAAGGAGAATGAAGATATATGAAATTAGGAATCGTGGGCCTTCCCAATGTGGGGAAATCGACCCTTTTCAACGCAATTACAAACGCCGGAGCGCAGTCGGCCAATTATCCGTTCTGTACCATCGAGCCGAACGTTGGGGTGGTGGCGGTTCCGGACCGGCGGCTGGACAAGCTCGCTGAGATGTATCAGCCGGAAAAGATTACTCCCGCCGTCATTGAATTTGTGGATATTGCGGGTCTGGTGCGGGGGGCCTCCAAGGGGGAGGGCCTCGGAAATAAGTTCCTTTCGCATATCCGGGAGGTGGATGCGATCGTCCATGTTGTCCGCTGTTTTGACGACGGAGAAATCATCCATGTGGATGGTTCTGTCGATCCGGCGCGGGACATCGAAACGATTGACCTTGAACTGATCTTTTCGGATATGGAGATGGTTGAGCGGCGGATTGACCGGGCGAAGAAGGCTGCGAAGGGAGACAAAAAGTTCCTTGCCGAAGCGGAGTTTTTTGGGCGGATGCTCGAACACCTGTCGGCTGGAAGAAGCGCCCGCAGCTTCCCTATGAATGAGGAGGAGCGCGCACTGCTGCACGATACGCCGCTGCTTTCGGCCAAACCGGTTATTTTTGCGGCGAACCTCAGTGAAGCGGATCTTGCCAACGCGGCGAACGGCTACAACGCCTATTACCAGAAGGTCATGGAGATTGCCAAAACCGAGAACGCGCAGGTGATCCCTGTCTGCGCCAAAATCGAGGAGGAAATTGCCGAGCTCGATGATGAGGATAAGCAGATGTTCCTCGACGAGCTGGGCCTGAAGGAATCCGGCCTCGACCGGCTGATCACCGCCGGCTACGACCTTCTTGGCCTCATCTCCTACCTCACAGCGGGCAAGCCGGAGGTTCGCGCCTGGACGATCGAAAAGGGAACCAAGGCTCCGCAGGCTGCTGGGAAGATCCATTCGGATTTTGAGCGCGGCTTCATTCGCGCCGAAATTGTCTCTTATGACGACCTCATCGCCTGCGGCTCGATTGCTGCGGCCAAGGAAAAGGGGCTCTACCGCTCGGAAGGGAAGGATTACGTTTTTCAGGACGGCGATGTTGTCCTGTTCCGCTTTAATGTGTGAACGGCGAGAAACCGGGGCCGCCGCAGTCAGGCTGCGGCGGCCCTTTTCGAAAGGAGAAATAGGATGTTTTTTCCGTATGGAGAAGCCGAAATTTCCCACCTCAAGGCAAGAGACCGCCGTTTGAGCGCTGCGATCGACCGCATTGGCCGAATCGAGCGGGAGGTCAGGCCGGAGCTTTTTTCGGCGCTGGTCCATTCGATTGTCGGCCAACAGATTTCCACCCGGGCGCAGGAGACGGTCTGGGGCAGAATCAGCGGACGCCTCGGCGCGGTAACGCCGCAGACGGTCCTCGCTCTGCCGCCGGAGGAGCTGCAATCTCTCGGCATCTCGTTTCGGAAGGTTTCCTATATCCGCAATGCAGCCGAAAAGGTTGTGAGCGGTGCACTCGATCTCGAAACGCTGGCCCATAAGCCGGATGAGGAGGTCTGCCGCATTCTCTCATCTCTCGACGGAATCGGCGTCTGGACCGCCGAAATGCTGATGACCTTCTCCATGCAGCGGCCCGACATTATCAGCTATGGGGACCTTGCCATCCGGCGCGGGCTGCGGATGCTCTACCGGCACCGCGAGATTACCCGTGAACGGTTCGAACGCTACCGGAGGCGCTACTCGCCCTATGCGACGGTAGCCAGCCTTTACTTATGGGCGATTGCGGGCGGGGCGATGCCGGAGCTGAGCGATCCCGCGCCAAAGGAGGCAAAACGATGAACACGGCGAAGCGTCTGACCGAAATACGGGGCGGGTGCTGCGGCTACGAGACCCCATTCGGCTTTTTGGTCATCGGGGATGACGGGGAAGGAATCACCGCCATCCATTTTGAGGGACAGTCCCGGGATCTCCGCCGTCCAAGTGCGCTGACCGAGCTTGCGGCGGAGCAGCTCGGCGAGTATTTCGCCGGAACCCGCAGGGAATTTTTGCTCCCGCTCCATCCCTCCGGGACGGCGTTTCAGCAAAGCGTCTGGCGGGCCCTGCTCCGCATTCCCTATGGGGAGACGCGGAGCTACCGGCAGATCGCCGAAGCGGTCGGAAGGCCCGCCGCCTGCCGCGCCGTCGGAATGGCGAACCACTGCAACCCCATCCCGTTTGTGATTCCATGTCATCGGGTGGTTGGCGCAAATGGTTCCCTGACCGGGTATGCGGGAGGTCTGGAAATGAAACGGAAGATTCTTGCGATGGAAGAGGCTGTTTGTCTGCGGGAAGGTGAGGGAGCGAAGCAATGAAATGCCTGATTTTGCAGGGAAGTCCACGCTCACAGGGGAATACGGCCTCCCTTACAGGTCCCTTTGAGGAGGAATTGCGGGCTTTGGGAAATGAATGCACCGCGGTTCGGCTCTATGAAAAGAAAATCCTGCCCTGCACAGCCTGCCGGAGGTGTCAGAACGATTGGTCTTCCTTCTTCTGTGTGCAGAAGGACGATATGGCGGAGCTGGCCCGGCAGGTTCTGGAAAGCGATCTGCTGGTGCTGGCCACCCCGATTTATTCCTGGTACTGCACCCCGCCGATGAAGGCGGCGCTCGACCGGTTGGTTTATGGGATGAACAAATACTACGGTGAGCGCAGGGGGCCCTCCCTCTGGGCCGGAAAACGACTTGCGCTGATCACAACCTGCGGCTACCGGCCCGGGCGGGGAGCCGACCTCTGGGAGGAAGGAATGCGGCGTTACTGCAAGCATTCCGAGCTTCGCTATCTGGGGATGCTTGCCGAGCGGCATCTCGGCTACAATACAGTCTTTTTTGACGCGGAAAAGGAGCGCCATGCGCGGGAATTCGCCCGGAAGCTGAGCGTTGAGGAATGAGCTTTTGCGCGGCGGTTGCAGGAAGATATTTCAAGGAAACAATTCCAGAAATTTTCACCCATTTTTCGACGTTTTATGCTATACTGGTATCCTATGATATCACTTTGGGGTGTAGCAATCGCATGAAACGATTCATTGGCCTGTTGATGGCTCTGACGATAGCGGCGGCGACGTCTGCCGTCTCCGCGGCGGAACTGCCCGCCATCCATTCCGAAACCTATGTTGTGATGGATGCTGCTTCCGGCCAGGTGCTTCTGGAACGCGGCGCTCATAACCGGATGTATCCGGCAAGTATCACGAAAATTCTTACCAGCGCCCTCGCTCTCGAGCACTTGCAGGAGACGGGAGGCTCCCTCGACGACAAGCACACCATGACCTATGAGGCCACCCACTCGATCGACCGGGGCAGTACCCACATTGCCCTGACCGAGGAGGAGGTCGTCACGGTGCGGGATCTGCTCTATACGACGATGATCGAATCGGCCAACGATTCCGCGAACGGACTCGCCGAGTACACAGCAGGAACGCTCGAAGCGTTTCCGGAGCTGATGAACCGCAAGGCGGCGGAGCTGGGCGCTCTGGATTCCCATTTTGCCAATGCCAGCGGACTGCACGATCCGGAGCATTATACCAGCGCCTACGATATGGCGCTGATTACGAAATGGGCGCTGGGAATCGACGGCTTCCGGGATGTATTCGGTGCAACCGAATACACCGTACCGGTCACCAACAAGCAGCCCAAAGAACGTAAAGTTGGCACCCACCACCATATGCTGGTGGACTCCAAGTATTACTATGAGGGGACGACGGGGGGAAAGCTCGGCTGGACTCCGGAGGCGCGGCATACCCTCGTGACCCTTGCCGAACGCAATGGCTTGGAGCTGATCTGCGTGGTGATGCGCAGCACATCCCAGTATGAGAAGTATGAGGATGCGGCGGCGCTGCTCGATGCCTGTTTTGCCGACTATTCATCCTGCGAAATACAGACGACGCAGTATGTGCGGGAAGCGATTCCGGTTTATGACGGCGAAGACAGGGTGGGCGAGGTTTCGATTCTCCCCGAAACCCTCGCTTTTGCGCGCCCCGCCACCGTTGCCAAGGCCGACATCAAAGGGAAATTGGTCGCCCCCGAACGGTATGAGAAAGGAGCCGAGATCGCCCCGAAGCTCCGGCTTACCGACCGGGAGGGCAGACAGCTCGCCGAACTGCCTCTTGCATGGGAATATCAGGAGGTACAACTGCCGGCGGTGCCTGCCGCAGCGCAGACGGAGGAGACTCCGTCCGCAGGCACCTTTCCCTTTTCTCCTCTGGAGACCGCCCTGATCGTGTTTGCGCTGCTGATCGGTGTTCTTTTTCTGATTCGGGAACATAACCTTCGCAAACGCAGAAAACAGCGGAAGGAACGCGCCGCCCGCTTGGCGGCCGGTGTAATTGATGTGGCGCCCGAGTTCCAGCGCCGCCCGGAACGGCGCTTTCCTGCTCCTGCGCAGCAGAGTACAGCATCCCGGAGACGGTGTGAAAACAGCCCAAAGCGGCGCTATCCGCGCAGCCGGGGCGGCTGACAAACCTCCGAAACGGCATCAGGCCGCTTCGGAGGTTTTTATATGCCCCCTCTTCAGGAGATGTTTTTAGTCAAAGTCAAGATATTCCCGCCGGACAAATCCCCCGAGTCCGCGGTATTCAACGGCAGCCCATTCAGGCAGCAGGCCGTAGACGGTTACTCCAGCGCCGTCGGGGATCGAACCAAGCACCGCCGAGCGGACGCTTGGACGGTCGCGCAAATTCAATCCCCGGCCTGATTCGGTATTCACCTCGGCGGAAAAGGGCTGTAGAGGCTCGACAAACGGAAGGTCAAAATATTCCGTCAGCGAAAGGGCGATGGTGCGGGCGATCAGGCCGATGTTGTTGATGATCCAGTTGGCGTCTTCCGGATTGTCGTGGTAGGCGATTTCGATCAGCACCGCCGGAGCACGCACCCGGTCCACCTCCCCGAGCGCGGTGGTCGCCCGTGTATCGACGAGAGCCGGATCGAGATAGATTACCCTGAAATTATCCGCCAAAATTTCAGCGGCGCGGGTGCCGTTGATGCTGCCGGGAAAATGATAGACATCCACTCCTTGCAGTGTGCCGTAGATGGGCGCGGCATTGGAATGCAGCGCCAGATGCAGATTATAATTTCCCGCGTTCGATTCCCGGATCACCTGCCCGGCCGTCATCTCCGGGCGATTGCGGGTAAAACGGATCCCCGAAGCGCGCAGATAGGGCTCTAGCGCGTCGGCCACCAGATTCATATAGTACTCTTCCGAGCCGCCGGTCACATACAGGTTATTTTCCTGCGTAGAAGGGCTCAGGTAGATCTTTGGCATAAATTGCCCCCCTCAGACGTTCTTCTGCTTTATGCTATGCACGACCGGTCGGAAGGGTGAGAGAAAGATATGCCGCCGGGGTCAGCGGGAAAGCGGGATGCTGCCGGCGATCTGCCGGATCCGCTCCGGCCCGGCCGCGCCGTCCGCCAGTTCGGCGGCGAGATGCCTGAGAAGCCCGATGTCGTAGGAAAGGATTCCGGCGCTGTATTCGGTCGTCCCGTCCTGTCCGGATAGAGACAATGGGCACGTCGAAAGTTTTCCGAACCACCGGCATTTTTTCTATACGAAAAAACGCGGCACTTTTTACAAGCACCGCGTTTGTCCAAAGATTCAGGAAAAGCCTTTACAGAATATGCAGAATCTGATCGCTCATCTTCCGCTTAGGCATTTGAGGAGATTCATCGGGATAACCGAGCGCAAGGATGGGGCCAACCTCTTCGGTTTCTGGCATGCCGGTTACCTCGGCCGCTACGGCTTCGTCACAATACCCCATGATGACCGTTCCCAGTCCCAGCTCGTGTGCCTTGAGGGCGAAGGCCATGGCGGAACAGCCGCAGTCGAACATCTGCCAGCCCTTTCCCTTGGGGGTGGAGAAGCTGCCGTCCCGGTCGTAGCCCGAGCGGTTTCTCACCATCGATACCACGACGATGACCGGCGCGGATTCGCAGGCGGGCCGGTTAAATGCCGGCATGCTTTCGATAATTCGGCGGCGCTTCTCGGGGTCCGTCACCGCATAATAACGGGTTACCTGACTGTTTTTCCAAGAGGGGGCCATCGCGGCGGCATCCGCGAGGCAGGCGAGGGTTTCAGCACTTACTGGGAAACCCTGAAATCTGCGGACGCTCCTGCGGCCCTCGAGTACAGTTTGAAGTTCCATTGCGGTCAAGCTCCTTTCGCCGGGATGTTCCGGCTGCTGCGGCCGCCCCTTTGCCGGGCGGCTGCCTATTTGGTATAGTTGTCGAAATAGCCCTGCACCAGTACGATGGGGGTGCCTTTATCGCCGCTTCCGGAAGTCAGATCACAGAGCGAACCGATCAGATCGGTCAGGCGGCGCGGTGTGGTTCCCTGTGAAACCATCTGGCCGGTCAGGTCGTCCTCCTTGTTTCGGATATAATCCGAAATGGCGGCCTTCAGCGCGTTTCCGCTGAGGTGGGCGAAGTCATTGTCGGCGAGGTACTTAAGCTTGACCTCATTCGGCTGTCCCTCCAGTCCCGGGGTGTAGGCAGGGGACACGACCGGATCGGCAAGCTCCCAGATTTTCCCGACCGGGTCCTTGAAGGCGCCGTCACCATAGATCATTACCTCAATGCTGCGCCCGGTTGCTTCGAGCAGGCCGCTGCGGATGCGCTCGACCACCGGTGCACAGTCGCGGGGAAACAGCTTGACCCGTTCTTCGGTCGCTTTGTTCGAACCAAGCAGGCCGTAGTCCTCATTATAACCGCTGCCGTTTACCGGCGTGTTCATCAGATCGGAGAGGCAGAGCACCTGTTTGGCTCCGGCCGCAATCAGCCGCCTGCGGGAGCGTTCGCGGGTGTGAATATCGCAGCAGAGCACCGTCTTGGTATAGGGGAGGATGGCGCGACAGTCATTGGCGAAGATAATTTCGACCTCGCAGCCGGTGGCGGTGATCAGTTCCTTGTAATATTCTACATAGTCCACCCCGGTGAAGGGATGCTTATGAAAGCCGAAAAGCTCACGGTAACGCCGCTCGTCGAGCAGATCGGCCCAGGGATTAACGCCTTTTTCATCGAGCAGGTCGGGGTCCACCAGATGATTGCCCACCTCGTCGGATGGGTAGCTGAGCATGAGAACCATCTTTTTGACGCCTTTGGCAATGCCGCGCAGGCAGACAGCAAAGCGGTTGCGGCTCAGAATCGGGAAGATCACTCCAAGGGTGGCGTTCCCAAATTTTGTCCTGACATCGGCGGCAATCTGTTCCACCGTTGCGTAATTTCCCTGTGCCCGGGCGACAACCGCTTCGGTCACCGCCACCACATCGCGGTCGCGCAGCGCAAAGCCCTCGGATTTCGAAGCCTCCAACACGCTTTTCACCACGATTTCAGCAATATCGTCTCCCTCGCGGATAATAGGGGCGCGGATTCCCCTTGATACAGTACCGATCAGTCTTTCCACGGTTCCACTCCTTTGTTTCTGTCCCGGCGCAGCCCTGGTGTTTCTCTTTCCCCGGCCGGAAATTATTTGCCCGCATTAGTATAGCAGATTTTAGCCGAAATGCGCAACTGTCGGATGAAATTACAGAGCTGCAAAGAGATGGTAGTATCTTCCGATGGTGTTACGCAGAGCGCCGATCCGCTCCACTTCGCAGACGACCTCATCTCCCGGCCTCAGAAAGCGGGGCGGATAAAAGCCCATGCTGACCCCCGAAGGAGTTCCGGTTGCAATGATTGTCCCAGGCAGCAGGGTCATCCCTTGGGAAAGCTCGCTGATCGCTCCCGTGACAGTATGAATCTGAAGGTCTGCGTTAGACAATCCGCTTACACACCCGAATGTCTCGGAATTCCAAAATGCCCCTGCATCCGCAGGGGCATGTGTGTAAGCAGATTAGCTAACGCCAGATTCAGGGTCCCGCTCCCGTATGCTATGCCACTCATTGAGCAACAACCGCCTGCCGTCTGTGTCATGCCCGTCCGAAGGAGCGGGCAGAACTATTCTCGCTGTAAGGGCATAACACTGCCAGCGCCTGAATGACGCTGGCTTTCACTTTGTTCAAGCCGTTATGGACTGATTCCTTAGCTACACCCTTGAAAGGGTCTTCATATTCTTTGGTGTATAATTTATCTTCAATCTGATCTTGTTTTTCCTGCTCTCTGATGTATTTTGCAATGGTTGCTTCATTAAGTTCCACGGTACTTACATAGTACCCTGTTGCTCAAAACCTTCTATTTCCAAACTTATACTTGAGATTGCTGTGTCTATCGAATATCATCATCGCACTTTTCCCCTTGAGATACCCCATAAAACTTGACATGCTATACTTTGGCGGTATTGAGAGCAGCAGATGGATATGGTCCGGCATCATAAGCCCTTCTATAATTTCAACGCCTTTCCATTTACACAAATCCAGTATGATCTGTTGTATATCTGCGCGCATTTGATTGTAAATAATCTTTCTCCGGTACTTCGGAGTGAATACTATGTGGTACTTGCACAGCCATTTTGTATGTGCTGAACTTTCTGCCATCGGACATCACCTTTCTTTTGCTTTTTGACGGCTTGAACACTCGTCATTTTAACAGAAAGGTGCTGTCCTTGCTTAAGCCTTCAATCTCACCCGCATAGCGGGTGGCTTTTTGTATGTTAGACGGCAAGACGCCTAACATACCTGCTAAAGCAG
>FORK01000018.1:0-47380 GCA_900113995.1 Ruminococcaceae bacterium D5 | reverse complement strand
CCCGGCGAGGGAGGACCCGTCTACCCCGGACCGGACGCCTCCACCCCGGTTATCCCGCTGCCCAATCCCGACGAGGGAGGACCTGTCTACCCCGGCCCCCCCTCTGTCAGCTGGCCTAATCTCTGTTACTACTGCACTGCCGGAAGAAACGCCGCCGTCCGATTTCTCAATGCTGCGGAGGGCTACAATCCATTCCGGGTCTTTCTCAACAACAACCTGATCGTCAACAGCCTGAGCTTTGGGGCGCTGACCCCATACGGCCGGGTCACCAATGGCTATCAGACGGTGACGGTGACAGGTCCGGACGGCTATATCTACCTGCAAAAATCGCTTCCTTTCCGGGCGGACAGCCAATATACAGTTGCTGTCACCAAAACGGCAAGCGGACTCGATCTGACACAAATTACCGACGATTCCTGCCCGCATCCGGGAAATCTTTCCTGCCTGCGTCTCTGCAATTTGGCCTACAACTCCAATCCGCTTGACCTTTTGCTCGCCAACGGACGGATGATCTATACCGACGTCCGTTTCCGGGAGAGCACCCCCTTCAAACGAATCCGCCCGGGCGATTACCAGTTTTACCTTGCGGAAACCGGACAGTATGCCGCCCCCTACCTCGGGGTGATCGATCTGGTAGATAACTCCGCAGAGGTTTACCCGCTCTCCGAGCTGCTGGTTTCCTTCTATCTGACGGTCCGATCCAATATCTCCTATACCATCTTTGTCCTGAGCCGGGGAAGCACACCGGATGCAATCGGACTTTTGGCGGTCGAGGATTCCTGAATGGGTGTCTCCTGCGGCAAGTCATAGCCGCAGGAGAAACTGGTCGCTTGTGCAGAACCCGTCAGCGCCGATTACCGGCGGGCGTCTCAGAGCGCACCCTATTCCGACCGCATCACCTTCTCCGCAGGCCGTAAACGGGCGATGCTGCCCAAGCAGCAGTTCTCTGTCATCGAAAGGGGTCCGGCGGCAGCCCGATTCACCCGGTGTTGGAAGCGAAAACCTTTTATGGGCGCCTTCTCCGGCAGAACCGGCAGTTTCTCTCCCACAGTAGAGGCCGCGCTTAAAAAGCGCGGCCTCTACTGTGCCGCTCTCCGCTCGGGTGCGCCGGGCAGGCGGAGCAGGAAAGAGCGGCTCACAGGCCGCCCTTTTACGGGCTGCGGGGCGGGCAACAAACAAGAACCTTTGGATGATAGGAAGCCGATCGATAGAAGGATAGTTTTCCTTTTACGGGCTGCGGGACGAGCGATGCAAGAGGAAAATTTTCAGTATCTTTTGAGAGGTTTTCCGGTACAAAGCCCTTTTTAGTGCTTAACACTGCCAGCGCCTGAATGACGCTGGCTTTCACTTTGTTCAAGCTGTTATGGACTGATTCCTTAGCTACACCCTTGAAAGGGTCTTCATATTCTTTTGTGTATAGCTCATCTTCAATCTGATCTTGTTTTTCCTGCTTTCTGATGTATTTTGCAATGGTTGCTTCATTAAGTTCCACGGCACTTACATAGTACCCTGTTGCCCAAAACCTTCTATTCCCAAACTTATACTTGAGATTGCTGTGTCTATCGAATATCATCATCGCACTTTTCCCTTTGAGATACCCCATAAAACTTGACACGCTATACTTTGGCGGTATTGAGAGCAGCAGATGGATATGGTCCGGCATCATATGCCCTTCTATAATTTCAACGCCTTTCCATTTACACAAATCCCGTATGATCTGTTGTATATCTGCGTGCATTTGATTGTAAATAATCTTTCTCCGGTACTTCGGAGTGAATACTATGTGGTGCTTGCACAGCCATTTTGTATGTGCTGAACTTTCTGCCATGGGACATCACCTTTCTTTTGCTTTTTGACGGCTTGAACACTCGTCATTTTAACAGAAAGGTGCTGTCCTTGCTTAAGCCTTCAATCTCACCCGCATAGCGGGTGGCTTTTTGTATGTTAGACGGCAAGACGCCTAACATACCTGCTAAAGCAGAGAAAAAACAGGAGCGTGACACGCTCCTGTCCCTACCGATACGGAGAAAACTTTTGCGCTCAATAATCCCGCATCTCCACAAGAACCATAAAATATGCTAAAACACTCCAATAAGGTCTAGCAAAGACTAACCAAGTCTATAGGCCAGATTGGAGTATTTTAGCATTGCTTTTGATGATTGGAAAGTCGGTAAATTATTGGGCAGATACAAGTTTTATTGTACTATACCGGTTCTTTACAGTAGTGATGTGTGCAAACTAGCTAACCCACTCTCTACGTCAATTTCCCAGGTATTATAACTATATTTCATGAATCCGCTATCAATTCTTTCGGCAATTTGTTCAATCGCTTCACTGATATCCCCAAGATAAATGCCATCTAAAATTGCAGGTCCGTAATTCCACCATTGAATGTCTATAAGTTTTTGGATATTATCATCCGAAAATCTTTTCCTTATTAACTTTGCAGGGTTGCCCGCAACAATAGAATACGGTTCAATATCCTTAGTTACCACACTACCAGCTCCGACTATTGCGCCATCCCCAATCTTCACTCCGTTTAGAATAATGACATCATTTCCAATCCATACATCGTTTCCAACTATTACTCTACCTTTATTATATTTCTTAGATAATCTGTTATGAAAAGCGATATTTTTCTGACACGATTCTTTGCTTACTGAATCGTGAAAATTCTGAAAACGCGATGTACTCCAAAAAAACATTGGATGAGCGGTAAGTGAATTCGCACAGTGTTCGTGGGTGCCAATTGTAACATTTTCGCCAATTATACAAAACCTTCCTATAGATTCACAAAATTTGGCATCAAAATGATCCCCATAATAAGTATAACCTCCAATTCTTTCAACATTGTGTAATCCTTGCCCAAGTTGCAGAGGAACTTCAAAATATAGTTTTTTCAAGTCGTAGCCGATTATCGTGTTACGAAAAATAATTTGATCTTTAAAGAAATCCTTATTCAGTTTTACCTGTTTGGAATTAATTCTAAATATTGGGGGGGAATAAATTTTCCATACTCTACTTTCCTTTTCTAATATTTCTTGATTTAGCGCAGTTCAGAATGTCATAGTCGACTTTATGAATTTTATAGACTGAATAGATTGTGTCAAAATAAACAACTCGGCCGTGAAAGAGACCCATCACTTCGCTTGTGTTGGGCAGTGAGGTAGTTCAGATAGAATTGAGAATAAAAGTATCCGCCCAATAACCATACGTACCGCCCCATAACACAAAAAACTACCTCGATCGAAGTGGGATTAAACATATGTGGCAGTATTCAGGGAACTCGCCCACGGCAGCAATGTATTCAACTGTTCATCGGTCGGATTTTCGCCGAGTATATCCCTGTATAAAACCAATGGTTTCCTTGAACAGATTCTGGATGTCATCCATACTGCTGATATTTCTGGCTTGCAGCAGTTCACGGATTTTTGCTCTGCGCTCGTTTTCTTCGGGACTCCGATTCTTTCTTCCCATAGTAAAAACCTCCGATGTGGTGCTTCTATTCTACACCACATCGAAGGTTTACACAATAGTCTATCTCACTGCGGAAGAAGCGAACGAAGTTCTACGAGCCTTTCAGGGGCACAGATTGCAGCCTTTGGTTTATATTACCCTTTATTATGGGCTGAGACGCAGCGAGATCATAGGAATTAAATGGTCATCTCTTGATTTCCAAAAAATGACCTTGAAAATCAGGGATGTAATCGTGAAAAGCAGAACCATTGAAGAAAAGAGCAGGACAAAAACCAGGGCGAGCAAAGCTACCTTTGATCTGCTTCCAGAAGTACGGGATATTTTGTTGGAGATCAAGAAACAGCAACAAAAATTTAAAAGTTTTTATGGAAATCAGTACCATGATAAGGATTATGTCTTTTGCTGGGATGATGGTACTCCTTATCGGTCTGATTATATTACAAAAGCATTTCAGGCACAGTTAAAAAAGAGTGGGCTTCCCAAAATGAAATTCCATAGCTTGCGTCATAGCTGTGCCAGTGTTTTGTATGACAAAGGCTGGGAGTTGAAAGATATCCAAGAGTGGCTGCGGCATACAAAAATTGAGACAACCGGTGATATTTATGTTCACATCAGCAAAAATCGCAAAAAAATCATGGGAGAAAATTTAAGTGGAACCTTCCACCTCTAAAAAATCCGGTGTTGTTAAAAAAATCTTGTGTTAGAAGTTGGTTAGAAAACAGCAGAAATATGGTTAGAAGATGAGATTTGGGCAAAAGAAAAGCTCTTGAAAATGGCATTTTGATGCCATTTTCAAGAGCTTCCTTGGTCTGAGTGACTGGATTCGAACCAGCGGCCTCTACCACCCCAAGGTAGCGCGCTACCATCTGCGCCACACCCAGATGCCGACCGTATTTCAGACAGCTCAATTATTATAGCAGGACGGCAAATAAATTTCAAGAGCTTTTTACGAAAAAATACGATTTCCGCAAAAAATGAAAGGAAGTGCGAGAAAGCGGCGAAAAGGGAATTTTTTTGCTCATCCGCCGGCAGATGCCGTTTCGGCGCCGCGCCTCTTCATGGGAGAGCAGCCTTCGGGAAGCAGAAGCCGCGCCGCCCGGGGCAGAACCTCGATCAGAGGATCGCGGACCCGGAACACCTCCCCATCGAGGTTCAGTCCCACCGGGTCATCCGAAAGGATCTGCACGGTGCGGCAGCGCCGCAGGCGGAGAAACGGGTAACGGTCGAGATGCTCCCCGCGGCGGTAGGAACCGATCATCGGCAGAAGCCGCAGGCGGGACATGACAGGGACGCTCATAAAATCGATCAGGCCATCCTGCAGGTCGGAGAGCGGCGCCGCGTAAAACCCGCCTCCGTAATACCGCCCGTTCGCGGCAATGGCAAAGATATAATCTCCCGAGCCGCCCGGCTCCCCATCGATCAGGAACCGGTAACGGTGGTGCAGTGAGGTCATCAGGCAGAGAGCCGCCGAAAGCTGATAGGCCATAGCGCCGCTGACTGCGGGAATCCGTTTCAATCCGGCGACGCCCTGGGCGATCGAGGCGTCGAGTCCGCAGGAGGCGATGTTCAGGCTGATCCGGCCGCCCGCCCGAAGAAGATCGATTTCCTCGATATGTCCGGCGGCGAGCGCCGCCAGATCGCAGAAGCGTTTTTGCGCCTCCCCGCCGAAGCTGCGGATAAAGTCGTTGCCGGTGCCGGTCGGAACCGGCGCAAGCGCCAGCTGCGGATGGCCCGGCAGCGCCTGTGCGGCCTCCCCGAGGGTGCCGTCTCCGCCGCAGACATAGAGAACGGTGGGAATCCCGTCTTCGGCGGCACGGCGCGCCAGCGTCTCGGCATGTCCGGGGCGCGCGGTGATCTCGATTTCAAAAGGTTCTCCGCGCACAGAAAAAACCGCGCGAATCTGTTCGGTAAGCATGGCTGTCCGGTTGTATTTTCCGGCGGCCGGGTTAATTAGAAAAAGATGACGCACCGGGTCCCGCCCCCTTCTTCCGCTTATTATAAAAGGCAGGGGCGGGAAATGTCAAATCCGGGCGAGTCCTTTTCGTTGCGCCGTATCCCTTCCCGCGTTATAATGGCACTGGAAACCCTTATCGGGAGCCTCCGCTGTTATAGCGGACCCCTTCGATATGCAGGCAGCGGATATCGCGATAGGGATAGCTCGACAGAGGGCGGCAGTCGGCGTCGTAGCTGTGGGCCGCGACATAGATGGTACCCGGCGTGGGGATCAATCCCCGGATTTCCACAACAACAGGGGAGTGCTGAAACCGGTCCTCATCGAGGGCGAGCTGAATGATGTCGCCGGGGCGCATCTGCAGCAGTCCCGTTTCGGTTGCATAGGGACCGACGCCCTGGTTGCTGGTCAAAAACTGATAGAGATAATGCACCCCCGTCCAGGATGCAGTGCGGTTGGAAGAGGTCAGGTAATACCAGCCGTAGGTAGGGGTGAAATTCATCACCCCGCTCCCGGCGTAGATGCATTGGGATGCAAAGTTGGTGCAGTCCCCGCCGAGGTCGGAGAAATCGAGAAAATCGGGATTGCGGAAGTATGCCCAGCGCTGCGCGTAGGCGGCCGCGCTGCGCCGGTCATAGCTCTTGACGGCCAGAGACATCGTGTTTCCTCCTTTGATGCCTTTTGCTTTCATGCTATGCGACGCCGCCGGGAATCGTTCATTCATTCGAAAGGAAGGAATTTTGATGCACAACCAGGATCCGCTGGCCTTGGCCGGGCCGATGCGGGAATACTTTGATCGGGGCCAAACGCTGGAGCTGGGCCGCAGGGCCGCCGCGCTGCGCCGCCTTCGGGCAGAGCTGATTGCGCGGGAAGCCGAGCTCTGCGAGGCAGTCAGCGCCGACTTTGGGCGCAGTGCCTTTGATACGGTGACCTGTGAGCTGATGCAGGTCCAAGAGGAGATCGATACGGCGCTGCGAAATCTCGCGCACTGGGCCGCACCCCAAAAGGCGGAGGGCGGGCTTTGGAACCTCCCGTCCTGCGCGGCGGTCTGCCCGCAGCCGCGAGGAGTAGTATTGATTCTTTCTCCCTGGAACTATCCCATTCTGCTGGCCCTCGCGCCGCTGGTGGGGGCGGTGGCGGCGGGAAACTGCGTGCTGCTGCGCCCCTCGCAGCGGACGGCAAACACCGCCCGCGCGCTCGAGGGGCTGCTGCGCGCCTCTTTCCCCGCCGGATGGGCCGCGGCTGTGCTGGGTGGGCATGCTGTTTCCGACCGGCTGCTGACGGGCCGGTTTGACCTGATCTTCTTTACCGGCAGCGCCCCGGTAGGCAGGCGGGTCATGCGGGCGGCGGCCGAGCATCTCACCCCGGTTGTACTGGAGCTGGGTGGCAAGTCCCCCTGCATTGTCGACGAGACGGCGGAGATTGAATCAGCGGCAAGGCGGATTGTCTGGGGAAAGTTTCTCAATGCGGGACAGACCTGTGTGGCGCCCGATTATCTGCTGGTGCAGCGGCCGGCGGCCGACAGGCTGGCAGAGGCGCTTTGCAGGGAGATCGGACGGATGGGGTATGACCGGCCCGGCGCACTGCCGCAGATCATTACCGAGGAGCATACCCGGCGGATTGCCGCGCTGATCGCAGGAGAGCGGGTGATCGCCGGAGGGGGCGTCTTTCCGCAGGAACGGCGGATGGAGCCGACCCTTCTCTATCCCGTCTCGCCGGACGCGCCCTGCATGTGCGAAGAGATTTTCGGCCCCGTTCTGCCGGTACTGGTCTGTGATACTCTGGACGAGGCGGTCGCGCTGATCCGCTCGCGGGAGCAGCCGCTTGCCCTTTACCATTTTTCCCGCGACCCCGCCCGCATCCGGCGGGTGCTGCGAGGAACCTCTGCGGGCGGCGGATGCGTCAACGATGTAATTCTTCATGCGGCCTCGGCGGGCCTGCCGTTCGGCGGGGTGGGCATGAGCGGGATGGGCCGCTATCATGGAAAGGCCTCCTTCGACCTCTTTTCAAATCCGCGCAGCCTGCTCCTCAAGCCCGCCCGGCTGGAGTTGCCGCTGCGGTATCCGCCCCACAGCGCATGGAAGGAGCGGGCGGTTTCCGCCCTCTTCCGCCGGGGCGCGAACGGTTGATTTTCCGCGCGGCGCGTGCTATGATTTCCTCATTGGGGCCAAGGCGGCCTGTACGTTCTGTTGACGATGAAGGAGGACCGAGGAATGCACCAGACCAAGATTTTTGAGTTGTTAATGCTGCTCAGCTTCGGCGCGGCCTGGCCCGCGTCGGTTCACAAATCCTATATTGCGCGCACCGCAAAAGGAAAGAGTCTGATGTTCCTTCTGGTGATCATCTTCGGCTATCTCTGCGGAATCATCAACAAGCTGATCAACTCCCCCGACTATGTGATTTTTTTCTACGCGCTCAATATGGTGATGGTGTCAGCCGATCTCGTCATCTATTTTCGCAACCGCAGGCTCGACCGCGAGGCCGAAGCCGTGAAGCGGTAGAGATTCAGCGGAAAAGCGCGGCTCTTCCCCCTGCATGGGGAAGGGCCGCGCTTTTTTGAAAACAGGAAAATGACCGGCGCTGCCGGAGAAGACGCCGCGCAGAAACTTTCGCTTCATGCACCGGCGAAGCGGTCAGTCCGTTTACGGTTGGGGGAGCGAGCGGGACGGACAAAATCAAGTCCGGCGTGCTTAAGGCGCTTGTCGGCGGCAGGCCCTGAAAGGGTGCACGAAAACCTCCGGCTTACCCGGCGGTTATGACTCAGCCTTGGTGTTCCTCAATCAAGCGCAGGATGCTCGAAGGGGAACGCCAGCGTTCTCGAGGGATGCGCGTGGGTTCGAGAATGATCCCGAACCGGTCTTCAATTCCCTCGAGCAGCTCGATCAGGGCGAGGGAATCGAGCAGTCCGGAATCGAGCAGGTCGGTTTCGGGACGGATGGGTGGTTTTGGCCGCCCGCAGGCCTCGGTGAGGATTTCGAGCAGCTGTTCTCTTGCTTCGGGTTGATTCATGGCAGCTCCTTCAGCGCAGCATAGTCGCATTTTCCGTTTGGGGTGAGCGGCATCCGGGGCAGGACCTCCACCGACGGGACCATCCCGGCGGGCAGGATGCCGCGCAGCGTTTCTTCCAGCGCGGCGGGGTTGAGGAAAACGCCCCCGCTGGGAGACACGAAGGCCCGCAGACGGCGGACACGTCCGCCTCGCAGCACCGGCAGGACCGCGGCCTGGGCGATTCCCCTGCAGCGCAGCAGAGTCTGCTCGATCTCCCCCGGCTCAATCCGCAGGCCGTGCCACTTGATCTGACGGTCGAGCCGTCCGAGACAGTAGAACAGTCCGTCCCTGCAAAGGCCGAGATCGCCGGTGCGGTAGGAGAAAACTCCGTCGAGGGTACAGAATCCACCCTGCGCCGGGCCGAGGTAGCCCGGGGTGACGCTGTCTCCCGAGACGACCAGCTCTCCAGCGGTTCCGTCCGGCAGCGCCCTGCCGGTGGAGGGGTCCCGCACGATGATCTGAGTTCCCGGCTTGGAACGGCCCACCGGAAGCTCGCCCGATTCCGCCATCCATTCTTCCATCTCGCAGCCGGTGACCGCGACGGTGCATTCGGTGGGGCCGTAGCTGTTGACGATCCGAATACCCGGAAAGCGCGCCCAGAGCCTGCGGACCGTCCCGGCGCGCAGCGGCTCCCCGCAGAAGAGAAGCTCCCTCAGGGCGGGAAACCGCTCCGCCGCAAAGGACGGCGAGGCAAGAAGCAGCTCCGCAAAGGAGGGGGTTAAAACGGCGAGGGAGGGTGCGGCCTCTCCGATCCTGCCGAACAGCGCGGGATAATCCCCGAACAGCTCCGATTCGAGCACCGCCGCGCACCGGCCGGAGGTCAGGGCGAGCCAGAGCCCGGCCACCGAAAGATCGAAGGAGTAAGCGGCGTGGCTCAGCACCGGCCCCGCGGCGGTGGAAAGCAGCGGACGCTCCCACCGCAGGAAGGAGGCGGCGTTCCCGCGGGTGACCGCCACGCCCTTGGGTTCTCCGCTGCTGCCCGAGGTAAAGAGCAGGTAGAAGCGGTCGCCGGGACACGCGGCGGCCGGAGCCGCCTGCTCTTTGTCGGGGTCAAAAGCGGTCTCGGCAAGCGCCGCAGGACCGACAGCCGCGGCGGAGGAGGGAACAAAGCCCTCTCCGGCGGCAAGCAGCAGGCCGGCCCCGGCCGCCTGAAGCATCCGTTCGGCGCGGGCGGGCGGAATCTGCCGGTCGATCGGCAGATAGGGGCGGTTGGCGATCGCGCAGGCCGCGATACAGACCGGCATCAGCGGCTCCTTGTGGCCGTAGATTCCGACCGGGACGCCGGGCGGAACCTCCCGCAGCAACAGAGCCGCGAGCCGCCGGGCAGCCGCGGTCAGCTCCCGAAAGGAAAGAATCCCCTGCGAACAGCGGTAAGCGGGCGCATCCGATTCCGAAAAGCGCAGCAGGCCGGCGGTCATCGGCATGGCGTTCCCTCCCCGGCCAGCTGTTCCGGCGGAATCAGCGAGGGATCATACATCACCTTCGAGTGGTTGACCAGAATCAGCTCGCGCGGCAGCTCGCGTCCGCTCTCCCGCTCGAAGCAGCGTCGGTAAACGCGGCTGTTTCGGTAAAAGCCGTCCGCTTCCCGGGTGTAGCAGCTCCCCTCTTCGATGAGGCGGTAGCGCAGCGGAAAGGGCTTTTCGGCGCGCAGCTCCCCGCAGAGAAGCTCTCCGTCCACCCAGACCGAAAGCTGAACCGGAACCCCGGACGTGTTGCAAAAACGGTAATCGACGTTGCAGTAAAAGACGGAGGTGCCGGTGCCGAAGGGAACCCGCCGTTCACTGTCGGGGAAAAGAGCGTCGGAATGATGATGCAGCTCTGTGACCTCCAGCGGGGTGTGCAGCACAAGGTAATGGATCAGGTTGGCGAGCTGGCACAGCCCGCCGCCGGCTTCCTCCCGGAAAGCGCCGTTAGAAATGGCAAGCCCCGGCAGATAGCCCCGACGGGCGGTGCAGCGGCCGATGAGATGCCAGAAAGAAAAGGTTTCGCCGGGCCGAATCACCAGATGATCGAGCGCGCGGACGGCAAGCCGCAGATTCTCGGCTTTGTTGCGCTGCAGGCGCATGTCAACTCCGTCGAGCCTGCGCAGAATGGGAGAGGTGTGCCCTTTGACAAGAATGGGAAATTCCCGCTCATCGCGCCGCCCGGCAAACCTTGTCCGGTGAAGAAGGTCGTGCAGGTGGCGGCACAGGCATTCCTTTTCCACCGAGATGCGGTAACAGACCGGACCGTATTCGCAAAAAAGCTTCCGTCTTCCCATTGTGTTTGCTTCCTTTCACTGATTTTTCACAAGAATATCACATTTCGGCCCGAATAACAATCCCCGGGGCGCGCGCCGGAAAAGCGGACATCTTTTTCCGCTTGGCCGTATATACTGTACCACGCGGCTGACAAGCCGTGATGTATGCCTGATGGCAAAAAGGAGGCGCCGGATGAAAAGAAGGCTGCTGCGGATGATTCAGGACCGTTCGCTCGTCTGCGGGGTGGTTGGGCTCGGGTATGTGGGCCTGCCGCTGGCCGTCGAGAAGGCGAAGGCGGGATTCCGCACCATCGGATTCGATATCCAGCCGGAACGGGTCGCGATGGTGAATCAGGGCCAAAACTACATCGGAGATGTGGTCGATCAGGAGCTCGGCGCGCTGACGGCCGGGGGAATGCTGGCGGCGACCGAGGATTTCGAGCTGCTCAAAGCGGTGGATTTTATCGCCGTCTGTGTTCCGACCCCGCTCGATGAAAACCGGCAGCCGGACCTGCGCTATATCCGGGAATCAGCGGCGCAGATCGCCCGGAGGCTGCGGCGGGGAACGATCGTCGTGCTGGAATCCACCAGCTATCCCGGCACCACCGAGGAACTGCTGCGCCCGATTCTTGAGCAGGGTTCGGGGATGAAATGCGGGGAGGATTTCTATCTCGGATTCTCGCCCGAGCGGGTCGATCCCGGAAACCTGATCTACCGCACCTGCAACACCCCCCGGGTGGTGGGAGGAATCGGGCGGGACGCCACCGAGGTGATCGCCGCTCTTTACCGGTCGGTTCTGCAGGGGGAGGTATTCGAGGTTTCCCGCCCCGCGGCGGCTGAAATGGAGAAGCTGCTCGAAAACAGCTACCGAAGCGTCAATATCGCTCTGGCCAACGAAATGGCGATGCTTTGCGGCGCGATGGGGCTGGATATCTGGGAGGTGGTGGAGGCGGCGAAAACAAAACCATACGGCTTTACCGCGTTCTATCCCGGACCGGGAATCGGGGGGCACTGCATTCCGGTGGACCCTGTCTATCTGAGCTGGCGCGCGCGGGCCTTCGGCTGCCGCACGCAGCTGCTGGAGAGCGCCGCGGCAGTCAACGACCGGATGCCGGAGTATTGCGCGGCGCGGGCGGCGCGGATGCTCAACGCACAGGGAAAGGCTGTTTTCGGCTCAAAGATTCTTGCGCTGGGAGCGGCCTATAAGCAGGAGGTGGCCGATTTCCGGGAAAGTCCGGCGGTTCGGGTCATCGAGCTGCTGCGGGAGCAGGGGGCGCGTCTCTCCTTTTACGACCCGTATCTTTCCCAGTATGTCTGGAAGGGCAAAACCCGGCTCGGCCTCCCGCGCCTGACCGGCTCGGCCATCTCGGAGGCCGACCTGGTGCTGATTCTGACCGCTCATGCTGCAGTGGATTATTCGTTGGTGCAGAAGAACGCGAGGCAGATTTTCGACACCAAAAACGCGATGAAGGAAATTGTTCCGCGGGAGAACATCACCGTTTTGTAGAAAGGGGGAGCATCATGCGCTACGCGCTGATCGGCTGCGGACGGATTGCCGGACGGCACCTTACCGCAGCGCGCGCCGCCTCGCTGGAGGTGGTCGCCGTCTGCGATCCGGTTTTGGAGCGGGGCCGGGAACTGCTGCGCCGGACCGGGCTGGGGGAGTCCGGCGCCAGAATCTATGCGGACCACCGGGAGCTGCTGGACCGCGAGCGTCCGGAGCTGGCGGCTGTCGCCGCGGAAAGCGGCGTCCATGCCCGGGTGGCGCTCGACTGTCTCGATGCGGGGGCGCATGTGATTGTGGAGAAGCCGATTGCCCTTTCCCTCTCCGACGCGGATGAGATGATCCGACGTGCGGGGGAACGGGGGCTCTGCCTCGTCCCCTGCCATCAGAACCGCTTTAATCCGGCTGTGATGGCGCTGCGCCGCGCGCTCGACGCGGGACGGTTCGGCAGACTTTCCCATGCGGCGCTGACCCTGCGCTGGAACCGGGACGACGCATATTACAGGCAGGCGGATTGGCGCGGGCGCTGGGTGAGCGACGGGGGTATCCTGATGAACCAGTGCATCCATGGGATTGATTTGCTGCGCTGGATGGGAGAGGGCGAACCGGAATGGGTCTGCGGGGCGCTGGCGCGGCGGATGCATCCGCGCATTGAAACAGAGGACGTGGGGATTGCGGCGGTGCGCTTTTCCGGCGGGATGCTCGCCACCATCGAAGGAAGCGGAAATCTTTACCCTTCCAACCTTGAGGAAACCCTGTCGGTGTTCGGCGAGCGGGGAACGGCGCGCCTCGGCGGCGCAGCGGCGAACCGAATCGAGGTCTGGCGGGTGGAAGGGGAGGAAACACCTCCCAGGATCGAGCCAGCGCCGGGCGGCGGGCAGGATATCTACGGCAGCGGACATCTGGCACTCTATGCTGATGCATCCGCCGCGATTCGTGAGGGCCGCCGCCCTTTTATCACAGGGGAGGACGGCCGTGCGGCCCTCGAGCTGGTGCTGGCCGTCTACCGCAGCCGCCGGACCGGAGGGCCGGTCACACTGCCGCTCGCCGGGTTTTCCTCGGCGGAAATGGAGGGGATCTTTCCATGAGGGATTATTTTGTGCACCCCACCTGCGTTGTCGAGGAGGGGGTACGAATCGGCGCAGGAAGCCGGATCTGGTGCTTCTGTCATTTGCAGCGTGGGTCGGCGGTCGGAAAATGGTGCAGCCTCGGTCAGAACGTCAACCTCGGGGACCGGGTCAAAATTGGAAATTTTGTCAAAATTCAAAATAATGTATCGGTGTATGAGGGGGTCGAGCTGGAGGACGGCGTATTTTGCGGGCCGTCCTGCGTTTTTACCAATGACCTGACCCCCCGCAGCGAATATCCAAAGGGGCGTGCATCCTATCAAAAGACGCTTGTGCGGAGGGGCGCGACGATCGGTGCGAACGCCACCGTCCTTTGCGGGAATACAGTGGGACGTTGGGCGATGGTCGCGGCGGGCGCGGTCGTCACCCACAGCCTGCCGGATCACGCGCTGGCGGCAGGCAATCCTGCGCGGCAGGTCGGCTGGGTCTGCCGCTGTGGAGAAAAGCTGGGTCCGAACCTCGCCTGCGCGGCCTGCGGACGGCGTTACCGCCGGAATGGGCCAGGACTTTGCGAAGCGGCGCAAGCCCCGGCACCGGATAATTCTTTGGAAGCGGTTCAGGAAAAACTATGAGGATGTAACAGATTTGTGATCGCTTTTCGGGAAGTGGTTTCTATAAAATCAACGTTTTTCTTAAAAAGATGGATTTTTCTGATTTTTATTGTTTAAATTGATAGCGGAATCAACAAAATGGAAACAACAACCGATTGAATTTTAGGGATATCGCCTCTATAATGGGGCATGTGCTCGGGAGATGCGAGCAACGCGCCGCGCGGCGGACCGATCCGCCGCAGCACGATTCAGGAGGTATCCCAATGAAAAGAACCGTTTCGATTCTCCTTGCCGCTGTGATGGCGGCGGGGATGGCCGCCCAATCCTTCGCGCAGAGGGAGAAGGACAACCGGATTGTCCTTTCGGCTGATACAAACAGCGGAATCAGTCTGGAAGGCGGACTTCTGACCCCCGGTGAAAAATACCGTTTCCCGGTATCCGTCTCGATCGATGGGGGCGAGCCTCAGCCCCTCAATCCCGATGTGATGGAGGATTACAGCTTCAAGCTGTCCAACACCGGCGAGGGCGACAGCCTGGTGGATTTCAACCTCTCCAAGTCGGGCGACCGGTATTATATTGCCGCAGAGGTTAAGGCCGGATGGCCGACCGCCAAGACCGAAGAGGAATACTCAATCAAGATGGTGAACAAGAGCAACCGCAAGGATTTTGTCACCCTGACCGTTTCATTTGAGACGGGCTACGAGCTGGTTTCGGACGAATTCATCAGCGCGCTGGATGCGGAGGATGAGATCGAGGTTGACAACAGCGCTCCGGTGTTTGACGCGGAGCAGCTGGAGCGGATTGCCAAGCGCAATCAGTATAAAAAGGTCACCTTCACAGACGGCGACTGGCGTTTTACCGTCAGCATCAACGACATGAAGGCGGTCAATCTGGTACACAACCAGAACGCTGTCAAAGAGATTGTTACCAAGTATGAGGACCACAGCTTCGAATTTCTGACCTTCCCCTCCGGACCTCAGTTCCGGACCAACGGTGTGATGGAGCTGGATGTTTCCGCCTATGCCGATGACTTTAACGATCAGTTCTTCGTCTACCGCTACCTCAACGGAAAGCTGACCGAGATTCCCGCGCAGTACCACAATGCGGAGGAGCTGCTCACCTTTACGACCGACACCCTCGGACGCTTTATCATCACCGATAAAGAGATCGCCGATACGGTGGTATTTACCCCGGCCGGTCAGGCCGGAAGCGCGGGCGGAGCCGGCAGCGGTTCCCCCGCAGTCGGCGGAGGAGTCCTGATCAATCCCTCGACCGGCTCCGCCGCCTGAATGTGAAATCTCCCATCCATTGATCAGAACCGCCCCGGCGCTTTCATGTGAAGCGCCGGGGCGGCCGCGCATGGGGAAGTATTTCGAGGCAGTTCGTGTGGGGGATGCTTTGCCGGTGCAAACATTCAAGCGCATGAAATTCGGACGGTGCGGCCGCGCATGGGGAAGTATTTCGAGGCGGTTCGTGTGGGGGATGCTTTGCCGGTGCAAACATTCAAGCGCATGAAATTCGGACGGTGCGGCCGCGCATGGAGATATTTCGGTGCGGCCGCGTGTGGGCCGTTCAGGGGAGCTGTGCGGACAATTAGTCCGCCGCACAGAGGTACTCTTCTTCGCAGCGATGCTGCGCGGTGGCAAGCAGTGCCGCCGCATAGCGCTCCTCTCCGTTTTCCAGCGCTTCAAGCGCATCGGTCGCCGCATTGAAGATCATGTGGTAGAGCTTTTGGTAGTCGGGCATGGTTTGTTCCTCCCTTTTATATAATTATGGAGCCTTATTGATGCCTAAAAGGAGCCAATTTTCCATTTTATTTTAATACGCCGCTAAAATGATGTCAATACTGAGCCAAGAGGTGACATCATGAAGGAGCCGCTGTCCCGCTATTCACTGCGCATCCCGCCTCTTCTGCTTGAAAAGTTTGGCTATATCGCCGAGTATGAGGGGCGCACCAAAAACCGGGAGATTGAGCAGATGATTCGCCGCCGTATCGCTGACTTTGAGCGGGAGCACGGCCCGATCCCCGTTTCACCGAAAAAAGGCGAACAAATAAACCCCACCCTGTGAAGCACAGGGCGGGGTTTATTTGTTAGAGCACTCATTTCGCACCGGCCGCGCCGGTATTGAGGGCGGTCTGCCGCGGGGCGCGGTAAACACGTCCGGTTACCGCATCGAGGGTGACGCTTACACCGTTCTTCAAAAGATTGGTGGCATTCTGCGCGCCGATCAGCACCGGGATATCAAGGGTCATTCCGACCACCGCGCCGTGAGATTCCTCGCCGCCCTCCTCGATGATGATTCCCGAGGCGCTGCGCAGAAAGGACATCATCCCGTTGGTGGTTTGCGGCACCACCAGGATATCCCCTGCGCGGAAGCGGGAAGCGGCCTCTTCCTCGTCGTGGGCGACACAGACCCGGGCGGTGGCGGATTTCCCGCCGATGCCATGGCCGGTGGCAAGCACATCCCCCACCACGTCCACCTTAATCAGGTTGGTGGTGCCGGGGACGCCGATCGGCATTCCTGCGGTGAGAACCACCATATCCCCGTCAGCCAGCAGGCCCTGTGTACGCGCGGCCTCGATCGCCTGTTCGAGCATCTCCTCGCTGCCGTTCTGGCATTCCCGCATCAGAACAGGGGTGACGCCCCACGAAAGGGAGAGGTGGTGATAGGTGCTTTCATAGGGAGTGCAGGCGATGATCGGCACCGCCGGGCGGAAGCCGGAGGTCATCCGGGCGGTATAGCCTGAGCAGGTCACCGGGATGATGGCCGCCGCGCCGAGGTCATGAGCCATGGTGCAGGTGGCGTGGGCGACGGCGTAGGTCAGATCGCCGCCGCTGACCGGCTCGCGGTTTTGCAGGCGCTTGCGGTAGTCGATGTCCCCCTCGGCGCGCTGGGCGATGGTGGCCATGGTGCGGACCGCTTCGATGGGGTATTTTCCGGCGGCCGTCTCGCCTGAGAGCATGACCGCGCTCGAGCCGTCGTAGATGGCATTGGCCACGTCGGTCGCTTCGGCGCGGGTCGGACGGGGCTTTTCGGTCATCGATTCGAGCATCTGGGTGGCGGTGATGACGATTTTGCCGCGCGAAATGGCTTTTCTGATCAGCGTTTTCTGCGCAACGGGTACCTCGGAATAGGGGATTTCCACCCCGAGGTCGCCGCGGGCGACCATGATGCCGTCCGAAAGGCGGATGATGTCGTCGATGTTCTCCAGCGCCTTGGCACTTTCGATCTTGGCGATAATCCGAATGGAATGGCAGTTTTTTGAATCGAGCAGGCGGCGCACCTCGAGCAGGTCGTCGGCCGAGGAAACGAAAGAGGCGGCGATGAAGTCGAATCCCATCTCAATGCCAAAGCGAATATCCGCGATATCCTTTTCGCTGAGGTACGGCATCGAGAGGTCGGCGCCGGGGACGTTGATCCCCTTGCGGTTCGAAACAAAGCCGCTGTTCATCACCCGGCAGTGGATGTCCGTCCCGGCGATTTCCTCAACGGTAAGCTCGATCAGCCCGTCGTCAATCAGGATGGTGCCGCCGGGCCGCACATCACGATAGAGGGTTTTGTGGGTAATGGAGATCCGCTCCGGGGTGCCTTCCGTCTCCTCGCCGGTCAGGACGAGGGGGGAACCGGCCTCGAGAAAGATTTTTCCGTCTTTCATCAGGCCGGTGCGGATCTCAGGCCCCTTGGTATCGAGCATAGCGGCGGCGGGATTTTTAAGCTCCCGCCGGATCGAGTCGAACAATTCAAAAGTTTTTCGGTGGCTTTCATGATCTCCATGGGAAAAATTGAAGCGCGCGACATTCATTCCGGTTTCGAGCAGCCGGCGGATCATTTCGGGGGAATTGACAGCCGGGCCGAGGGTGCAGACGATTTTGGTCTTTCGGTTCATAGAGGTCACACTCCTTTTCCTGCGCGTTCTACGCATGTCTCGTTATTTTTCTTTTCGCCCTTATTGTAGTGGAAAAGAATTTTCATGTCAACTAAAAACCTGAGCATTTTCTTGTTGAAAATAAATAAAAAAGCCCCTCTTGGAAAAATTTTTATTCCGGGCCTTGATTTTTAAAGTTCCTCATGCTATGCTAACTGTACTATCATAGTTAATACACACGTGACATTTGCTGCGCAGCGGCAGATGCCCGGAAAGGAGTGGGGCCATGTTCTCGATTGATTCACGCAGCCGTGTGGCGATCTATGAGCAGCTGGTACAGAATATTATAGGGCTGATTGCGCGCGGCGTACTGCAGCCGGATGATCAGCTCCCCAGTGTGCGGAACCTGGCGCGTGACCTCGGCATCAACCCCAACACAGTGCAAAAGGCCTATCAGGAGCTGGAGGCCAAAGGCATGATCTATCAGGCGGCCGGACGCGGAAGCTTTATTGCGCCGGGAGAGTCGCTGACCGATTCGATCGTGCAGCAAAAGCTCAAGGAGGCGCGGCCTCCCATCCTGTCCGCCAAAAGAGCCGGCGTCCCGAGGGAGAGAATGCTCGCTCTGGTGGATGAGATCTACGAAAAGGAGTAACGACATGGTTTTGATAGAATCGATTACCAAGCACTTTGGCGTGAATACAGCCCTCGATTCGGTCTCGCTGACCGTCTCGCCGGGATGCATCTATGGTCTGGTCGGAACCAACGGTTCGGGAAAATCCACCCTCCTGCGCCTGATCTCGGGCGTTTACTCCGCGGATGGGGGACAGGTTACGGTGGACGGGGAGCCGGTGTTTGAAAATCCGGAGCAGAAGCAGAAAATCTTTTTCGTTTCGGATGACCTCTTCTTTCCGCCGCAGGCGACCGTTGACGATATGCGCCAGTTCTACCGCGCCGCCTACCCGCGCTGGGATGAAGCGCGCTACCAGCGCCTGCTGGAGCTGTTCCCGATCGGGGATCGCCGCAAGCTGTCCTCCTTCTCCAAGGGGATGCGGCGGCAGGCCGCGCTGATTCTCGCCCTTTCCTGCGCGCCGGAATACCTGCTTCTTGACGAGGCGTTTGACGGGCTTGACCCGGTGATCCGGCATGCGGTGCGTCGGATCATCTCCGATATGATCTCGGAATATCATATGACGGTCATTATTTCGTCCCACAACCTGCGGGAGCTCGAGGATTTCTGTGATCGCGTGGGGCTTCTGCATCACGGCAGGCTGCTGCTGGAATGCGCCGTCGATGATATCCAGCTCGGCTTCTGCAAGGTGCAGGCGGTTTTCAACCCGCGTCCGAGTGAGAAAATCGCCCTTGGCGGCATCCGCATCCTCTCGCAGGAGCTGCATGGCAGCGTGGCGACGCTGATCTGCGCGGCAGGTGAGGAGGATGCCCTTGCCGCGGTCAATGCCCTTTCCCCGATGCTCGCTGAGGCGGTGAGCCTGACCCTCGAGGAGGTATTTATTTATGAAATGGAGGCGGTCGGTTATGACTACAGCAAGATCGTCTTTTAGCTTTTCCCGCGTGCTGCCGTTTTACCGCAACATGCTGCGGCGGCACCGCGGATCAGCCCTGTTTTACGGAGCCCTCGGCTTTCTCTTCCTGCCGGTGCAGTACCTGCTGACCATTCTGCAGAATCAGGATCGCGCGGATCTCTCCGATTTCGTACGCTGGACCTTCTCCGGTCCCGCGCAGATCTACAACGGATTCTCCGCCTTTTTCTTCACTGCACTGATGCTGGTGGTTCCGCTCATCGTGGCGGTGAATCTTTTTTCTTACCTGCACAACCGCCGTTCGGTGGATGTCTATCACTCGCTGCCGCTGACCCGCTGTGAGCTTTACGCGGCCTGCTGCATGACGGGGATTACTCTGATCTGGGCGCCTCTGGCGGTGAACTTTCTGCTGACGGCGGCGGTTTCCTTCCTGCTGCCCGGAGCTTCCGCCGGCATGATCCTGCTCGATCTGCTCTGCTGGATGGCAGTGACCCTTGCGATCTTCGCCATTACCGCCTTCTGCGCGGTGCAACTTGGCACCGATTTTGATACGGCGATCTTCTCGCTCGGCCTCAACGGCGTTTTCGCAGCCGTTTATCTGATGTTCATGATGCTGGGCGATTCGTTTATCTACGGCTTTTCCGCGGGCGACGGCGCGATACGGCTGGCCTACCGCCTTTCCCCGGTATCGCTGATCATCGGGCGGGTAGCCATTGCCCGTGATTCGCTGGAATATCTTGCGGAAAACAATGTTTCGATGCTGTTCTGGTTTGCGGCTGCACTGCTGGTGCTGGGCGCCGGCGCATGGTGCTATACCCGCCGGCGGTCTGAACAGGCCGAAGCGGTGGGCGAGATGGGACCGCTTCAGATCTTCATGCGTTCGGCGGGCACTCTGCTCGGCGGCACCGGACTGGGCATGATTCTCTGTGCCGTCTTTGAGATCCATCCGGAGGACAGCCGTTTCCTCTCCCTCTTCTGCATTGCGGTCGGCTCACTGATCGTCTATTTTATCGGAGATGTCATCCTCAGCCGCAGTGTGCGCAGCATCCCGAAGGCTCTGCCGGTTGCGGCGGTTACAACAGCCGGGGTGTGCGTTCTGGTGGGCGTCATGCTGTTCGACCTCATCGGAATCGGCCGCTGGGTTCCGCAGGTCTCGCACGTCGAAGAGGCGCGCCTCTACTACTACAACAGCCGCTTCTCGGACCAGCCCTCTCTGGGGCAGGACCGCTCCATGGTTGTGGCCTTTCAGGACCCGGAGGCGGTCGCGCTGGTCATTGCGGCACAGCAGAAACAGATTGACCTCCATTACGGGGGGGAGCGCGCAGGGGAGGACGAGGATTTTTACAGCGGACACGGCAGCCTGCGAGTGACCTACGAGATGACCGACGGGCATACCGTCAGCAGGCGCTACTATAACCTTTATCCCGAAACGCTCGATCAGCTCGTCAGACTGGAAACCGACGACGAGATGATCAGCCAGACCCATCCGGCATTCGCCGCGAACGCCGACATGATACATCAGGTTACGGTGGTCAATACTTTGGGCAGCAGCAGCGAAGATCTGATCCTCGACGCTGCTCAGAAGGAACGCCTGCTCGTCGCGCTGCGGAAGGACCTGCTTTCCCAGCCGCTTGAGGAGCTTAAAAACGGCGCGACGGCTGTCTGCACCCTCACCGTCGAATACCGCTACCCGAGGGAAACCCGGACCGGCAGCTTGGCGGAGGCGGAGTATGTAAACGGGCGCGCCGAATGGGACGAGGAATATTACCACGCCGCCAGCAACACTATTTTGACCGAGAGCTATCGAAATACTCTCGCGCTGCTGCGCGAGCTGGGCGCCGCCCAAGCGATCGAGAACAACTGGAGCGATGTGAAGGCGGCTTATGTGCTCCCTTTCAACCGTGAATATGACAGCAGGACCATTACCCAGACCGATTTGAACCGGGTGGCCCAGACCCGCGACGACCTCGAGGATTTTCTGAATCCGGAGAATCGTTATGAAGGGGCCGAGGGACTGAACATGCAGTCGTTCGCCCTCTCCAAAATGGAGCTGAATGCTCTTCGCAGTGAGCTGACCAGCACCGCCCCCAACTACGGGGAACCGTTTGCAGTGATCGGGATTGCGGCCGGCGAAGAGATTGAAGAGATGACCGGCTACTACCTGGTCCCGGTTTCGGCTCTGCCCGAGCATCTCAAACAGGCCGTTGCTCAGATGGTGAGGGGCTATTACGGCACCTATGCGGTCGAGTCATGGGGATATGGAAATGTAGGGGTTACTTGGGTGGCAACAGAGTCCGTAGCATAGACTGAGGCAACCCCCGGCTTGTGAGGCACCGGCTTTTAAGGAATAGAACCATATGCAAAGGAGGAATTGTGATGGCGGACCGGCGCGAATATGCTGCACGTTATGATGCGATGGCCCAGAAACTTTATCAGATCGCGGTCTACCTGACCGGCGATGCTCTTGAAGCACGACGTGCCATCGCGGCCTGCTTTGTCAGCGGCTATGACGCCGCCGCGCGGGGAGAAGCGCCGTTTGAAGAGACGATGCTCCGCGAGCTTTGCCGTTGCTGCGGGGACTGTCCGGCGGTCTACGGAGAGCAATACCGCCGTCAGCTTGCCAATACCCTTGCGCCGGTGCGTCCGGACGAAAAGCTTTGCGCACTTCTCTGCGACCTGGAGCCTTGGAAACGTGCGGTAATACTGCTGGTTTTTTTCGGCGGGGCGGCGGCTGACCGCCTGCATTGCATGGTGGGGCGCGACCCCTTGGAAACAACGCGGGCATTGCGCGGATTTTTCCGGCAGGTGCGGCAGAAAAAATCGCTCTGCCGCCTCTGAATATACGAGATTTTCCGAGAAGCCCGGGTGCAGCCGGAGGAGAGCCGGCAGCACCCGGGCTGTTTTTGTTAGCGGAAATCATCGGCACTGCCGGTGGAGGTACTCAGTAAAAAGCTTTCGCTGCAAGCATCGAGCGAAGCGAGCTGTTACCAGCAGACTTGGAGACATGAAGGGCTGCCGTTAGAAGGTGACCTCACCCGTTTACGGGCTGTGGGGCAAGTGATGCGAGGGAAAGAAATTTCGGTGTGTCTTGAGATGTCTGACGATGCAGGGCACTTAGCGGTGCGCCCTCCGCTCGGGCGCGCCGGGCACCGGACAGGCAGAGCGGGCGGACCGGGAAAGGGGAACGGGAGGGAGCGAGCGGCTTGCGGGCCACCCGCATGTGATTTGTGTGAAAGAAATTTCGGTGCGTCTTGAGACGCTGGCCGGCAGCAGGCACTTATAGGGCTTAGTCAAGCTACCGGTTTAGCCGGGTGGTGATGACTTCTGCGTCATATTGAAGATTTTTCCTTTCGGAAATCGTTCTGTCAGCAGAGTATATGTCGGCGCTCATTCTTAAAAATTGTGTAAATTCACAAAAATTTTATAAAAATTTTATCAAATTAGTCCGCAATGAATTGTAAAATTATATGTACTAATATTAATAGTACAGTTGATCCTTTCACCTACAGAGACGAAAGAACAGGAGAGTGAACATCATGGCAGCGGTTCCGATTTTGATGTCCTGTGCATGGCTGATGAGTTTTGTCTTTACCCTTTATTTTTTCTACTACGCGGTGTATGCCGTCCTTTCGCTTCGGCGCGGCAGGCCGCAGCGGCGCTGCGAGCCGCAGACCCGTTTCGCGCTGGTGATTGCGGCACGCAATGAGGAATGCGTGATTGGACAGCTCGTCGAAAGCCTGCGGCAGCAGGATTATCCGGACGAGCTTTATGAGATCATTGTAGCGCCGAACAACTGCACCGACGATACCCGGGGAGCTGCCCGCCGGGCGGGCGCCCGAATCTTCGACTGCCGCCTTCCGGTCCGGTCGAAGGGGGAAGTGCTGACACAGGTTTTCGATACGCTTCTGGAAGAGGGGCGCTTCGACGCCGCCTGTGTTTTCGACGCGGATAACCTCGTGGACCCGGGATTCCTGCGGGCGATGAACGACGCCTGCTGTGCGGGAGCGAGGGCGGCGCAGGGATACCGCGACAGCAAGAACCCCTACGATACCGCAGTTTCGGGCTGCTACTCCATCTATTACTGGATGATCAACCGCATGTATAACCACACCCGCCGCGCGGCACACCTTTCGGCGATGATCAACGGCAGCGGTTTTATGGTCTCGCTGAAGCTGATCCGGGAAATGGGCGGCTGGCATACCGTCACAATGACCGAGGACATCGAATTCACCACCCAGTGCATCCTGCGCGGGGAGCGGGTCGAGTGGGTGCCCGCGGCAGTGATCTACGACGAGCAGCCGCTGACCTTTGCCCAGTCCTGGAAGCAGCGCAAACGCTGGTCCACCGGCATCCTGCAAGGCTTTTCCCTCTACTTCGGGCGGCTGGCGCGCGGCGTCTTCGCCGAGCACCGGATTGGCTGCCTTGACCAGATGATGTTCTTCCTCGCGCCGTTCATGCAGCTGGCTTATCTGCTTTCGCTGCTGTTGGGGCTTTCACTTGACATTCTGTATGCTCAGCACCAGTTCTTTCCTTACAATGAACTCTATTACCAGCTCTTTATCTCCCTCAATACATCCTTTGCCGTTTCTTGCGTCCTGTCGGTGTTTGTGCTGCTGATTGAGCGCAAATGGAATCCGCGGATGCTGCGCGGCGTGCTGGCTTACTGGTTCTTTCTGGCAAGCTGGATTCCCATCAACCTGTCCTGCATGATTCACAAGTGCACCACCTGGGAAGAGATCCGACATACCCGCTCGATCCGGCTTTCCGATCTTTCTGTGGGAAGACAGTAAAGGCATTCTCCCCTAAAAGCCTCATTTCCCCTTGCCACAACGGACCAAAACAGGTATACTTTAAGCGAAAAAGAGGAAGGGGGAACCCGTGTGGTCACCTATCAGGACGTCTCCTCCAGCGAGGAGATCAAAAGCTATATCCGTCAGGCAGACGCCTCGCTTGTTGCGCTCGGCTACACAGAGCACAGCTTCGCCCATGTGGTGCGGGTTGCGACGGTGACGCAGAACATTCTTACCGAGCTGGGGTACGATCCCCGTACCGTCGAGCTTGCGCGGATCGCCGGTTTTATGCACGACATCGGAAACGTTGTCAACCGCATTGATCATGCCCAGTCCGGCGCGGTCATGGCGTTCCGTATTCTCGACAAAATGGGGATGGAACCCAACGAGGTCGCGCAGGTGATCGCCGCTATCGGCAACCACGACGAACATACCGCTTATCCGGTCAATGCGCTGGCTGCGGCTCTGATTCTCGCGGATAAAAGCGATGTGCGCCGTTCGCGGGTTCGCAACCGGGATGTTCCGAGCTTTGATATCCACGACCGGGTCAATTACTCGGTGGAGCAGTCGTCGTTAAAAACCGATGTCGAAAGCCGAACCTTTACGCTGGTGCTTACCGTCGATACCGGGGTCAGCCCGGTCGCCGATTACTTTGAAATTTTTCTGGAGCGGATGATGCTCTGCCGCCGCGCAGCACAGTTCTTCGGATACCGCTTCGGGCTGAAAATCAACGGAACCCAGTTGATGTAGGCGGGCGGGAAACCGCGGCGGCGGGGGTATATTTGTTGCAGAGAAAGGGGCGGTGCCCTGCTCGGGCGCGCCGCTCACCGGACAGACGGTAGGGACGAAACGGAGCAGCGGGCGCCTGCTTACGGGAGAAGGGCGGCTGTTTCCGGGCTGTGGGGCAGGCAATACAGGCGGAAAGACGATCAGGCCTTTTTGAGCGGGATGCCGGAATCATGCCCTCCCGGGGTTTGCTCAAGCCCCTGGATGAGCCGGGAACGGAGTCGGGACCCAGCCATGGGACTTCCTGTGAGCAGGGGTCCAGAATGTCCACAACGGGACTTAAGCAGCAAGGAGTTTTGTCAAGAGACAATAAAAATTTTTTCAAAATGGGAAAACAGGTATACAATTTGCCGATAGCCAAGACGGCGGTATGGTGTTATAATAAAACAAATCCAATCCCGAAGGGGACACAGGAGATCGCCGTTATGAATCACAAGCTGTTTGCAAGTGAATATTATTTTTACTTTAGCTTTGCCTTTTACTTTTTTGGCAAGGCTTATTTGGCGTTCACTGCAAACAAGAAAGCATTGTCCTGTGCCGTTTAAGGAAAACGGATGCGATAGAAGGATAAGGGCTTCGCAGTGAGTGCTGCGAAGCCCTTTTTGATGCTTCTGCAGCGCCTGCGCCGGTTATTGAAACAAAAGAAAAGGGGTAGCATGATGGTTGTTATTTTGAAAGAAAATCCTGATTCCGAGAGAATTGCCGATCTTACCGCATGGCTGGAAAGCTTAGGTCTGGAGGTCCATCCGACGGTAGGAAAGGTGCAGACCATTCTCGGCTTGGTGGGAGATACCTCCAAGGTTGACATCGAGCTGATCCGCGCGCTCGATATCGTGCAGGATGTCAAACGCATTTCCCAGCCCTATAAGGAGGCCAACCGCGCCTTCCACCCGGACAACACTGTGGTCACCGTCGGGGATGCCTCCTTCGGGGATGGCAGCTGTCCGATCATCGCCGGTCCCTGCTCGGTGGAATCCCGCGAACAGCTTCTTGAGGTTGCCCTGCGGGTTAAGGCCGCGGGAGCCACCCTGCTGCGTGGCGGCGCCTTTAAGCCCCGCACCTCCCCTTATGCCTTTCAGGGGCTTCACGCGGACGGCATCAAGCTTCTGCTGGAGGTCAAGAAGGAAACCGGACTTCCGATCGTCACCGAGCTGATGGATCTTTCCCAGCTTGATCTATTCGACGAGGTGGATATCATCCAGATTGGTGCGCGCAATATGCAGAACTTTGAACTTCTGCGGCAGGTCGGGCATACCGATAAGCCGATTCTTCTGAAGCGGGGCCTTGCCAATACCCTGCAGGAGCTGCTGATGAGCGCCGAATATATCATGGCGGGCGGCAACCACCGGGTCATTCTCTGCGAGCGCGGTATCCGCACCTTTGAGACGGCCACCCGCAACACCCTTGACCTTTCGGCGATTCCGATGCTTCACGAAATGACCCATCTGCCGGTGATCGTCGATCCAAGCCATGCGAGCGGAATTGCGCGGCTGGTCAAGCCGATGGCACTGGCAGCCACAGCCTGCGGCGCCGACGGTCTGATGATCGAGGTGCATAACGATCCGGCCCATGCCAAATGTGACGGTCCGCAGTCGCTGACCCCCGGCGCGTTCGACGATCTCGCTGAGGCGGTGCGCCGGATTAAGCCGTTTGCCTACAAAGCCTGATCTCAGATATACGGCAAAGCCAGAATGTGAAATGAAGGAGAAACGAACGATGAATATAGCAGTAGCAGGGCTGGGGCTGATCGGCGGATCGATTGCCCGGGCATTCAAAGAGAAAACCGGCCACATGGTATACGGCTGGAACCGCACCCGGCAAATCCTCTGCAAGGCCAAGCTGGTCGGTGCGGTGGACGGACCGCTGACCGACGACCGGCTGGCGGAATGCGACGTCGTTTTTATTGCGCTCTACCCCCAGATGACGATCCGCTGGCTGACCGAGCACGCGCCTCAGATCAAAAAGGGCGCGTTGGTTTTCGACACCTGCGGGGTGAAGCAGCCGGTCTGCGCTCCCTGCTTTGCGCTGGCGAAGGAATACGGCTTTGACTTTATCGGCGCCCACCCGATGGCGGGAGTTGAGCACGCAGGATTTGACAGCTCGACTGGGAGCATGTTTGAAGGCGCTTCGATGATTCTTGTGCCGCCGACCGGGATGGCAATTGAGACGGTGGCGAAGGCCAAGGCTCTGTCCCTTGAACTGGGCTTCGAGCGGGTGGTGATCACCGACGCGGCCGAACACGACCGTATGATCGCCTACACCTCACAGATGGCCCACGTCGTTTCGAGCGCCTACGTCCAGTCGCCCTGCTCGCTGCGTCATCGGGGTTTTTCGGCCGGCAGCTATCGCGATATGACTCGCGTCGCCTGCCTGCAGGAGGACATGTGGACCGAGCTGTTCCTTGACAACAGCGAACCGCTTTCCGCAGAGCTGGGCGAGCTGATCGGACGGCTTCAGAGGTTTCATGACGCAATTGCGTCGAAGGATGCCGAAACACTCCACGAGATGTTGCGGATGGGGCGGGTTCGTAAGGAAGAAGCGGACGGAAAGGTGCTGTGAACAATGCGGAGAATTTCGATTGAGACGGGGCACCGCTACGACCTGCTGATCGGCAGCGGCCTGCTGGACCGCTGCGGGGAGGAGATTGCCCGGGTCGTTTCGCCCTGTGGCGCCGCTGTCATTGCCGACGACACGGTGAATGCCCTTTACGGCGAAGCGGCCGAGCGGTCGCTACGCGATGCGGGATTTTCGGCCGTCCGGATCGTATTTCCCCATGGGGAAGGCTCCAAAAACATGGAGACGCTCTCCCATGTACTGGAATCGCTCGCCGGAGCGGGGCTGACCCGTTCGGACCTCATCGTCGCTCTGGGCGGCGGGGTGGTGGGAGATCTCGCCGGCTTTGCAGCGGCCTGTTACCTGCGGGGAATCCGTTTTGTACAGATTCCCACAAGCCTTCTGGCGATGATCGACTCCTCGGTGGGGGGCAAGACGGCGGTTGACCTCGCGGCCGGCAAGAATCTCGCCGGAGCCTTCTGGCAGCCAGAACTGGTGCTCTGCGACACCACCCTGCTTTCGACGCTGCCCGGCTGCTACCGGCTCGACGGCCTCGGCGAGATGATCAAATACGGTATGGGATTTGATGCACAGCTCCTCTCGATGATGTGCGAGGGGGACTGGGAGCGGGAACCCGAGGCGATGGTGGCCCGCTGCATCTCGATCAAGGCGGCGGTGGTTGCCGCCGACGAGCGCGATCAGGCCGAGCGGCAGAAGCTGAATCTTGGCCATACGGCGGCCCACGCCATTGAACGCTGCTCCGGACTCGGCATCACCCATGGGCGGGCGGTTGCAATCGGCACCGCGCTGATCGCCCGCGCCTGCGTCAAGCGGGGCATGCTTTCGCATGAGGCGCTTGCCCTGCTGGAAGAAGCGCTTGACCGCTGCGGGCTGGAAAGCCGGTGCGCCTTCTCCGCCCAGGAGCTGGCGGCGGCCGCGGTCAATGACAAGAAGCGCCGGGGGGATTCGATCACCCTGGTGCTGCCTGCCGCCGCGGGAAGCTGTGTGCTGCGTCCCATGCCGGCCGCGGAGCTGGAAGGCTTTTTTGCCGACGGACTGAACTGAGCAGGCGCGTCCGGCTGATCTTCAAAATGGAGGGGTTCCGATGAAGCTGAAAATTACGCCGCACCCGCTGGCGGGACGGGTGCAAGCGGTGGCCTCAAAGTCCGACGTGCACCGCGCGATGATCTGTGCGGCGCTCGCCGACCGCGAAACGGTCCTGACGGCCGGCGCGGCGAATCGGGACATCGAGGCTACGGCGGAATGCCTGCGCGCACTCGGCGCTCGGCTCGACAGCCCGGACGGACGGCACTGGCGGATCGCGCCGGTCAGATGCCCCGCCGAGGAGGGGACGATCGACTGCGGGGAAAGCGGATCGACCCTGCGCTTTCTGCTGCCGCTGATTCCCGCTCTGGGACTGCGCCGCACCGTAACAGGGTCGGGCCGCCTGCCTCAGCGCCCGCTCTCCCCCCTGCGGGAGCTTCTGGAGGAGCATGGGGCGCTGATCGAAGGAAAAGCTCTGCCGCTGGAGCTTTCGGGGGGACTTGCGCCGGGGCGTTACAGCCTGCCGGGAAATGTAAGCTCCCAATATGTCACCGGGCTGCTCTTTGCACTGCCCCTGCTGCCGGGAGAGAGTGAAATTGTCCTCACCACGCCGCTCGAGTCGGCGGGATATGTTGAGATGACCCTGCGGACGCTGCGGCGGTTTGGAATCCGCATCAGTCCCGCTGAAAATGGCTGGAGGATTCCGGGCGGCCAGTGCTACCGCTCGCCAGGCGAGCTGTCCTGCGAGGGGGACTGGTCGAACGCCGCGTTCTATCTCGCGGCAGGGGCGCTGCGCCCCGACGGAGGGCCGGTGACGGTCGGCGGGCTTGATCCTGCTTCCCCGCAGGGGGACCGCGCGATCGTCGGGCTGCTGCGCCGCTTCGGCGCGGCGGTGGAGGAAACTGCCGGCGGTTCGGTGAGCGTTGCGCCGCGCCCGCTGCGGGGGATTGACATCGACGCCGCCGCCATCCCTGATCTTGTCCCGATCCTTGCCGTCTGCGGCTGTGCCGCGGAGGGGGAGACCCGGATTTTCAACGCGGCGCGCCTCCGCCTCAAGGAGAGCGACCGGCTCCAAACGGTGTCCGCCGCCATCCGGGCGCTGGGCGGGGATGCTGACGAGCTGCCCGACGGGCTGGTGATCCGGGGGAGAGCGCTTTCGGGCGGGGAAGTTGACTGTGCTAACGATCATCGGATTGTCATGTCAATGGCAATGGCCGCGATGCTCTGCGGAGGTCCGGTGGTTTTGGATGGGGCCGAGGCCTGCCGTAAGTCCTATCCGGGATTTTTTGACGACTACCAATCACTGGGAGGGATTGCCGATGTCCTCTAGCTTTGGAAAAATGCTCACTGTCACCATCTTCGGCCAGTCGCACGGAGAGGCGATCGGCGCGGTGATCGACGGCCTGCCTGCCGGAATCCGGCTGGATTTCGATGAAATCGAGCGGTTCATGGCGCGGCGCGCGCCGGGCGGCGCCTTTTCCACCGCGCGGCGGGAGACGGACCGTCCCCGCATCCTTTCGGGGCTTTGCGGCGGAGTGACCTGCGGCGCGCCGCTCTGCGCGGTGATCGAAAACGGGGACCGCCGCTCGCAGGATTATGAGAAGCTCCGCGACCTGCCGCGGCCGATGCATGCCGACTACTCCGCTTTCGTCAAATACCATGGAGCGAATGATATCCGGGGCGGCGGGCAGTTCTCGGGACGGCTGACCGCGCCGCTCTGCTTTGCCGGTGCGGCGGCGATACAGCTTCTTGCCCGGAAGGGCGTGATGGTAGGGGCGCATATCGCCGCAATCCACGGGGTGGAGGACGCGCCCTTTGATCCGGTTTCGGTGGACGCTGAAACGCTGCGGACGGTGTCCGCCAAGCCGTTCCCGGTGCTCGACGACCAGGCGGGCAGGCGGATGAAGGCGGAAATCGAGGCCGCGCGGCAAAAACTTGATTCGGTGGGGGGGATCGTGGAATGCGCTGTGTCGGGGCTGCCCGCCGGACTCGGCGAACCGCTTTGCGAGAGCCTCGAAAGCCGGATTTCCTCGGCGGTTTTTTCGATTCCGGCCGTGAAGGGAATCGAATTCGGCGCGGGCTTTTCCGCCTCCGCGATGACCGGCAGCGAGCACAACGACCCCTTTGTGATGAAGGCGGGGCGGGTCGCCACCGAGACAAACCGGCATGGAGGAATCCTTGGGGGAATCTCAACGGGGATGCCCCTCCTGTTCCGGGCGGCGTTCAAACCAACCCCGTCGATCGCGCTGGAGCAGAGGACGGTCAGTCTGTCCGGAGAATGCGGCGCACCCCTTGTGATTCATGGAAGGCATGACCCCTGTGTTGTGCTCCGCGCCGTTCCCTGCGTCGAAGCGGCCGCCGCGCTGGTGCTGCTCGACCTGATGCTCGAATCGAAAGGAAGAGATGAATGGAACTAAAGGACTGCCGCAGGCGGATCGACGAGATCAACAGCGAGATGGAACGGCTTTTCCTCGAGCGGATGGAGATTTCCCTCGATGTGGCCGCCTATAAGCAGGAGCATCACCTTCCGACCTTTGACCCCGCGCGGGAGCGCGAGATCCTGCGCCGGGCGCGGGAGAAGGCGCCGGCCGGGCTCGCGCCCTATGTCTCCCACCTGTTCCAGCAGCTGATGGAGATGGGACGCTCCTATCAGAACCGCTCGGTTCCCCGCGTGGAGACGCTGACCGGACAGATCCGCGCGGCGCTGGAAAACACCCCCAAGCTCTTCCCGACCGATGCGGTGGTCGCCTGCCAGGGGGTGGAAGGGGCTTATTCCCAGATTGCGGTCAACCGCCTGTTCCAATATCCCGAGATCGTTTATTATCCGCAGTTTGAGGACGTGTTTCGGGCGGTCGGGGCGGGGAAATGCCGCTACGGTGTGCTGCCGATCGAGAACAGCTCCTATGGATCGGTCAACGAGGTCTATGACCTGATGAAGCAGTACCGCTTTCCGATTGTACGCGGACTGAAGCTGCGGATCTCCCACAATCTGCTCGCCAGGCGCGGGACCGCTCTCGGCGATATCCGGGAGATCTATTCCCATGGGCAGGCGATTGGGCAGTGCCGCGCATTCCTTGCGGCCCATCCCGGAATCAGGGTAACCCCCTGCGCCAATACGGCGGTGGCGGCCAAGATGGTTTCGGAATCGGACCGCCGGGACGTTGCGGCGATTTCCTCCCGGGAGTGTGCCGCGCTTTACCGGCTTGACATCCTTTCGGATGCGATTTCCGACAGTGACCACAACTACACCCGCTTCATCTGCATTTCGAAGGAAATGGAGATCTATCCCGGCGCATCGAGAATCAGCATGATGGCCGAGATGCCCCACCGGCCCGGCTCGCTCAATGCGCTGCTCTCGAAATTTGCGATGCTCGGCCTCAATCTGACCAAGATTGAAAGCCGCCCGATTCTCGGAAGGGAATTTGAGTTCAAATTCTATTTCGACCTGGAGGCTTCGGTCTATTCCGAGGAGGTGCTGGCCCTGCTTTCCGAGCTGGCCGCCGGACCTGAACCGTTTGAATTTTTGGGCAGCTATACCGAGCTGTAAAGGAGTGTGCGCAATGCAATATGGATTGATCGGAGAGCGGCTCGGCCACAGCTATTCCCAGCGGATCCATGAGCAGCTTGCCGGATACGGCTACGAGCTGCGCGCCGTCGCGCGGGAGGAAATCGATGCTTTTCTCGCTGCCCGGGATTTTCAGGGACTCAATGTGACCATTCCCTACAAGCGGACGGTGATTCCCTACTGCGACGAGCTTTCCCCCGCGGCCCGCAAGATCGGCAGCGTCAACACGCTGGTGCTGCGGGACGGCAGGCTCTTCGGGGACAATACCGACTATGCGGGGTTCCTCTGCCTGGCGAGGCGAACAGGGATTGCGTTTGCCGGGAAAAAGGTGCTGGTCTGCGGCAGCGGCGGTACCTCCCTGACGGTGCGGACGGCAGCGCGCGATTCCGGCGCGCGGGAGGTGGTTGTGCTTTCGCGCAGCGGGGAGGAAAATTATCAGAATGCGCCGCTCCGCCACGCGGATGCGGAAATTCTTGTGAACACGACGCCGCTTGGAATGTTCCCCAATCTGGGCGGAAAAGCGGTTCGCCTGTCGGATTTTCCGCGGCTGGAGGGGGTGCTCGACGTTGTGTACAACCCGCTGCGCACCGCCCTGATTCTTGAGGCGCGGGAGCGGGGAATCCGCTGCGCCGGCGGACTGGCCATGCTGGTCGCGCAGGCCAAGTATTCCGCCGAGCAGTTTGCGGGGCATCCGATCCCGGACGGGCGGATCGATGAGATCGAGCACAGCCTGCGCAGGGAGCTTTCGAATCTTGTGCTGATCGGAATGCCGGGCAGCGGCAAAACCACGCTGGGCCGGGCCTGCGCCGGGGCTCTAGGCCGGGAGTTTGTCGATGCAGACGAGCTGATTGTCCAACGTGTGGGCCGCCCGATCCCCGAAATTTTTGCGCAGCAGGGGGAGAAAGGCTTCCGGCAGCTCGAAAGCGAGTGCCTCGCCTCCCTCGCTTTGCGCACCGGACTGGTGATTGCCACCGGCGGAGGCGCGGTGCTGCGCCGGGAGAATGTTGCGGCGCTGCGCGCAAACGGTACGCTCATCCGGCTGCTGCGCCCGCTCGGGGAACTGCCGGTCGAGGGGAGACCCCTTTCACAGGGCAGTCCGCTGGAAAAGCTGGCAGAAGAGCGGGAACCTTTTTACGCGGCGGCGTGCGACTGCGCCGTGGAAAATCAGGGGAGCATCGAGACGGTGCGCGACAGGATATTGGAGGCATGGAATGAAATTCTTAGTCATGAACGGTCCGAACATTAACCTGCTGGGCATCCGCGAACCGGAGCTATACGGAAAGGAAACCTATCAGGCCCTGCTTGACCGCGTCCGCGCGGCCTGCGAGGCAGAGGGGATTGAGGTGGAATTTTTTCAGTCCAACCACGAAGGAGCTTTGGTGGACCGGATTCAGGAGGCCTACTTCGAAAAGGTGGACGGCATTGTGATCAACCCCGCGGCTTACACGCATACCAGCGTCGCGCTGCTCGACGCGGTCAAGGCGGTGAAGATTCCTGCAGTGGAAGTCCATATTTCTCAGGTCAGCGAGCGGGAGGAGTTCCGGCAGGTTTCCTACATCCGGGCGGCCTGCGTCAAAACCATCGCAGGACAGGGCTTGGAAGGCTACTGTCAGGCGGTGCGGTTCCTCAAGCAGTTTTTGCTGCAAAAGGCCAAGCCCTAGAAGGACTTTGTACCGGCAAGGCTCGCAAAAGATGCTGAAATTTCTCCGCCTGCACCGCATGCCCTACAGCCTATAAAAAGGGGCGGCCTACGGCTCTCCTTACGTTTGTTTCCTTTTTGGCCTGCTTGGTGCCCGGCGCGCCCGAGCGGAGGACGATGCCGCGGGTTCCTGTTCGCAGCCCACATCGCTCTATTCTTGCAGCGAAAGCTTTTTACCCTCACCGGCGGAGCCGGAAGTTCTATGTATTGAAGCGGAATAAAAGGATAAAACAGCGGCGCGCCGCCCGGTCAGGGCGGCGCGCCGCTGTTTCAGGAGGAAGGTTCACCAATCGAAATCAGCCGTTTGCGGAAAATTTCTGCCGGGCTTGGTCAATTTTATTCTGCTCGACCTGCGTGGACGGGTACCAGCCCTTCTGAGACATTTTGGAATAGATCTCATTCTGCATGCAGAGGCATTTCTGCAGTCCGGCGTCAAAGGCGGAGTGCACCTGCGGAGTGGAGGATTCGATCGTCCCGTGCATCATGAGGTCACAAGCGCCCTTCACACTGCTCAAAATGGTATCCATCATCGTCCTGTCGTCCATTGTTCGTGCCCTCCTTCAGCCCTTCAACAGGGAATAGAATTGGGTGAAGCATTCGCTGTACCTGCCGGAAAGTCCGGAGACAAAGTTTTTGAGTTCCGGATCGCTGATCTGCGATGCGAAGTCGGTGCAGGCTGTCTGCATCTGCTTCGCATGGCCCAGCGCGTCTTCGATATAAAGCAGTTCCTTCGGCGACATCTCTATCTTCCCCTTTTCGATCGATTGACGGCAGCGCCGTCCTTCTTATTGTGACGCGCCGGCGGCAAAATATGAGCGGCGGCGGACACCGGTGAAAATCGGCAGAAAAGGATTTTTTTACAAATCAAAACCACGCGATAAACGCGTGGCTTGCACCCGCCCTAAGAGGGCATATTACCGGCCCGCCTCTCAAGAGATTCTGAACATTTTTCCCTGCATCGCATCACACGCGAGCGGCCCGCAGGCCGCCCTTTTCCTCCCGTTCCCCTCTCCCTGCCCGGTGCTCGGCGCGCCCGAGCGGAGGGTGGCACCGCTGAAAACAGGTTTTCAACAGGCAAATTCACCCCGCACCTGCAGGGGCATTTGTGCAAGCAGGGTTAGCTAACACCGGTTTGGAAACCCGCACGCGCGCGTTCTGTCATCTATAGCGCAACAACCGCCTGCCGTCTGTGCCATGTCCGTCCGAAGGAGCGGGCAGAACCATTCTCGCTAAAAGTGAATCTTACCGGACCGCCTCTCAAGAGACTCTGGACATTTTTCCATGCATCACATGCACTGCATCTGCTAAAGCAGGAATGCTCTCTGATTGGCCCTTCTGTTTCCCAATAATTTTTCATTCCGCTGTGCCCATTGCCCGAAGCGAAAGCTTTTTCATTGCCACCCAACAGAGCTGGTGGTTGTCTTGGATACAAAACAAAAAGGACCGCTCTTACAAACGGCCCTTTTTGCTATGGAAAAGAAAAGAATGAAGATAGCAATTCAACATCAAAGGATCTCCTTGACATCCTTAGTATAACCGCTGGCGTGCAAAATATCCAATGTTTTTCCTGTAAATTGACATATCAAATTTGATATGTCATGGAGAGGAACTCTCCGCTTCGGTCAGGGTGAGTACATGGCGTATGCTGCGTGCAAGCTGATCGGAGAACATGTTCTCCACAGAGCTGAAACGATGTCCGCGGCGGTAGATCAGCAGGTCGCGGTAGCGCGCCGTCGCATCGGTGCACCGCAGCTGCACCAGGCCGTTGCAGTTGAGATGGCGCTGCGGCATCGGGGACACCCACATAAAGGTGGACGGCACGTCCCGCAGCAGGTCGAACTGGCTGCCGCGCTCATAGACGCAGATAGACTTCGGCGGCCGGGACTCCGGCAGCGGGCTTGCCGGCCCGGGCCGCGCAGGGGAGAGGCTCGGCACGAAGGGATCACCATGCAGAATCTCGATGGAGTCATGCAGCATCTCCTGCGTGATGCACCCTTTCTCCGCAAGCGGATGCCTCTGCGAGAGAAGGACGACAGGAGTAAAATCCATCACCGGGCGGAAATCGAGTCCGGCGGTCCGCAACATCGATTCGGTGACCGCTTCCGTTTCCAGCGGATAGCGGATCACCGCCAGCATGCTGGCCCCGGAAAGGATGTCGTTGATCGCCTGCATGGAGTTGTTTTCGGCGTAGTTGACGGCGATCCGCCGGCTGCCGCTAATGGCGGAAACGGTATTGGCAAAAGCGTGTGCGATATAGCTCGCCCGCGGAACAGTGAGATTCAGCACCATCCGCTGCTGCTCCTGATCGGGGTGGCCCAACGCATGAATCTCCCCGATTTGATTCAAAATGATTTTGGCGTGCTCCAGAAAGGCTTCCCCCTGTACGGTGGGGATCATTCCGGTGGATGTGCGGCGGAAAAGAGGCGCTCCGAACTCATCCTCCAGCTCCCGGATGGCGCGGCTCAGATTGGGCTGGCCGATGAAGAGGCGGGCGGCCGCCTTGGTGATGGAGCGGCAGTTCGCCACCTCGACCGCATAGCGCAGATGCTGAAGATTCATACTTTCTCCTCCCCGAAGCACCGCGCCGGGAGGCGCGCAGCCGCCCGGACGGGACCCGCGGTGTTTCCTGTGCATGGCCGGTGCACGAACCGGAGGGCCGGGAAGGATCAACTCCGGGTCCGCACCTTTGCCGATGGAATTATCATACAGGAAATCCGCACAAAAAGCAATGCTTGCGCACGCCGGGGCGCTTGCCTGTTTTTTGGGGCTGTGCTACACTCTAAGGGAAAAATTCAGGGGGATGCAGAATGGAACACACGTCAAATCAGGTGCTTGTCCGCGCCCGTCCGCTGCTTCCGATTGCGGCGGCGCTGCTTTCACAGCTCTACCTTTATCCGTTTGACGGGAGCTTTAAGCTGACGGCGGGAGTGCTGCTGCTCGGCTGTGCCGCCTTCCTGCTTCCGCGGCGCAGTCTGCTGCGCGCGGTGCTTGCGGCGGGTCTGCTGACAGTCCTGCTGCGCGCCGCATGGGATTTGACCGCGGGGGTTGGCTGGCCGGAGACCGCTTCCCGCCATCTGCCCTCACTGGTGTTTTATCTCGTGTACGGTGCGGCGCTCTGCGGAATTGATCCGGGCAGATTTTTGGAGCCGTTTCGTCCGGCCGCCGCCGCTTTGGCGCTTGCCGCCTGCGATTTTGCCGGAAATCTCTCGGAAAATCTGCTGCGCGGTTCAGCCGGCGGAGCGATGATCCGCACGATTGCCGTTGTAGCGCTGCTGCGCGGCTGCGTTTCGATGGCGATGGGCGTGGCATGGCGCTATCATCGGGTTTATCTGGCTGAAGAGGGGCAGCGCCGCCGCTATGTGGAACAGACGATGCGGGTGGCGCAGCTGCGCGCCGAAATGGTCTATCTGCAAAAGTCCGGGGAGGATATCGAACGGGTGATGAAGCAGGGGTATGCGTTGTACCACCGCTTTCGGGAGCAGCCCGATGTTTCGGGACCGGCCCTCGAGATCGCGCGCGGCATTCACGAGGTCGGCAAGGACTACCGGAGGATCGTCTCGGAGCTGCAGGTGCTTCTGGGCGGGATTACCCGGCGGACGATGCGGCTTTCCGAGGTTCTGCAGATGGTTCAGGAGAGCTTCGGACGATTTTGTGCGGTGCAGGAGCACCCGCCGCGCCTTCTGGTGCGATGCAGCGGGGACGGAGAGATCAGCCGGTGCTACAGCATGCTTTCGGTGGTCAGTAATCTGGTGGTCAACGCCGCACAGGCTGCGGGGGAGGGCGGAGAGATTCATATTGACGCTGCGTTCGACCGGGACAGGCTGCGGCTGAGCGTTTCGGACAATGGACCTGGGATCGAGAAGGAGCTTCTTGAGGATATTTTTCTGCCCGGTTTTACCACGAAATTTGACCCGGCGACCGGAGAGGCTTCGGCGGGAATCGGGCTCTGCCATGTAAAGAATCTCGTCGAGGCAAGCGGCGGAACGATCACCGTCCGCTCCGCGCCCGGCGAAGGGGCGGTGTTTACGGTGGAAATTCCGGAAACCCGCCGGGAAGGAGATGCACATGGAAACACTGATGCTGATTGATGATGATCCGGGAATCCGAAGGATGCTCGGGCTGCTGATCCGGGAGCATTCCATCGGCCGGGTGATCTGCGAGCTGGAAAGCGGTGAGCATGCGGTGGAAGAGCTGCTCTTCTACCGCCCCGATGTGGTGCTGATCGACCTGCTGCTTCCGGTAGTCGATGGGGTGCGCATTGTTTCGCAGGCGCGCGAACGCGGATTTTCGGGGAAATTCATCATGATTTCACAGGTGACCGACCGGGCGCTGATTTCCTCTTCCTATGAGAGCGGAATCGAATTTTTTATCAATAAACCGATCAACAGAATCGAAGCGGTCAGCGTAATCCGAAATGTCTGCACGTCCGCGCGGCTCGAACGGTCGCTGGGGGTGATTCAGAGCGCGGTGCAGGGATTCCCGGCCGTCTCGCCGGCTCCGGCGGCGCGGCCTCAGAATACCGAGCTTGAGGCCAAAATCCGTTCGATGTTCACCGAGATCGGAATACTCGGTGTCTCGGGCAGTGAGGAACTTCTCTGGCTCCTGCGCCGGATCTCCAAGGGACCGAAAACAGATCTCGATGCCCTTTACCGGGAACTGCTCGAGGAAAAAAACGGTTCCTGCGACGAGGCGTCCCTGCGGGCGCTCCGGCAGAGGGTCCGCAGGCTGGCGCAGCGGGCTCTTTCCACAGTGGCCGAGCTTGGAAGCGAGGATTATGCGAACGCCGTCTTTACCGAGTATGGGAGTCTGCTGTTCGATTTCCGGGAGGTCCGCCAGCAGATGCGCTGCATCAAAGACCCGCGGGAAATTCCCGGGCGGATCAATACAAAGAAATTTATCTTTGGGCTGGCTTCCCGGCTTTAAGCGGAGGAAATACCGGCTGGCCAAACGCCGCAAGGGTTGCCTGACGGATTCTCCGACAGGTTTAAAATGACCGGCAGGCCCCCAGCGGAAGCGCCGCGGCCCGAAATCATGGGTCTGCTGTCCGGCGGGCTTATTTGGCGACATGCAAGAGGTGTTGATTTCATTTTTGTCCTCATGCCCTTGGGGGCGCGGAGGATGATGAAGAAGTATCCTGTCCGCGCCGAACGCGCCGAATAAGTGCTCTCCCTGTGCCTTGGAGCGCGGGGAAAAGGATGAAGAGGGGGCTGATCCGGCGTAAGCCGGGGGCGTCTCAACAGGGTACGGCCGCGGCCGGCCATTGAAACCCCGTCGTTTGATAAGCTGCGCTGATGACGGCAGCAACCGGATACGGAGACAGCCGGGGGCGAAGCTCTCATTTCCTGCTTTAGAAAACGGGATGACCTCTTCTCAAAGCGTTAATTATCCGACGTTTTCAAGGCTTTTGAACCGCATGAAGCCGATGCTTCGCATATATAAAAATTGTTACAAAATATATAATGATTTAATAGATGGTGATACAAGATGAATCGAGGATGATATGCAGATATTTACGGCCGAAATAAATTTTAAATGGAAAAACCGCTTGAGAATCTTCATTCCCAAGCGGTTTGCCGGTGGTGGAGACAACTGGGCTCGAACCAGTGACCTCTTGCGTGTGAAGCAAGCGCTCTGACCAGCTGAGCTATGCCTCCGACAGCTTTTTAATTATATCACAAAGATGTCCCGGCGGTCAAGGGTTAATTTTACAGGACGGCGAAAAACGCATCCGGGCGCCCTCTGCTCTTGACGAAGAGCCGCAGGGCACATAAAATAAGAAGACAGTGCGCCTGTACTTTTTGATGCTATGGAGCATAAGGTGCCCATACTTTTTAGAATCCGATTCCGGCTGGACACACCGGCTGACGGCAACAGAAGGGAGAAATTCAATGGCAAAGCTTCTTCGAGGGGCTGATACGGCCCGGGTCCTGACTGAACGGCTGAAGGGGGAGGCCGCGGCGCTTTCGGCGCGCGGCGTCGTTCCGACGCTGGCTATTCTGCGGGTGGGAGAGCGGGAGGATGATCTTTCCTATGAACGCGGTGCCATGAAGCGCTGCGAACAGATCGGAATTGCGGTCCGCCGCTTTCTGCTGCCGTCCGGCGTAACGCAGGAGAAGCTGCTGGAGACGGTTGATTCCATCAACGCCGATCCGGAAATCGACGGCTGTCTGATCTTTCGCCCGTTGCCGGGTCACCTCGATGACGGGCAGGTGCGCGCCCGGCTTCTTCCCACCAAGGATGTGGACGGCATTACCGACGGATCGATGAGCGCTGTTTACTCCGGATCGGGGCAGGGCTTTTCCCCCTGTACGGCGCAGGCCTGCATTGAAATTCTCAAAAACAGCGGGATTTCCCTCAGCGGGAAGCGTGTGACGGTAGTGGGCAGAAGCCTCGTGATCGGCCGTCCGGCCGCGATGCTGCTGCTGGCCGAACATGCGACGGTAACCATCTGCCACACCCGGACGAAGAACCTGCCCGCCGTCTGCCGGGAAGCAGAAATTCTCATCGCTGCGGCCGGCAAAGCGGGAGTGATCGGGAGGGAGTCTGCGGCGCCGGGCCAGATCGTCCTCGACGTCGGCATTCACATGGGGGAGGACGGCAGGCTTTGCGGCGATGTGCGGTTCGACGAGGTGGAGCCGGTGGTGGAGGCGATTACTCCGGTGCCGGGCGGGGTCGGCGCGGTGACCACTTCGGTGCTGGCCGGGCATGTCATTGAGGCGGCTTCAGCTTCGCGCGGGCAGACCTTCGCGGGGCGCCCGTAAAAGAGTGGCTTTTGTACGGCCAAGACCTTCGGTGCAGATGCTTGAGCAAGTTCCGGGAGGGTATGACGCCGGATATGCTTCTCACAAGACGCCGGACACTTTTTCGTTTGCATCTGTTCCACAGTGCACAATCAGGTGTTCATTTTTGAAAACAGGCATTATCTTCCGGAACCGGGCGTCCGTTTCTCAGAAAAGTGTATGTTTGTCTTTTGAAAATGGACCGTATCTTCCGAAAACAGGCGTCCGTCCTTCAGAAACCGGTGTTCATCCCTCGAATGTGGGCACTTGTCTTCAGAAAATGAGCGATTGCCTCTCCTTGTCCGTCCCGCAGGCCGGTGAGCGGCATCTGCGTGAAGGGCAGCACCGCTTCTCATGCGGGATCGGTTTTTTCTGCTCGCATCGCCTGCGCCACGGCCTGCAAGCGGGTGTTCCTCTCGCGGAAACAGGCGCCCGTCTCCCGGCAATGGCCGCCTATCTCCCGAAATGAGCGTTCGTCTCCCGAAAGCGAGTGCTCGCCGTTTTGACGACAACTGCCTGCAATCCAAAGATTGCCGCGGGCAGTCCGCTTTACCCGATGCTTGAAGCGGAAATTTCTATCCCCGCCGGCAGAACCGGCGGTCCTGCTTGCGAAAGGGATGCAGAGGAAACGCCCCGGACGGCTGCACGTCCGGGGCGCTTGTGCTGTACTGAATGATATGATCAAACGCAGCGCTTTCAGAAATGTAATTTGCTATAAAATAATGCAGATCAGCCCCGAGCATCCTTCGTTGATGATGCGCTCGATCGTCTCGCTGAGCTTGCACCGCGCGTCGGCGGGCATCCGGGACAGTTTGTTGCGCAGTCCTTCATTGACCAGATCGTGCAGGTTTTTACCGAAGATATTTGATTCCCAGATCTTGAGCGGGTCCTGCTCGAACTCGGACAGCAGGTAGGAAACCAGCTCCTCCGACTGTTTTTCGCTGCCGACGATGGGCGCCACCTCGGTCGTGATCGACGCCTTCATCATATGGATCGAAGGGGCAGAGGCGCGGAGCCGGACGCCGTAGCGCCCTCCCTGCTTGATGATCTCCGGCTCCTCCAGCGAAAGCTGTTCGATGGTCGGCATGACGATGCCGTAGCCGGTGGCCTCGACTTCCTGCAAAGCATTCCGGTAGTGCTCATGCTCCTTTTTAATGGCTGCGAGCTGGACCATCACCGGCATCAGATCGGTATCATCCTTGACCTCGATTCCGGTCGCTTCGCCGATGACCCGGTAGAAGAGCGCGGGATCGACGGTAACCCGCGCTCTGGCACTGCCGCTGCCGAAATCGATCCGGTCGAGGGTAAAGCTTTCAAGGTACTCGCAGTCGGGCAGGGAGGAGAGACGCTCGTTGAGCTCCCACATTTTGGTGATGTCGAAAGCGGCCTGACGCACCGCCGCATAAAGGGATTTTTTGAGCCAGTGTCCGGCCTCGAGCGCCACAATCCAGCGCGGAATCTCGATGGCGATTTCCCGGATCGGGAACTGGTAGAGGACGCTCTGCAGAATCTGTGCGATGCCGTCGGCGTTCAGGTCGAGGCAGTTGAGGGGGGTGACCGGCACCTCGTATTCCTGCTCCATCCTTGCGGCGAGCTCTCTTGAAGCGGAAGAGGTGGGCTCAACGCAGTTGAGAACCACCGCGAACGGCTTGCCGATGGCCTTCAGCTCGTCGATTACCCGCCGTTCGGCGGCAGCATACTCCGCGCGGGGAATTTCTGAAATTGAACCGTCGGTGGTGACGACCAGACCGATGGTGCTGTGTTCGTTGATGACTTTGGCGGTGCCCACCTCGGCGGCCATGTTGAAGGGAACCTCCTGATCGAACCAGGGGGTCATGACCATGCGCGGCTGGTCGTTTTCAATGTAGCCGAGGGAGGAGGGAACGATATATCCGACGCAGTCAATCAGGCGCACGTTGCAGTGCGACTGGTGATCGACGGTGATCTGCACCGCTTCCTCGGGGACAAATTTGGGCTCGGTCGTCATAATGGTGCGCCCCGCCGAGGATTGAGGCAGCTCGTCGGTGGCGCGGTCCCGCCAAGCGGGATCTTCAATGTTGGGCAGCACCATCTGCTCGATGAATCGTTTGATGAGGGTGGATTTTCCGGTCCGTACCGGCCCGACCACCCCGATGTAGATGTCGCCGCCGGTCCGGCGGGCGATGTCCTCATAGATATGGCTGTTCTTCTGCTCCATCGTTATTCTCCCCTTACGCAGGCTGTCGGGATCATCAGCGGGGTATCCGCCTCAAGTGTTTCTTCGACCAGATCGTTGTCGGCCATCACCTGGCCGGGCAATGCGCCGTACCGTTTGGCGATCTCCCAGACCGATTCTCCCGCTGCGGCGTAGTAGATCATCAGCCCGATCGAGCGGTCGACGGTGCGGGGGTGCTCCTCATCCACCGTAAGGTCGGTGAGCAGGCTGCAATTTGTGAATTCGATCAAAAGGCCCGTGACCAGCAGTTCCGCTGAGAGCTGCACTTTTCCCTGCGCAATGGTGCCGGAAGCGGAAAGAACAGTGACCTCGGGCAGAAGCTCACAGCCTTCTCCTTTCTGCGGGAGCGCGGCCGATACGTCGCAGGTCTGTGAGGCGCTGTCAAGTCCCAGCTCCCCGCCCTGCGTCAGCATGGTAAAGGTGAGCTGGCCGGTGAGGGTCAGGGCACCGTCCTCGTTTCGGACCGACATGGCGCCCGGCGCAGCCCAGACATCGAGCAGCGACTGCGCCCCTTCGGGCAGCGGCGCCTCGCAGCGGACGGAAATCCGTTCTGCAACCGGCTCGGCCCGGCGCGGAATCCGCAGGCTTTTGAGGGTGTTCTCGGTCGGATAGAGGGTCGAAAAGCTGTCGACCGCTCCGGAGAGTACGATGGGGGAAAAACAGCGCAACTGAGCGGCCAGCTGCACCTCCAGCCGGACCCCCTCTTCAAATTCGTCGATGCTGCATTCGGCCGAAAGGCAGGCCATCTGCGCTTCGCACCGGGTTTCTTCGGTGAGGCCGGGCACCTCGATGAGCTGGCTGACCGGCAGGGAATAGTCGCAGCTTTCCAGAGCGCCGGTTTCGGGGTCGGTCTTATAGAGCAGGTGAACCAGGAGCTCCCCTTTGAGCACCGCGCGTCCGGCGACCGGGCGGCAATCCTGCACCACGGGCCGGCAGTCGATCTGCACGACTTCGGTGGCCGGTTCCTTGCCGACCGCGGTCGCGAGCTGTTCCGCGAGGGAAAAACGATGGCTCGACTGGCCCTCGAGCCGTGCGCCCGGATATTCCCGCCGCAGAAGCTGGACTCCCTGCCCCTCGGCCTGAGAAATGGCGGGCTGTTCGGCGGCGTCGTAGAGCCGCACCCGCAGCATCAGCACGCCGCGCAGATCGAGGCGGCGCTTCGAAACGGCGCGGTAGTTGATCTGCCCCGGCTCGATGGTCACCGAGCAGATCGGCTGGGTCACTTCGCGGGAAAGCTCAAAGCTCTTGGAGAAGGGGATTTTATATTCCGCCTTCCGCATACCGCCCACCTCGCCGATATAGCAGAGTGAGACAGCCGCCATTCCCTCAACGGTGAGGGTCGATTTTCTGGCGCTGCAGTCGCTGCACGACGCCTGCACACGGCAGCAGAGCACCCGCACAATATCGGGGCAGTAGTCGGGAAGCAGCAGGTCGCACTCGATGGGATATTCCGCCACGGTGTCGAGCAGAAGCTCGCAGACCGCGACCGGCTGTTTTTGCAGCTTCAATTCCATAACGGTCCTCTCCTATCCATTCGTTTCTACCCGATTTATATTCTCCTGCCCTGATGATTATGCGGACAACATTCGAAGGATTCACGCCGCGGTCAAATTTGGAATACCATGGAATACTGGCAGATGAAGGGGGAAGGAAGATGCGCCGATATCAGCGGCCGGGATTTGCGGCGGTGGCCGGAGCGTTCGGCCTCGGGCTTTTGCTCGCGCTGACCTGTTCGCTGCGGCTCGCGCTGATTCTCGCCGCCATCATGATCCTCCTGCTTTGCCGCTGCATTTTGCGGTGAGGAACAAGCGAAACGGATGGAAGGGTGGATTCGATGAAGATTGTTGTTTGGCGGAGCCCCCGTTGGCTCGGCGGAATTCTGCAGCGGCTGCTGCGGATCAGCTAAAAAAGGAAAGGGTCCGGTAAAACCGGACCCTTTCCTTTTTTATTTTTTAATGAAATACGGTTTGGATCAGAAAGACATAGCAGAAGCTTCCTCCCGCAATCGAGAGCAGGGTGTTGTTTTTCCAACCATGCAGGATGACGATCAGCAGGACGGAAACCGCCTCCGGAATGCCGTGCGGAGGCGCGGCGATCGAAACTCCCTTGAGGCAGTAGACGACCAGCAGCGCGCTCACCGCATAGGGAAGCACCCGTCCCAGATAGAGGACCGCGCCGGGAATCCTGCGGTTTGCGGGAAAGATCCAGAAGGGCAGGAAGCGCGTAATCACGGTGGCAGCCGCCATCACCGCGATAAACGCCGCCATTTGAAGAGAGGAGAGGGCGGTCACGAGGCTTCCTCTCCCTTCCGCTGCACTTCAAGCGGCCGGCGCAGGAGCAGCAGCACCATCAGAATCAGGCCCATCGCCGGAATCAGAAAGTCCTGCGCGCCGAAGAGCATCAGGCAAAGCGTTGTGCTTCCCAGACCAGCCAGAGCAGGGATACGGTGGGGACGGTCCCTCCACTGGCCGAGGAAAATCACCACGAAAAGCGCAGTCAGCACAAAATCGAAGCCGGCGGTATTAAAGGTAAGCACCGAGCCGATCAGTCCGCCGGCGGTCGAGGCCGCCACCCAGTAAAACTGATTCAGCGCGGCGATCCAAAGCAGAAAGGCTTCGCGGTCCACGCCCTCGGGTTCCTTCGCGCTGCAATAGAGCGAAAAGGTCTCGTCGCACATCGCAAAGATCAGATAAGGATGCGGCTTCTTCAGAGAGCGGAGCGGCTCCAGCATCGAAATGCCGTAAAACAGATGGCGCGCATTGACGGTCAGGGTCAACAGAAAGACGGAAACGGGGTCGAAGGGGAGGGCGAGCAGGCCCAGAGCAAAGTACTGCATCGATCCGGCGAAGACAAAAAGGCTGGTGGCCAGCGCCCAAAGCGGTCCGAAGCCGTGCGCGGCAAGCAGAATGCCGTAGGCCAGGCCCAGAAAGGTAAACCCGGTCAGCACCGGTATCGTATGAGGAAACGCCGCGCGCAGCGCGGCGAAGGAGCACTTTCTCATTGATTTCAGTCTGTCCTTTCAGATGAGGGCCGCGCGTCCTGCTTTTGGAGCGCCCTGCGGTGCGGGACCAGCTTTGTGAGGTCGAAGGGGGTTTCCTGATAGACGAAATAGTTGAGCCAGTTGGAAAAGAGCAGGCTCGAATGCGCACGCCAGACCATGACCGGCTCCCGCGCAGGGTCGTCGCCGGGAAAATAGTGCTGCGGCACCCGGATGGGCAGTCCCTTATTGACGTCGCGAAAATATTCGGCGGCAAGGGTGTCGCGGTCATATTCGCTGTGGCCCATCACAAAAAACTGGCGGCCCGCCTTTCCGGCCGCGCAGTATACCCCCGCCTCTTCACTGCGGGCGAGGATTTCCAGCTCGGGGACGGCGGCCACATCCTCTTCACGGACGGTGGTGTGGCGTGAATGGGGAACATAAAACCTTTCGTCAAAACCGCGCATCAGTCGGTGGGTGCGGTTTTCCACCGTGTGCTCGAAAACTCCGAACATTTTTTCGTTTAGTGGGATCTTTTCGATTCCATAATGATAGTAGAGAGCGGCCTGCGCACCCCAGCAGATGTGCAGGGTGGAATAAACGTTGGTCAGCGACCACTGCATGATTTCGCAGAGTTCATCCCAGTAGTCCACCTCTTCAAACGGCATCTGTTCCACCGGCGCGCCGGTGATGATCAGACCGTCAAACCGCTGGCTGCGGACTTCGTCAAAGGATTTATAGAATTTGAGCAGGTGCTCGCTGGGGGTGTTTTTGGAAACGTGACCGCTCATCTGCAGCAGTTCAACATCGCTCTGGATGGGCGTGTTGCCGAGCAGGCGCAGCAGCTGGGTTTCGGTCTCAATCTTTTTCGGCATCAGGTTGAGGATGGCGATGTGCAGCGGACGAATATCCTGGCTGTGAGCGCGCTCCTCATTCATGACAAAGATGTTTTCTTCCTCAAGGATTCTCGCGGCAGGCAATGTAGTGGGTATGTTGATCGGCACTGGGAAGGCCCCCTCCTTATCCGGCGTTGTGGCATGCTATTTATTATGGCACAACGTGGGGAATGCGTCAATTATAAAGATGGAAAAGCCCCGCTTTGGCCCGGCCGGACCCTCCTGCACGAGAACAAAGGGGGAAAAGGTCACCCTGTAAAACTTTCTTGGACTTTTTGAAAAAACCTGTTGACAGACCCCAAAAAGCGTGATATTATAAACAAGCTGTTTCGAGAAATGCTGATGCGCTTCGAAGTTCAGCTGCATCTGAAAAAAATTTGTTATTGACAAATGCTTGAAGATGTGATAAGATAGCAAAGCTCGCTCGAGAGAGCGGAAACGGACCTTGAAAATTAAACAACATTGAGAAACAAGACCCTTGACACCGGGTTTGTTTCGAGGAATCGGAACGAATTCGGGAATTTTTTTGAGAACAAGTCGGATTGACTTGGAAACGGTTTTAACGTTCCGAAAGGGATGTTGAGATACCATTTTCTAAGAGTTTGATCCTGGCTCAGGACGAACGCTGGCGGCGCGCCTAACACATGCAAGTCGAACGGAGACACTCTGTTCACTGAATGGTAGAAGGCGGCGGAACCAGAAAGGGAGCGTCGGTTTTCTACTGTTGAGTGAATGGAGTGTCTTAGTGGCGGACGGGTGAGTAACGCGTGAAT
>FORK01000013.1 GCA_900113995.1 Ruminococcaceae bacterium D5 | reverse complement strand
ACCTGCACTTAGTTTAGCAAAAGGAGGTTTTCTTGTATCTAAAGATTTTTTATTCCACCAGCATAGCTGGTGGTTTATTTTCGCTGAAGCTACAAGAAAAATCCTCAAAAACCGCATCAGCAAGCGATTTTTGAGGATTTTTTCTGGAGCGGGTTACGAGGCTCGAACTCGCTACCTCCACCTTGGCAAGGTGGCGCTCTACCAGATGAGCTAAACCCGCGGAAATGGTGCCTTCGGTCGGAATCGAACCAACGACACGCGGATTTTCAGTCCGCTGCTCTACCAACTGAGCTACAAAGGCACATGAACAGCGCCTTTGGGCGCTTGGTAAAGTAAATTGGCGACCCGGATGGGGCTCGAACCCACGACCTCTAGCGTGACAGGCTAGCGTTCTAACCAACTGAACTACCGGGCCGAATCTCAAATAATTGGTGGGAGCAACAGGGTTCGAACCTGTGACCCCCTGCTTGTAAGGCAGGTGCTCTGACCAGCTGAGCTATGCTCCCCCTGCTCCCGAATACCGCATCGGATTTCGGCGACGTTGTTTATTTTATCGCAAACAGCATGAAATGTCAAGCTGTTTTTGAAAAAACTTCGCATCAAAACTTTGTGCGAGGGAAAAACTTTTGCTTCATAAAAGCACCCCGTCCCGCTGCTTGTCTTACCCGGCAGGGATTCGCTCATTCCTGGATTTCTGCCCTTTCTGAGCATTTTTCCGATCATCTCCTTCGCTGGCGCCTGCTCCGGTCACCGGGTACATCAAAATTGACCAGGATCGCATCCTCGCCAATCAGCTGGATGTCACACCAACGGATGATAATATCCTTACCGCGGCCGAGCAGTCCAAAAAAGCGCCAGCGCCCATAGATGACCAATGCTGAAATCCGCGCGCTCGAGAGATCGATCTCAAAATCGCAGACGCAGCCGATGCGGCAGCCGTTTTTCACGTTGATCACATCCTTGCAGCGCAGATCATTCGCCCGGCAATACACGCGGCATCCCTCCCGGTTCTATGTATACGTCCGTCAGAGCTCATCCCATGCAAAAAGGGGCGGGATCAAATGATCCCGCCCCAGCCTGCCTGCTTTGATCAGCCAATCAGTTCCTCGAGCAGCTTCCGAAGCAGCTCCGGATTGCCTTTGCCTTTGGTAGCGCGCATGCACTGACCGACAAGGAAACCAATGACGTTGGTTTTGCCGGCCTTGTACTCGCCCACCGCCTTTTCGTTCTTGGAGAGCACCTCCTCGACAACCGCACGGAGTGCGCCGGTATCCGAAACCTGTGCCAGCCCCTTCTCGGAGATCACCTCGGAGACCGACTTGCCGGAGAACATGATCTCCTCGATCACCGTTTTGCCCGCAGTGTTGGAAATGGTCTTTTTCTCAATCGCACCGATCATCTCCGCGAGGCTTTCGGCAGTCAGCTTCGTATCAGCCAAGGTAAGCCCGCGCTCGCCGAGCAAACGCGCTACATCGCCGTTGAGCCAGTTCGCCGCAGCCTTGGCAGGAGCGCCGAGGGCTGCCGCAGCATCGAAAAGATCGCCGCGGTCGCGGTTCTCCACCAGAAGATTCGCATCAAAACGCGGGAGCTTATTTTCAAACATATACCGCTTGCAGCGGGCATTCGGCAGTTCGGGCTGCTCCGCCCTGAGGGCATCCACCTTCTCCTGCGGCACCACGATAGTCAGCAGGTCGGGCTCAGGGAAGTAGCGGTAATCTTGTGCGTCCTCCTTCGAGCGGAGCACCATGCTCTCACCGATTGCGTCGTTCCACTTGCGGGTCTCCTGCACGACATGGCCGCCATCCTCAAGCAGCTCAATCTGGCGGGCCGCCTCGTAGTCGATCGCCCGCACCGCCGCCGAGAAAGAGTTGACATTCTTCATTTCAACACGGGTGCCGAATTCCTTCTGCCCCACCGGACGGACCGATACGTTGACGTCACAGCGGATCGACCCTTCCTGCATTTTGCAGTCCGAGATATCGAGATACTGAAGGATCGACTTGATGGTGTCGAGATATGCCTTAGCCTCGGCTGACGAGCGCATATCCGGCTCGGAGACGATTTCGATCAGCGGCACGCCGCAGCGGTTGAAATCCACGAGCGAGCCGGAAAAGTTATCGTCATGGATCAGCTTGCCGGCGTCCTCCTCGATATGAATGCGGGTAACTCCGATTGTCTTGGTGTGTCCCTCGTCGTCGAGCATGACCTCAAGCGCGCCGTTTTCGCAGAGCGGTACGTCAAACTGGGAAATCTGGTACGCCTTGGGAAGGTCGGGATAGAAATAATTCTTTCGATCCTGCTTGCAGATGTTGTGGATGGTGCAGCCGAGCGCGTGGCCCATCCGGATGCAGGAATAGACGACCTGCTCATTGAGGACCGGCAAAGTGCCGGGCATTCCGGTGCAGACCGGGCAGCAGTTCGCGTTCACCTCGCCGCCGAATGCGTTTTTACAGGTGCAGAAAATCTTGCTCTTGGTATTCAGCTCCGCATGGACCTCAAGGCCGATGATAATCTCATAATCCTTTTTCATTGCTGTCCCCTCCTTAACCGATCGCCGGGATCTTGTTGAAGCCGCCGACGAGCGACTCATAGTGGGCGGCGGCGTTGAAGAGCGCCGCTTCCGAGAAGCGCGGTCCGATGAGCTGCAGGCCGATCGGCATGCCGTCGGCACCGGTTCCGCAGGGAATCGACATCGCCGGCAGCGACGCAATGTTGACGGTGACGGTGCAGATATCCGCCGCATACATCTTCAGCGGATCGTCGACATTCTCGCCGAGCCGGAAAGCGGTAAACGGCGAGGTAGGGGTGGCGATGAGGTCGCAGCCTTCGAAGGCCTCGGCAAATTCGGAGGCAATCTTCTGCTGAAGCACCTTGCCGCGCTTGTAATAGGCGTCAAAAAAGCCGGAGGACAGCACGAAGGTGCCGAGCATGATGCGGCGCTTTACTTCGTCGCCGAAGCCTTCGCTGCGCGACTTCTCATAGAGATCGATCAGGCCGTCAACCTCCCTGGCGCGGTAACCGTACTTCACTCCGTCGAACCGGGCGAGGTTGGAGGATGCCTCGGCCGACGAAATGATGTAGTAAGCGGCAAGCGCGGCATCGGTTGAGGGCAGGCTGATCTCCCGGATCTCAGCACCTTCCGCCCTGAGTGCGTCAACCGCTCCCAGGACCGCCTTTTCAACCTCCTTGGTCACACCAAGGCCGAAATATTCCTTGGGCACACCGATGCGCAGGCCCTTCACGCCCTTGCCCATGCACTTGGTGAAATCAGGATAGACGTGGTGGGCGCTGGTCGCGTCGCGCTCATCGCGGCCGCAGATCGTGTTGTAGAGCAGAGCCGCGTCTCCGACGGTGCGGGCCATCGGGCCGATCTGGTCGAGGGATGAGGCAAATGCAATCAGCCCATAGCGCGAAACCGAGCCGTAGGTGGGCTTGAGGCCGACGATGCCGCAGCAGCTCGAGGGCTGGCGGATCGAGCCGCCGGTATCAGAACCGAGCGCAAGGATCGTTTCGCCCGATGCGACCGCCGCCGCCGAGCCTCCGGAGGAACCGCCGGGCACACGGGTAAGGTCATGGGGGTTGTGCGTCAGCTTGACCGCGCTGTTCTCACAGGAAGAACCCATGGCAAACTCGTCCATGTTCAGCTTGCCGGGCATCACCGCTCCGGCGGCGTTGAGCCGCTCGATGACAGTGGCGTTATAAGGCGGTTTAAAATTATAGAGCATCTTGGAGGAGCAGGTGGTCAGGACGCCCTTGGTGCAGATATTATCCTTGATGGCGACCGGTATGCCGGCGAGCGCGGGAAGCTCCTCCCCCTTGGCGCGGCGGCTGTCAACAGCGGCGGCCTGTTTCAGAGCGTCTTCGGCACAGACAGTGACGTAAGCTCCGACCTTCCCGTCGGTTTCCTCGATTCGGCCGAGCACCGAACGGGTCAGCTCAACCGCACTGATCTCGCCCCTGGCGAGCATGGCGGAAAGTTCGGTTGCGGACTTCTGATAAAGCATAGCTGTTCTCCTCCCTATTCGACGATTCTCGGCACAACGACGCAGCCCGCTTCGACCTGAGGGGCGTTTGAAAGGATTTCCTCACGGGTCGTTTCGGATACCACCACGACGTCGGGGCGCAGGGTCATCGGGTTGGCAGGGTCAAGTCCGGTCGCAGTCCCCTCGATGGCGGGAAGGCTGTCCACCATGCCGATGATGTCGGTCATCTGGCGGGCAAACTTTTCGGCCTGTTCCTCATCCATCTTCAGGCGGGCGAGCTTGGCAATGTGGTTGATGTCGATTTTAATCTCGTTCATAGAAAACACACCTTTCTCTATCAGGTTAAGCCGGTTGAGCAAACGGTCCCACCGCTTGCCGCAAGCAGGCTCTAGCTGCGCTTTTCTTCCAGCAGGGTGAGCAGTCCCGCCTCGTCGAGGACAGGGACGCCGAGGCCCTGCGCCTTGGTGAGCTTGCTGCCCGCTTCCTCGCCTGCCACAACGTAGGAGGTCTTTTTTGAAACGCTGCCTGAAACCTTCCCCCCCTGCCCCTCGATCAGAGACGCGGCTTCGCTGCGGGTCAGCGACGGCAGCGTCCCGGTCAACACAAAGGTCAGGCCCGCCAGCCGGTCGGAGGCCGGACGGTCAAAACAGGTCATATTAACGCCAAGCGACGCAAGCTGGGCAATCATCATGCGGTTTTCATCCTGTGCGAAAAAGGAAAGCAGGCTGTCCGCCATCACTTCCCCAAAGGAATCGATCGCGGTGAGGGACTCCCGGTCGGCGCGCAGCAGCCCATCCATCGAGCCGAAGCGCCGGGCCAGAAGCTGTGACGCTTTTTGGCCGATATTGCGGATGCCAAGGCCAAACAGCAGCCGGGAAAGGTCGTTTCCCTTCGAATGCCCGATGGCCGCGATCAGGTTGGCGGCGCTCTTCTCGCCGAGCCGCTCCAATCCGGAAAGCTGTTCTGCACGCAGGCGGTAGAGGTCAACCGGCGAGGCAAGCAGCCTCTCTCCCACCAGCAGCTCGACCATTGCCTCTCCAAGGCCCTCGATGTCCATCGCGTCGCGGGAGGCAAAATGAATCAGGTTGCGCAAAAGCTGTGCCGGACAGGCGAGATTCTGGCAGCGGATCGCCGCATCGTCCCCATCACGGGAAACGGGCTGCCCGCAGGAGGGACAGCGGTCCGGGAGATGATAAACAGGGTTTCCGCTGTGCCGGGCCACCGAGAGCACCTCCGGGATAATCTCCCCGGCCTTGCGCACCCGAATGACGTCTCCGACGGCGATCTGCTTTTCATCGATAAAATCCTGATTGTGAAGCACCGCGCGGGAAACGGTCGTTCCGGCGAGACTGATCGGCTCAAAAACCGCCGTGGGGGTCAGGGCGCCGGTGCGCCCGACCTTCACCTCGACCGCGAGAAGGGTAGTCTCCTTTTCTTCGGGCGGATATTTGTAGGCGACGGCCCACCGCGGAAACTTTGCGGTGCTGCCGAGCGTCTCACGCTGGGCAAAGCTGTTGACCTTCACCACCGCACCGTCGATATCGTAGGGGTTCTCGCCTCTGCGCTCCCCGATCTCACCGATTTCGGCAATCGCCTCATCGATGGTATCCACCGCATGGAAATTCGGGATCACCGGAAAGCCATAGGACCGGAGCAGATCGAGCGATTCGGTATGGCTTGCAACCTGCCGCCCCTCCATCTGCTGGATGTTGAAAACAAGGAGATCGAGCATCCGCCTGGCGGTCACCCGCGGGTCCTTCTGCCGCAGGGAACCGGCGGCGGCGTTGCGCGGATTCTTAAACGGGCGCTCGTCGTTGAGCTCCTGCTGGGCAACAATTTTGGAAAAATTCTCGAGCGGAAGATAAACTTCGCCGCGCACTTCCAGAAAGGGCAGCGCCTCGGGCAGCGTCTTGGGAATCGAGCGGATGGTCCGCAGGTTCTCGGTGACGTCCTCCCCCACAAATCCGTCCCCACGCGTCGAGCCCCGGACAAAAACGCCGTCCCGATACTCAAGCGAAACGGATAACCCATCGATCTTCGGCTCAACGACATACTCCACCGGCAGATTTCCCAACCGTTCACGCACACGCTGATCAAACTGGGCGACCTCCCCGGTCGAAAAAACATCCTGCAGGGACCCCATCTGCACCTCATGCCGCACCGGGGCAAAGGTATTTTCCAGAATGGGGGCGCCCACCTTTTGGGTCGGGGAATCCGGGGTCGCCAGCTCGGGATATTCGGCCTCGATGGCCCGAAGCTCCCGGGTCAATGCGTCATATTCAAAATCCTCGAGGGTGGGATTATCCAAAACATGGTATTCATAGTTGCACCGCTCAATCAGTCCGCGCAGCTCGGCAGAGCGCGCGGCGGCGGCTTCTTTGGGCGTCATTTTCCGCCCTCCTTTATGCTTCAGATGAACAAATAGCCAATAATGTAATAGTATACCACGAGGGCCCCGGTGAATGCAAACCCCTTTTTCGCGGGAGGGCTGTTTTTTGGCCAAAGGATGCGATTTTTCGCCGCGAACACCGCCGGTGTGCTTTCGTCAATCCCAAAAACGCCCCGCCGGAAGGCCGTGCGGGGCATTGGAGCAAAATCAGTTTCAGGTGCCGACCGGCTGCGGCACTGCCGAAGCCGCCGACTCTTGATAAAGCGTCTCGATTGCATGAAGCATCGAATTCCGGGTAAACCGCTCCTCAAAGACCTGCCTCGCATCCGCTGACGACAGAGTGGGAACCTTCAGTTCCGCAAGCAGAAGCCGCGCGCCCGCCGCTCCGTCTCCGGCCGGAAAAAGCAGCCCGCTGCGTCCCGGCAGCGCAATTTCACGATTCCCGGTCACATCGGTTGCAATCACCGGAACTCCGGCGCGCAGCGCCTCAAGCGGCGCGTAGGGCATCCCCTCATAGCGCGCGGTCGAGAGATAGTAATCCAGCTCCCCCACCAGCCGGTCGGCATCGGGCAGAAAGCCCGGCATCAGCAGCCGCTTCTGCAAGCCAAGCTCATCCCGCTTTTGCCGCAGCTCCTCCGCCATTGGGCCGTCGCCAATCCAGACAAAGGAGACGCGTGCCTTCTTTTCGGCCGCCTTCTTCACGATTTCGAGGAAGGTCATGGGGTCCTTCTGGCTGTCAAGCCGCGCGGCACATCCGACAAGCGGCGCCGCATCCGGCATCCCAAGCATCGGACGCAGCCGGTTTTCCCGCTCCGGCGCTTCCTCCACACCGTTATAGATGACGCGGAATTTTCCGGGGAGATCGATTCCGGCCCGAAGCGCACAATCCCGTTCCCCTTCGGAAACAGTCAGGGTCGCGGTGGTTGCCATCCGGCTCAGGGCGCGCTCGATTCGGCGGTAAAACTCCCGTTTGCCTGCGGAAAGCGCCGGGTTCTCAAAGCTGTAGGCATGAGGGGTATAAAAGACCGTCCTGACCCCGCAGATCATCGCGGCCAGCCGCCCCAGCGCGCCGGCCTTGGAGCTGTGGCAGTGCAGGACGTCGGGGGAAAAGGCGCGGACCGCCCGGACAATTCCAGAGAGCGCCTTCGCATCCCGCACCGGAGACAGCTCCCGGCCAAGGGCGGGCAGCGCGAAAAGCTCGACTGTCCCGGTGAGCCGGGGAAGCGCATCAAGAAAGCAGGAATCCGCACGGTCGGTTCCGTAGACCAGTCCAAGGGAAAAGCGCGCGGGGTCCAGGCCCTCCAGCAGGTCCAGAAGATGCCTTCTCACTCCTCCGCCAGTCGCCTCGGCGACCATCAGCACTTTAATTTTCCGCGGATTACTCACTGCGGTTCACCACCCCTCGTGTCAAAGTCAGCAGCAGGATCTTGATGTCAAGCAGAAAGGTCCAATGCTCGATGTAGTCAATGTCGCATTTGATCCGCTCAACAATCGAGGTGTCTCCCCGCCAGCCCCTGATCTGGGCCAGTCCGGTGATGCCGGGCCGGACCAGATGCTTGAGCATGTAGAGCGGAACCTCTTCCTTAAATTTTTCGACAAAATAGGGGATCTCGGGGCGCGGACCAACCAGGCTCATATCCCCGCGCAGAACGTTCCAGAGCTGCGGCAGCTCGTCCACGCTGTACTTGCGCATCCAGCTTCCGAAAGCGGTGCGGCGGTCATCCTCTCTCGTGCTCCATGCCGTCTTGTCCGCGCCATTCTGTTCGGCCTTCATCGAGCGGAACTTATACATCAAAAAGGGACGCCGGTTCAGGCCCACCCGCTCCTGCCGGTAAAAGACCGGACCGGGCGAGGTAAGCTTGACCAGAAGCGCGACAACCAGCATCAGCGGCGAGAGGACCAGCAGCAGGCCCAGCGAGCCGCAGATGTCAAAGCACCGTTTGCAGAAGCTGTTCATAAAGCTGTCGAGCGGGATACGCCGCAGGTTGATCAGCGGCATTCCCTCAAAATCCTCGACATAAAGCCTGGCCGGGATGTATTTATCAAAAAAGGGGAGCAGACTGGAAGTAACCCCTTCCTTCTCGCAGATCTCCAGCAGGTGCTGCAGGCGCGGATAGTCCTCATAATCGAGCGAGATCACCACCTCATCCACCGGATGATCCGCCAGATAGTTCTCAAACTCGGCCAGGGAGCCGAGGCAGGGAACCGCCTCTTCGAACCGCTGCGGCCCTCCGTCATGAAAATAGCCGTCGATATAGCAGCCGAGCGCCTTGTTGGAGATCGCTCTGCGGCAGAAGTTCGCGGAATTTTCATTCCATCCGACCACCAGAAAGTGCTTCAGATTGCGCCCTGCCTTGCGCATGACACGCAGAATTTTGCGCAGCGTAACCCGCAGCGCAAGACTGAAGATGGTGTTAATGACGGCAAAGAGCAGCAGCACCGAGCGGGAGGAGTGGACCTCTTTGCTCAGATAGGAAAGGACGAAAAGCAACAGTAAGCCGCAAAAATTAGCCTGAATAACCTTGCCCGCCTCATTGATGATCCGTTTTCTCCGAAAGGAGGTGTACAGATCAAAGGCACGGTAAAGCAGCAGATAAACCGGAACTGCCGCCAGCATCATCCGCAGGTAAAAGGAAAGCGGAACCTGATGACCATAATCTCTCTGTCCCAGAAAACGGATCAGGTAGGCCAGCGGCATCGCCGAAAAGCAAAGCGCCGCATCGGTCAGCACAAGAATCAGATTCAGAGCCTTTTGATTTTGACGGATCAAAATAAACCCTCCGATCGAACAGAAAAGAAGCATCCGCCGCCCCGGGAGGACAGCTCCGGACAGCGGCGGACAGCTCCGCGCACCGAAGCTGTCCAGCTCAGGCCGCGCATTCCGTTAAAAGATGGTGGTATACGGAACCAGCAGCAGGCGGTTGCCCACCACGAGGAAGAGATAGTAGAGCCAGCCGATAAAAAGGATAAAGCCCATTGCACTGTAATACAGGGTCATCTCGTCGCGCAGCTGCCCCTTGAGCTGGGTGTATTTTGAGGATGGCTTACGTCCCCGGCCCTCCGCCTTGAGCCGTTCGAGTTCAGCCAGCTTGTCCGGCATCGGTCCGGACGCATTGAGGATTTCCGGCAGGAGCAGCACCGCAACCGGCAGGAAAATAAGCGCCAGCCTTTGGAAAATAAAAGACTTCAAGGTGAGAAGAAACAAGAAACAGGCATAGGCGGAAAAGTTCATCAACGGAAGATTCCCGGGATTGCGCCGGAGCAGCCGTTTGTGAAGCAGCAGCACCGCGAGGAACAGCAGCATCGGGACAACCGCCGTCTGAATATCACGGCCGACCGCGCGGTAGTAGTTGTCGGCGGTATAGATCTTGTAGATGAATTTAGTCACAAAATCGAGGATCGGGTCGGTGAAGATCAGCAACACAACGGTGCCCGCGGCATATGCGGAGACCGACTTCCAATTGAAGGGAATCCATGCCAGAACATAAAGCGGCACAAGAATCCAAAGGCTCTTGTGAATGGTCGCGGCCAATGCAACAATCAGGAAATAAGGAACCGGACGCTTTTTTTGCAGCCAGGGCATCGCCAGAAGGGCGATGCAGATGGCAAGCTGCTGACGCAGCGTCACCATTGTGTAGCCGAAAAAGCCAAAGCTCACAAATGTGAAGATGCAGATCCAGACCGAGGATGAATAAAACCACGCCAGCGCGGCGGTCAAGCCGATGGCAAGTGCCGCCTGCACAGCAAAAAACACGGTCGGACTATCCGAAATACGAGAAATCAGATAGACGAGCAGGCTGTAGCCCGGCTCGCTGCGGTAGACGTTTTCAGCGCTCCACAGAAAAGAAATATCGCTTGCCGCCATCCGCTCAAAGTAAGGCAGGTAGTAGAGCTTGTTGTCCACCCCCACCGTAATTCCGCGCAGCGAAGACATCGCAAACATCACAGTACAGGTGACAAGCAGAAAGAGCAGATCGCTGCGCCGCGACTTCCTCAGTTCACAGAAAAGGAAGCCTGCCGCAGTGACAAAAAACAATAAAAGGAGATATGGTGCCATCCTGTCATTCCTCTCATCCCGTTTGATTCTCTGGCATCCGCCAGCGGGCAAACAAAATAAGCCGGTAAAGCCTTGGGGCCGCCCAATGATTCCACCGGTTTGATTTCCATTATACTAAAACTTTCTCCGTTTGCAAAGGAAATCGGAGAAAGTTTGCAAAATCGTCATCTTTCAGAAAACGCGCGTCAGTCTTTTTCCCTAAAAAGCAGCGCCGGAGGAAAATTCCCCCGGCGCGCCGGTACGGTACAGAAGACTTTAACCGGCTCCATCACGTGGCGGCTCGTCCAAGCTTCGAAATAAGCTTTTATGCATTCAGGGCTCGACCGGCTCCATGGCGTCCCGGCCATGCTTGCAGACCGGACAGATGAAGTCGTCAGGGAGACTGTCGGCCTCAATAAAATAGCCGCAGACCTTGCAGCGGAAGCCCTTCTTCTTCCCCGCCGCAGGCTCCTCCACATAGCTCGACGCTTTGGGAGGGGTTCTGCCCTTCTTCACCTGGTGGTAATAGGCATAGGTCATCGGCTCGCCGTCTTCGAGAAGCTCGCCTTCCAGCAGGTCGGCCAGAAAAACAATGTGGGTTCCGGCGTCGAGTTCGCCGATCACCCGGCATTCAAACTGCGCAACCACCTGCTCGGCTACATAGGGAACGCCATTTTTACCGACAGCGGTCTTCCATCCTTCAAACTTGTCGAGGTCGCTGCTGCTGCGGAACCCAAATCTGCCGATCAGCTCCATGCCCGCGTCCTGTGCGAGAACGACGGCAGTAAACTTTCCGGATTTTTGAATCATCCCTGTGGTAAAGTTCCCTTTGTTGATGGCCACGGTCACCCGCGCGGGAGACGAGGTCGCCTGCGTAAAGGTATTGACGACACAGCCTGCCGCCTTCCCCTCGTGCTCGGTGGAAATTAAATACAATCCATAGCTCAGCTTTTGCAGTGCTTTTTCATTCATCGCTGTTCCCTCTCTCTGATTTTGATATTAATTATTATTTTAGCATTTCTTTTAAAACCGGTCAACCGGTTTTCCGCCTTCGTGAAGCCAAATTTTATCCGCAACATCACTGCATTCTGCCCAGCGGATCTGAAAAAGAGGGAAACGGAATCAGTTCAGCTTCAGGGCTTCTTCGACCGCCATCGAACAAATCACCGCCTGCGCATCGGTTTTGAGGCCATGGTGCAGATTAACCGCCTCCATGATGGAACGGCGTTCCCGCTCCCCGGCGAGAATTGCGATCACTTCTTTTTCCAGCTGAAGGGTGATGCCGTAAAATTGTTCGAGCGGCTGTGCTCCGGCCCAGCGCGCCCGGATAATCGTCCCGCCCGTAGCGCCGACCCGGCGCGCGGTATCCATCACCGCATCGGTATATCCCTGGTTCACCGAAATCAGAATCAGGCTGTGTGAATGTGAATTTTGCTGCATCATGGATTCCCCCTTTTCCTCTGTTTCGGATTGCGGCGGCTCGATGCCCGCCCGGGCAAGGGTGGCCGCCGCCGCAAGCAAAGCGTTGATCCCCGTCAGCCGAACGGAGAAGACCACACCGCGCCCCCGGACGGGACAGCCGAGATTCCGGTTGCTCATCGCCTGCATCGCCCTCTGCACGCTGTCCCGCGAGCCGATGCTCAGAAGCACATCCTTTTCGCTTGCTCCCAGCCCCAAAAGGTTGAGCATTTCAGACGAAGCAGTGCCCTGACCCAGACAAAGAAGATGCGCTGTCATCTGCCGGGCTGTATAGAACTCGACGAGCGGCCGGCCGCGTCCCCGCTCGACAATCGAAACAATCATCCACATGGGTTCCGGACGGGCTTGCTGCATGAAACTTTCCCCCTTCATTTGTTCCCCTATGGCCGGGGCACCGTTTCTTCCAGATCAAAATACAGGATGCAGTCCTCCGTATTCAAAAGCTGACCGACCAGATCCTTTCCGGCATTTCGGCGGCGCAGCTCCGCGATCAGGCCGATCGTCTGGATGGTAATCAGCGGAGTCATTGCAACCATTGCCACAATTCCGAAGGCGTCGGTCATCATATTTCCGCCAAGTGCTCCGCATGCGCCCATCGCAAGCGGCAGCAGAAAGGTCGCAGTCATCGGACCGCTGGCCACTCCGCCCGAGTCGAAGGCGATTCCGGTATAGATCGGCGGAACGTAAAAGCTGATGACCAACGAAAGGATATACCCGGGGGCGAGGAACCAGAGGATCGAAATCCCGGTCAAAATCCGCAGCATCGCGATGCCGACCGAAACCGAAACACCGGCTGAAAGTCCCAGTCCGATTGATTTCTGGGTGATCGAACCGTTGGAAATTTCCTCAACCTGTTTTTTCAGGACGTGCACAGCCGGTTCGGCTGCGACGATGAAATATCCGACCAGCATCCCGATCGGAACAAGCAGCCAGCGGCAGCTGCTTCCGGCAATTTCTCCGCCGATGAGCTGGCCGGCCGGCATAAATCCGACATTCACGCCAGTCAGGAAACAGACCAGCCCTGCATAAGTATAGAAAAAACCGACAACGATCCGATGCAACTGCGCGCGTTGGAATCGCCGGAAAATCAACTGGAACAGAAAACAAATCCCGACGATAGGCAGAAGCGCCGCAGCCACCTCCCGCAGATAGAGGACCAGCGCACCGCCGAATGCTCCCACCGCGTCCTTCGTGGTAATAATTTCATAAAACGAAACCGCGCTCGTTTCAGCAGAGGGTTCATAACAGATGCCAAGCAGCAGGACCGAGAGAATCGGTCCAATACTGCACACCGCAATCAAACCGAAGCTGTCCTCACTCGAACGCCTGTCGCTGCGGATGGACGCCATGCCGATGCCGAATGCCATGATAAAGGGGACGGTAATCGGCCCGGTGGTGACTCCGCCCGAATCAAAGGCCGCCGGAATGAAGCTGTTCGGCGCAAAGGTGGCCACAAGGAAAACGACCGCGTAGAAAAATACCAGCAGATGGGAAAGACGGACTTGGAGCAGCATCCGCAGCATCGAAATGGCAAGGAAGGCTCCCACCCCGACGCCTACGGCCAGAATCAGGGTCATATTGGGAATCGTCGGAATCTGGGTCGCGAGTACCGTCAGATCAGGCTCGGCTACTGTAATCAGCAGTCCCAAAAGAAAACAGATCGCGAGGGAAAGCGGCGCACGTTTTCCTTTGCTGATCTGCACGCCGATTCTCTCTCCCATCGGGAGCATCGCCATATCCGCACCGAGAGTGAAAAGTCCCATACCGAACACCAACAGGATGGATCCGAACAAAAAAAGCACGACCACCCCGGCATCCAGCGGCGCCACTGTAATGCTCAGCAGCAGAATAATCCCTGTAATCGGCAGTACCGAAGCCAGAGATTCATTGATTTTTGTCTTCAGTTGTCCTCCCATCCATGCGCCTCCCCAAGTGAAATTTTGCAAATTCTACGAGATGTACACTTTTCTTTTCTATATTATGACAGGGAGTATTGGAAGTTTCAATTCATTTTGGCTTCAGATCCCGTTAAGAAAAAAGGGGTAGAAGGGAAGCTTCCCTGGCGCTGGATTGTGGAGCGGACGCTTGCCTGGCTCAATCATTCCCGCCTCCTTAGTAAGGACTATGAGATACTGACCTCTTCCGCCGAAGCGGTCATTATGATCTCCCATGCCCACACCCTTCTCAATCGCTTGTGAATACAGGTTCTGAATTTGCACCAATTAGTTTTGCACCATTGCGAACGAGGTTAACTGCTTTGGTCAGCGTGTCGAGAGAATAGGATTTACCCTCACCCATGATGACATAATCCGGATTCACATCGTTCATTATAATCCCTGCGTCATACAACATAATCCCTGCGTCATACAACGCATTGAATAATCCCGCCTCTCCAATCGCATAGACAGAGCATCCTGGTGCTTGTTCTTTCAAAAAGGCCGCTGTTGCGAGTGCGCTGGTATAAAAATGCTCTTCGGAAACATCTAATCCCATACGAGCCAGTTTCTGCTGCAATTCTCGGGGGGTATAGCCACTGTTGTTTGTCAAAAACAGATATTCTTTATCTTCCCGTTGAAGCCAATCTATGAATTCTATCGCACCGGGCAACATTCGGTTCCCATGGTAGATAACACCGTCCATATCACATATAAATCTTTTTTGCTGTTAAAATCAATCATTTTTTCCTTCCTTATCTGCATCTATGCTTTTACGCTTCGTCAGCAACATACCGCTGGTGATGGCAGTCAGAGGTGCTACTGTCACCAGGCCAAAAGAGCCGACGATGGTGTGGACGATCTCCGCTGCCACATATTTATAGTTGAGCATTAGTGCCACCGGCGTACCCTGTGCCATGAAAACCATGAGTAGAGCAATGTAACTACCGGAATAGGCAAGCAGCAGAGTCGTGGTGGTAGAGCCGCAGGCAGCACGACCGACGGCGAAACCGGAGAAAATCGCTTCCTTTGCAGAAATATTCGGCTTTTTCTGCACAACCTCGTAAACAGAGGAGCAAATGTCCACGGATAAATCCATCACGGCACCGGAGGAGCCGAGGAAAATGGATGCTACAAAGATTTTTGTTAAATCAAGATACTGGTATCCAGCATACAGCAGGCTTTCGCTGGATTCCATTACAGCTCCGTGGATCTGAAACAGGTCGGTAAAGAAATAACCCAACACCGCTGTTACCATTATTCCAAGAGCTGCACCAGCAGTAGCTGCCATGCACCGACGATCCCAACCGTAGATCAGGCTCAGTACCAAAAATGTAAGCGCCAATACCAGCCCCAGAGAAACCCAAATCGGATTCCAGCCTTTCAGCAAGCTGGGGATTAGCACCTTCCATAGCAACAGAACCGTATCGACAAAGGACAGAATTGCCCGCAGTCCCGTACCTCTGGCAAACAACAGGAGCAGCAGCAGAAACAATCCGGCAAGAATCACTTCCTTATCCAGTCGGAAGTGGTCTGTCATATACACCGTGGTAATCTCACCGCTGGAATGACTGACTACCACAAACGCCCTATCTCCAAGTGCGAAGAGCTTATCCTCCGCCAGCGAGCCGTTGAGGCGATTGACAGCGGTGCATTCTGTGCCCTTGAACTGTCCCGCCAGAATCCGTACCTGACACCGCTGTTCACCACTGCGTACCAGTCCGGTGTCCACAATGTCGCTTTCGTCCGTGGACAGCACCAGCGCGACTACCCGGTCGGCGTTTCTGTAAGACAGGGCGCTCTCATACCCCGTGGGCAGCAGCAGAAGCACCACCAGCAGAAGAAGCCACAGCACCACCGGTCCAAGGGTTTTGTTTGTTTTCAGTCTTTGAAGCATTTGTTTTGCACTCCATACGCACAATACAGGGAGCGTGGATACGCCCCCTGTATTGTTTCAGTCATTCGCTTACTTTACTTCCAGCAGATTTGCCAGTTTGTTGAAAATTTCGGTGTTATCGTAGTAGCCACCGAAATCTTCGGCACCGACACCGTCGGCAAAGACTGCAACAGGCAGTCCCGTGTGGGAGTAGCTGGTGAAGTCCACGCCTGCCTTGTTGTTCAGGATGTGAGTCACGGTGACGGAGAAGGGGTTGTAGGTGCCGTAGAGAACATACTGTTCTTGGGTGAAGTCATCAGCGCTGTAGTCGCTCATGATCATGTCGTAAGCAGTACGCAGGCGCTGGGTCTCATACTCAGTCAGCACCAGCCGGTCATCCTCCGCGCCGGTGAGCTTCAGGCCGAACAGGGCTTCCACATCCTTCATGGCGTCTTCAAATGAGGTACCGTTTTCCTTGTATTTGCTGACATACTGTTCGTCGAACTGGGCGTAGGAAATAGTCTGGTTGGCGAGAGTATCCAGATAGGTGTCATAGTCCGTACCGGCAAACCCGATGGTCAGACCGCCGGTTTCATGGTCGCCGGTAACCAGAATCAGGGTTTCTTCGGGATGCTCTTTGGCGAAGTCCACAGCGACCTGTACTGCTTCAGCCATTGCCAGAGTATCGGTAACGGTAGCACCTGCATCGTTAGCGTGGCAAGCCCAGTCGATCTTGCCACCCTCGCACATCATGAAGAAGCCGTTATCGTTGTCCAGAGTCTCAATGCCTTTGGCAACATAATCTGCCAGCGCCCATTCGCCGTCATTACGGTCCATGTCGTAATCCATGGCATCGGAGTCTGCCAAATGCTCGTCAATCAGAATGATCTTACCATCGGCAGCGGTGATGGCTTCTGCATCAGCCTGCGTGTAAGTAACCTTGTAGCCGGCAGCTTCTGCCAGATTGTACAGGCTGGTCTTGTCCTTGTCGTTGCCGGTGACCTTTTTCAGACCGCCGCCGGCGAAATACTCGAAGCCGGATTCCACCAGTTCCTGACCGATCTCATAGTAGTTGTTCCGGCTGGCCTGATGGGCGTAGAAGGCGGCGGGAGTAGCGTGGTTCAGGTTGACGGAACTGATGATGCCGATCTTCCACCCCTTCTGTGCGTGGAGCTTTTCTGCAATGGTCTCATAGGGGGTAGCACCGCTTTCGTCCACATTGATCATACCGGAGTAGGTCTTCTTGCCGGTAGCAATGGAGGTGGCGGTGGAAGCGGAATCCGGAGCAAAGGAGCAGGAATCGTAGGTCACAGCGGAACCTGCAACCTCGAAATCCATAAAGTTTAGCGCCACAGGACCGTCCAGTACAGCGCCCTCACGAGCGTCATACTTGGTGCTGGGCAGAGCTCTTTCGTAATCATCGTCAACGATAGCGCCCAGATAGTCAGCAGCTGCCTGGAACTGAGGATAGCTCATACCGTCGCCGATGAACAGGAATACGTACTTGGGTGCGGTGGGAGCTTCCACATCTGTCACATTATCTACGGGGTTGTTGGTGGTAGGCTGTGCAGTGGAATTAGGTTGCGAAGCCTCACTCGGCGTCTGCGGCTTGGTGGAACAACCTGTAAAAATGCTCAGTAACATGCACAGAGCAAGCAAAACTGTAATAGTTTTCTTCATTTTGGATCTCCTCCATGTTTTCTTTAGTTTTTGTTTTCCACACTATTAGGTATACTTATGAAATGTAATGTGTGAAACCAATAATCCGTAAAACATATGTAAGCCACAAAATGAATAAAAATCTTAGAACCTGTATTCACAAGCGATTGAGAAGGGTGTGGGCATGGGAGATCATAATGACAGCTTCGGCGGAAGAGGTCAGTATCTCATAGTCCTTACTAAGGCGGCCTAAGGCGGCGGGAATGATTGAGCCAAGCAAGTGTCCGCTCCCCAATCCAGCGCCAGGGAAGCTTCTCTCATTCGTGAGGCTTGATTTTTTCAGAAATATCAACACCACGCCCCAGAGTCTGACTGGCATCAAACGTAAAAGTCCCCCGGTATCCCGCATCGGCGCAAAAGCGTTCAATGGATGGATACCTCTTACATGCCTGCTTTGCAGGCATGATCCCAGCCTTTGTATCGTGGATATTTGCGGCATGCACCACCACCGCCAGCAGATTTCCCAATGTGTCTGCGACGATGTGCCGCTTCCTGCCTTTCGTTTTTTTCCACCATCTATCCCGCGTTCCTTTGCCGCACCAGTCGTTTTGACGCTCTGGGAATCAAGGATCGCATAGCTTGGCTCCGCTTTGCTCCCGGCTTTCTCCCGGGATGTTTTGACCAGATGCTGCAAGATCTTCCCCCACAGCCCGCTCAGACGTGCGCGTCGGCAGAAGCTGTGTACGGTCGAGCAGGGCGGAAAATCGTGCGGCAGATGCCGCCGCTGGCACCCTGTTTTCACGAAGTACAGCCCCGCGTTTGTCAATTCCCGCTTGCTCCACTTGTACGTTCGCATCCCGGAATAGAGTGGTTCTATCACTGCCCACTGTGCATCTGTCAGGTTGCTCGGGTACGCCTGCCGCACTTTATCGCTTCTTTTCATGTGTTTATTTTACTACTTGAGTCGGCTTTTGTGAATACAGGTTCTCAGCTTGGGCACCGGCTATCAAAAATGAATTTTCCGTTTTGCACAGAAATAAAAAGGCGCTCTTTTCTTTCTCTTTTTACGAGAAAGAAAAGAGCGCCTTTGATCTTTTGCAGAAAGCCGTTGCGGTACGCTGGGTCTGCCAAATCTCTTACCGTTATCCTATTTACAGCAGTCTGTCCGCCGCACCCCGCTGGGACGAATATCCTCCGTAAAAGAGAAATGCTCTAAAAATCCGCATGTAAATGGACTCTTACTGTGCATCGACCCGGGCCATATGTTCGGCAAGCATGAGAACTTTGTTTGAGTAGCCCCATTCGTTGTCATACCACGCCAGGAGCTTAACAAAATTGTCATCGATCATGATACCCGAGCTGGCATCAAAATTACAGGTGTGGGTGTCCCCAAGAAAATCGAGCGAAACCACCTGCTCGTCATAATAGGCGATGACATCCTTCATCGTGGTTTCGGAAGCGCGCCGGACTGCGGCGCAAATCTCGTCATAGGTGGCCGGTTTGGCGAGGCGCACAGTCAGATCGACCACCGAGACATCGGCAGCGGGAATCCGGAAGGACATACCGGTCAGCTTGCCCTTGACCTCGGGAATGACCAGTCCGCAGGCTTTGGCCGCACCGGTAGTGGAAGGGATGATGTTGCCAAAAACCGACCGGCCGGTGCGCCAGTCCTTCATCGAGCGGGCATCGACCACCTTCTGCTTGGCGGTCGCCGCATGGATGGTGGACATCAGGCCCTGCAAAATCCCAAACTCGTCGCTGACCACCTTGACCAGCGGCGCCAGGCAGTTGGTGGTGCAGGAAGCATTGGAAACGACCTTCATATCCTTGGTATAATTCTGATGATTGACCCCCATGACGAAGGTGGGAGACTGGTCCTTCGCGGGAGCGGTGATGATGACCTTCTTGCCGCCGCCCACAAAGTGAGCCGCCGCCTTTTCGGCCGTGACATAGGCGCCGGTCGATTCGATGATGTACTCGGCTCCCACCTCACCCCATGGGACGTTGGCGGCATCCGCCTCGCTGAAGACCGGGATCTCAACCCCGTTGAACGAAAGTCCTTTGCCGGTAACTTCGACTGTTCCGGGATAGCGGCCGAAGGTGGAGTCGTACTTCATCATGTACTTCATATACTCCAAATCCACATTCCGGTAATTGACGGCACAGACCTCAAAACGTTCCGGCATGGAAAGCGCCTGCCGTAGGACGACTCTCCCAATTCTCCCAAATCCATTGATACCGATTTTTACCCTCATCGCTGAAATCCCCCTTCTTACTTTCGGTTCTATTTGTTTTATTTTACCATGATCTGACGGGAATAGCTAGTATGTCCCGAACAATTATTTCAATACTGTCCATTGATTTTTATGAAAAAAGGCAGAAAACACAGGGCAGGAAAGCCGCTTTTCTTTTTTTCGGCAATGTGGTATCATAAAGTCCGCACAGAGAATCTCCTGATGGCGGGAAGGATGATAAAATGGCACAGCAATGCGAAGCACTTGCTTATATTCACAATGTCAGCTGGAAGGGAAAACGCCCCACGCTCGACCGCGCGCGGGAGCTTCTGCATCGGATGGGCGATCCCCAGAAACGGCTGAAGTTTGTCCATATCGCCGGAACCAACGGCAAGGGATCAACCGCAGCCATCACTGCTTCGATTCTTGAGGCGGCGGGCCTGCGCACCGGGCTGTTTACTTCCCCTTATCTGATGCGCTTCCACGAACGGATGCGGGTCAACGGGGATGAAATTACCGACCGGGAGCTCAATGAAATCACCGCTTTTGTTCGGCCGCTTGCGGAGGCGATGGCAGACCATCCGAGTGAGTTCGACCTTGTTACCTGTATCGGTCTGGAATTTTTCGCGCGGCGCGGCTGCGACATTGTTGTACTGGAGGTCGGAATGGGCGGCAGGCTCGACTCAACCAATGTCATCGATCCTCCCGAGGCGGCGGTGATCACCGCCATCGGCCTCGACCACACCGAATACCTCGGAGATACGGTGGAAAAAATCGCCGCTGAAAAGGCGGGCATCATCAAAGCAGGCAGCGCGGCGGTGCTGGCTGTACAGCAGACGTCGGTCGCCGAAGTGATCCGGGCGCACTGCGATGCGCTGGGTGTCCCGCTGGCCGTCGCCGACCCGGCCGTCCTCTTTACGGACTGTCGGACGACCCTGGATGGAGAGCGGTTTTGCTACGGGGGGGAAGAGCTGACCCTCTCACTGGTGGGGGCGCACCAGCGGCAGAACGCCGCCGCCGCCATCGAGACGGCGCTGGTTCTTCGGGAGAGAGGATGGAGGATTCCGTCCGAAGCGATCCGCACCGGTCTGCGGAATGCCTGCTGGGCCGGACGGTTCGAGGTGCTGTCCCGAAATCCGGTCTTTATCGTCGACGGAGGACATAACCCGCAGGGTGCCCGCACAGTAGCGGATACCCTCGGTACACTGTTTCCCGGGAAGAAGGTTTCCTTCCTGACCGGGGTGCTCGCCGACAAGGACGGCCGCGGCATTCTCGGTCCGGTGCTGCCCCTCGCAAAGCGGTTTTATACTGTTACCCCCGAAAGCCCGCGCGCCCTCCCCGCCGAAGAGCTGGCCCGCGAACTGCGGGAGGAGCACGGTATCGAGGCGTTTGCCTGTTCCTCCATTCAGGAAGGGGTTCGCCGGGCGCTTGCCGACGCAGATCCCGGTGACGTGATCTGCGCCTATGGCTCTCTTTATCAGGTCGGAGAAATCCGAAGCCGCTTCGGGCTGGGCTGACCCGGCCGCAAATCGTTTGGAGAAGAAGGAATCGAATCTGAATCATAACCGCCTGCTCCACAGCATGATGTCCTATTACAGCGGAGACTCGAAGCGAATTCAGCATTTCATCAAGGTCTATCATTTTGCCCGAATGATCGGTGAGGAGGAGGGGCTTGACGGGGATACCCGGCTCATCCTTGAGACGGCCGCCATTGTTCACGACATCGGCATTCGAAATGCCGAGCAGAAATACGGCGAATGCAGCGGCAAGCTCCAGGAAAAGGAGAGTCCTCCCGAAGCGGAGCAGATGCTGACACAGCTCGGCTATAACCGGTCCCTGATCGAACGGGTCTGCTATCTGGTCAGCCGCCACCACACCTATACCGGGGTGGACGGCCCGGACTATCAAATTCTTTTGGAGGCCGATTTTCTCGTCAATCTCTATGAGTCGGGTGCGGGGCGGGAACAGGCGGCGTCTGCCTGTGAGAAGATCTTCAGGACCTCATCCGGAAAACGTCTCTGCCGGACGATGTTCGCCCTGTGAAGCTTTCCGGACTCAGCTGCGGCTCTAAAGCAAGCCCTCCGCGAAATTTCGCGGAGGGCTTGCTTTTTTGCGTTCAGTTTAACGACGATCCTCGATTGCCGCGCTCAGATAGGCCTCGATACCGTCGGCGGAGGAAAGCTTCATCACTTCGTCCGCAAGATGCCGGGCTTCGGTCAGGGTCCAGCGTGAAATGGCGCGGCGGGTCTCCAGAACCAAGGAAGCTCCCACCGAAAATTCATCCAGTCCAAAAGCCAGAAGCAGAGGAATCAAGCGGGAGTCCGCCGCCGATTCGCCGCACATTCCCACCGGAATCCCCGCCTCGTGTCCGGCGCGGATCACCGACCGGATCGACCGCAGAACCGAAGGATTCAGCGGAGAGTAGAGATAGGCGACCTTTCCGTTGCCGCGATCCACCGCCATTGTATACTGGACCAAATCGTTGGTGCCGATCGAGAAAAAGTCAGATTCCCGAGCCAGAATATCCGCGATCAGCGCCGCGGCCGGAGTTTCAATCATGATTCCCAGCGGAACCCCCCGCTGAAACGGAACCCCCTCCTGTTCGAGATCAGCCATCAGCCTGGAAAGAATGGCGCGCGTCTGCCGCAGCTCGTCGGCACAGGTCACAAGCGGCAGCATAATCTTGAGCCGCCCGAAGGCTGAGGCACGCAGCAGCGCCCGGAGCTGCACCGAAAAGAAATCCGGCCGGCCGAGGCAGTACCGGATACCGCGATAGCCAAGAAAGGGATTTTCCTCCCGCTCCATCCCGAGATAGCCGACCGCCTTATCCCCTCCGATATCGAGGGTGCGGATCACGACCTCCCTCTCTCCTACCGTCTCCACAACCCGGCGGTAAACTTCAAACTGCTCCGCCTCACCGGGCGGGGCGCTGCGGTCCATGAAGAGAAACTCGGTTCGGAAAAGCCCTATCCCCTCCCCGCCCGACTCCAGCACCGCCTTGACATCCTGATCGGAACCGATGTTGCAGCACAGCAGAACCTCATGGTGATCGGCCGTCCGGGTGGGAGCCTCCCGAAACGCCTCAAGGGCGGCGCGGTCAGCCAAAAGCTTCTCCTGCCTGAGACGGTAGCTGTCCAGCGTTTCGGAATCGGGACGCGGCAGGACCACGCCGCCGGTCCCATCCACGATCACCAGATCACCGTCGGCGATCCGCTCTGTAACGCCGGAAAGCCCCAGAACGGCCGGAATCGACATTGCGCGGGCGAGAATCGCGGAATGTGAGGTCATTCCTCCTGTTTCAGCGACCAGAGCCGCTGCCTGTTCCCGCCCGAGGCCGGAGGTCATGGAGGGAGTCAGATCGTGGACAACAAGAACCGAACCTGCGGGCAGCGTCCGCGGATCAAAAACGGGCTGTCCGAGCAGCAGACCCAGAAGCCTCGCCCGCATATCGCGCACATCGGTGGCACGCTGGCGGGTCACCTCGTCCTCCACAGAGGTGAACATTTCGATATACATCCCGCAGACGGTGTCCACCGCCTTTTCAGCGCAGGCTCCCTGACCGATCAAATCCTCCATCTGGCTGACCATGAAGGGGTCCCCGATCATCATGATCTGCGCAAGCAGAATTTCCGCCTGCTTTTCCCCTGCCCGCGCGCGGGTTTCCTCCGCAGCCCTTTCCGTCCGTTCCCGGAAGGAAGCGATCGCCTCATGCAGACGGCGTTTTTCCTCCCGGGAACCCTTCGGCACCACCATGGAGTAATCGAGATCCTCCCCGCGCAGTACCACCGCCCTGCCGATGCCGATTCCCGCCGAAACTCCGATTCCCTGATTCATACCCGTTCCTCCGTCCCTGTCTTTGTCCGGCGGCACCGCTTCGCCGGAATCCCCCGGCTTGTTTTCCGGCAGAGATACCGCTTCCGCCGGTATTGCCTGTTCCCGGCCTCCGACTAGTCGGAATCCCCCAGCTTGTTTTCCACCAGAGACACCGCTTCCGCCAGCATTGCCTGCTCCTGATTGCCGCTGCAGCGGATTTCGATTTCCGCCCCGTATTTGATGCAGGCGGCCATGAGGTTCATGATGCTCTTTCCATCGATCTCCCGACCGTTATGGAGAATCCGGATATCGGTGTCGGGGTACTTTGCCATAGCGCCTACAAAGAGGCTGGCAGGGCGCATATGAAAGCCCATTTTGTTGATTACCGCAAGTGTTTTCGATACCATAAGCAAGCTCCCTTTCCGCCGCCGCAGCGGTTTATTCTCCCCGGGCAGGCGTCGTGCCGGCCGGCCGTTTGTTCTTGAGCAGCGCCAGCAGCATCATCCCGATCACCGAGCCGGCCGCCAGTGCGATAAGATACCAGAGCACCCCTGTCATGACCGGGAGGACAAAAATTCCGCCGTGGGGTGCGGGCAGCGCACAGCCCATAGCCATGGAAATTCCTCCCGCAACCGCAGAACCCGCGATGCAGGCGGGCAGGACCCGCAGGGGATCGGAGGCCGCAAAGGGAATCGCTCCTTCGGTGATAAAGCAGAGTCCCATGACGTAATTGACCGGCCCGGATTTGCGTTCCTCGGGGGTGAAACGGTCCGGGAAGAAGCTCGCGGCCAGCGCAATGGCCAGCGGCGGAACCATCCCTCCGATCATCACCGCCGCCATCACCTCGGAAGGTCCAGCCGCAGCGGTCAAGGTCGCGGTGCCGAACACATAAGCCGCCTTGTTGAAGGGGCCGCCCATATCGACTGCCATCATTCCGGCAAGGACACAGCCCAGCAGCACTCGGCTCGCGGTGCCCATGGCGCCGAGGGCGTCAAAGATAGCGGCATTCAACATCCCGACGAAGGGATTTACGGCACACATCACGACGCCGATCACCAAAATTCCAACCAGCGGATAAATCAGAACCGGTTTAATCCCTTCCAGAGCGGCAGGCAGGACCCGGTCGCAAAACCGCCGCAGCCCAAGGACAAAATAACCTGCCGCAAACCCCGCGATCAGCGCCCCGAGAAATCCGGCGGAAACGTCGGTGCCAGCCGGATGGGAAAAAGTGGCGCCCGAAACAGCCAGCGCGCCTCCGACAAAACCCGCGGCCAGACCGGGGCGATCGGCGACCGCCATCGCAATATAGCCCGCGAGAATCGGCAGCATAAACCCGAAGGCCGCTCCTCCGATATTCTTCAGGAAGGCGGCAAGAGGAGTGATCGTACCAAAATTCGAGAGGTTTTCCTCGTTGAGCGCGCCCGCATCGAACAGAAAGGCAAGCGCAATCAGGATGCCTCCGCCGATGACGAATGGCAGCATATGGGAAACGCCGTTCATCAGCTGTTTGTAAACGGCACGCCCTGCGCTCTCGTGTACGCCGTCCTGCTGCGGGAAGCCTCCGGTACGGCGGTAAACGGGAGCCTGGCCGGCAAGGATCTTTTGGATCAGTTCCTCCGGCTGGTTGATTCCGGCGGAAACCGGGACTTTGAGCAGCGGCTTGCCGTCAAAGCGGTCGAGTGCAACCTCCTTGTCGGCGGCGATGATCACCCCCGCACAAGCTGCGATCTCGTCGCGGGTCAAAACATTTTTCGCTCCGCCTGAACCCTGCGTCTCGGCCCGCACCGTCACCCCAAGCTCGCGCCCTTTTTTCTCCAGCGCCTCTGCCGCCATATAGGTGTGGGCAATTCCGGTCGGGCAGGCGGTTACGGCCAGCACCAGACGGCCGTCGGAACCCTTCGCTTTTTCCGGCGCCTGCTCAGGGTATTTTTCCCTTTCCTGTGCGTCGATCAGGGTAAGGAACTCCTTGGGGCTGCGCGCCCGGCGGAGCCGTTCACAGAACGGCTCGTCCATCAGCATCACCATCAGACGCGAGAGAATTTCAAGGTGGGAATCTCCCGCGCCCTCCGGCGCGGCGATCATAAAAAAGAGATCGGAGGGCGCCTTGTCCGGCGCGCCGAAGTCGATGCCTCCCGGCACGGTCATAGCCGCCAAGCCGGGGCGCAGCACAGCGCCGCTTTTGGCGTGGGGCACCGCGATCCCGTTTCCGATCGCGGTAGAGCCGAGTTCCTCACGTGCGAGAAGATCGGCGCGGTACCGCGCCGCATCGCTCAGATTTCCGGCCTTCCCCTGAAGCGCGATCAGACGGTCCAGCGCCTCCTCCCGGCCGGAGGCCGAGGCGCCGAGACAGACGGCATTTTGGGAAAGCAGATCTATAATCCGCATATGCAAAAATCCTTTCTAAGAAAATTCGGGGCAAAAGGGGGCTAGAGCGTTTTCAGCACCGCTTCGATGCAGGAGCGGGCTGCGAGCCCATCCGAAAAGGCAGTTGCCCCGCCCGCCGCAGTTCCCAGACGCAGGGCGTACCGGTAGTCGCCTTTCTCCGAGTATCCGGCCAAAAAGCCTGCAACCATCGAGTCTCCGGCGCCCACCGAGTTTTTGAGGACGCCCTGCGCGGCCCTCTGACGCAGCACTTCGCCTGTTTCGGTGACAAGCAGCGCACCGAAGCCCGCCATCGAAACAAGGACGTTGCGCGCCCCCATCCGCTGGAGCCTGCGCGCACATTGTGCAATCTGCTCCCCGTCGCCGGGGGAAAGCGCAGTTCCGGCAAGCTCTCCCAGCTCGTGGTGGTTCGGCTTGATCAGAAACGGGCGGTAGGGCAGCACCCGTTCCAGCAGGCTGCCGGCGGCGTCCACCACAAAACGCAGCTCCCGTCCGGAAAGCCGCCTGAGAATCTGTTCGTAAATATCGGCCGGGAGCGTCGCCGGAATGCTTCCGGCGAGGACCAGCGTATCCCCCGGACGCAGCGCATCGAGCTTTCGGTACAGCGCCTCAAGCGACTGCGGGTCAATCTGCGGCCCGCGGCCGTTGATCTCGGTTTCCTCCCCGCTTTTCAGCTTGATATTGATTCGTGAAAAGCCCTTTGGCAGAAGAATAAAGTCGGTCGTGATCCCGTGTGCATCCAGCTTCTGTTTCAGTGCCGTGCCGGTGAATCCGGCGATAAATCCGAGCGCCGTGTTTTGGATTCCCAGCTCATGCAGCACCAGCGAGACGTTGATCCCTTTACCGCCGCAGTAAAGCTCCTCCCGCTCGCAGCGGTTGGTCGCGCCGAGGCAAAAGTCCGTCACCCGCACGACATAATCGAGGGCGGGGTTGAAGGTTACGGTATAGATCATGTCTGGCCTCCCTGGTCATGGTCGTGAGCGCGGGCATCTCTTTTTTGACCCGCACGACGCTGTCTTTGTCCCCACTATATTCCCCATTTTAACCACCGTCAATCACATTTCGGCCAAAATCCGCCCGCCATGCTTCCAAACAAACTGAATACCGGAAACTCTATTCGGCTAGTCTTTCCCGTACACTGCAGTTCCATACGGAAAGATCCAGTTCGAAATGACCCGCCGCCTAGGAAAAAGGGGCAAGGTGTGGTACAATGGACAAAAGGCCGCGGGAAACGCCTGCGGTATTGATTCTGCCTGCGGGGAAAGCATTTGCAGGCAGAACGCGGAAAGTTTCGAAAAACATTTCCGGAAAGGCAGTAAAAAAGCTGAACCCCGACACCGCTTCTGAAAGAAAGGATGTGCCGCCGTGAAAATTTTTCGAATGATTTCGCTTGTTTTGACTCTCCTTCTTCTGGCGGGATGTGCCGGGAAAGAGGAGGCTATTTCCATCTCCGTTCCCCACGAGCCGTCTGTTCAGGCCGAGAGGGAGCCCATTCTGGAGCCTGAATTGGAAGCCCCCGGCCAGCCCTATTGGATTCTCGGGGAATGCGCTTATGATGGCGGCACAGCGGTCGTTTATGAGGTGCAGCACCCCGACTCCTACAATAAACGTTTTTCCAGCGACTCCATTTTTTATGCCCTCCGCTGGCAGATCTTTGACGCGCAGGGGCGGAAAACCGGCGCGGGCGACAGCGGATGGAGCAACAGCTTTGCCATTCACGGTCTTCCCCTTTCCGGGCTGGAGGCGCAGGAGGGACTGCTCACCTTTTCAGTGCAGATGCCCGCGGAATACAGCGGAGAACCCCTGCGGCGGAAATTCACCCTGGTTCTTGACGATGAGAAGCTGTCCATCCTCGGCGAAAATCCAAACGGCTACCGCTACCAGGTCGAGGATTGGTATCCCATCGCCCGGGAGGGAGATTTCCTGCTGGAGAACTGCACCCATTATAACCGGGAGCTGGAGCGGAGTGAGGAGTTGTTCCAGCTGACCGGGCCAAAGACAAACCGGATTATCCCGCTCGATCTTTCCGACCCGGATTTCGGCAATGAGCTTTACAGCCTGAAGCGTCCCCATGATCTTGGTCCCGGAAACGAAACGCCCTATTCCTCAGAGATGTCGGCGGCGCTCGACCCCGCGGCAAAAACAGCAGTGCTGACCATTCCGAAGCTGACCGTCACCCTGGATTTTGCGTCGGGGAGCCAGCGAACCGAGCGGCATTACCGCACCGATATGCTCCAAACGGAAATTGCGCGAAGCCCGGACGGACGGTATGCCGTCTATACCTCCGGAGAATTCGACCGTTTTGAGTCGGTCGGCGGATGCGATTATCTCTCGGTCGGCCCGGACGGGGCGCTTCATTTTCTTTACAGCGGAAGTATCATGGACCAGATCACCTTTTTGGGGAATGACCGGATTCTGGCCAACACATTCTCTGCGCTGACCTGCTATGACGCGGCGTCCGGCCTGCCGGACGAAGTGCAGCTCTCCTTTGACTACGGGGAGACGGTGCTTGGCGGAGAAATCTGCTCCCCCAAGTATCTGACCATCGGACTTGCGGCCGACCAGAAAAGCGACCGGGTTCTCACCGCTTACCGTCTCAACACCTTCGGGCACTTCGAACTGAATGACAGGGAAACCACGCTCACTTCGCTGCCCGTTTCGCTCGCTCTCTTTGACTTTTCCGGAAATAAACTGGCCGATTTTGATACCGGATTTTCGGTCAGCCCTTTTGGAAAATATCTGATTCACCTTCTGGACCTCTCAATGGATGAACCCGGCCGGGTCGTCATCCGGGACCCCTATCATGAGATGAAACCAGCCGTCCTTTCCTATCCCATCGAATGAATTTCCGCTGCAAATTCCATAAAAGGAGAAACTTTCATGGCCCTTCCTCTTTGCATCATCGCAATTATGGCGCTCTCCTGCGTGTTTTTTAACCGTGTCTCGAGTAAGCTCGGCATACCGGCGCTGCTGGCCTTCATCCTGCTCGGGATGTTCTTCGGCATCGACGGGGTCGTCAAAATTAAATTCGGCGACTATGCCTTTTCGGAACAGCTCTGCTCAATCGCCCTCATCTTCATCATGTTCTACGGAGGGTTCGGCACCAAATGGCAGGAGGCCAAGCCGGTGGCGGTCCCCGCTATCCTTCTTTCGACGCTGGGAGTCGCGCTGACCGCCGCCTTCACAGGGCTGTTCTGCCATTATGTGATGGGCTTCGGCTGGCTCGAGGGGATGCTGATCGGCTCGGTCCTCGGTTCGACCGACGCGGCCTCGGTCTTTTCCATCCTTCGTTCGAAAAAGCTGGGTTTGAAATTCCACACCGACTCGCTGCTGGAGGTCGAAAGCGGCAGCAACGACCCCTGCGCCTATATGCTCACCGCCGTCGTCCTCTCGCTGATGGAGGGGGGCACCAGCGGCGGCCAGATTGTCCGCATGATTCTCGCTCAGATCGCCTATGGGCTGCTCTGCGGCGTCGGCATTGCCTTTGCCGCTCTCTGGATGCTGCAGCGGTTCAAATTTTCCACCGATGGATTTGACGCCGTTTTTGTACTTGCCGTCGCCGTTCTGAGCTATGCTCTGCCCTCTCTGATTGGGGGAAACGGATACTTAAGCGCCTATCTGGTCGGCATCATCCTCGGCAACAATCCCATCAAGAACAAGACGTCACTGGTCAGCTTCTTTGACGGCGTGACCGGACTGATGCAGATCGTTATCTTCTTCCTGCTGGGGCTGCTTTCCTATCCTTCCCGAATGCATCCGTTCCTGCTGCCCGCCCTGGCGATCGCCCTCTTCCTGAGCTTCGCCGCGCGTCCTCTCGCCGTCTTTCTCCTGCTCACTCCTCTGCGCTGCCCGATCCGCCAGCAGCTCCTCGTCTCATGGGCGGGCCTGCGGGGCGCCTCCTCGATTGTCTTTGCGATTATGGCGACAGTGGGTTCCGCCTACACGGAGGAGGATCTGTTTCACATCGTCTTCTGCATCGTCCTTCTCTCGGTCGCCTTCTCCGGCACGCTGATCCCGGCGGTCGCCCGTCTGCTGCGCATGATCGACAACAGCGGAAACGTCATGAAAACCTTCAACGACTACAGCGAGGAAACCGAGGTGCAGCTGGTCCAGGTGGAGATTGACGGAGATCATCCATGGCTCGACCGTCCGGTCCAGGAGCTGGAACTGCCACACGACATGCTGCTCGTCGTGCTGGCGCGAGGCGGAGAAATCCTCATCCCCAACGGACAGACGGTGCTGCGTCTTGGGGATACGGCGGTGCTCAGCGCACCCGCTTACCGAGGGAACCTTGATCTTGCACTGACCGAACTGACTGTAAAGCCGGGCGATTCCTACTGCAGCAAGCAGATCTCAGAACTTCGCCGCCGCCCCAACAGCCTGATCGTGATGGTCAAGCGCAGCGGAGAGCGCATCATCCCCAACGGCCAGACCCTCCTCCTCGCAGGCGACGTCCTGGTTATCTGCGCAGCTTGACCCGCAGGCCGCCCTTTTCCTCCCTTTTCTCTCTCGCTCTCCCTGCCCGATGCCCGGCGCACCCGAGAGCAGGACGGAACCGCGCTTCGCTCAAATTCTTTTCTGGGCATAGATAAAGCTTTTCAGAACCACCAGCACTGCTGGTGGTTCTCTTCTTACAAAGAAAGCCACATGGATGGTGACCCATCCATGTGGCAAAGAGCAGTAAAAATACCCATCCATATCACTGTCCGGGCTTTACCGCATCTATAGTAACATAAGGAGACTTTCAAAGCGGGCGGGTTTTATATGGGCAGAAGAACGCGGGCAAAATTTCGGGTGAAGCACTTCAATTAAGAAACGGCTTATATTCCGGGCAGACAGTTGCGAAAGTTACAGCTTGTTGTCGGAGAGCAATAAGTCTGATTTTAACGATGGACTGTACTCAAATTGGTGCGTTTACCCAGTGGAAGAGCAACGGCAATCTTGCCATCCGCCGGTAAGATGCAAGCGGTTCGTTTTCCTTACTCCCCTTCGATCATCCGATAGCCAATGCCGACCTCTGTGAAGAGATAAGTGGGACGTGCGGGATTTCTTTCGATCTTTCGGCGGATATTGGCCATATTGACCCGCAAGGTCTGCGTATCACATTTTGATTTTGCCCCGCGTAATTCCTTGAGGATCAGCTCATAGGTCAGAACTCTGCCGGAATTTTGTGCGAGAAGTGAGACGATTTTATATTCGTTCTGGGTGAGATGCACCTCATTTCCGTCTACCGTTACAATATGACGGGAAAAATCGATCATCAAGCCCCCCGCACGGAATATCTGCACCGCATCAGACCCGCTGCCCTCCCGCTGGTTGCGGGCATGGCGCAGGGCAGTGCGGACCCGAGCCAGCAGCTCGCCGGTGCCGAAGGGCTTGGTCAGGTAATCGTCTGCCCCCATATCCAGCGCCTCAATTTTGTCTCGTTCGTGGGTGCGTGCCGAAACAATGACAATCGGCAAATGGCTCCAGGATCGAACCTGACGGATGATCTCAAATCCATCGATATCCGGAAGACCGATATCCAATATGACAAGATCGGGCCTCTGGCTGGTGATCAGTGCGCAGGCATTGAGGCCGCTGCCAGTGGAGTAGACCTGATAACCGTTATTGGTCAGAGCAGTGCAGATCATATTGCGAATAATCCGCTCATCCTCTACCACCAGAATGCTGCTTTTCTCTTCCAAACTGGTTTCCTCCTTATGAGAGAATAAAACTGAACACAGCGCCGCCTTCTGTCTTATTCCGCGCGCGCAGGGTGCTGTTGTGCGCCTTGAGAATGGCCATGCAGACGGAAAGGCCTATTCCAAGATTTTGCTTCATGTCATGGCTTGATTCTCCGGTAATCTGATAGACATAATCCTCGAAGAGATGAGGGAGCAGCGCCTCGTCAATGCCGCAGCCATTGTCCTCAACCTGAAAAAGAGCTTTCTTGCCGTCCGGTTCGACTGAAAGGGTAATTGCATCGGCATGGCCATGCAGAACGGCATTTTCCATCAGGTTGAATAGCACCTGTTCAATCAGAACCACATCGGCTGAGATCATCAAAAGCTCATTCGGGCTGACCGCATCGACACGTACCTCTGGAAAGCGTTTCTGAAACTTCATGGCGACCTCCCCCATCAGTTCTTCTGCTGCTGCGTCAACGCGTTTCAGCTTGGCGGCACCGCCGTCAAAACGGGTGATCGAAAGGAGGTTCTCCACCATCCGGATCAGCCACTCCGACTCATCACGGATACTGCACAGCATCTCCCGCTGCTCATCTTCACCGAGACGGTTCCCATCCTCCAGCAGCAGGTTTGTTGCCGCGATGATGGAGGTCAAGGGGGTACGGAGGTCATGACCTATGCCGCGCAGCAGATTGGCACGCATCTTCTCGCGCTCGGCATCTATCCGGATTCGCTCCTGCTCGCGGGTTTTGGTGGTGAAGGTGCTGGTTACAATTGACACAGAAAACATTGTCAAGAAGGTCAGGGGGTAGCCTGCCAGCCAAAAGCGGAGGGAAAAATAAGAAGTCAGGACAAAGTTCACCCCGAACATCGCAATGACACTGGCCAATATCCCATACAAATAGCCGGTGGTGTGGCCCGCGGTAATCAGGACCGCTAAAACGAACACGAGCGGCACATGCAATCCATTGGTGCCGAGCGGCTGCAAAAGAAGACAGATGTCGAGTGCCGAAGCCATCAAAATTGTCAATACCACTGTATCCTGCCAGCAGCAGGGGAAATACTGTTTGAGCTTTGCAATCATGCCGGTGCCTCCTGTTATTTTCTATTTTAATGCATTGCCGGCCCTTGCGCAAGAGAAAAAGGGCCGCTCGAAAAATAGAGCGGCCCAAGGCGGTATTACATCACACTTAAAGTGTTTCGATGCGAGTGTTGAACTTAGGGCAGTGAACACGTACAGTTACAAGATCATTGACTACCTGACTGATCTGAATATCGCAAGTGGCAGAGAGCAGCCGGTAAGCGTCAGGAAAACTGAGTTCCAACTTGCGCTCCAAAAAGGCAACGGTGTCACTGACCGCGATTTTAGTGCCTTCCTCGAGCGTTTTGGCAGAAGCCAGAAAGTAGAGGCTGTCAACGGTCTCGATAACCGGGCGGTCCACCGGACGATCGCGGTAGATGGTGGTTTTGATGCAGATGCGGCCGGGAGTTTCGATGCCGGTACCGGAAAGCTCGCCGTCGCCCATGCAGGCATGCAGATCTCCCACCGCAAGTCCGGCGCCTTCCACTGAAACGGGGAGGTAGACCTTTGATCCAACCTTCACCATCTTGGTGTCCAGATTGGAACCATGGTCTCCCGGGACGGCACAGTGGATGTCGAGGCCCGGCTTGGGTGCCACACCGCACACACCGATCATTGGAGTGAGGGGAAGGCGGATTCGATCCGAAAAGTGGGCGAAGCCGTCCCTGATCGGGATGATTTTGGTATCCGGTTCTGTAATCCGCTCTCCCAGGACACCGAGTCCTCTGGAGGTAACCATAACTCCCTGCGTTCCAAATTCAATGGCAAGAATCTCTACACAAAGGGTGTCGCCCGGCATCGCGCCCCTGATGCTGATCGGGCCTACCGAACAGTCCATAATGGAAATATCAATGTCAGGCCGTTTGACGGAGCTGTTCTTAATCTGGCCGCTGTAGCAGTCGTCGGTTTCGACCCAGAACGTTTCTCCGTTTTCCACCTCATAATTCGCAGTATTACTGGCGTTAAAGCTGAAGATGACGCGATCCTTGGGAATGACGCGCATGAGAATCAGTCTCCTTTCAAGTACCGGCGTTTACCATGCAGAGGGCAGGAAGCCCAGCAAATCGAAGACGGCATAGCAAGCCGCGGCGCAGAACAAAATGATAATAACCGCCTGCACGCTCTTGGAGGCGTACCATCCACATTTCCAATCGGGCTCCATATCGCCGTTCTTGCGGGCACTGTTGACCATGAGGGCCGGAAGAATCGACATGATGACTCCTCCGAAGGTTCCTGCCAGATAGATCGCATCGACAAAGCCGATCAGTCCGCTGTAGGCCAGAATAAAGGGCGGCAGGCCCACGCAGGCAATGGCAATCAGGCGGGTCTTGGTATCATGTTCATTCTTAAATTTGAACATATCGACGATATTGGTCAGCATTGAGCCGCCGACCGCCCAATAAGAGCTCATCATAGCACAGATGGCAAAGAGGTTGGCTGCATAGAGTGCCCAGCTGCCGAGCGCCTGTCCCCAAGCGAGGGTTGCGACTTCAGTAACATTTTCAGCACCGGTCAGCGAAATGACTGCAAGCGGAACCAGGGCAAGCAGAACACCGGTGATGGTCATGCCAATGATGACTGCCTTGGGAAGAGACATTGGATCATGACGCAGTCCGCGTGCAAGCTCAGGAACTGCATACTGTGCAATATAGCAGAAAATGGCAACGTTAAAGACCGGTACGGCGTAGGTCCAATTGGTATAGATTGCGCGGCTGAGGTCAGCCTTGCCGGAGATAAAAGAAAATCCGATGATCACTGCGAGAAGGATAATCATGCCGGTGCTGATAAATTTCTCGGCGATGCCGGTGGCTTTCAGACCAAACCAAACAACCAGCACCGCAGGAATGGTGAAAAGCAAACTTCCCATCGGGCGGGAGATGCCCAGCAGCTGGGAAAGAATGTTTCCGCTTCCGTTGGTATAGGCAATCATACAGCCGATGGAGTTGGCGCACACCGAAATAAATACAAGGACCGCTCCCAGCTTACCGACATAACGTTCTGCCAAGCCAGGGAGCTGCATCGGCTTTTTGGTACGAAGGGTGGTTTCTGCAACATAGAGCATCGAAGCAGTGGTGCAGACTCCCGCGATAATCAGCCAGAGCAGAAGGATTGGCCAGCCCGCTTTACGAATAGAGTAGGCGAGGCCGAGAATTCCAGAGCCGATATTGGCTCCCACAATAATCAGGGCTGCTTCCCAGAAGGTTAGTTTGCGGACGGCAAGAGCGCCTTGCTCAGTGGCAACGGCCGGTTTTTGATTGTTACCCATAATCAATCTCCTTTGCAAGATAAGGTTGTGGAACTTGTTGTTATGAGTATATCGGGAAATTCAACTTCACACAAGATGTAATACTCCCAAAAATATTAATATTTTATTTATCATTCTACACAAAATCTTTATATAAATAGTTAAAATGCATATTTATTTGACGTTAAAATATCATTTATAACAATAATTCAAAAAAATAGATTAATACAAATTAATTCTTTCTTGCTAAGAGGGTGATTTAAACAGGTGAACAAAGAGGCTTTCGCCAGCCTTTTAAGGGATGGAATCAGCTCTTTGTTCTTCACCAAAGGCAAGCCGTTCTGATATAGGCTGCAAAATCATGCTTCAATTGGGTTAGAGAAACAGATGGATGCAGAGCCGTCTTACAGAAAAAGATCACGCTGCATGACCAGACGCTGTAATCGTTTTACATGGTACAAAGGGCATTCCTCATTTCCCGACAAACGTAGTGCAGGACCCTCTCAATATCGAAAGAATCTGGGAAAAGCTTTATGTTTCCAAGCTGGTGGGCCGCTCTAGCGATAGGGTTCCTGTCATCCAAAGCTTCTTGTCATTTGCCCGCTGCACAACCCGTTCCCCCTTTCCCGTCTGCCCGCTCTGCCTGTCCGGTGCCCGGCGCACCTGAGCGGAGAGCGGAACCGCAGGCAAATTCACCCCCGCACCCGCAGAGGCATGTGTGTAAGCATGTTAGCTAGCACCAGATTCAAGGTCCCGTTCCCGTGCACTCTGTCACCTATAGTGCAACAGCCGTCTGTGCCATGCCCGCCCGAAGGAGCGGCAGACCTATTCTCGTTCTATCGGTGGATTTTCCTGTCATCCAAAGGCTCTTGTTCTTTGCCCGCTTCGCTCGATTCTTGCAGCAAAAGTTTTTTACCCTCATCAGCAGAACCGATGGTTCTGTTCGCTGAATCTATACAAAAGAACAGCCGCCGGTACCAAACCGGCGGCTGTTCTTTTCTTTTTGCTTTTGTATTTGAATCATCCCGCCTGATCGGGAAACGGCAACTCCGGAAGCGGCTTTGCGGCGACCTTTTAGTCCTCCGGATGATTTTTTCGGTAGGCAAGGTAACTCTCAAGAATCAGCACCGCGGCCACCGCATCCACGACGTCCTTGCGTTTTTTTCCGCGCACATCGGTCGCGTTCAGAATTCCGATTGCCGAAACGGTGGTGCTCCGCTCATCCCAAAGCACAACCGGAATCCCGGACCGTTCCTCAAGGCGGCCGGCAAACTCCGCCACCAGACAGCTGCGCTCTCCAGCTGTGCCGTTCATATTCAGAGGGTTGCCCACCACGATGCGCTGCGCCCTTTGTTCGGCGGCACACGCGGCCACCGCCTCCAGCAGCTTTTCCCGGTTATATTCCTTGACGACCCCGACCGGTGACGCAATCATCTCATCCTTGTCACAGGCGGCAAGTCCGGTGCGGGCATCCCCGTAGTCAACTGCAAGAATTTTCACGGCATCCTCCTCATTCCACTATAACGCCGGTGTAGTAATGCTCGAGAATCTCAAGGTAATCGTATCCGTCGAGCGCCATATAATGCGCTCCGTACTGGCTCATTCCCACGCCATGTCCGTAGCCATAGGTTGTAAACAGGAAACGGTCCCCCTCCTCGTCGTACTGCACCTCAAAGCAGTGCGAACGGATTCCGAACGAAAGAAGCTGTTCCCGCACACTGCGCCCGGTGATTGTCCCGGTACCGAAGCTCCCGCCCTGCGAGCGGGTATAGCCGCCGATTTCGACAGTGCCGACATATCCGCCCGGCGCATCGCGTTCGACGGTAATCCATTCGGAAGGATCTCCATCCAACTCGATGCCGTAAACCGTCTGCACACGCTTGGCAAAATTTTTACGGCTGACCGCCGCGACGCTCTTATAGCCGGGAGCCTTTTTGTCATAAGGGCTTTCCACCGAGACAAGATAGGGCAGCGCTCCGCCCCAGACCGACTGCGAACTGGTGGTTTTTCCGCTGCTGGTCGAGTGATAGACGGTATTGGCATACTGCCCATTGTAGTAAACCGCCTGCCCGATGACTTCCGCAACGGCTTTTTCGGTTGCGGGCGACACCGGCGTTTTCAGGATGACCGCCGGAGCGATTCCGCGCTCGTTGTTGTAGAGGATCATGGTATAAGTCGCAACCGCGTGGGCCTTGAGCGCCTCGGGAGCGAGCAGGCCGTTGGTTTCGTTCTGAACAGCCCGGCAGATGAGATCATAGGCGTTCATCCTCTGCCGCGTACCGCCGACAGTGACGAGCAGTTTCTCGTTCCCGGCCTCGGGGTGGGACTTGGGGGTCGACTGTGCTCCGGCGGAGGATATCACATCTTCCCCATCGTCCGGTTCCTCAGTTGGTTCGTCCGGCTCTTCTTCCGCAGGCAGTTCCAATTCGTTGAGATCGATGGTCGCCGGGGCCTCCTGCGCCGAGAGCAGCGCTTCGCCCGAAACGCCGGGCGTTTTCTGAGAGGAAGCCGTCCCGCTTGAGGCATTCTCCGGCTGGGAGGACGGCGCTTCGCTCGAAGCGCTGGGCGTTTCCTGAGAGGAGGCCGTCCCGCTTGAGGCATTCTCCGGCTGGGAGGACGGCGCTTCGCCCGAAGCGCCGGGCGTTTCCTGAGAGGAAGCCGTCCCGCTTGAGGAATTCTCCGGCTGGGAGGACGGTTCTTCGCTTAAAGACGGCTCCTCTTCAGGGCTTTTCGCCGTCTCAGGTACAGATTCCTCCGAGGAAGCGCTCATCCATCCGGCAGACGGCGCGGCACTGACCGGCGCCGGTCCCGCCGGAAGTTCCTTTGGCTCCGGGCCGCCGGAAAGCATCCAGACAAAGGCTGAAATCAGAACGAAAAGCAGTGCTCCTCCGCCGGCCATCAGCAGCCGCGCCTGTCTGGGGTCCCACTTGGCGCCGCGTGCCCTGCGGCGCCGCGCGGTGCTTGACCGCCTGTTCATGGCGTTCCTCCTTTTGGCTTATTCTTCCGCAGAATCGGTGTCATAGGTAATGCGCAGATATTCCACCTGTTCGAGCGCCTTCTGAATCAGCGCCTCCCGGTCGAGATTTCTTTCAGCTTTGATCACCGCTTCGAGATTCGGTTTGGTCTTGGGATGGCGGGGCGTAAAGACGGTACAGCAATCTTCATAGGGAAGAATTGAAGTCTCAAAGGTGTCGATTCTGCGGGCAATCGCGACGATTTCCTCCTTGTCCATCCCGATGACCGGACGGAGCACCGGCAGCGCCGAGGCGTCGTCGGTGCAAGCAAGGGCCTTCATCGTCTGGCTGGCGACCTGTCCGAGGCTCTCTCCGGTGATCAGCGCGCCGCACTCGTTTTCCGCAGCGATCCGCGAGGCGATCTCCATCATAAAGCGGCGCATGATGAGGGTAAAATAATCCTCCGGACAGTGCAGGCCGATCTCCTGCTGAATCTCGGTAAAACCGACCACTGCAAGCTTAACCCGGCCGGTATAGGCGGTCATCCGGCGGCAAAGCTCCTTGACCTTGAGCAGCGCCCGTTCGCTGGTATAGGGTGGACTGGCAAAATGAACCGCCATGATCTGCACCCCGCGCTTGGCCATCATATAGCCTGCGACCGGGGAATCAATGCCGCCGGAAAGCAGAAGGGCGGCGCGTCCGCCGGTGCCGACCGGAATCCCGCCCGCGCCCGGCTGCTGTCCTGCATGAAGGTAAGCGGCGCGGTCGCGCACCTCGACCCAGACCTCGACATCCGGATGGTGCACATCCACCCTCAGGTGCGGGTGGCGTTTTAAAAGCTCATGGCCGATCCGGGCCGAAATCTCCGGAGAGCCGAGCGGAAAGGTCTTGTCCGAACGTTTGGCGCTCACCTTAAAGGTACCGGCCTGGGCAAGCACCCCATCGAGATAGGGCAGGCCCGCGCAGATCGCCTCAAAGGACTTTTCCACCACGGCACTGCGGCTCATGGCCGAAATGCCGAAGACCTTCGAGAGACGGTCGTAAGCCTCATCGAGATCGATCTCCCCGTTTTGCGGGATAACCGCAATGGTCGACTGGGACTTCGCAACGGTAAATTCTCCGAGATCGGCAAGGCGGCGGCGGATATTCTTCATCAGAACACTCTCAAACGAAGCCCTGTTGGCCCCCTTGAGTGCGATCTCACCATATTTGAGCAGGAACATCTCTTTCATCGGCTTCTTCTCCTTCAGTTGCTGCGGCGCAGCGTTTGGGTGATCCGCTGCAGCGTTTCGGCAAAGCGGTCGGCCTGTTCCGGGGTGTTATACTTGCAGAAGCTCAGCCGCAGCGCAGAGTCAATCTCGGCGGCAGGGCATCCCATCGCAGCGAGAACATGGCTTTTCGCCCCTTTCGAGCAGGCAGAGCCGCTTGAAAGGTAGATTTCCTCTGCCGCCAGCGCGTGCAGCAGCGTCTCGGAACGGTAGCCCACCGCCGAGAGATTGAGCAGAAAGGGAGAGCAGTCCGCCTGAGGGGAATGAAACACAATCCCCTTCCTGCCGGAAAGACGTTCCCGGACGCGTGCCCCCACCGCGGCGGCCGCGGCCCGGTTCTCCTCCAGATGGGAGAAAGCGTTTTCCGCCGCCAGCCCGAGCGCGGCGATGCCCGCGACATTCTCGGTGCCGGGGCGCAGCCGGTTCTGCTGCTCGCCGCCGAAGAGCTGCGGGAGAATCCGCGCCCCCTCCGCCAGCGCGAGCGCCCCGCTCCCTTTGGGGCCATGGATTTTATGCGCCGACACCGTAACCATGTCGAGCCCGAGCGCCGGCATGGAAAAGGGATGCTTGCAGAAAGCCTGAACCGCATCGGCATGAATCAGAGCATGGGGGGAGCGGCGGCGTATCTCCCGGATCACCGCGGGGTCGGCGATCGGCTGCACCGCGCCGACCTCATTGTTCACCAGCATCATCGAGACCAGGATGGTATCCTCATGGCAGGCCGACAGCAATGCGTCAACGGGAATTCTCCCGTCCGGTCCCGGCGAGAGGAAAACCGGTTCAAACCCGCGCGTCCCCAGTTCCTTTGCGGATTCGAGCACCGAAGCGTGCTCCACCGAGGTAGTCACGATCTGCCTGCCCCGCCGGCGCAGCGCAGCCGCCGCGCCGAAGAGGGCAAGATTATTCGCCTCGGTTCCGCCCGAGGTAAAGAGAATCCTGCCTTTTCCGCGCTTCATTCCCAGTGCCGCCGCGAGCTGCCGGGATGCCCGCTCGATCAAAAGCTGGGCCTGCACCCCCCGGCTGTGCAGCGAGGAAGGGTTGCCGTACTCCTCACAGAGCACATGGGTCATCAGCGCGGCCACCTCGGGGTCGGTTCGAGTAGTCGCGGCGTTGTCGAAATAGATTTCCTCCATCTTGGAAGAACGCCCCTTTTCAAAATGTAATAACGCTTTATTATATCATGAGATTCCCCGGTTTTCAACATTTCCGTCCCCGGGCAGAACAGCGGCTCGCTCAGACATGCGCCGGCTCCGAAATATGAATCGGCACACCGTTGACCTCCACACCGTCATTCGCCCGGATCAGGATGTATTTTACTCCGTTGATGATGCGTGTCTCCACCAAATCACTGCGTTCCGGGTTCACCTTGATGGTCACATCGGGGGTGCGCAGCTCAAGCTGCCTGGTGTCCACAAGATTTTTCGGGCTGAGGCCGATATCCGCGCCGAACTCGGCCTCGTACCGCTGCTCAAAGGCCTCCACATGCTCGTCCGAAACGCCGCAGGATTCCAGCACCTGCCGAACCTCCTGTCGGGAAACCTTCAGCGGCTCGGATTCCCTGTCGGTCTTGTGCTCCTCGATCATGCCGCACAGCTCGTCGTGCACCGACTGCACCACCTCGTAGCTGCATTCGCCTGCGAGCGCATCCCCGAGAATCTCCCCGAAGGTCTCCTTCTGAGCGGCGGCGGGCATCGGAATCTCGAGGTGAAAAAGGGCGTCGGCCAGCTCCTGATGGTTTTCGGAGACGCTGCGGGTATAATAAAGAGCATTATAGATATTGGCGCGGCGGTCATCGAAGGCCGGAAACAGAAAGCCCAGCTCGGGCGGCGCGACCAGCCAGTCCGCCTCGCGGCTGTGAAACCGGTCGTCATGCGCGTAATAGCTCAAAGCCGGCTTGGTCATTTTGACCGGGCAGATGCTGCAAAGAATGTAGGAAAACACCTCCGACGAGGCGTCGTCCTGCCGCTGCCCGTCCTTCGACCGGTAGGGCACGTCGTAGGTGTCATGGGTCAGCAGGATCAGGTAATCCCCCTCGATCGAAAGGGAGCCGATCACCTTTTGATAAAGGGTCTGCACCGCCTCTTCATCCTTGAGGGAGGAACTCCTCAGCGCCATCAGCAGCCGGTGCTCGTCGCTGCCGGCGACCTGTCCGGTGGAAAATTCCACATCGATCAGGTTTTTCCCCAATGTACCCGACAGGGTGCGCTTGAGCAACGCCAGAATCCGCTCCGACTCCTCCTGCGGCGTTACGGCGAGCGACTGCTCAAACTGAGAAACAATCTCCCGCTTCTCGTTGACATAACATGCCCGTACCTGTGTGATGTTGCTTTTGTCCGGACGAAAACGCCGGCGGATCTCAGAAACTTCTTTTTCGTTCATCGCGTTTTGTTCCTTCTATTATTTCATCAGCCGTGCAGCCCTCTGGACTGACGGTCCATATCCTCTACCACAATATCGTGGATTTCTCCCAGCACAGCGCAGTATTCCAAAACCTTCCAGGGTTCATTGGTGTGATAATGAATCTTGAGCAGGGTATCGTCCCCGACCGCGAGCAGGCAGTCTCCCACAAAATTTTCCGTAAAATATGTGTGGATTGCATCCTCATTGAGATGCTTCCCTTCAATCAAAAGCTGTGTGTCATACCGGTATTCCATCGAGGCGTTAATCTCCTTCCTCTGACGGCCTTCCCGCCGTCTTTTTCGGTCTTTTCCTCAGTTTAAGTAAAATGCCCTGCCGGGCCGCCGCCCGGCTCAAAAGGGAAACGGCCTTTGCCGCGCGTTCCGGCAGCGGGGTATCCGCCGCATTGGCCGCCGAAAGCTGTTTCACCGCCGCGTGAAGCTGCGGCAAATCCAGCAGATTCACCGCGAGGCAGAAGAAATTCTTCCGGCGGCCGTCGTTGCAGTGTTCCAAAAGCCAGCGCAGGATACCGGCGCGTTCATCCAGCTCCGCCAGATAGGCGGGGATGCCGATCTCCTTTGCCCGCGCAAGATCCCGGAGCATATTCTGATGGGTCACGAAGGAATCCCAGTCGGCCGCGCCCCGATATTCCCCGCAGGGATAGGCTTCGCAGAAGCAGCAGTATTCAATCCTTCTCTCTTTTGCACAGCGTGTAAACCGGCAGGGCTGATGCCCTTCGCCTCCGCCGCAGCCGGGACAGTACCCGCCGAGCTGCATCGGGCAGAGCGCGCAGTTGAGCCCGCAGAGCGCAAAACGCGGCGTTTCTCTCCGGTAATCCTTCATGTGTCAGCCTTTCCCGGTGTGCCGGCGGCCAAAACCCCCTGCCCGAGGAAGCTTGGAATGAAAGCTCCACCGGCGGCGGAAGGTTCCTGCGTATAGCAGTCGAAGGCTCCCAGCGAAGCGGTAAATTCCACCAAAGCCTCATAGTGGCGCGGATTCACCGGACGCGAAAGCTCAGGAAAGCGCGCAGAACACGCCGGCATGGGGGTAAACTGGCTCATCAGACTCAAAAGAATCCGCCCCTCAAACCGTTCTGCCAGCAGCTCAACCGCCCGCATCGAATCTGCCAGCAGGCCCGGCAGCAGCAGATGCCGCACCAGCACCCCCTTTTGCAAAAGCCCGTCAGGACCAAAGCGGGGCGCTCCGGTCTGCCGCACCATCGCTTCAATCGCCTCCAGCGCCCGCTCGGGATAATCGGCTGCCGCGCTGTAGCGTGCGGCGGGCCTTGACTGGGCATACTTAAAATCAGGGAGCCAGAGATCCACCGTCCCATCAAGCAGGGCGACCGTTTCAGGCAGCTCGTAGCCGCCGCAGTTATAGACAAAGGGAATCCTCAGTCCATCCGCCCGCGCAAGGGCCACCGCCTCGAGAATCTGCGGAACGTAGTGGGTGGGTGTAACCAGATTGATGTTATGCGCTCCCTGTGCCTGCAGCTCCAGAAAGATTTCCCCCAGCCGTCCTGTCCCGATTTCCAGCCCCGCGCCTTCACGGCTCAGAGGCGCGTTCTGGCAAAAGACGCAGCCAAGAGTGCAGTGCGAAAAAAACACCGTCCCGGAACCACGGCTCCCCGAGATGCAGGGTTCTTCCCACGGGTGCAGCGCGGCCCGCGCTACCCGCACCGTTTCCCCGGCGCCGCAGCAGCCGCGTTCGCCCGCCGCACGGTTTACCCCGCAGCGACGCGGGCAAAGGGTGCAATGCTCCAGCAATCGCTCCATGGCTCTTCCTCCTTTTTCGATCGTCCTCCCCATTGTATCACTCTGCCGCGCTCCCTTGCAAGCGTGAACAGCGGAGGATTTCGTTTGGGGCTTTCATTGCATCCGCTTGCTCGTCGAACCCCCTGTAAGCGCGAACGGCGGAGGATTGTCACTATTTTGTAGCTTGCCATCTGACAACTTTAATAATATAATAAAGTTGTCAGATAATTTCTGGCTCGATTAAACCTACGGAGAGATGACAGAAGATGAAAAACCAGCCCGCGCTTCCTGTATACGCACAAATTGCTTATGACATCGCCGCAAAAATTGCCTGCGGAGAAATTAAGGAACAGGAACGATTCTCAGGCCGCTCCCTGATGGGGGCACAATATCGCGTTTCCCCCGAGACGATTCGCCGCGCTATGCGGCTGCTCTCGGACATGGGAATCACCGAAATCCGCGAAAATGTGGGGTCGGTCGTCCTTTCCAAGGCGCGCGCCGTCGAATATGTCGAGCAGTATCAGGCCGGAAGCGATATGAGCCGCCTCAAATGCGAGCTGCGCACCCTTATTGAAGAGCGGGACCGGCTCAATGAAAAAATTACCGAAACTTACCGGAAGATTTTCGACCTCAGCGAAAGGTTCCGCCACAGCGACCGCCTGCGCACCTACGAATTTTTGCTGCCTCCCGAAAGTCCCGCAGCCGGAAAGGATATCGGCACACTCCGATTCCGCCAGCAGACCGGCGCCACCGTTGTCGCCGTCCGGCGCGGCGAAGAAATCTGTCTTTCCCCCGGTCCCGGTTTCTCCTTTGAACCGCAGGATATCCTGATCGTCGCCTGCGAGATCACACAGATTGCTCTGGTATCCGCCCTGCTGGGATGTCCGCCCGCCTGATTCTCAAATCGTTCGAACAACCCCGTATGGGCGATCCAGTCCGTTATTCCCATGGGCATCCGCTCGACCCGAAAATCGTTCGAGCCAATTCCGCCGCATTCCCTTTCGCACGGCTCTCCGCGACCCCGTTCCCCCTTTTCTTTAGAAATTCTTAATGAAAATGAAACAAATTTTCATACGCTTTTTCTTGACCGGCTGACAACTCATATGTTAGCATTGAGTTGTCAGATTTTCAAGGGAATTTTTCCACCAGAAAGGAGCTTATTATGAAAAAAATTGCTGCGTTTCTGCTCGCCCTGTCTCTGATCTTTACCGCGGCAGGCTGCTCGTCCTCCCCTGCTGCATCGGGTTCTTCGGGCGCGGCCGCGCCAAAGGAAAAGACCGACCTTGTCTTTGCCGACGTCGGCTGGGATTCGATTAAATTCCACAACGCCGTAGCCGGCCTGATTGCCGAAAAGGTCTTCGGATACACCTGGACCGAAACCCCCGCCTCCACCCCGATCAGCCACGAGGCCCTGATGAAGGGGGAAATCGACGTCCACATGGAAACCTGGACCGATAATCTTCCCGACTACGCGGGTGATCTCGCCGCAGGCAAGCTGACTGAGCTGGGGGTCAATTTTGACGACAATATACAGGGCTTTTATATCCCGCGTTATGTAGCAGATGAGAATCCGGGGCTGAAATCGGTCGCCGATCTCAAGGATTACGCGCACCTTTTCCCCGATCCCGATTCGCCCGGAAAAGCCCGCATCTTCGGCGGTATCCCCGGCTGGTCGATCACCGAGATCATGGAAAAGAAGGTGCAGTACTACGGTCTGGACAGCCAGTACAACTATGTGATTCCCGGGTCGGATGCGGCGATGAACGCCACCATTATCTCCGCCTGGGACAAGAAGGAGCCGGTTGTTTTCTACTATTGGGAGCCAACCTGGCTGATGGGTCTCTATGACTTTGTGCTTCTGGAGGACGCCCCCTACGACGCGGCCGCCTACTTCGAAGGGAAGACCGCCTGTCCTTCGGTTCGCGTCAACGTCTGTGTGAGCAATGATTTCGCTGCAAGCAATCCCGAATTCTGCGAGTTCCTCTCGAAATACCACACCTCCTCCGCCCTGACCAGCGAGGGGCTAGCCTATCTCCAGCAGAATGCAGGCTCCACCTATCGGGATGCCGCCGCTTGGTTCCTCAAGGAAGGGCATCCCGAGCTGGTTGACCAGTTCCTGACCTCCGAGCAGGCCTCCCGTCTCCGCGAAGCACTCTGATTCTGAATCAACAAACCGAGGTGACATCATCAATGGAGTGGCTTTTTAATTTTCCCTTTGTCATGAAGCCCGATCTGAACGCGATTGACTCGGCGGTTCGGGGTTTTGCACTTTGGGCTTCCCCGGTGCTGGATGGAATCAGCGGCGGCCTGACCGCCCTGGTCAATGGAATCGGCTGGCTACTGGCCCATATTCCCTGGTTTCTCCTCATCGGCGCAGTCTTCTTTCTCGGGTGGAAATCCCGGAAAAGCATCAGGAGCGGCATCCTCTATGCCGCTCTGCTCGCCCTGATCGGGGTGGTCGGCTACTGGAACGCCATGATTACCACCCTCGCCATCGTCATGGCGGGCGTCATGATCTCGCTTCTGATCGGACTGCCGGTTGGCATTCTTCTTTCAACCTCCCGGCGGCTCAACAACTTCGCCCGGCCGGTGCTTGACACCATGCAGACTATGCCGGTCTTCGTCTACCTGATTCCAGCACTGCTGTTCTTCGGTCTCGGCTCGCCATCCGCGGTGATCGCCACCGTCATCTACGCGGTGGTGCCGGTCATCCGTCTGACCAGTCTCGGCATACGTCAGGTGGACCGGGAGGTGGTCGAAGCGGCCGCATCCTTCGGCTCGACCCGGATGCAGGCGCTTTTCAAGGTACAGATTCCGCAGGCGCTGCCCACCATTATGACCGGCGTAAACCAGACGCTGATGATGGCGATGGCGATGGTCGTCACCTGTTCGATGATCGGCGCACGCGGCCTCGGCGTGGAGGTTCTCAACGCCGTCAACCGCATCGAGATGGGGCGCGGCATCATTTCCGGCGCATCGGTGGTGATTCTCGCGGTGATCCTCGACCGCGTGACTCAGGGCTGGTTCGGGAAGGAGGAAAAGTAAGATGTCCGAAACGCTGATTCAGGTCAAAAACCTCTGCAAGCTCTACGGCCTCAACCGTTCCGAGGCGTCCGCAATGATGCGGGCCGGCTCGGATAAGAATACCGTTTATCAGAAAACCGGCGTCACCGCGGCTCTCTGGGACATTAACCTCGAGGTCCGGCGCGGGGAAATCTATGTGCTGATCGGCCTCTCCGGCTCAGGGAAATCCACTCTGCTGCGCTGCTTCAACCGGCTTAACCGCCCCACCAGCGGTGAGGTAATCTTCGAGGAGAAGGCTCTGGCTGAAATGAACAAGCAGGAGCTGTTGGAATTCCGCCGCAACAAAATCTCGATGGTGTTTCAGTCCTTCGGCCTGATGAGCCATCGGGACGTGCTTGGAAACGTCGCCTACGGGCTGGAGGTCAAGGGGGTTTCCCGAGCCGAGCGCGAGGAGAAGGCCATGAAGATGATCGAGATGGTCGGCCTCTCCGGCTGGGAACACAAATCCTGCGCCCAGCTTTCAGGCGGAATGCGCCAGCGGGTCGGTATCGCGCGGGCGCTTGCCAACGACGCCGAGGTTCTGCTGATGGATGAGCCCTTCTCTGCGCTCGATCCGCTCGTCCGGCGCGAGATGCAGTTCGAGCTTCTTTCCCTGCAGCGCAAGCTGAAAAAAACGATCATCTTTGTCACACACGATATCGACGAGGCGTTCAAGCTCGGCGACACCGTCTCGATCATGCGGGACGGCAGGATCATCCAGACCGGCACCCCCGAGGAGATGAGCACCAATCCCGCCGACGACTACGTGCGGGAATTCATCGGCTCGGCCGACAAGAGCAAGGTTCTCACCGTCCGAAACATTATGATGACTCCCTCCTGCGTGATGCGGACTCACGACGGGATCGACCACGCGCTTCGTGAGATGCGCGCCAACGCCCTCTCCAGCATCTACGTCGTCAACGACGAAATGCAGTTTGAGGGAATCCTCACCGTTGCGCAGGCGATCCGCGCCCATCGGGAACATCTTAAAACCAGTGAGGTCATGGAACGGGAGATTCAGACCACCCACGGCGAAGTGCTGGTGGCCGATATTATGCCCGTCGCAGCCGAAACCCCCTTTCCGATCGCGGTAGTTGACAGCGACAACCGTCTCATGGGAATTGTCACCAAATCCAGCGTGCTCACCGCGCTGATGTAACTCCACATAAAAAGCCCGCCGTTTTTGAAACGGCGGGCTTTTGGAATGCTGCGGAACAAAAACTTATTTCAGGCCAGCGGTAATGATCGCCATCTGGTAAACCTCATCGGCGTTGCATCCGCGGGAGAGGTCGTTGATCGGAGCATTGAGTCCCTGCAGAATCGGGCCATAGGCCTCGAAGCCGCCCAGGCGCTGAGCGATCTTGTAGCCGATGTTGCCGGCGTTGATATCCGGGAAGATGAAGGTGTTGGCCTGACCGGCGACGGGGGAACCCTTGCACTTGGTCTTGGCGACCACCGGCGAGAAAGCGGCGTCAAACTGCAGCTCGCCGTCAATCGCCAGCTCAGGGGCAGCGGCCTTGGTCTTGGCGGTGGCGTTCTTCATCTTATCGACGCTCTCACCCTTGCCGGAGCCGAGGGTGGAATAGGAAAGCATCGCAATCTTGGGGTCGATATCAAAGATGCTCGCGGTGCGGGCGGTCTCGACGGCGATCTCGACAAGATCATCCTCGGTCGGTTCAATGTTGATGGCACAGTCGCCCATCGCATATTTCTCTTCGCTGCCATCCTTGCCGGTGCGGACCAGAATGAAGCAGGAGGAGACGATCTTATTGCCGGGCTTGGTCTTGACGATCTGCAGCGCGGGGCGAACCGTATCGGCGGTCGAGTAGGTCGCGCCGCCGAGCAGGGCGTCAGCAACCCCCAGCTTCACCAGCATGGTGCCGAAATAATTGCCCTTCGAAAGGGCGGCGCGGCACTCGTCGGCAGTCATCTTGCCGCGGCGCAGTTCGACCATCTTTTCCACCATCTCGTCCATTCTGGGATAGGTGGCGGGATCAAGGATCTCCATCCCCTCGATATCGAAGCCGCCGGCCTTGGCCGCAGCCTTGACCTCATCGACCTTACCGACGAGGATGCAGGTGAGCAGTCCGTCCTTCTTCAGACGGGAAGCGGCCTCAAGAATACGGGGATCGGGGCCCTCGGTGAAGACGATGGTGCGGGGATCCGCTTTCAGGGTAGCGATCAGCTTGTCAAACAGCATGGTGCAAATTCCTCCATTTTACAGTTTTCATGGACCTTATCCTTATACGGTATTATTATACACCTCTGAGAACAGAATGCTCAAGGGGATTCACAAATTTTTGTAGGATTTTTGCAAATTCTTCCTTCTGTTGTACCGAACCTGCCCCCGATTGTCAGGTTGCACAGGGAAATTCCGCCGGGAGTCCGCGTCTTTCCTTCGGATGTTTTCTTCCCGCCGTGCCGGGGTGACAAAAATTCCGCTTTATGCTATCATCATAGTAGAAATCAAGCCGCGCCGCCGAGGCGGCAAACAGGAGGAACAAAATGGCTGAGACACTTCAACAGCTTGCCGCGTCGATGAAGGATTGCAAAGGCTGCCGGCTCTGCGAGGAACGCCGCGGCGTCGTCTTCGGCGCGGGTCCCGCCGATGCCCGCGTGATGCTGATCGGCGAGGGACCGGGACAGAACGAGGACGAGCAGGGACTTCCCTTTGTCGGCCGGGCGGGACAGCTTCTCGACAGGATGCTGGATGCGGTCGATCTCTCCCGGGAGAGGAATGTGTACATCGCCAATATGGTCAAATGCCGTCCTCCGAAAAACCGGGACCCCCAGCCCGACGAAACTGAGGCCTGCATCGGATTCCTGCGGGAGCAGGTGCGGCTGATCCGGCCGAAAATCATCGTCTGCCTCGGCAGAATTGCCGCCCAGCGGCTCATCTCGCCCGATTTCAGGGTGACCCGGCAGCATGGGGAATTCTTCATGAAAAACGGCACTCTGATGATGGGGACGCTGCATCCTTCCGCTCTGCTGCGGTATCCCGCCCAGAAGCCCGCCGCCTTTGAGGACTTTCTGGCCCTCAGGGCAAAGATTCTCGAGGTTTGTCCCGAGGCCTATTCACCGACAAAAGAGGAGGAACCTGCGCTATGATCCGTATTGAGCCGAATCATCTGCCCAAAGCCGAGGACCGATTTCTTCCGCTCTTTGCCCCGGAGGAAATTACCCGAGTCCGGCGGTTCCATCAGAGCTTTCCCCAGTATGCGGTAACGCCGCTCGCACACCTTCCCCGTCTCGCCGCGTCCCTCGGGATCGGGGGGGTGTTCGTCAAGGACGAATCCTACCGATTCGGCCTCAACGCCTTCAAGGTGCTCGGCGGCTCCTATGCCATCGGGCGGTACATCGCCGGACAGCTTGGGCGGGACATCGGAGAAACCGGCTATGATTTTCTCACCTCCCCCGCCATGCGGGAACAGCTGGGGCAGGCCGTCTTCTTTACCGCCACAGACGGCAACCATGGGCGCGGAGTCGCCTGGGCCGCGCACGAGCTGGGACAGCGTGCCGTCGTACTGATGCCCAAAGGCACCTCCCGGGCCCGGCTGGCAAACATCCAAAAGCTCGGCGCCGAGGTCACCGTCGAAAGTCTCAACTACGACGACTGTGTGCGCAAGGCGGCGAGACTGGCCGCTGAAACGCCCAATTCCGCGATGGTGCAGGATACCGCGTGGGAGGGCTACACCGAGATTCCTTCCGCCATTATGCAGGGCTACGCCACCCTCGTCGATGAGGCGCTTTCACAGCTGCGTGCCGCCGGGATCGACCGGCCGACCCACGTCTTTGTTCAAGCGGGGGTCGGTTCGCTCGCCGCGGCGGTACAGGGCATTCTTGTCAACCGCTTTCCGAAAAATCCTCCCCGTTTGGTGGTAATGGAGTGTGCCGCTGCCGACTGCTTCTACCGTTCTGCGGTTCAGGGCAGCGGCAAACCGCTCGCGGTGGGCGGCGACCTTGCCTCGATGATGGCGGGGCTCTGCTGCGGCGAAGTCAACCCCATCGCATGGGAGCTTCTTCGCAGCCACGCTTTCGCCTTTGCTTCCTGCTCCGACGAGGTTTCGGCGCTTGGGATGCGGATTCTAGCCGCCCCTGCCGGAGAAGATCCCCGGGTGGTCTCAGGGGAAAGCGGTGCAATCGGCACCGGACTGCTTGCCTCCCTCTGCCTGCTGCCCGATTTCGCCGCTCAAAAGGAGCTGCTCGGCATCGGCCCGGATTCCCAGGTACTGCTGATCTCGACCGAAGGGGATACCGATCCTGTGCGCTACCGCTCGGTCGTCTGGGGCGGAGAGCTTCCGGTTCCGGTTTAAGCAGTCCGGGGCCCTTTCCAACGATCCGCCGCGCCAATGGTATTTTTCGGTCCTGACTGCAAGGAGGGAAATCATGGGGCAGATCATCCTCAACTGGCTGGCAGTCCTCTTCCTGCCGCTGCTGCTGGGCGCAGCGATGCGGGCTGCCTGCCGCCGATCTTCCAAAGCGTGGCTGATCACAGCGGCGGGAGCACTGCTGTCGGCTGCCGCCTGGTTTACCGCATGTCACCCGCCCATCCTCGGAAGTGAACTGTACGGACTGAGAACCATTCAGGCCGTCAGCCTGACCTCTGGTTCTTTGGCGGCAGGGCTGGCATTGCGCCTGAGAAAATAACCTGCTGTGAGTCCACGCACAGCGCCGCCCGAATGCAAGCAATGCAAAACAGCGCTCCGAAGCGTATAAAAACTTCATGCGCCGCGGCACACCACGATATGTGCAGAATCTTTTGGCGCATGAAGTTTTTTCGCATATGTACCGCTCCAGCCGCGCGTTTGGGCGGCTGGGACACGGAGAGATGACCGATGCCGGCGCACTGCGGCATCTTTCCAGATCGTGCACCTGGATGGCGCGCCCAGCCGTTGAGACTGCCGCGCCGACCGGAGACGCCGCCCCAGTCACACGTCCATGACGCGGATGCCAATGCATCCCAGCATCGCCCCAGTCGTGCGCTTGGCAGTAGATTCGTTACCTGCTGCACAGGCAGCATCGCCAAACTTGTGACACTTTCGTACAGTTGTACAGCAGAAGCGCACCTTGCGAAGAGTCAGACTCTTCGCAAGGTGCGCTTCTGCATGTCGGCTTGCAGTTGGGATGTTCTTTGTTTTTAAGGCATCCGCGCATCTATCGGGCTGCGGAGGCCTTCTCAGCAAGATATTCCGTTTTCCAGCGGCGCAGGGTATCCAGACAGCTTTCGTGCACCACCCCTTTGAGATCGCTGTGGAAAAGGGTGCAGGCCAGCTGAAGCATGGTGCCGATCCCGAAGACCGCAATGACCGTTCCAATTCCCACCTTGGCGCCAAAAAGCCAGCCGATGGAGAGGACCGTCCCCTCGATGCAGCCTCGCACCACTCCGATTCTGACCTTCGGAAACCGTTTGGCAAGCGCCAGCATCAGGGAATCGCGGGGACCGCCGCCCATTGCCAGCGGAATGTAGAGCACCGTACCGACGCAGATGAAAAACTGCCCCGTAAGCAGCATGAGGATTCCCCCAAAGAAGTGGTCGAGATAGGGCAGCAGATTCCAGCTTTCGATCACATCGACGCCCATTCCGATCAGTACCGTGTTCAGCGGAGTGGAGATTCCGAACTTTTCCTTAAAAATGCCCACCGAAATCAGAAGGACCGTCAGTCCGGTGGCCACGTTTATGACGCCGTAGCTTGTCCCGACAGCAGAAGCAATGCCGGAGGCAAAAGCATCCCATGGAGCAAGCCCGACATTGGCATGAATACCCAGATAAATTCCAAAGGAATAGAGGAAAAATGCCACCGCCATCTGGAGGAAACGACGCAGCTCACGGCGAATCATCTTTTCCCTCCTTGTTCTGCGCGGACAAAGTCGAGATAGGCCCTGCGTCCGCTCTCATAGAGGTTATTTCCCTCGCAGTCAAGCACGACCACCGCCGGGAAATCCACCACCTCCAGCCGCCGGATGGCCTCCGACTGCAGGTCGGGATAGGCAACCATCTCACAGGAGCGAACGGTGGAAGCGAGCAGTGCGCCCGCGCCGCCGATCGCCGCAAGATAAACCCCCTGATAGTCCCGGATCGCCGCGGCCACCTCGGAGGAACGCAGTCCCTTGCCAATCATTCCGCGCAGACCCGTCTCAGCCATCAGGCGCGGAGCGTAAGCGTCCATCCGGTAGCTGGTGGTCGGACCCGCTGCGCCAATGATATCCCCCGGGCGCGCGGGAGTTGGGCCGACATAATAGATGATCTGATCGCGCAGCTCACAGGGAAGCGGCTTTCCCGCATCAAGCAGCTCAACCAGCCGCTTGTGGGCGGCGTCCCGTCCGGTGTAGATGGTACCGGTGATGAGCACCGAATCCCCCGCCCGCAGCAAACGTGCCTGCTCCGCAGTAAAAGGGGTGGTGATTCTTTTTTTCTCATTCATCTGCAGTTCCCCCTACAATACCGCCGTCTGATGGCGGGTGACATGGCAGCCGATATTAACCGCGCAGGGCAGCTGTGCAATGTGGGTTGCAAATACTTCAATATTCACTCCCAGAGCAGTGGCTCTTCCTCCGAAGCCCTGCGGTCCGATGCCGAGCGCATTGATGGAGTCCAGCAGTTCCGTCTCGAGTGCGGCATATACCGGGTTGGGATTGCGCCGGTCGATCGGCCGCAGAAGCGCCCGTTTGGCCAGCAGGGCAACCCGGTCGAAATTTCCGCCGATTCCGACCCCCACCACGATGGGGGGGCACGGATTCGGCCCGGCCGCCTCCACCGCATCAAGGACAAATCTTTTCACGCCTGCCAGCCCGTCAGAGGGCTTAAGCATCGCAAGGCGTCCCATATTTTCACTGCCTGCGCCCTTGGGTGCGACGGTGATGGTCAGCCGGTCTCCCATGACGACATCGTAGGTGATGACCGCGGGGGTATTGTCCAGCGTGTTGATCCGCTCAATCGGGTCGGAGACGACCGACTTTCTCAGATAACCGTCGAGATAGCCGCGGCGTACTCCCTCCTGAATCGCTTCTTCCAGCGAGCCGTCAATATGGACCTCCTGCCCCAGCTCAACAAAGACACAGGCCATGCCGGTATCCTGACAGACGGGCATTTCGAGCCGCTCTGCCCGCCGGTAATTTTCAATGATGTCGTCAAGCACCCCTGCAGCGGTCGGCCAAAGCTCATCCTTCTGTGCGGCAGCAAGACCCCGTCGCATATCGTCCGGCAGAATCCGGTTTGACCCGATACAGAGCGCGCGGACCGCATCGGAAATTTCAGCAGCGGAAATTGTCCTCATAAAATCACCTCGTTTCCGAGTATAACACGGCCCGGATAAAAGCTCAAGATCCGTTGCGGCGCACGTTTTTCTCCCCATCAGAACTGCATTATTCCGGCTCGCCCTTATCCTTCAGCTGGTTCAGAACCGCCGTGATAAACTCCGGCAGAGGCAGCCCCATCTTCCCATAATTCTCCACAATGCTCAACCCTTCCCGGCCGATGTAAAACCAGATGATCGCAGTGCGGATATACGGCTCAGGGGTCCCGACGATCCCGTCGAGCACAACGCCGAAGCCCACGAAAACCAGCACCAGAACCTTATTGACCCCGCCCCAGAACATGACGTGGGAGTCAATCGTGCGCGACTTGGCGGCCGCGAGAAAGCCCAGTGCGAAATCAATCGCCATGCAGGTGATCAGCGCCCGAACCATCTTGTCGAACCCTCCAAACCACCAATTCAGGAACGTGCCGGCAGCGGCCAGCATCCCCGAAACAGCGGCTCCCTCACTGCCGTAGCTCCAAACCAAATTCTTCATCTTTTTCCTTTCTCCCGGCTGAATACACCGGGTCTTTGTATTGTTACACCGAATCTTCTCCGATGCCTGCCGCCTGATGATTCGAGCGGCAATTCATTTCATCCCACAGCGAGGATACACGGGATGCATTCTTCGCTCCCTGCCGCCCTTTTTATCGACATGCGGGCGGCGCCGCTCAAACAATTCTTCGCCCTCCTTCTCCGGTTTTATCGGTCTTTGTCGTTTCCTAATTCAATTCCTCCGCGGCTCCCTCCGTCACAAAGGCCGGGGCAGTACCGCATTCTGCGGTCTTACCCCGGCCTTTGTGGTGGCATACTGCGCCCCGGCGGTCAGTCGGTAATCGTCCGTCCTTCGCCCGCACGTCTGCACGCGGAGGTCCGTTGGGTTTCCATGGTATTCAGATCAGCGCTGTAAAACCGGCCGCATTTGGAGCATTGCACCGAGATGCGGACGTTCGCCCTGCCCTCCGTCAGCACCGCCCCCTTTTGGCACCATGGGCAGACGAGCCGAAGGCTGTAATTCCGTTTCTCCGTCATAGGCCGCCCCCTTTCCATATACCGGATGCCGGTCCGGTTCTTTGACGGAACACCCCGAGCACCTCCCCGGTCTTTCGCAGCGGAAGCCCTCTGCGGACAAGTCCCAGATCCTTCAGCCGCCGGAATGCGGCCTCGAAGGACGTGGAAAAAAGATATGAAACCGCTCCGGCCTGTTCGAGTGCGCGGATTTCCTCATTTGCCGCGAGATAAGGATTCTTCAGACAGACATCCCGGGCCGCCTTACAGACCGCGGGACGCGGCATCAGCAAAGCGGCGGAAAAGGCATCCGCCTGCCATTCCATCCAATCATAATCGCTCCAGAGGCCCCGGGTCCGCGCCGCAGAGCAGCTTGTCCTGCACCGGATCACCGGCGGGGCATCCGGATTCGTCCGGCCCTCCGCCGCTGCGAAAAAGGCTTCATGTAAAATTCCATGCGCCGCTTCATGGCCCATGGTAAAGCGGTAGCGGTGTTCCTGTCCTTCCTCCAAAAGACTGCTGTCGATCAGAATGGTTTTCGCACACACGCTGAGATATTCGGCGCGCCGCGCTTCGGGGTTGTAAACCACCACCCGATCTGTATTGTAAAAAACCGTCATTCCCAAATAAAGCCCGCAGTGGGAAAGATATTGAAAATCCTGCCGCATCCCGAGGTAGTTCTGGACGAAGTCATCGATATCGATCGTCTGCGGCTTCCAAACCGCGCTTGGACAGTAATCCGCCAGCAGCAGTTCGGCCATCCGGTCCATTTGGATTCTGCTCAAAACAGGAACCCCGTTTTTCTTTTTGGAAAAATTCAGCCGCAGCATAGGCCTCCATTTACCCTTTCCGCCGTTTTAGCTCTTCGACAAATGCTGCCCATTCCTTTTCTCCGGCGCCAAGATCGCGCGCCGTCCGCAGCGCGGCGGCCACATAATCCCGCCGCATGATGTAGTCCGGCAGATCCGGCGCGACGGAGTTTCGCTGTTTTCCCGCCAAATCCAGCATTTCAGATTTTTCCTCGGCAGCGAGGCAGAGAACCTGGGCGGCCAGTTCCAGTTTCCCGACCTCAAAAGGATTGCGGCGGCCCTTTTCCACATCGCTCAGATATGGGGCCGAGCAGCCGAGCAGCTGCGCCATTTTTCGAAGGGTAATTCCTTTTTGAACCCTTTTCTGAGCCAAGAAATTCCCAAAACTTTCATGGGGCATCATATTCACCTTCTCTGTGCCGGCGGCAGAATTTTTTCTTTGTAAGCATGTAAGCTTCCTTATGAATATATTATAGCCAAGCCGAAAATTGTTGTCAAGCGTTTTTAGAACATTTGTTCTTTACTAAAATATCATTGAACCGCTCTCAAGTCAATACATTTTCTCAAAATGCAGGCTCCTTTGTTCATAGGACATGCGCAGAAGGCCATACATATCCATTGAAGGGCGGGGAAAACAAGGCTGGCTGCTTGTGCCGCATGGAATGCAGCCCCGTTCAGGAGGGCTTTCTTTTATGAACCATTATCATGTATGCGTCTACGCAATCTGTAAAAACGAAGCAAAGTTTGTGCCCGGCTGGATCGAATCAATGCGCGAAGCGGACAGCATTGTGGTGCTGGATACCGGCTCCACCGATGAAACGGTGCGCCTTCTCGAAGAAGGCGGCGCGAAGGTGACCCGGGAGATCATCTCCCCCTGGCGGTTTGACACAGCGCGCAACCGCTCGCTCGAGCTGGTGCCGGAAGAAGCGGATATCTGCGTCTGCACCGATCTTGACGAGCTTCTCCGTCCCGGCTGGCGCGCCCTGCTCGAAGCGGCGTGGAAGCCCGGAACCGGCCAGGCAACCTACCGCTACGTCTGGAATTTCAACGAGGACGGCAGTGAAGGGGTCGTCTTCTGGTATGAAAAGGTGCATGCCCGGGGTCTCTACCGCTGGATTCATCCGGTCCATGAAGTGCTGGAATACATCGGAGAAGGACCGCGTCCCGAAACGGTTCGGGTCGAGGGGATGCAGCTGGACCATCATGCCGATCCCGCCAAGTCGCGGTCACAGTACCTGCCCCTGCTGGAACTCTCGGTCCGTGAGAACCCAGGGGACGACCGCGGCCTTCACTACCTCGGCCGGGAATATCTTTTCCAGCGCCGCTGGGACGACGCCATCGGCGCGTTGACAAGGCATCTTGCCCTGCCCTCCGCCACATGGGAGGACGAACGCTGTGCCTCGATGCGCTTTCTTGCGCAGGCCTGCCGTGGGAAGGGCGATTTGCAGCAGGCCCGTCGCTGGCTTCTGCGCGCGGCGGGAGAAGCCCCCTGGCTGCGGGAACCTTGGGTTGAGCTGGCCGAATTCTTCTGGGAGCTGCAGGAGTACGACGCAACGGTATGGGCTGCGCGCCAGGCGCTTTCGATTTCGAAGCGTCCCGAGAGCTATATCTGCACCGCCGAAGCATGGGGCGCACTGCCGTGGGATTTGCTCTCACTTGGACTTTGGTACACCGGACGCACCGCCGAAGCGCGGGAAGCCTGCCGGCGGGCGCTTGCAATCGCTCCCGGCGAGGACCGCCTGCAAAAAAATCTCCGTCTTATGGAGGAAAACCCGAAATAGATTCCGCACACAAACTTTTAAAAATGCTGTGCTGAGGCACCGCGTTTGATGCACCGCGCTCCGATGTCCGTCTCTGAACAGCCGGATGCGAGGCGCGAAACTATGTCCGCTTATTTTGGACAACATCATCCGTCATGAAAAGCGTCCGGATTCCCCGCGGGCAAACGGGCGAAAAAATGTATTTTTACCGAAAACGCCCGTCATCCAAATTCGGTTTTTCCGCATTTCCAGAAGATTTTTTTATAAAATCAGCTTCTTCGCACAATTTTTCTTCAAAGAAAAAATCTGAAAAAGAAACAAATTTTGCAATTTCTTCTCAGCACGTCTGTTAAAAACATACAAGTACGGCAAGCATTATGTCTGGGATACTTCAAAAAAATTGTAGAATCTGATAAAAATTTTGTGAATTCTTTCGGTCAGGTTAAAAAGATCGGCAAAGAAAAATTTTACCTCTCTGTTGACAATTCCTTCAAAATGTTATATATTTTCACCAATGTTACATGCAAAATCGACTGACAGGATTTTAAAATCAAGGGGGCGCAACAATGAAAGAGACATTTCAGGGTTCTCCATCAGATGGAAATGCTCTGCAATTCAGCGCCGCTCGTGATTGCACATTCTCCGCTCCCCTCTGTGGTGCAGAGGCGTTTTTCGGCTGCATTTCCGTCATTTTTTTGGACGCTGCCCGCGCAGCGTCCCTTTTTGTTTCCATTTTGGCCCTTTTGCTTTTGTCGGTATGCCTGATCGTACAAGTATGCCTTTTCGCCATGATTTCCGCAGCCGTCCTTGTACTGGCGCTTGGAGCAGGGCTTCTTGTACTGAAATTTTGCATACGCACAAAAGAACCGCTGCCGATCCAATAAGGCTTTGAGGCTGAAAACGGCGCCGCTCTTTTGGCGGGGCCGTTTTTTATATAGATCATCCCTTGTAATTCAACCTCCGTCCCGCAAACTGAGGACGGAACAACATTGAAGGAGAATTGATGATGAAAAAGAAAATCTTATCCGCTGTCCTTGCGCTTTCTATGGTCGCCGCGCTGGCCGGCTGCGGCGGCGCCTCCAGCGCCGCTCCGTCGTCGAGTTCGCCTGCCCCGTCGTCCGAAGCCGCTTCCGGCGCTCCTGCCTCTGAGGCTCCCGCAGCTCCGTCCGAAGAAGCGATCAAGATCGGCTTTATCGGCCCGCTGACCGGCGGCGCCGCGATCTATGGCACCGCTGCCAAAAACGGCGCGCAGATCGCTGTCGATGAGATCAATGCCCTCGGTGGAATGCAGTTTGCCTTCAATCCGCAGGATGACGAGCACGACGCCGAAAAGTCGGTCAACGCCTACAACGCCCTGAAGGACTGGGGAATGCAGATCCTGTGCGGAACCGTCACCACCAGCCCCTGTGTGGCTGTCGGAGCCGAGGCCTATGCCGACCGTGTCTTCGCGCTGACCCCCTCCGCCTCCTCGACCACCGTCATCGAAGGCAAGGATAACATGTTCCAGATGTGCTTCACCGACCCCAACCAGGGCATCGCTTCCGCGCAGTATATCGCGGAGCAGAAGCTCGGCACCAAAATCGCCGTCATCTACAACAACGCGGACGCCTACTCCACCGGCATCTATGAGAAGTTTGCCAGCGAGGCTGCCAACCAGGGCCTTGAAATCGTCAGCACCACCACCTTCACAGATGATACCGCCACCGACTTCTCGGTTCAGATCACCGATGCAAAGAACGCCGGAGCCGACCTTCTCTTCCTGCCGATCTACTACACTCCCGCTTCGCTGATCCTCACCCAGGCCAAAGGAATGGGATATTCCCCCAAGGTCTTCGGCGTTGACGGCATGGACGGCATCCTCACCCTCGAGAACTTTGACACCGCTCTGGCCGAGGGTGTCATGCTGCTGACCCCCTTCGCGGCGGATGCTTCCGACGACCGCACCGCTGCCTTCACCAAGAAGTACAACGAACAGTTCGGCGAGACCCCCAACCAGTTCGCTGCGGATGCTTACGACTGCATCTATGCCATCTATGAGGCCTGCCAAAAGGCCGGGATTACGGCGGACATGCCCGCTGCCGATGTCTGCGAAAAGATGATCGCCGTCTTCACTGCCAGCGACTTCTCCTTCGACGGACTGACCGGCGAGGGCATGACCTGGGCCGCGACCGGCGAAGTTTCCAAGGCCCCGAAGGGCATGGTGATCCAGAACGGCGCCTACGTCGGCATGTAACAGATTTTGCTTTGGGCCGCCGCATCCGTTACGGCGGCCCTATCCCCTTTTGTGACCATCCTGAAACTATGAGGCGATCCGCGGGCCTGCCCGCCGGGTGCCGGAAATGAGGTGTGTGCTCGTGGCCTTCCTTTCCTATCTGGCCAACGGAATCAGTCTGGGAAGCGTCTACGCAATCATCGCACTTGGCTATACCATGGTCTACGGAATCGCCAAGATGCTTAACTTTGCCCATGGGGATGTCATCATGGTGGGAGCCTACATCGCCTTCTGTGCGACCTCTTATTTGGGGCTTCCCTCCATTGTGGCAATTCTGCTCGCGATGGCCGTCTGTACCATCCTGGGCATCACGATCGAGGGGCTCGCCTACAAGCCGCTGCGGGCCGCTCCTTCACTGGCTGTCCTGATCACCGCCATCGGGGTCAGCTATTTCCTCCAGAATGCGGCCCTGCTGATCTGGGGCTCCGCCCCCAAGAGCTTTCCGAGCCTGGTGGGGATTCCTCCGCTGAAGCTCTTTGAAGGCAAGCTCATCATCACAGGGGAAGCAATCGTCACCGTCATCGCCTGTATCGTCATCATGATCGGCCTGACCCTCTTTACCGGCAAAACCCGAATGGGCAAAGCCATGCGGGCGGTCAGCGAGGACAAGGGCGCCGCCCAGCTGATGGGGATCAACGTGAACCACACCATCTCGGTCACCTTTGCCATCGGTTCGGCGCTGGCCGCGATCGCCGGTGTGCTGCTCTGCTCGGCTTATCCCGTCCTTCTTCCCACCACCGGATCGATGCCCGGCATCAAGGCCTTTACCGCCGCCGTGTTTGGCGGAATCGGTTCGATTCCCGGCGCGATGGTGGGCGGAATCCTGCTTGGGATCATCGAGATCTTCGGCAAGGCGTACATCTCCACCCAGCTCGCCGACGCCATTGTTTTTTCGGTGCTGATCATCGTCCTGCTGGTCAAGCCCACTGGCCTGCTCGGCAAGGCAATCAATGAGAAAGTGTAGGTGAACGAAGAAATGTCAGGAAAACTCAGCAGAGCTTCGCTCAACGGCTTTCTCAACTACGGTCTGGTCGCCGCGGCCTTTCTGATCGTTCAGGCCATGCGTGCGGGCGGCCATGTGTCCAACTCGCTCAATGGGCAGCTTGTCCCGATCTGTGCCTACATCTGTATGGCTGTTTCGCTCAATCTCACCGTCGGCGTGCTCGGCGAGCTTTCGCTCGGCCATGCGGGCTTCATGGGGGTCGGCGCCTTTTCGGGCGTCGTCGCGGCGGTCAGCCTGACCAACGTGATTCCTTCCGCGGGGCTGCGCCTTCTGGCGGCTATTCTGGCCGGCGGCATTCTGGCGGGAATCGCCGGTTTTCTGGTCGGTGTTCCGGTTCTGCGCCTGCGCGGGGATTATCTGGCCATCGTCACCCTTGCGTTCGGTGAAATTATCAAAAACATCGTCAACTGCCTCTATGTGGGGGTCGACTCGAACGGCCTGCACATCGGCATGACCAACTCCAATGCGCTCGGACTGGCCGAGGGCGGAAAGGTCATCATGAACGGGCCGATGGGTGCGACCGGCGTCCCGAAGCTCTCGACCTTTTTCGCCGGATTCCTGCTGGTGCTCTTCACCCTCGCTGTGGTGCAGAATCTTGTGCAGAGCCGCGCCGGCCGGGCAATCATGGCAATCCGCGACAACCGCATTGCGGCCGAATCGGTCGGCATCAGCATTACCCGCTACAAGCTCACCGCTTTCATCACCTCGGCAATCCTTGCCGGGATGGCCGGCGCCCTCTTCGCAATGAACTACTCAACGGTCGTGGCCAAGAAGTTTGACTTCAACACCTCGATTCTTGTGCTGGTCTTTGTCGTGCTCGGCGGTATGGGAAATATCCGCGGTTCCATCATCGCCGCGACGGTGCTTACCATTCTTCCCGAGCTGCTGCGTGCCTTCTCCGATTACCGGATGCTGGTCTATGCCATCGTTCTGATTCTTGTCATGCTGACTACCAACAATCCTCAGTTCAGAGGCCTTGTGGCGCGCCTGCTTCCGCATCGGCGTGAAGAAGATTCCGACGGATCGGGAAAGGAGGTCGGAAGCCATGAGTAAGATGGTGCCGCTGCCAACCAACAGCATCATTCCCGAACGCGATCTCGACAAGATCCCTGTGCTGGAAACCCGTCACCTTGGTATTGACTTCGGAGGCCTGACCGCCGTTGACGAATTTAATCTCACCATCGGCCGCACCGAAATTGCCGGGCTGATCGGTCCGAACGGCGCGGGCAAGACCACCGTCTTCAATCTGCTCACCAAGGTCTACCAGCCGACGCGGGGCACCATCCTGCTCGACGGCAAGGAAACCTCAGGAATGAGCACGGTGCAGGTCAATCAGGCGGGCATCGCGCGCACCTTTCAGAATATCCGGCTCTTCTCCTCTCTGACCGTTGAGGAAAACGTCAAAATCGGCCTGCACAATCAGGTGAAATACCGCACAGTGAACGGACTTCTCCGCCTGCCTTCCTACTGGAAACAGGAAAAAATCGCCCATGAGCGGGCGCTTGAGCTTCTCTCGATCTTTAATATGGAGGATCTGGCGGAACATCGTGCGGGCAGCCTTCCTTACGGCGCACAGCGCCGCCTGGAAATTGTGCGGGCGCTGGCCACCAATCCCTCCCTGCTGCTGCTCGACGAGCCCGCCGCAGGAATGAATCCCTCTGAAACGGCCGAGCTGATGGAAAATATCACGAAGATCCGTGACACATTCCAGATCGCCATCATGCTCATTGAGCATGATATGAACCTCGTCATGGGAATCTGCGAGGGCATCTGTGTGCTGAACTACGGCCGGATCATTGCCAAGGGAACCGCCGATGAGATTAAGCGCAATCCGGTGGTCATCGAGGCCTATTTGGGCAAGAAAAAGGAGGGGTGAGCGGATGCTGCAGGTCAACGACATCAATGTCTATTACGGCGCCATTCATGCGATTAAGGGAGTTTCCTTTGAGGTTCATCAGGGGGAAATCGTCACTCTGATCGGTGCGAACGGCGCGGGCAAGAGCACCATCCTCCAAACCGTTTCGGGGCTGCTACGCAGCCGCACCGGCTCGGTCACCTTTCTGGGGGAAAACATCGGCGGCGTCCCGGCCCACAAGCTGGTGCAGCGCGGCCTTGCCCATGTGCCGGAGGGCCGGCGGATCTTCCTGCAGATGACCGTCGAGGAAAATCTCGAGATGGGGGCTTTCACACAGTCTCCCGCCGGAGTCCCGGCCGATCTCGCCCACGTTTTCGAGCTGTTCCCCCGCCTTCAGGAACGGCGCCGTCAGGTAGCGGGAACCCTCTCCGGCGGTGAGCAGCAGATGCTTGCCATGGGACGGGCGCTCATGAGCCACCCCAAGCTTCTGATGCTTGATGAGCCTTCGATGGGGCTGGCTCCGATTCTGGTTGAACAGATTTTCGAGATTATCCGGGCGCTGCACAAAACCGGGACAACCATCCTACTGGTCGAGCAGAACGCTCAGATGGCCCTTTCGGTGGCCGACCGCGCCTATGTGCTTGAAACGGGCCGGATTGCTCTTTCCGGCACCGGAAAAGAGCTTGCCGAGAGCGATGCGATCCGCAAGGCATATCTCGGCGGCTGAATGCTGTCACGCCGTCCTGTCCGCATACGGGCAGGACGGCTTTTTTGCCGGGAAACACCACCGGATGTGCCGGCCGTTTCAAAGAGCTTTCATTTTAACCGGTAAATATCCGGGCAGCGCGGCGGGAAACTGCTGGATCCGCAACGTGGAAAGGTCTTACTGAAAGGCGGAGCACTCCGCTGCCATTTCAATGGCAACAGGGTGCGGCAGACAAAAGAAGAATGCTCCTGCAAACTGTCAGTCCGATAATAAACCCAAGGGAAGCCTGTGTGAAACGGCTGGCCACAAGCGATATCCACGCAGCCGCAAGCGGGCAGCGGGCACATATCCATACAGCCATCAAGCGGCGGGGTACAGCCGGGACAGGGGTGCTCCGCCCAATTCAGGTGGATGTCCGAGGGAGCATCCTCATGCCGGGCACCCGCACTTTGCGGAAATGTTCATAAATTTTGAAAAAAATCCTCTTGTTTTCATCCTGCGATACGTGTATCATACAAAGGATACAAAATGGGAAGGTGCGATTTTCCTTTGAAGTTCACAGAAAAATTCGGACAGCTGCGGCTGTCCGTCAGGATTTTGCTTCTTATCCTCATTCTCCTGATCGGGTTATCGGCAGTCTGCTTCGCTTATCTGAACGCCAAGCTGAACCGAATCGGTTTTGCCGATAACTCTACGGCCGATACCGACTTCGGAACCGGATTCTCTACCCTGAAGGAGCTCAACGTCCTGCTGTTGGGCACCGATGAGCGCAGTGAAGGCGGAGGACTGGGAGATTTTGATTCCGCACTGCAGGACTATTCCCGCGCGGATGCCTGTATGCTGCTGCATCTTGACTTTACCGAGCACAGCGCCCAGCTTGTCAGCTTGGAACGCTCGATCGGCGTGCCGGTTGAGGGCGCGCCGGGAGGCGAGGACTGGCTGACCCACGCCTTTGCCTACGGCGGGGCGGAGGCAATGCTGCAGGCGGTCAGCAATCTGCTTGACGTGGAAGTAAAACGATATGTGCGGGTGAATGTCGGTTCGGCAGCCGAGCTGATTGATGCAATCGGTGGAGTTGACATCGAACTTACCGGGATCGAGGCCTCGGCTCTCAACGGTGAAATCCGCAGCAATGCAACGACCCGCAGCCGGGTCACCCCGGGGCTTAACCACCTCGACGGTTTCGATGCCATCGCCTACGCCCGGCAGCGTTTTATCGACAGCGATTTCGAACGGGTGCAGCGCCAGCGCAACGTCCTGCAGGCAGCGATTGATCAAACGAAGTCCCTTCATCTTGGGCAGCTTGACGACCTGCTTGACACCGCCCTGCCGCTGGTGCAGACCAACTTTACCCGCAACGAAGCGATGGCGCTGCTCTACCGTGCTCCTGGCTTTCTGGGAGTGCGGCTTGGGCAGATGACCATGCCGATCGAGGGGATGTACGGGATTAAGCCGACCGATGACGGGCGCACCATGCTGATGCCCGATCCCGAAGAAGCCCACCGGATTCTCATCGAATTTTTTGCCGGGGACTTTGATCCCGAGACCTATACGGCGTCGGACGAAGTACAGAACCGGGTCTGGCAGAACCAAAAGCAGGCTTACTATGAATGGTCTCTCGCTCACCCCCAGACCATTGACAGCGGAGAAACGCCTGTCACAGATGAAGAAGAGACAAACGAGGAAGAATCTGAGGAAGAGGCATACCAGCGGGAACTTGAGCGCCGCGCCAATGCAAACAGTGATTAAATCAAAACCACGCATCAAAGACATGGTTTGCACCAGCCTTAGAAGGGTATCTTACCTGCCTGCTTCTTAAGAGGCATTGAGCAGGTTTGCCAATCACATTTCTTTGACAGGCCGCCGCTAAAGCGGCCTGTTTTTATGTCTTCGTTTCCTTGCTGCCCGTGAACGGATCTATATATTCTTTCAGACCCATATCTGCTTTTATCTTTCTATAGATTTCTTTTCTCCAAAATTTCGGGCAAACACTATGTGGTACTGGCATCTCCACTTTGAAGTGTTAAACTATTTATAACTACGTGTTAGACGCGTGGTCTGCACCAGTCTTAGAAGGGCACGATACCGGCAAGCGTCTTAAGACGCACCGAAACTTCTTTCATTCGTATCACCTGCTCTACTGCCCATAAATGAGCCAATACCGTTCTAACGATAGCCCACTGCATTCCAAAGTTTGCTGTCAACTGCCCGCTTCGCTCGATGCTTGAAGCGAAAGCTTTTTCTCACCGGCAGAGCCGGTGGTTCTATACGCTAAAACCATGTCTTTCATGACAAAATCCTTCCTTTGCTTTTGATGCGGTCGGCAAACTCTCATCTATTCCAGCAAAAGGAGGATTTCTTGTATCTAAAGATTCTTTTTTTCGCCAGCATAGCTGATGGTTTATTTGCGCTCAAGCTACAAACAAAACGGCCGCGGCACACGAATTTGTGTGCCGCGGCCGTTTTGTCTATTTATACAGCAACCTCAACGGAACTGCCCGATGCGCTTTTTCTGACCACAATTCTTCGATCGATTGCTTCCCGCAGCTCCCCAACATGGGAAATGATCCCAACGAGGCGATTCCCGCCCGCGAGCTGGCGCAGCACCGCGACAGCCTGCGCCAGCGATTCATCATCGAGCGAACCAAAGCCTTCATCGACAAACATTGCGTCGAGCTGGATGCCTCCCGCACTGCTCTGTACCACGTCCGACAGACCAAGCGCCAGCGCCAGCGACGCCTTGAAAGCCTCTCCGCCCGAAAGCGAACCGACCGGACGGTTCTTTCCGCTGTAGTGGTCGAGCACATCGAGTTCCAGTCCGGTCTGACTGCGGAGATTGTCCGCTTCACGACGGCGCAGCAGCTCAAAGCGTCCTCCGGTCATCGACAGCAAACGGCGGTTCGCGGCCCTGATAATCTGTTCGAAGAAAGCGGTCTGCACATACCGCTCAAAGGCGATTTTCGGCCTTCCGCGCAGTTCCCCGTTCGCGGTATCGGAGAGTCCCCCGAGCAGGGCGCACCGGCGTTCCAACTGCGCGCGTTCGCGGCAGCGTTCCTCCAGTTCCCCGGAAATCCGGCGGTTGGTTTCCAGACGGGAATAGAGCGTCCTGCGTTCCTCCGCGCAGAGCCGCAGAGCTTCCGCCAATTCTTTGCGCTGCCGATCAAGCTCCTGAAGGTCCGCCCGCTTTACCTCCTTTGTTTCCGCCCTCAGCGCCTCCACGCGCTGCCGCAGAAGAGCTGCCGCCCGATGGTATTCCTCCACCTGCCGGTTCATTTCGGCAAGCCGCTCCGGTGTGCGCAGCGCCTGACGATATGCCTCCTGCGAGGAAAATCCGCAGCGGGAAAGGGTTTGAAGAAAGTTTTGCTCCGCCGCCTCACGCGCCGCCTGAACTCCGGGCATTCGGGAAATGTCGCTTTGCAGCACCGCGCGGGCCTGTTCCATGTGGGACCGGTATTCCTCGTGCTCCTTCCTTGCCGCCTCCCACGCCGACTGCATCTGTGAAAGCCTCTCTCTCTGCTCTTGCAGCGCGTGTTCGGCTGCCGCCGCGTCGGGGAAGGTGAGCGAGCCGCCCAATGTCTTGGCTTCGGCCGCGGCCCGCTCGTATGCGGCCTGCAGCCGTACTTCTTCCTCCCGGCCGGCGTTCTCCGCCTCAGAAAGCCTCAGGAATTGGGCCTTGGCCCCTTCCGCCGCCCGGAGGCACTGTACCCGCCGCATGGCTTCTCCTCTCAGCTTTTCGAGCCGCTTTGCCGTTTCCCGCCGCGCACAGGAAAGCGTCCTCTCCTCCTGTTCCAGCAGAGGGGGCAGTTCTTCGAGCGAAAGCTTCCGGCCAAGCAGGGCGGCGGCGTCCGCTTCCAGCCCTTTTCGGCACTGCATGAGAGCCGCGCGTTTTTCTGCGGCGAGGGCGCCGGTCTTCTCCCCTTTTCGACGCGCCGCCTCCATCCGGACCCGGGCCGCGCGCAGCTCCTCTTGATCCGGCGCGCCCGAGGTCAGGGCGGCGGGGGCCGGATGTCCGGTCGAGCCGCAGACCGGACAGGGTTCCCCGGGCCGCAGGGTCCGCGCGAGCAGGCCGGCCTGCTCGCGCAGCAGGAATTCCTGCATCTCGTCAAACCGGCGGGAAGCACGCCGGCTTTCATCGAGGTCCGACTCCAGCTCCTTCTGCACTGACGCCAGCTCGTGTTCCAGAACATTCGCTGCTTCCAGAGCCTTTTGCAAAGCCGTCAGACGTTCTTCGCGCTCTCCAAAGCCCACAAGCTGTGCCGCCAGTTTCTCCGCCTCAACCGGCGCTTCCTCCAGACGGGCGGCCTCCGCCTCAGCCAGCGCCTGCTCCCCGCGCAGGCGCTCGGCCGCCACATGCGCTTCCCGCGCGCGTCTATGCGATTCCTCCAGCTTTCTCTGCGCGTCTTTACATGTGGAAAGCGCCAGAGTGAGCTGCTCATAGCGGGGAAGCTCCCCCTCGAGCCGTGCAATCCCCGCAGAAAGCTCCCCGCGCTGCACAGCTCTCCCCTCCTCGTCGGCGAGCGCCGCGGCAAGGGCGGACAGCTTCGGCTCTCCCTCGGCCAGTTCTCGCCGCCGCGCCGCAATCGCCCCGGCCAGTTCCTGCTCGGCCCGCCGTTCCCGGAGCAGAGCATCCTCCGCGGGTTTCCCCTGCTGCAGCGCTCGTCCGGCGGCATCGGCCTGCCGCGCGAGCTGCCGGAACTCCTCCTCACGGCCGAGCAGCACCTTCAGCTTTTCGGACTCCTCCCTAAGCGCATCCAAACGCCGGTTGCCCTGCTCGGCGAGGGCGCGCGCTTCATCCGCCCGGCGCCGCAGGTTTTCCAGAGAGGTCTGGCGCTCATCAAGAGAGGCTTCCCGCACTGCGTCAACAGCAAGCAGCGCCGCGAGCGGTTCCTGCACCGCCGCCACAGCGTAGAGTCCGCTCTCCATCCATTCCCGGACGGCACAGCCTTCTTCGCCCCCGTCCGGGAGCTGGAGTCCCGAGACGCACTGCAAAATCCCCCGCCCGTTTTCCTCCAGTTCCCGTCCCGCACAAAGAGCGCGGTTTTTCAGCTCCCGGGAAAACCGCTCGTAAATTTCGGTGTCGAAAATCTTGCGCAGGATTTGTCCGCGCTCTTCGCTGTTCGCTTCCAGCAGCCGCTTAAACTCTCCCTGTGCAATCATCACGATCTGGGAGAACTGGGAAAAATCCAATCCGAGCAGAGTTTTGATCTGCTCAGTGACCTCTTTAGGACCGCTTTTCACACTGCCATCCGGCAGGATCAGGGATGCGGACGCACCCTTGAGCACCATCCCTTCGCCACGTGCCTTGGGACGCTGATAGGCGGGGCTGCGCTCGGCGATATACCGTTGTCCCCGGTAGAGGAATTCCAACCGCACGAAGGTCGGCGTACCGGGCGCAGCGAGATCGCTGCGCAGCATCGAGGGATCGCGGCTTCTGCCGCTGGCCACCCCGTAAAGGGCGAAGGTAATCGCGTCAAAAAGGCTGGTTTTTCCGGCGCCGGTATCCCCGGTAATCAGGTAAATCCCGCCCGCACCGAAGCGGGAAAAATCGACTGTCTGCTCCCCCGCGTAGGGGCCGAAAGCCGACATGGTGAGAATCAGCGGCCTCATGCTTTCTCCTCCTCTCTGAGCCTCTCAAAGAGACTGCGGACAAGCTGCGCGCGCTCCCCATCAAGCGGAAGATTATTTTGCAGCTCGTAAAATTCGGCAAACAGCGAGAACGGGTCCCGGATTTCCACCCCGGCGGCCGCGTCGAAGGCCCCGGCGGCGCGGGTGCGGCGATTGTCGTATTCCAGGCGCATCAGGTTTGGGTAAACCGCCCGCAGCCGTTCAAGAGCCTCCGCCGGTTCCTCTTCGTCGGTCAGAATCGCACGGATATAATCTTCCGGATCGGCCATTGCCGCAACCTCCGGGGAGACAAGGGCCTCGAGCGGTCCTCGAATCTCCCGCATCTCCCGGCGCGGAACCAGCGGAAGCAGCTCGGTCGATACCTGACCCTTTTCCCCGAGGGTCACAAGGGCCGCGGACTTTTTTTGATGCAGCTCCGAAAAGGAATATTTGAGCGGCGACCCGGCGTAGCGAACCGTATCCCGGCCGATGCGCTGCGGTCCGTGCAGATGGCCGAGCGCAACGTAGTCAAAGCGGTCGAATGCCGAAACATCGACGCTGTCAACCCCGCCCACGCTCGGCAGCTCCGAATCGCTGCGCTCTGGTTCAATTTTGCCGCTGATGACAAACTGGTGGGCAACCAGCACGTTTCTGCGCTCCGGATCAGCTTCGGCGGTCGAGAGCGCCGCCCGCACCGCGTCGTCATAGCTGGTGATTTCCCGCTCCGGGAAGAAGCGCCGCGTGTCGGCGGGGCGCAGAAACGGCAGCAGCCAGAAATCAGCCGGGCCGTACTCATCCTCCAGAGTGACGCGGCGGAGCGTCCCGCCGTATCCCCCTGCAAGGAAAATGCCCCGCTGTCCAAGAATCCTTCCGGCAAATGTGAGCCGTTCGGGCGAATCGTGGTTGCCGCTGACGATCATGCAGGGGATTCCCCGCCCGCAGAGCGCGGTTAGAAAATCGTCGAACAGTCCGACCGCCTCGGTAGAGGGCACGCTGCGGTCATAGATATCCCCCGCGATCAGCATCGCATCGGGGCGGCGCTCATCGCAAAGCGCCAAAATCTTCGTCAAAATCTCCCTCTGGTCTTCAAGCATGCTGATCTCGTTAACCCGCTTGCCGAGGTGAAGATCTGAAAGATGCAGAAACTTCATAAAAGGTTCCCCCTGTCCGGATACCGGCTTCGAGGCCGGAATTCCCTCTTATTATAAAGCATCCGGCCGGATTTGCAAAACCGCCTTTTCTCCGGATGCAAAAAAGCTATCCCGCCTTAAAAAGGGCAGGAATTCCGCAAAAAAAGGCTGTCACATGGCAGAATCCGGCCTCTCCTCCCTTGCAATTGCCGATATTTTGCGGCATGATTAAAATATATTATTCTGCGGAGGATTTCATCGATCTGCCGCCGATTTTCAGGAGGGATTTCATGAAGCGGCGAAGCGTCCCCCTTTGTATAATTTTGTGCATCGCAACTTTCAATCTCTACTCCCTTTATTGGATCCTTGCCCTAACCGACGATTCCAATATTCTTTCTGATGACCCTGAGGCCGTTCCCGGCTTCCTCGCTCTTCTCTTTACAGTGATCACCTGCAACATTTACGGCATCTACTGGGCTTACAAAATGGGCGAAAAGCTCGACCAGGCCTATGTACAGCGCGGGATGCCCACCCAAAATCAGGCGATTCTCTATCTGATTCTCGAGTTGATTTTCCCGATTGTGGGCTGGGCGCTGATGCAGAATGCCATCAACGCGATGATCCCGCCGGAGGGAACCGTCGGCTGACGTCTCTGCGGTATTCCGCCGGTTAAAGCCGGCAGCTTGCATCGGCTCGATCAAGGCTTTTGCCGGCAGGTATTTTAAGACGCACCGGGAATTTTTCCTGCGCCATCGGTTCCGCCGCCTGTCTGTGCGCAATATCCCTGCCCACCCAAAACTTTGCGGATGGACCCGCTCGCTTTTCGCGCTGCGTTTCACCCGACATCTAAAGTGAAGGCATTTGTGTGACACGTTTTCCGGTGCCGCCGGAATGTTTTCAAACCTGCAAGAACTGCCTCAGAATGCAAATAGATGCATTTTAAGGCAGTTTTTGCAGACAGCGCACCTTTCGGGGCGTGGATGGATATGCGTTCATCCGGCTTCGCCGCCCCGCGGTTCTCTTTTTCGTAAGCCTCCAAGCCAAGGCGGATCAATTCGACCGTTGCCTTGCCGCGGGTCTGGTATCGATTGGCAAAACGAAAATTTTCGATTTTTTCAAATATTTCCGGTTCCAGAGTAATGGAATAACGCGGCTTGTCAGTCGCCATGTGCCACATCCCCATTTTTTGTATTATAGTACCAGTGGTGTACTTATACACCAGCAGTGTACTTATGCAAGTGATTCAAAATTTGCTGCGAGTCTTGATAGTGAATCATCGATTCACTACAGCAGGTCAAGAGAATCAGTGAATTACTTTTGAGAAAGAAAGAGTTGCTTTTATGGCTGCAAAGAAAATGTATCTTTTCTTTCCTTTGGACGCTGATCTGCTTCCGCGCATCGAACGCCTGAAAAGCGGACAGTTGCAAACACTTTCCCGCTCAACGCTGCTTCTGCGGCTGATCCGGCGCGGCCTGTGTTACGCCGAAAAAACAGCAGGATCAGCCTCCAGCAAAAGCCGGGGAGGAAGCAATACAAGCTATATCGACGATATTTTTCGGCGCGCCACCCTGCACCAAATCCACTGTTTTCTTTTGGATGGCACAGAAAGCTGCCGTAAGACTCCTTCCAGCTGCTGCGAAGAACTGGCGCAGGCGAAAGAGGAACTCGATGCGGCTCTATTCGCGCCGATTCCCGACAACAGGCTGCGCGAAACACTTAACAGTCAAATCAACGCCTACAGCAGTGCGATACGGTCTGTTTATTCAAGTTCGGAATGAAAGCTGGGGCCTTCCTCACGTCCGAGCGGTGCAGGCGCGGCGGCAAAAATATATAAACCGCCGGACGTCCGCTTCTGAAAACAGACGTCCGGCGGCAGGGCCGTTTCTCTCAGCCGTCGTATCGCTCAATTCCGTCTTTGGAAATCCGTGCATAGACCAGCGGAACCTTCTTTGGTGGCTCCTGCCCGATTCGGATGGCCGCCCGAAGATGCCGCTGCGCCTCGTCGAGCGTTTCGGGGCGGTCGGTCAGCAGAGTAGCAAGAGGCTCGCCCCTTTCCACCCGGTCCCCGGCCTTTTTACGGATCAGGATACCCGCCGCCGGATCGATGACGCTGTCCTTCGTCTCGCGTCCCGCACCGAGCATCATCGACGCGGCGCCGACCGCTTCGGTATCGGTCGAAAGGAGGAAGCCGCTGCGGTCGGCCGTCAGATCGCACCGCTCCCGCGCCTGCGGAAACCGTTCGGAATCGTCGAGCACCCGGCTGTCGCCGCCCTGCGCCTCCACCATCCGTTTGAGGCAGCCGAAAGCCGCGCCCGAAGCAATCGCTTCATATACCTGCTCCCGGCATTCCGCGAGGCTTCTCTTTCCCGCCAGAAACACCATATTAGCTGCCAGCTCAATCGAGACAGCAGTGAGGTCCCCGGGGCCATGACCCCGCAGAGTATCCGCCGCCTCGGCCACCTCGACGGCATTGCCGATTGCTGTGCCCAGCGGGCGGTCCATATCGGTAATCAGCGCGACGGTGCGCCGCCCGTTGTGCTCCCCGATCTCCACCATCGTTTTTGCGAGGGCAATCGAATCCTCCAGCGTTTTCATCAGCGCTCCGCTGCCGGTCTTGACATCGAGCACGATGCCGTCGGCGCCCGAAGCAAGTTTTTTGCTCATGATCGATGAGGCAATCAGCGGAATGCTCTCAACCGTATCGGTCACATCACGCAGGGCATAAAGCTTCTTATCGGCCGGAGCAAGATTTCCGCTCTGCCCCACAACTGCCAGCCCTGCCCGGCGAACCGCTTCGAAAAATTCCTCCGGGGACAGCGCCGTCCGGAATCCGGGAATCGCTTCGAGCTTGTCGATCGTCCCACCGGTATGTCCCAGCCCCCGCCCCGACATCTTTGCCACCCGCACCCCGCAGGCGGCGGCGACCGGTGCGACGACCAGGGTGGTTTTATCGCCCACCCCGCCGGTGGAATGCTTATCCACCTTGAAACCGTCGATCGGGGAAAGATCCACCATCTCCCCCGAATGGGCCATCAGGTCGGTCAGGTCCGCGATTTCCCGCGCGGTCATCGACCGGAAACAGATCGCCATCAGCAGGGCACTCACCTGATAGTCGGGAATGCTCCCCCCGGTGACACCCTGTACGAAAAATTCCAGCTCTTCGCGGGTCAGCTCCCCGCCGATCCGCTTGTTATGTATGATATCAACCATCCGCATGGCGTTTTCCCCCAATCGCTCCTACAAGAGCCTTTTGTTTCAGCGGGTTTCCTGCCTGTATGGCAGCAGCCATCTGCATAGCGCTTTTCCTACTCATCCCTTCAAGAGTCTTTTGCCCGGCAATTTTCTTCTTCGTGGTATCAGGCATCCGCAGGGGATTTCTCCCCGCTTGTCCCTGCAGGAGCCTCTTGTTTCAGCGGATTCCTTCCTTCAAGCCGGCTGCGGTAAACCGCTTGGGAAACAGGTCGCGCATTGTGCAGAGCTGGTAATCCTCCCGGCTTTTGGCGAGCAACACCCGCAGCTCCGGGGCGGCAAATTCCGAGAGCACCTGCAGGCAGATGCCGCAGGGGGCAGGATAGCCGCTGAACGGCGGCTGCTCCTCCTGAGGGGCAGCCGCGAGTGCAAGAGCGACGATTCTGCGCTCACCCTCGCTGACCGCCTTAAAGATAGCGGTGCGTTCGGCACAGATGCCCGCCGGATAGGAGGCGTTTTCAACATTGCAGCCGGTAAAGGTCCGGCCGCCCGCCGTCAGGACCGCCGCCCCCACCGCATAGCGGGAGTAAGGAGCATACGCGGCCTGCCGTGCCGCGATGGCATGGTCGATCAAAGCGCGGTTATCGATCTTCATCGTGCGTCCTCCCTTGTCATCATGTTCCAAAAGCTCCTGCCGTCGCTTTCTCCCTCAATTCCCAGCGCTTCCAGCACCGTCGCAGCAATGTCCGCAAAGGTATCCCGCGCACCCAGATTGCGTGGGGCGATTCCCGCACCATAGGCGAGCAGAGGAACGTTCTCGCGGGAGTGGTCGGTGCTTGGAGTTGAGGGATCACAGCCATGGTCGGCGGTAATCAGGAGCAGGTCGTCCGGCCCAAGCTGCGCAAGCGCGCCGGGAAGCCATCCGTCAACCTGCTCAAGGGCGGCGGCGTAGCCCTTCGGATCATTGCGATGGCCATAGAGCATATCGAAATCGACAAGATTCACAAAGCAGAGGCCATGAAACGGCCGTCCCAACAATCCACTGGTTTTTTCGAGTCCCTCGGTATTCCCATGGGTCAGAATCGTCTCGGTCACGCCGCGCCCGGCAAAGATGTCGGTGATCTTGCCCACTGCAATGACCTCCATCCCCGCCGCCTTAACCCGGTCCAGCAGGGTGCCTGCGGGGGGCTCGAGCGAAAAGTCGTGGCGGTTGGCGGTGCGGGTAAACCCATGTTCCGGATCGCCGGCAAACGGGCGGGCGATCACCCGTCCCACCGCATGCTCTCCGGTCAGAAGCCTGCGGGCGGTGCGGCAGATCGAATAAAGTTCTTCGAGCGGCACAATTTGTTCATGCGCGGCGATCTGAAGGACGCTGTCCGCCGAGGTATAGACGATGACCGAGCCGGTGCGCAGGTGCTCAGCGCCGTAATCGCGAATCACATCGGTCCCGGAATAGGGCTTGTTGCAGAGGACGCCCCGTCCGATCTCCCGGGAAAGCGCATCCAGCAGCCCCTGCGGAAAGCCGTTCGGATAAGTCGGCAGCGGACGCGGCGAAATATGCCCCGCGATCTCCCAGTGGCCGATGGTGGTATCCTTGCCCTTTGACGCTTCCCGCAGCCGGGCATAGGCCCCGATGACCTTCTCCGGCTTCGGCAGACAGTCCACCCCGTCGATATTTCCCAAGCCGAGGCGCTCCAGATTCGGCAGCTGTGCCCCCGCGCGCACGCAGGCGGAGAGAGTATTGGAACCTGCATCTCCGTAATCGGCGGCATCCGCCGCGCCCCCAATGCCGAAGCTGTCAAGAACAATCAAAAAAATTCTCTGTTTTGTCATCTTCCGTTCCCCTTCTTGTAAAAGTGCAAAACCGCCCCACGGCGAGGATTTCCCGGCGTTCCGGAGCGGTTTTCTCTGTTAATCGGCCAGTTCAAGCGCGACCTTCATCATATCGTGGAACGATTCCTGCCGCTCCTGAGCCGAAAGGCTCTCGCCGGTGGCAGGAACATCCGAAATACTGCAAAGGCAGAGCGCCTCCCGTCCGGCGTGCGCGGCGTTGCAGTAGAGGCCCGCCGCCTCCATCTCGACGGCAAGGACTCCCATTTGAATCCACTTTTCATGTTCCGGGTCGTCGCTGTAAAAGGTATCCGAACTCAGAAGATTTCCTACCTTGAGCGGTACGCCGAGCACCTTTGCGGCTTCGTCGGCCTTTTTCAGCAGCCGCCAGCTCGCAATCGGAGCGAACGTGCCGGGCAGCCGGTACTGCGCCGCAAAATTAGAGTTGGTGCAGGCGCCCATTCCGGCGACAAGATCGCGCAGCCCAACGTTCTTCCCCAGGCCGCCCGCTGTGCCGATACGGATGATGCTCTGCACATCATAAAACTCAAACAGCTCATAGGAATAGATTCCGATCGAAGGGATTCCCATGCCGCTCCCCTGCACCGACACCCGCTTGCCCCGGTAAAGCCCGGTAAAGCCAAGCATGTTGCGCACGGTATTGTAACAGGTGACATCGGTGAGATAGGTTTCCGCGATAAACCTGGCGCGCAGAGGGTCGCCCGGCATCAGGACGGTTTGAGCGATCTCGCCTTTCTTTGCGGCGTTGTGCGGTGTAGCCATGATCATTCCTCCTCGTTTTGATCCGTCCTTTGACGGAGCTTATTGCAACTGGTAGTTTCCTGAGGGGTTGTAGAGCAGATAGCCCGCAGGATCAATCCCCGAGAGCAGCGAGGTGCTCCCGAGAAGCGAGCCGTCGTTGCGATAGGCGGGAATCAGCCCAAGCCATTTGGCCTGCGTGTTTTCCGTCCGCGCACGGCTGAGGATTCCTTTGGAAACGGCAGGATCGTTTGAGAGGGTCACCATCACCTGTCCGGTCATGCGCGGCGCGGGATTTCCGCCGTAGATCATCTGATTATTCAGGGTGATCAGCGCGTCGCCCGCCTCGTCGCCGGGCAGCAGCGCGTCGGAGGGCAGGCAGACGATCAGCCTTCCGCCCGCATCCTCGACCGTCTTTCTGACCTGTGTGATGAATCCATCCAGCACCTGCGCGCGGTCGGGGTTTGCAATGCCATATCCCGCTTTTTCCAGACCAAGCCCCGAGGGAAACTGTACCGAATCCAGCAGGATGATGTCAAATCCGCTCGACACCAGCTCGGACGCGAGTGAAACAAGATATTCACGCACCTGCGCGGAGCAGGGATTCAGCCAGGGTTTTCCTCCCTGCGCGGGGTCGTTGTCATACCAGAGCGACTCGGTATCGTAATAGCGGACCCCCATTCCCCGCTCGTAGACCGGGGCAAGATTGTCGCGGAAGGCGTGCAGTCGTGCGGCAGGGACAAAGCCCGCGTCACGGATCGTCTTTGCCACCGCCGCCGCATCGTAAGCGGCGAGATCTTCCGCTCCGAGCTGGCGGGCAATTTCATTTTTTGAAGCATAGAGCACCGTTCCCGTCGCATCCTTCGCCTCGACCACCACAGTATTGAGGCCGGCCGACGAAGCCCTTTCAAGAAAGCCTGAAACGACAGAGGGATCGGAAAGGGCGCTCACCGGGAGATAGATTCCGTTTACCGTCCCTTCCGTCTGCGGTTCAGGCCGCGGCAGAACGGGAAGCGCCGCCGCTCCTCCCTGTGCAGAGGAGGAAGAGTCATCCGGCTCCTGCTGCGGCTGTGAGGAAAGCACCGGCGCCATGCTGGACGCGGCGGGACGTTCCTCGCCGAGACCCGCGATCCAGCTGTGAATGGGGGTATAAAGGCTCCAGCCGATCACCCCGAACAAAAGGACGCCCGCAATCATGGCAACGACAATCTGCCACGAACCTGAGCCCATCCCGCGCCCGTAGATGTTCCCGTAGCGTCTGATCTTGGTACCTTTTTTTTTCATACCGGGACCTCCTGTCAGGCCGTTTTCAGGTGGGTAGCTGGTGACCGATCAGGCCGTAAATCGCAAGACTGAGAATTCCAATGTAGATCATCGTGATGGGCAGTCCTTCAAAAGAACGGGGCAGCACGCAAAGCTCAAGCCGCTCCCGTCCCGCGTGAACCAGAATCATTGCCGCTGCGAGACCGGCCGAAGCGCCAAAGCAGTAAAGAACGCTCGGCAAAAACGCCATCTTCGCGGTCAGCGACAGAAGCACGATCGCCAGCGATGCGCTGTAAACCGCCCCCTGATCGACAAGGCGCATCGGTCTCTGAATCCGCCCAGCCGCCGCCATTGCGATGGTGAGCAGGAGGCTGACCACAGCGATCAGCAGCACCGCCGCCATGCTGCGGGCGTAGTTCCACCAGCTTTCGCGGCCGAAGGTCTGGCTCAGCCACCAGAGAGGCATCACCGTAACACCGGAAATCACCGCTGCTCCAAGCCCGAACTCGATGATGAACCGGTAGCTGCGGGTCTGCCGCAGGATATGGTCCGCGCCGATTGCGCGGGCAAAGAGCAGGTTTTCAATGACGGCGCTCGAAACGAGTACCGCCAGCATCGATACGATCAGGTTCATACCGCGTCTCCTCCCTGTTTCGCCGTCCGCCGCGAAGCACGGAGCATCCTGCCGATGATGATGCTGTCAACCCGGCGGAAAAGCGCGCTCAAAAAGCCGATCAGGATGAAGCCCGAGAAGGGCAGCACGAGTCCGCGGATTCGGATCGGCGCAGTGAGCGGGACGCCCCAGAGAGAGCCGCTCCCCAAAAATTCCCGCAGCGCCGAAAGGAAGGCCGCCACCAGCAGAAAACCGAAGCACATCATCACCGCGTCGTGCAGCGCATCCGAGGCCCTGCGGCGGGGATGAACCAGCGCAAGCTCCAGCATCATGCCGTTAAAGGCTGCAAGCGGGACATAGACGCCCAGATCCTCGAGCAGCAGCGCCTGTCCGGAAACGCAGAACCGCAGCAGCAGTACGCAGCCAGTCGAGACGGCGCCGTAGAAGGGCAGCGAAAAAAGCGGGGGAATCTTTCGCCCAACCAGCGAGGCAAGCACCGCCGAAGGAATGGTGGCGGCTGCCAGAAAGGCGCTCATCAGCAGTCCCGCCCTGAGGCTCAGCGTCGGTACGATGACAAAGGGCATCGTCATCCCGAGCGCCACGACAGGATTATTTTTGAGCAGCCCCGACGTCCTGCTCAGCCGGTTCCGATACCGGCGGATTAGTCTTAAATTCACGGTTTTTCCTCCTCATGGCATGGGCGAGATGCTCCCCCCACACATCGATGATCCATACGGTGGCGTTCATGACGAGCAGGGCGAACAGGAACGACTCCTCATACCTGCCGATATGGCGGAATGCCACACTCAGCGCGCCGGTTCCAAACCCGTAAAAGATCTTCGGCAGCGTTCTCTTGGGGGAGGTGACCGGATCGTTGATCAGAAAAACGGCTCCGATCACCAGAAGCCCGCTCATCAGCTCATAGGCGACCGCAGTCAGCGCAGGAGCATCGACACGCGGCGTCAGCAGCGCCATCAGCGACGCTCCGCCCAGAAAAGCGGCCGGCATCGCAAGGCCGACAGTTTTTCGAACGATCAGGAATATCAGACAGGTCAGCAAAACTAAGATGTTAGTGCCGCCCATCGGACCGGGGACATTTCCAAGCAGCATGTCCAGCAGATCAATGTTGGGGGTTCCTCCCAGCGAAAGGCTGTATGCCGGTGAACTGACCAGACGCACCGTGTCGTCCACCATGGCGGGAAGCCGCTCAAACGGGATCGGATAAGCAAAAGCGGATTTTGGCCAGCAGATCATTGCAAAGGCGGTTCCGGCGGCGGCGGGATTAAAGATATTCTGTCCCATTCCTCCGAACGGCTGCTTGGCGACCGCAATCCCGAAGAGCGCCGCCAAAAGGATCATCGAATAACCGGCCGAGGCGGGCAGCAGCAGAGGAATCAACAGGCCGGTGACCGCTCCGGAAAGATCGCGGATGTTGGGAATCTTGCCCGCGAGAAGCTGACAGGCGCCGTCCGCCAGACTGCTGACAATCACGCCGAATCCACCGAGCAGCAGTGCCCGGGTTCCGTAATAATAAACCGCCATCGCATAGAGCGGCAGGGTGGCGATGACGATATCGGTCATCATGGTCAGGTTGCTCTCGCGGGAGCGGATATGGGGGGGATTTTGTGTCCGCAGCTTCATGGTTGGCCTCCTGACGTCTGCCGGCGATGGGTGTAAGCGGCGGCCTGCGCCATCACCTGTGCGAGATCGAGCTTCGCGGGGCAGACATAGCTGCAGGAACCGCAGCCGATGCAGAGGTCGGCGTCGGCCAGCTCAATATGGTGCTTGCGATGGCTCTGCATCACCTTGTAGATGAAGTAGGGGGAAAGCCCCTGCGGGCAAGCCTCGGTGCAGCGTCCGCAGCCAAGGCAGGCATAGCCCATATCCTGAAATTCTTCCGCAAAGGCGAGCAGGCCGCGCGTCGTCTGAGAGAGATAAACGGTGGAAGGATCGGTAAGGGAGAAACCGGTCATCGAGCCTCCCGCCACAACCCGTTTCGGGTTGGTGATCAGGCCGACCGCCTCGAGCAGCGCACCGGCCGAAACGCCGAGCGGCACCTCATAGTTTCCGGGATTGGCGACACAGTCCCCTGTCACTGTGACAAAGGCGGAGGTCTGCCGGAGCCCCTCGTAAACCGCCCGCTGCAGAAAAAGCAGCGCACAGGCGCCGACCACCAGCGTGCTATTGCGCTGCATCCGCCGCCGGGCGTAGCTCTCAGCCGGATAAGAGCCGCTGATCCGGTCAACCTTGACCCCCATGATAGAGGATGGGATGCGGGTATCCAGATCAAACAGGTTGCGGTAAATTTCAATGGAAGATTTTGACGCGCCGATGGCTCTCAGCGCAAGGCGGAGTCCCTGATGCAGCTGCTCGGGGAATTGAAGTGTGGGGGCGAGCTGGCTCGAGATATAGGGTTCATCGTCGAGCGCATCGACCACGATTCCCGAGACGCTCTCCCGCGCAGCCTGCGCAAGCTTCTTCCAGAGGCGCCGTCCGTCGATCTCATCGACGATATTGGCCTCTTTGGCAATGCTGACGATCTCATACGGCGCCAGCAGATCCGGGGTTGAGGAAACCGGTCCGGGCAGCTCACTGCGCTCCACCGGCAGGGCGGGGAGAATACGGATCTCCTTCGAAAGCCCCGGCTCTTTATTCTGCTCTAACAAAATCCCTTTTCGGGGATAGCTTCTCATGAACGGCCTCCTTTTTGGCGGGGACGATTAATGCAAGGCAGGTGTTGGGATGGTATTTCACTTGCTGTCAAACGACAGGCTTAAAGCAACTCTGACGGCGCAGGATGCGCGCCGCCTGCAGCTCGAATGGGAAAACGAGGACCCGCAGGCGCTGCGCCAGCTCAAGCGCGGCCTGCTTGGACTGCTTGCCGAGGCACAGACCCGTCTCGGCTTTTTTCCGGCCTCCCGGCGGATGCTGATCGAGGTATACCCCGACGAGCAGGGAGGGGCGACGGTCTACTTCTGCGCCGATCCACCTCCCGGAGAAGAGCCGGAGAGCTTCTGCTTTTCAGACGCCGACTCGCTCATCGAAGCGGCCACCCGCCTGGTGCCGCTCTGCGGACACCGGCTGTGCGGCAGCGCTCTCTACCGCTGCCGGGGACTTTGGTGGCTGGTCATCCGCCCGATGGACGGCCAAGGCAGCGACGCCGGAAGGCTGCTGGCGGAATACGCCTGCCGCAGCTCGGCGGCCGGGTTCGACGCCGCCGCCATTGAGGAGCATGCCCTGCCGATCCTGCGCGAGCAGGCGGCCGACACCCTTTTTTACTATTTTGGCAAGCCGCGCCTCTCCTGAGGCCGCATCAGCCTGCCGCCTCAACGGCAGCCCGACGAATCGCGGCGATCGGTTCAGCATAATTTTTATGCTTAAAGACCGCGGAACCAGCGACAAGAACGTTGGCGCCGGCCTTCGCAACCAGCGGCGCCGTTTTGGGATCGATCCCGCCGTCCACCTGGATATCCGCCGAAAGACTGCGGCGGAAGCACTCGGCGCGGACCGCCTCGATCTTCGGAAGCATGTCCGCCATAAAGCTCTGGCCGCCAAATCCCGGCTCGACGGTCATCACCAGCACCATATCGAGCCGGTCGAGGTAGGGGAACACCGCCTCCGCCGGGGTTGCGGGCTTGAGGGCCACGCCCGCCTTTGCCCCGCCCGAACGGATCGCATCAATGGTTTTGGAAACATCGCTGTCACTCTCGAGATGAAAGGTGATCATATCGCTGCCCGCTTTCAAAAAAGCGGGGATATAAAAAAGCGGATCGCTGATCATAAGATGGACATCCAGCGGCAGCGCGCTGACCTTTTTCAGGGATGCGACAACCGGAACGCCGATGGTGATATTGGGAACAAAATGTCCGTCCATCACATCGACATGGGCAAGATCCGCGCCGCCGTCCGCGATGGCGCCGACCTCACGCGCAAGATTTGCGAAATCACTCGAGAGAATCGAGGGAGAAATCAAAATCATATTTCACTTCCGCCTTTACTAAAAATCTGCCCTTCCGCTTTCGGTGAGAAAGCCGGGAAAGGGTGGAGAATCGTCCAAATCCATCTTGTTATTTTACAGCAATTTACCGCAAAGGTCAACTAAACAGGAGGTCCATGGGGGGGAATTCCCGCCGAATTCACATAATTTTAAGTTTTGCAATTAAAAACCGCAAACGATCCCCAAACGTGCGGGTCCTCCAGCGCGGCGGAGGACCTGCTGCACAAGCCATTTACAGCAGGCCCTCCACAATCTATCTGATGCGGCGGGGGGAACGCGCACGGGCGAGTCAAAGGGCGCGAGGGCGCCACCCGAACGCTGCCGCCGCTCGCCCTTCATGACAATCTATGCCGCCCCGCTGCCCGCCGTCCGCCGCCTGCCGGGGAAGGAAAGCGTTTTTTCCTCCCGGTCGTATCCAAACGCGCCGAAAGAGAGGGCGCGCCTTTCAGGATGACAAAAGCGGAAAATTTTCTCACATGCCCCTCCTTCCGCGCGGGTTTGTGCTACAATACAGGAAGTACACCAGCCGCCGGAAAGGAGAAACAAGATGTCTCAGATTGAATTTTTTCATTATGAAGCCTTCACCGATACGCCCGGGATGGGAAACCCCGCCGGAATTGTTTTTGACCCGGAGGGAATGCTGGCCGAAGAGGAGATGCAGCGCATCGCCGCCGCCGTCGGCTTCAACGAAACAGCTTTTGTCCTGCCGTCCGGCCGGGAGGAGTGCTCCCTGCGGCTCAGGTTTTTTGCACCCGGCAGCGAAATGCCGCTCTGCGGGCACGGCACCGTCGCGGCCGTCAGCGCTCTGGCAGCGCGGGACGGACTTCGAGGCAATCGGCGCCTCGTGGCCGAAACACAGGCCGGTGCGCTGCCCGTCGATTGGCTGGGCGAAACCCGGGAGGTCGTGATGAAGCAGAACGACGCGCAGTTCCTGCCCTTCTTCGGAAACACCGGGGCGCTGCTCAGGACGGTCGGCCTGACCGAAGCGGATCTTGACGCCCGCTATCCCGCGGTTTATGGTTCAACCGGCTCCTGGACGCTGATCCTGCCGCTCAAAGATCTGCAAGCCTGCGCCCGCTGTACGCCGCATAACGCCCTTTTCCCCTCGGTGCTCACAGAATTCCCCGCCGCTTCGGTCCATCCGGTCGTGCTGGACGTGACCCGTCCCGGACGCTCGATGCATGGGCGGCACTTCTCGGGGGCCTACGCCGGAACGGTCGAGGATCCCGTCACCGGCACCGCTTCCGGTGTGATGGGAGCCTATTACCTTCAGTACATCGAGCCTTCTCTGATGCATGCCGACCTGCTGATCGAGCAGGGGCAGGAAATCGGCCGCGACGGAGTCGTGCGGGTCTGGGCTTCCAGAGAACAGGACGCCATTTCGATTTCCATCGGCGGAAGGGCGGTCTGCTGCGGCAGCCGCACCGTTTCCTATTGAGCCTGTTTGCGCTTTTTCAGCCCAATGCACCGATCACCCCGGTCAGTTCCTTCGCGGCGCGGTATCCTGCTTCCATGCAGGGACCGATCTGATCGAAGGTGAAAAGCCCCGCCTCCTGCGGCAGCCTGGGGCGGCAGAGAAGCTGTTCTCCCCGCACCGTACAGTCCCGCAGCCGGCGGCTCATCATTGACAGGGAATGAGAGGCGATATCGAAAAGGCATTCCCCCTCCGGCGGCGCATACTCGGATGAAACATCAATGGCAACCACCGGACAGTGCGGCAGATCGCGCGCGAGCAGCAGATCAACCGGCAGATTGTCAGTCACTCCGCCGTCGACAAGAAGCCCGCCGCCGATGCGGCGCGGTGCAAAAACTGCGGGAACGCAGCAGCTTGCGGCGATTGCGTCGGCAAGCGGGACATCCGTTTCACAGCGGGTGTTGGCCAGCCGCCGCTTCAGCGGCCGGTCACAAAAGGCCACTGTTTCTCCGGCCGCCAGATCGACCGCCGCAACCGAAATCGGAAGCACGACCGAGCTGATCGGCATTCCGCCGGTCAGTTTGGTCAGCCAACGGTGCAGGCGCTCTCCCCGCAGCAGCCCGGAGAGGGTGACGCGCCGCCCTCCCGCGAGCTGTCCCACCGCCCGGAGGACTCCAAACAAATCGGGATCGACCAGCCGCGGGGTCAGGGACGCCGCGATCTGTTTCAGATCCTTTGCCGCGTATCCATAAGCAAAGAGGCCCGCAACGATCGCCCCCGCGCTCGCGCCCGAAAGCGCGGCAGGCCGAAGCCCCGCTTCCTCCAACGCCATCAGTACCCCAATGTGTGCCGCTCCCCGGCATCCTCCGCCCGAAAGCGCCAGCGAAAAGGCCATCCTCTTCCCCCCCATTGAACGGATGCATTCTTTTCCCTTTTGTGCTATAATAATTGCGCGCCGCCGAGCCTGACGCGGCCGGACCTCCGGATTGACTTCACTGCGAGGTCATTTACAGTGTATGCCGTCCGGCGCCGGGCAGTGCGAAATCCTTTCAAAATCCTCAGAAGGCGAAAATTTTCCGCATACGGCGCGGTCTGCGGCGGCAAAATGGAACCGGATGCGTCCGAACGGATTGCCGCCAAAATCAACCGCAAGGGAGAAATCATGACCCAGATTGAACTTTTTCTGCTGTTAGCCCTTCTTTTCGCGGGAGCGGGCTGCCTGCTTTCGCTCTTCACCATGCTCCGCCTTGGCGCACTCTCCCGCCGTCAGCGGGAACAGCTCGATTCGCTGCGGCACGAACTGGCCGACCAGCTGCGTGAAAACCGCGGGGAAACCTCCCGTTCCACCCAGGCTTCGGTTTCCGCACTCGGACAGGCCCTGGTGGAATCCCAGCGGCATTCCTCCGAGATGCAGAGCAAAGCGGTTTCCGACCTGAACGAGCAGTTTTCTCTGCGCAGCGATGCGCTGCAAAAGACGGTCAGCATCCAGCTTGCCCGGGTGGAGAGCCGGTTTGAGCTGTTCACCGCTCAATCCTCCCAGCAGCTTGAGCGGATGCGGGAGGATAATGCCCGCCGGCTTGAGGAAATGCGCCGCACTGTGGATGAAAAGCTCCAGAAAACCCTCGACGCGCGGCTGGAGCAGTCCTTCTCCCAGGTTTCCCAGCGGCTGGAGCAGGTCTACAAGGGCCTCGGCGAAATGCAGGCCCTCGCTTCGGGGGTCGGCGATCTCAAGAAGGTGCTTTCGAACGTCAAGACCCGCGGCATCCTCGGGGAAATCCAGCTCGGAGCAATCCTCGAACAGATTCTCTCGCCCGAGCAGTACGCCGCCAACGTCTGCACCCGCCCGGGCAGCACCAATGTGGTTGAATACGCGGTCCGGCTTCCCGGCGACGGAAACGGGACGGTCTGGCTTCCCATCGACGCAAAATTCCCCGGTGACTGCTATGGGGAGCTGATGGATGCCTATGACGCGGGAGATCCCGAGAGGATCGCCGCAGCGGGCAAGATGCTGGAGATCCGCATCAAAGGCTGCGCCAGGGATATTCGGGACAAATATATCGATCCGCCCCACACCACCGACTTCGCCATCCTCTTTCTGCCCTTCGAAGGGCTTTATGCCGAGGCGGTGCGGAGGAATCTCGTCGAGCCGCTGGCCCGGGAGTATAAAATCAACATTGCGGGACCAACCACCATGGCGGCGCTGCTCAACAGCCTGCAGATGGGATTCCGTACCCTCGCCATTCAGCGGCGTTCGGGCGAGGTCTGGGAGGTGCTCGGCGCGGTCAAGAGCGAGTTCGGGAAATTCCGCACCGTGCTCGAGAAGGCGCAGGAGCGTCTGCGTCTCGCAGGAAACGAGCTGGATCAGCTCATCGGCACCCGCACCCGCGCAATCGAGCGGCGGCTGCGCGAGGTGCAGGAGGTCGCCCCCGGCGACCTGCTTCCATCCGAAGCCACACAGGAGGAGCCGGCGCATGCCATCCAATCCAAATGAAATTTTAACCTGGGGCGGCGTTTCGGTCGATCCGTTCGACGCTGTTCCGGAGCAGATTGATATCCGAGATATTGCCCATTCTCTTTCACTGCTCTGCCGGGCGAACGGGCATATCGACCACTTCTACTCGGTTGCACAGCACTGCCTCAACTGCGAGCGGGAAGCCGAGGCCCGCGGGCTGAGTCTGCGCGTCCGCCTCTACTGCCTGCTGCACGACGCTTCGGAATGCTATATTTCCGACTTGATCCGTCCGGTCAAGCGCCGGTTCCCACTCTACTGCGAGGGGGAAGCGCGGCTTCAGCAGGTCATCTTTCGGGCACTCGGCATCGGGAAACCGACCCCCGAGGAATGGGATTTTGTCGGCGCAATCGACGACAGCCTCCTTTACCACGAATTTTTGAACCTGCGCGGGACCCGCGTCTTTGAGCAGGCTCCGCCGCTTCGCGCCGCACTCTCTTACGCCTTTGAACGGCCGGATAGGGTCGAGGCGCGCTATCTTTCATGCTATCACACACTTTCCGGGAGATGAGTCAGAATGGCACAGGCCAAGACAAATGCCCAGCGGATGCTGGAAAAGGAAAAAATCCCCTATCTTGCACACACCTATGAAACGGAGGACGGACATATCGACGGCATTTCAGTCGCACACAAAATGGGAATCGATCCGGCCGTCGTCTTTAAGACGCTGGTGACCCGGGGCGCCTCCAAGGGAATCTACGTTTTTGTTGTCCCCGTCGCACTCGAATTGAACCTCAAGGCTGCCGCCCGGGCGGTTGGGGAAAAATCGGTCGAGATGATTGCCGTAAAAGAAATTACCCCTCTGACGGGGTATATCCGGGGCGGCTGCTCGCCCATCGGAATGAAAAAGCATTACCCCACCGTCGTCGATGAATCAGCCCACCTGCTGGAACGAATGATTGTCAGCGCAGGGCGGATCGGCGATCAGATCGAGCTGGCGCCCGGCGACCTGCAAAAGGCCACCGGATGCAGCTTCGCCGCCGTGGCCGAGTGAGCGGCGCTGTCTCACTTTCGTACAAAAGCCTTTCGGGGCATTTGAATCAACACAAACAGGGAGGAATCTATCATGATCGTGATTACCATGGAAAACGGTGCACAGATCAAGGCCGAGCTCTATCCGGAGCACGCGCCGATTACGGTGGAAAACTTTGAAAAGCTGATCGGGCAGGGATTCTATGACGGACTGATTTTTCACCGGGTGATCAAAGGCTTTATGATTCAGGGCGGCTGCCCCGACGGCACCGGAATGGGAGGCCCCGGCTGGCACATTAAGGGAGAGTTCTCAGGCAACGGTGTTCCCAATCCGATCAGGCACACCCGCGGCGTCCTTTCGATGGCCCGCTCGATGAGCCCCAATTCGGCCGGCTCGCAGTTCTTCATCATGCATCAGGACGCCCCTCACCTCGATGGGCAGTACGCGGCCTTCGGCAAGGTAGTCGAGGGAATGGACGTTGTGGACGCCATCGCTTCCACCCCTACCGACCGGGCGGACCGCCCCAAAGCCCCGCAAAAAATCAAAAGCATCACCATCGAATAAGCGTTTCGAACAATGGGGAGGGTGAATGCTCTCCCCATTCTGCATCATTTCCTGCGTTTTATATTCTGCGTCACAGAATCCAGACCGATAATTTAGCGCTTGCGACTATTGATTTCGTTACATTGCTCTGATATTATAGCAATAGTAAACAATAGCAGCGCAGCTGATGATGCACAGCGGGGAAAGATCAGGCTTACGAAGGAAATGTCCCTTTCCCGAAAAACGCCGAAAAATGAGCCGCTCATTTTTCGGCGTTTTTGCGGCTGCTTGTGTCGCACAGAAAGGATGTTTTAAATGCAGAATATGATCAACGAGGCATACCGCTATGCCTCCTACAGTCTCGGGGAAGGCGCGCCGGCCGACTATATCCCCGAGCTGGCCAAGGCCGACACCAAACGGCTCGCCATCTCCATCACCGACCTTGCGGGCCGGACCCACAGCGTCGGAGACAGTCAGGTGCGCTTTACGATGCAGAGCATTTCCAAGGTAGTGCTGCTTGCAACCGCCCTGCGCTTTGCGGGCTTTGGCGGGGTCTTCGCACGGGTTGGCGTAGAGCCGACCGGAGATCCCTTCAATTCGATCATCCGGCTTGAAACCGACAGCAGCAACCGGCCTTCGAATCCGATGATCAATGCGGGAGCGATTGCGGTGACAACCTGCATTCCCGGCGAGACTCCCGGGGAACGGTTCGAGCATGTTCTGGAATACGCTCGCGCCCTGCTCGACAACCCTGAGCTGGATTACGACAAAGAGGTCTACCGCTCCGAAAGCGAAACCGGTGACCGCAACCGTGCGCTGGCTTACATGATGCGGGCGAGCAAGGTCATCGACGGCGCTGTTCCGGAACATCTCGAGGTCTACTTTAAGGCCTGCTCCCTTTCGGTCAACTGCGAGGAAATCAGCTTTCTTGGCGCAGTGCTCGCAAATAACGGCATTTCCCCCCGCGGAGGAAAGATGCTGATCGAGCCTTTCCATGTCAAGGTCATCCGTTCGCTCATGTCCACCTGCGGACTGTATGACTACTCGGGCGAGTTTGCACTGCGGGTCGGCATTCCCGCCAAAAGCGGAGTCGGCGGCGGCATTATGGGAGCGGTTCCCAGCCGGATGGGAATCGGTACCTACTGCCCCGCTCTGGACCCAAAGGGAAACAGCCTCTGCGGCCTGCGGGCGATGGAATATCTCTCCCAGGCGCTGAATCTCAGCCTATTCTGACGCACGAAAGGGCGGAACCGGTGGTTCCGCCCTTTCGCTATGTTTGCACTCAGCCCTCGAGCATCTTGAGGATTGCCGCCTTCGGCTTGGCGCCCACCGAGCTGGTGACCGCCCTCCCCTCCCGAAAAACGATGAGGGTTGGGATGCTCATCACCCGGAACTGTCTCGCCAGCTCCTCCTCCTCATCGACATTGACCTTGCCGACCTTGAAGCCTTCGTTCTCGGCCGCAATCTCATCCACGACCGGCGAGACCATCCGGCAGGGGCCGCACCACGGCGCCCAGAAATCCAACAGGACCGGGCGTTCGGATTCGAGCACCTCTGTCTTGAAATTATCCTTGGTAATCGTTACGACAGACATTTGACTTTCCTCCCATCATAATTTTCCATCAACATCCTATGCTTATGATTGTAGTTTACCCACTCCCGGCCGGAAAGTCAAATAACATTCTGTGTATAAAAAGGAAACAATATTAAGAATTATTTCTTTTTTACTCCACCTGCACTCACAAATGGAAAGCGTCCCTTGGACGGTTGACTTTCCCCGCCGAATCTGATAGGATAAAAACGCCCCAGTGAGAGTTTCAGAGGAAGGAAGCGTATCGTCATGTCGGCCAGGCGCATTGTAGCACTGCTTCTCGCGGCATTTTTGGGACTTTCCTCATTGAGCGCGCTGCTGATGCTCCGCTGAAAAGATTGCCGGAGCAGTTGACAGCCGGCACCCGCCGCGCTATAATATTTTATACAACTGAATCACTTATCAAGAGCGGCGGAGGGAACAGGCCCTGTGATGCCCGACAACCTGCAATCTGCAAGGTGCCAAATCCTGCGGTGTCAACCGAAAGATAAGAGCTTTTTTCGCGTCCGGCACCGTCCGGGCGCTTTTTGTTTGCCCGCTCCGACCATGAACACAGAAAGGAAGTCTTATTATGGCTCATCATCTTTTTACCTCGGAATCGGTCACCGAGGGACATCCCGACAAAATCTGCGACCAGATCTCCGACGCGGTGCTTGATGAAATTCTCGCCCACGATCCAATGGGACGGGTCGCCTGTGAAACCTGCTGCACCACCGGCATGGTAATGGTGATGGGGGAAATCTCCACCAGCTGCTACGTCGATATTCCCAAACTGGTCCGGCAGGTGGTTCTCGACATCGGCTACGACCGGGCGAAGTACGGCTTTGACGGAAACACCTGCGCCGTTCTCACCTCAATCGACGAGCAGTCGGGCGACATCGCCATGGGGGTCGACGCCTCGCTCGAGTCAAAGCAGGGGCTTGATTCCGCTGAAAACGGCGCCGGAGATCAGGGGATGATGTTCGGCTTCGCCTGCGACGAAACCCCCGAGCTTATGCCGCTGCCGATCTCGCTGGCCCACCGGCTTGCATTGCGGCTGACTCAGGTACGCAAGAGCGGAGCGCTGCCCTATCTGCGCCCCGATGGAAAAACACAGGTGACGGTCGAATATGATGAGGAAAACCGTCCTCTGCGGGTTGACACCGTTGTTCTCTCCACGCAGCATTCCGATGCCGTCTCTTTGGATCAGATCCGCGGGGACGTGATCCGCGAGGTGATCCGCCCGGTCCTCCCCGCCGAAATGCTCGACGAATCCACCCGAATCCTTGTCAACCCCACCGGACGCTTTGTCATCGGCGGCCCGCAGGGAGACAGCGGCCTCACCGGACGCAAGATTATCGTCGATACCTACGGCGGCTATTCCCGCCATGGCGGCGGCGCTTTTTCGGGCAAGGACCCGACCAAGGTTGACCGTTCAGCCGCCTACGCCGCCCGCTGGGTTGCCAAAAATGTCGTTGCGGCCGGGCTGGCCTGCCGCTGCGAGGTCCAGCTCGCCTATGCCATTGGGGTTGCCCGCCCCGTTTCGATTCTTGTCGATACTTTTGGCACCGGCAAAGTGTCCGATGAGGCGCTGTCCGGCGCGATCAGCAGGACCTTCGACCTGCGGCCCACCGCCATCATCAACGCGCTCGACCTGCGCCGGCCGATCTACCGGCAGCTCGCCGCCTACGGACACATGGGCCGCGAGGATCTTGGGGTCAGCTGGGAACGCACCGACCGCGTCGAGGCGCTGCGCGCAGCCGCAGGCCTTTCATTCTAAGCGATAATACAAGACAGCCCCGCGAAAGGACTTTCCTTTCGCGGCGCCAAGCAGTTGATCCTCCGTATGGTTACGATCATACGGAGGATCATTTTCTGTACATTTTACAAATTTGCCGACGCAAAGTCCGCAGGGGATATCCGTCTTGGCGGGAGGTCGTGACACAGCATTCTCGGTCACGCAGTTTCCCGCTGCTGACGAAGAATGAAGCTCTGCGGGATACACGATACCCCCGATAAGAGAATACAGAAGTACGCCATCCGGTTCCTAAAGAGATTTTGCAAGGACCCGGTAAATTGGGATTAACGCATACACGCACTTACAAATTTGATTGGTACATCCATTCGTTCTGCAACCTGCCCCGGTGTCATACCGCTGTCTAAAAACCGCTTGCAGACTGCTTTCATATTTTCTCCAACTTCAATGATATGCTTGTCCGGGTCATAGAAACGAACCACACGCTGTCCCCACGAATGCTCTTTGACAGGATGGACATATTCGATGTCGAATTTTTTCAATTTCTCCGCGAACGTATCAAAATCAGCTTCTTCAAAATAGATCTCAGCATTATTGCCGCCAAAGGATATCTCATTGGTGCCGATAAACTCTTTCCATGTTTCAAGTGTCTGCAAACATAAACCGCCCGTTAAAGTTTTGTTTGCTCCAAAATCCATCACTACACGGAGTCCCAGAACTTTTCTATAAAATTCAACCGTCTGATCTATATCTGCCACAACCAACATCGGGTTTTTGAATTTCATTTTTAAATCCTCGTCAAACTCATATTCGCTGTTTTGCGGGATAAAGTATATCACAAAAAATGAGGAGAATTCCACCATCTGTACAAAAGAATCCAAACAGTTTGAAAATCTTTCAGGCGCTCCCCGGTGTATTCATATAACGGTTTTCATCGGCTCTCGTTCCGGCGAACTGTGAGAAGAGACAAACACGCTCTTTGTAATATTCACCGCGGGAATAGCGGCTTGAAGCAGGTGCCAATACGTTCTCATAAGCGCCCAGCTGTCCGGCAGGGAATTTTTTAGAATCCTAACCGTTCATCAGGAAGGTGCACCGGTATTGTCGGCCTGGCGCGCATTACAGGCGCACCAAAGGCATAATGTAATGATGACGATGCCCCCACCCGCCAGAGCAAGCGGTCCCGGAATTTCGCCGACAAAGATTGCCACCCAAATCGGGCTGAAGATCGGTTCAAGCATCCCGATCAGCGAAATAGCAAGGGGCGGGCAAACCCGCGCGGCATAGGAAAACAGCACATAGGGAATACCAAGCTGGAACACCCCCAAAAAGAGAATCGCCCCCACCGAAACCGGAGTAAAAACCGGCGGTTCAAGAAAGAGAAACGGCGCTCCGATCAGCGCGCTGAACAGATGCCCGATCAAAACTCCACTCATCGTTTCATGCAGGGATGCGGCCGAAGACGCAAACAGGAAGGCCGCCGCCAGCAGCACTGCGCTGAGCAGCGCGACGGTGTTGCCGATCAGCCCGCCCGGTGAGAGATCATCGACGAAAAAGAGGATAACTCCCAGCATCACAACCGCCACAACGGTCAGATCCCGTCGGGTGATCCGCTGTCCGCGCCCCATCGCGCAGAACAGCAGGACAAAAACCGGATTGGCTGACTGAAGCACAATCGCGTTGGCGGCGGTGGTCAGTTTGTTGGCCATTACAAAGAGAGCCGTAGTCCCGCCAAGACAGAGACCGGTCAGCAGGGTGCTGCGGTTCCAGACCGGCCGCGGGGCGCCCCGGCGCCAGAGAACGATCCAGAGCACTGCCGCCGCGATGGCGCTGCGAAAGCCGCCGATGACAAGGGAGTTCCAGTCAATCAGCTTGATAAAAACTCCTGCGGTGCTCCAAAGGGCCGCACAGAGGGCAAGATAAAGGATTCCTTTGTTTCGGGTCATGGCTTTTCCTCCGGCCGTCGAACTGCCTTATCATTGTAGCGTAAAGAGACGGCGATTGCAACGCCATTTTAACGCCGCTTTTACCCGCACAATTTGCGGCTGGGACTTCCTTTTGGGGCCGGTTCGAGTTATAATACAAAATACGGGTCCGCCAGAGGCGGTATCCCACATGCCATAGATCAAGAGCCGGAAAGCCCGGCCTGCCGTGAGGTTTTTACACCGATGATTTTTGCAGACCTGATTTTTTTATACCTTTTTCTTCCTGCTAACCTGCTGCTTTACTATTTTTCGGGCAGCCGCAGCTGGCGAAACGGAATCCTTGTCATCTTCTCCCTGCTTTTTTACGCCTGGGGGGAGCCGGTCTATCTGCTGCTGCTTCTCTTTTCAGTTGGACTTAATTACCTCTACGGCCGGGTGATCGAATTGCTGCGCGGCACACCGCAGGCCGGTCTTGCACTGGCAGTAATCCTTTTCATCGATCTCGGCCTTCTTGGCGTCTTCAAATACAGCGGTCTGGCGGTCGAGACGGTCAATTCGCTGCTGGGGCTTTCGCTTCCGGTGCCCAGGCTGTCGCTTCCGATCGGCATTTCCTTTTACACCTTCCAAATCATCTCTTACATCATCGACGTCTACCGCGGGGAATGCCCGGCACAGCGCAGTTTTTCCAGATTTCTGCTCTTTGTTTCGCTTTATCACCAGCTTGTCGCCGGGCCGATCGTCCGCTACACCGAAATTGCCGAACGGATCGATTCCCGTACCGAGAGCTGGAACGGGATTGCTCGCGGTTTCGACCGTTTCTTTATCGGACTTCTCAAAAAGGTGGCGATCGCCAACACCGCCGGAAAACTCGCCGCCCCCTATCTTGACGGCCCGGCCGGCTCGCTGACTGTTTTGGGCGGATGGTTCGGCGCGCTGCTTTTTGCATTACAGATCTACTATGACTTTTCCGGATATTCGGACATGGCGATCGGCTTGGGCGAGATGTTTGGTTTTTCCCATCCGGAAAACTTTGATTATCCCTATGTCTCCCGTTCCGCTACCGAGTTCTGGCGCAGATGGCACATGACTCTTGGACGCTTCTTCCGGGATTACCTCTACATCCCGCTCGGCGGAAACCGCCGCCGCATGGTCCTGAACCTGATGCTGACCTGGTTTGCTACCGGGCTTTGGCACGGCGCTTCCTGGAACTTTGTTCTCTGGGGGCTATACTACGGGGTTCTGATCCTGCTGGAGAGGCTTTTTCTGGGGAAACTCCTGGAGCGGCTCCCCCGCCTCATCTCTCATTGCTACCTCCTGCTGGCCGTGCTTTTCGGCTGGATTCTCTTTTACTTCACCTCGCTCGACCGGGCAGCCGCCTACATGGGCCGGATGCTCGGGTTCGGCGGCGCACCGCTCTACGACCTGCCGACTCTGGTTGATCTTGCCAACAACTGCTTTTGGCTGCTGTTTGCCGTCCTGTTCTGCATGCCGGTTGCACGGTGGTTCGGAGATCAGGTCCGCAGCCTCTCCGAAGCGGGGCAGTCTGCGGTTTTGCGGGTCCGTCCTGCGCTGAACCTGCTGCTGCTCGCCCTCTGCACCGCCCTGCTGGCCGGACAGAGCTACAATCCTTTTCTCTATTTCCGCTTTTGACAACCCGTTTTGCCGCGGCCGTTCCCAAATGATTTTCTGCATGGACTGCATAAGGGGGCCTTTCTGATGCCACAAAAGAATCACCGGCGGGTCGGACCGCCTGCAATGGGCGGGGTTCTGCTGACCGTCGCCGTTCTGGGGGTGGTGGGCGTCACTGCCCTCTGCTACGACCGGCCGACCGTTTCGGAGATCGAAAAGAGAGAACTCGCCGCCAAGCCCGCCCTGACCGCCGCGGCGCTCCTTTCGGGGAGCTACACGCGGGAACTCTCCAACTTCTTTGCGGACACCTTCCCCCTGCGGGAACAGCTCGTCGCCTTTTCAGGCGCGCTCTCCGATTTGCGCGGCATCCGCTTCAACGAGATCAAAATTCACGATGCAAAGCCCGACGACGGAGCGGTTTCCATCCCCGCGCCCATTGCTTCCGAGGCGCCTGCGGTTTCCTCTGCCCCGGAGGAAAGCGCCGCTTCTTCCCAGAGCACCGAACCCGCACCCGGCGAAGAGGTGGAAGCCGGGGTCCGCAACGGCTCGATTATCATCTACCAGAATGCCGGATATCAAATTTTCGGCGGCGGGGACAGCATGGGCCAATGGTATGCTCAGGCTATCAACCGCTACGAAGCGGAGATTGGAACCAAGGTGCGGATCTACAACCTCGTCGTCCCCTCCTCCATCGAATTCGGGCTGCCGGAACTCTATCGCAGCGCCACCGCACCGCAGCAGCCCAAGCTTCAGAATATCGCCTCCAGCCTCGATCCCGGCGTGGAGTTTGTCAACCCCTATTCCGCGCTCGATGCTCATCGGGACGAATATCTCTATTTTCATACCGATCATCACTGGACGGCCCTCGGCGCCTATTATGCCTACACAGCCTTTGCCGAACAGGCGGGCTTCGAGCCGGTCGATCTCTCCTCTCTGGAACGGCGCACCCTCGAGCCGTTTCTCGGAACCCTCTATTCCCAGACACAGGACGCCGCAATGGCCTCCCATCCCGATCACGTCGACTACTATATCATGCCGCAGGATTTGAGCTGCTGCTATTTTCTCAAGGGCTCTCCGTTTTACGGCTCCTACGGGCCGCTCTACGGTGAATATGCCAAGAGCTACAACTCCTATTCTGTCTTTTTGCAGGGCGATATCCCTGTGATCCGCATCACCAACAACGGGCTGGCCAACGGACGGCGGATCGCCGTTGTCAAGGAATCGTTCGGCAATGCCTTTGTTCCCTGGCTTGTCAACCACTATGAAGAGGTTCTCGTAATCGACCAGCGTTATCTTGAGCGCGGCTTTTACGGCCTGCTCGAAGAGGAGGGCATCAACGAACTGCTCTTCATCAACAATATCTTTGCCGCGCACACCCCCGTCCGAATTCGGGAGATCGAGAGCCTGCCGCTGCGCGTCTATATCCCGCCTGAGCCGGAATCTTCCAGCGGGGCGGAACCGGAAGGCGGAACGCCGGAAGCCGAAACAAAGGAAGAGTCCAAACCGCAGGGTTGACCCTGTCTGCCGAAAGGAGAAGCTTATGAAACGAATTGCAGCATTACTGCTTTGCCTTTTTCTGCTGCTCCTCGTTCCCGCCTGCCGGCAGAAGTCCATTCCCACCCGCCCGGCCACCGTTCTTCAGCTCGCGGTACAGCGCGGAATTTCCAGAGAGTCAGCGGCCGGCCTCGACTGTTTTACGAACAAGGTCCGGGAGCTTTCCGGCGGGGAAATGGTCGTGGAAACACTGCCCAGCGACGATGTGCTCGATTCGCTTGACCGCGGCTGTGCGCTGATCCTCGCTTCCAACGCCGAGATCGCCCGTGCGGACTCCAACTTTTCCTCATATACCTCCCCCTTCTATTTTTACGACTACAACCACCTGACTTTGACCCTGAACTCAGAGCGCTTTCGGAAAATTATTTCGGACGAAGCCCTCAGCCTTCTCGGCGCGCTGCCCCTTGCCGCCTTCTATGACGGGAACAGCGTCATTCTTTCATCCGGCCCGCTCTCCTTTGATACCGTCGATCAGTTTGAGGGGGCGGATCTGACCATCTCCAACGATCCGATCCTTTCGGATCTTCTGCGCGGTCTGGGCGCGCGGGTTCGGATCCGCGAGGAGGAATCCCAGCGGCTCGAGGGCTTCTGCCAGGGCGGTGATCCGGCGGTCGAGTGCCGGATTTCCTCCCTCTTTGCACTGACCGAGCTGCCGGACGAACAGTCCTTTACCGTCTGCCGCACCTTCCATCGGGCACAGATCAACTGGATTATGCTCTCAGAAACCGCACGCCAGACTCTTACCTCCCGGGAGCAGGCGGTTCTTACCGAGGCGGCTGCCTATGCGATCGCGGCAAACGACCGTCTGGTGCTGTCAGGGGAGGCGCAGGCCATCGCGGCGGCTGAAAAACTCGGCGGAGACGAATCGACAGTAATCTTTGGGGAATTCTTTGAGCCAATCGCGCAGGTTCTGCGCTCATTGGACCGCTACAACAGCATTTGGAACTGGGAACAGCATCTAGAAGTGCAGCAGCTCTCAATCAGGGAGGAGAGC
>FORK01000027.1 GCA_900113995.1 Ruminococcaceae bacterium D5 | reverse complement strand
CCGTGTTCCCCACCGATGACAGCCTATTGAAAATGCTGTATCTGGCCATGATCGATATCACAAAGAAATGGACTGGCCGGAGACAGGACTGGAGCATGATTCATGCTCAGCTGGCAGTATTCTTTGCTGATCGCATGCCGGAATAACCTGCTGCATACCGGCATGTCAAGGGTCAAGATGAACGGGGGCTGGCGCCCCCGCCCTTGACATGCCCACTATCCACTGCTATTTTGAAAACAAGGCGGCAGCAGCTTGCGCCACTTCCGCCTTGAATAAATTTTGCTCTATTTGCACCGCATTTCGGTGTTTACACAGAATTTGGGACAGACCCGCAGCGCACAGAACTCGCTGTACAATCCGGTACATGATTCCTTCACAAAAACGGGAGGCAGTGAAAGCGATCTGCAATCGCTTTCACTGCCTCCCCTTTCTTTTCACTCTGTCGAACCGAAGGGTGAATCCCTTCCGGAGTCATTTTCAGTCCGCGCTTTCTCAGCGTCATCCCGATCCGGTCAGAATGCCTCTCGTACGCCTTCGAACACAGCGGTTTCATATCGCCGCAGTTCTTCCTGAAGGCAAAATATCAGGGACATGGCAGGCGCTCCTGTTTACAGCAGGAAGCACCGCCGGAAATGCCATGCCTGCCGGGTCCTCCTCCCGCGTTTTCTTCTCCTGGAAGGCCGGAGGAGCAGGCATCCATCCTGTCGCGGATCTGGCGCATGGTCATCCTGCGCGCCTCCTCCTCTGTCACCGTGGAATCAAGTGCATGCAGTTCCAGAAACGCCCGGTATTTTCCGAAGGAAAAACCCGCCTTGTGAGCCGCTTCCACATCGCCCCGGACTCCCGAATGACAGACAACATTCGGCGTGCTGCCATAGCCCCGGACGGAAAGGACCTCCAGCATTTTTTCGCTTTTTTCTTCTGTCGGGCCCAGCACCGTAATCGAGACCAATCCGTCGTTTTCCAGATAATATGACATGCGGTCACTTGTCATCAATTTCTCAAGCGCCGAGGGATAGTCCTGATACTTGAGATCGAGCGAATCAATAAGAGCCGTGCCATCCTCGTTGTACCCCACGGCGGAAACCACCCGGTCAAAGAGATTGATGCCAAGTTCCACCGAGGGATTGACATCGACGCTGATGGCGGAAACAGGCGCGAAAAATGAATACCCTCCGGCCAGAAGCAGCACGAGGCAGGCACAGGCGGCCGCCAGCTTCACGCGAACCGGAGAGCGGCGCCGGTTTGTTCTCTGAATCCTCTCAGATAAAAACTCCCTGGTGCGCTGTTTGAGCGCCTCCTCCGCATGGATGGAATCAAATGCGGCCTTGATTCGGTTATTCAAGTTCGTCACCTCCCAGATCTTCCCGCAGAAGGGCCTTTGCGCGGTGCAAAAGCGTATAAATGGAGTTGACATTCTTCGACAGGAGCTTTCCGATCTCCACAGCGCTGTAGCCCTCATAATAATGCAGGTAGATAACATCTCTGTACCGCTGCGGAAGCGACAGCACCGCCCCAAGGACCTCACGACCGCCGGCCGGGTCCTGTGCCGGTAAATCGGGGGCCTCCTCCAGCGGGACCGTACGGCTGCGGAAAAAGCTTTTCAGCAGATCCTTGCACTCATTGATGGTAACCCTGATCACCCATGCCTTTTCGTGCTCTTCGCTTTCAAACACGATGGAACTGAGGACATACTTCAAAAAAACATTTTGAAAGATGTCCTCCGTATCGGGTCCATTTTTCAGATGGATGATACAGAGCCGTTTGACAGTATCTGCATACCGTTCGATTGCTCTGCACGCCTCCTGTTCATCCCGCATAAAAGTCCTCCGGGTCTTTCAGATCCTCTTAGCCATTCCGGCGGCAGCCGGCTCCGGCATTGTCGCAGGCTCCGTCGCCGTCGGAATCTACAAAGTGTGTTCGCCTGCCATTTCCGCAGCGCATCCCGCCGGAGGCGCTGCGGTCGCAGATTCCGCCGCCATCCTCATCAACAAAGCCAGCCCCATTGCCGCGGCGAATCCTGCAGGAGGCGGCATAATCGCAGATTCTGTCGCCGTCGGCATCCACATACCCTGGGGCTTCCGATGCCGCAAAAGCGCTCATTGCGCTGATGGACAGCACCATTACAGCGATTGTAATCCCGATTACCAGTTTTTTCATGATTGATTCCTCCGTTTATTACATGCTTTTGAAAGGCTTCACCATGAATACGACTGAAAGAGGCGGATCCTTTCGCATTTCAAAAATTTCAGCAAATTTTAATTCCGGAAGCATGAATAAAGTGCATCGTCCGCCGGATAAATGCAAAAACGGCGGCAGGTAGGCCCCCTGCCGCCGTTTCCCAGATCAGTATTACCCGAAGTCCCAAGGGCTTCCGCCTCTTTAAAAAAACATATAGAGGATGCATTTGATATTGCCATTGTAAAGCTTTCTGCGCCTGCTGGCAGCCCGGCCGAAAAGCCGCTCAAACTGTTCATGCGGGCTGATAACATAGTAACTGCGCCCCTCGCCGGGCTCAAAAGCCTGCCCCATCACGCGGTAAAGCTCTTCCGCCTGCTCAACAGTGAGCATCCGCTCTCCATAGGGCGGATTGGTAATCAGAACAAACGGCTCCGCCGGCGGAACGAAGTTTTTCACATTCTCCGTATGGCAGGAAATCTTCGACCGGATGCCGGCACGTTCGGCGTTGTCAAGGGTGAGATCCACCGCGGCTGAATCAATATCCGAACCCAGGGCGCGGAAGGTTCCGCTGCGGCGGACCAGCTCAAAGCTTGCGCGGCGCTCCTCCTGCCAATCCTCCTGCGGAATCAATCCCCAGTGCTCGGCCGAGAAGCGGCGGCGCAGCCCCGGCGCGATCCGCAGGGCCTTGGTCGCCCCTTCGATCAGCAGGGTGCCGGAGCCGCAGAACGGGTCCACCAGCAGGGTATTTTCCCGTACTCTCGCCAGATCGGCAATTCCGGCGGCGAGCGTCTCCTTAATCGGAGCGGCATTGGCGGTGGGACGATAGCCCCGCTTGTGCAGGCCGCTGCCCGAGGTGTCTATCATGATACTTGCCACGTCGCGCATCAGGGAAAACTGAATCTGGTGCACCGGACCGCTCTCTTCCAGCCAAGCCGCCCCGTAATGCTCACCCAGCCGCTTGGCAATCGCTTTTTTGATAATCGACTGACAGTCCGGAACGCTCCTGAGCTTGGAGTTGAGCGACCATCCCTTGACCGGAAAGGCATCCCTGCTTCCAATAAAATTCTCCCAGGGGAGGTGGTAAACCCCTTCGAAGAGATCCTGAAAAGTTTCGGCGCGGAATCCGCCGACCACAATCAGGACCCGCTCGGCGGTGCGCAGCAGGACATTGGCGCGCGCGATCATGCGCGGGTTTCCCTTGAAGCAGACCCGGCCGTCGGTCACCTCGACATCCTGTCCGCCCATGCGCTTCACTTCGCCGGACAAAACGCTTTCCAATCCAAAGAGACAGGGACACGCGATGGTCAAAAAAGCCATTTTCCCTTCCTTTCAAACGGCGGCAGTGCCCGGTGAAAGGGCACTGCCGCGAAAATACAATGAACTGCGGCCCGCCGGGACCGCAACTTTGTCTGTTTTTCTCAACAGTATCTGCCGGGGGTGCCGCCAGTTGTCCGCACCCTGAAGGAAGCGGCGCAGGACCCGCTGCGGCCTCGCCGGTCAGCGGATCGGCTCGATCAGGCCGTAGCTGTTGCCATGACGGCTGTAAACGATGTTCAGTTCTCCGGTTTCCGCATTTTCAAAAAGGAAGAACTCATGCCCGAGCATATTCATCTGCAAAATCGCCTCATCGGCCGACATTGCATGAACCGGGAACTTCTTATGCTTCACCAGATTATAGGCGCCCTCCTGCTCCCCTGTTTCCTCGGGAGAAAGGTCCTCAAAGGCACGGGCGCGAACCTTGGTTTCCAGTTTCGACTTGTTCTTGACAATCTGCTTAAAGAGAATATCACAAACTGCGTCAAGCGAATCGGACCTGTCTGCCGTCGTCTTCTCCGCGCGGAAGATCATCCCCCGATAGGTGATGGTCACCTCCACCGTCTCACGCTCACGTTCGTTGGTCACTGTTACGACAGCCTTGGCCTCATCGTCGAAAAAGCGGTCAAGCTTCCTGAGCTTTTTCTCGACCTTCTCGCGGAAGGAATCCTTCACTGTGGTTTTCCTTGCTGTAATCGAGATATTCATAGAGGTACCCCTTTCCTTTGATCCGTCACGCGAATCATTCGATGTGGATTTGCTGATAACAGTATACCACAGAAATGCACTTTTGACAAATAAAAGTTATGATCTAACCTGTTTTCCGTCAAGAAATACCGAAACGGGACGCTCCAAGCCGGAAAGTGGGTCGCGGGGATAAAGCACAAGGTCGGCGTCCTTTCCCGGCGCAAGAGAGCCGATCCTGTGATCCAGCCCGACGATCTCGGCGGGGGTCAGCGTAACCGCGCGCAGGGCCTCTGCACGGCTCATTCCCTCCCTATGGCAAAGGGCAGCCGAAAGCATCAGAAACTCCTGAGGCAGTTCGGGGTGATCGGTACAGAGGGCCACCTTCACCCCCGCATGTGCCAGGAGGGCCGGTGTCTCGCGGGAAAGCGAAACCAGCTCCGGCTTATCACGGCTGCCAATCACCGGACCGCAGACGACCGGGATGCCGAATCCGGCAAAGCGTTCCGCGATCAGGTGTCCCTCCGTCGCATGAATCACCACCCCGCGCAGTGAGAATTCCCCAATCAGCCGCACGGCGGTAAAGATATCGTCAGCCCGGTGCGCGTGGATGTGCACCGCCATCTCCCTCTTCAATACCGGAAGCAGCGCCTCGGACTTTGCGTCGTATTCGGGCGGGTCCAGCTCGTCCTCGGTGTCATGCTCGTACCGTTCAAGGTCCTCGAGGTAACGCTTTGCGCGGTAAAGCTCCTCACGAATCAGCGCGGCGGTTGCCATTCGGGTGGTCGGCGCCTGTGAGCGGGGAGCATAGGTGCCCTTGGGATTCTCACCAAGGGCAAATTTCATCGCAAGCGCCGGATTCAAAACCATGTCGTCCACACAGCAGCCAAAGGTCTTCATGGCAGCCGACTGGCCGCTGATCGGGCTGGCGCTGCCCGGACCGGTTACGACGGTGGTTACCCCATAATCGAGCGCCTCGGAAAAGCCCCGGTCCAGCGGATTGACTGCATCGATCGCCCGAAGCTGCGGCGTCACCGGGTCGGCGATTTCGTTGCCGTCGTCCCCCTCGACCCCCATCCCGTCCCCGAACATTCCCAGATGGCTGTGAATATCAACGAGTCCGGGCAGCAGCCAGCCGCCTTTCCCGTCAACTACTTCTTCCCCCGCCGCCGGGGCGGGAAGCTCCTGCATCGGGCCGAGTGCGGCAATCCGCCGGCCCTCGGTTCTCAGAAATCCGTCGGGAATCTCCACCCCGCAGACCGGTACCAAATGGACATGGGTAATGAGCATAGTTTCTCCTTTCAACGCAAAAAACGGCCCGAAGGCCCGGGGATGCCAAGAGCACCCTTCCGGGACGACGGGCCGGATGGATATTTCGGTGCCGGACGAGGAAGCCGTTATCGGCTGCCTCCGTGCCGCTTGGGGCCGGAGCTTCCGCGTTTGCCGTCGAGATTGCGGCGGATATCCGACATTTTGTCGTCGCTCCGCTGCTTGAAGTGACTGAGCATCTCCTCAAAGGTCTGGGGCTGCGCGGGGCCGCGGCTGTAATCAATCGGGGCTGATGAACGTCTCGGGGCCGCGGGACGGCGCGGGGCCGCCGGACGGCCTTCCGGAGCCGCCTGCTGCTGTTCGGGGCTTAACGCCCGTTTCATCGACAGGTTGATCCTTCCCTCAGGGGTGACCGCCAGGATCTTAACACGAACGACCTGATTCTCCTGAATGAAATCACGAATCTCCTTGACGTATGTAGCTGCAACCTCGGAAATGTGAACCATTCCGGTCTTGCCGCCGGGCAGTTCAACGAAGGCCCCGAACTTTGTAATTCCGGTAACCTTTCCTTCCACAACCGATCCGACTTCCAGAGCCATAAGTGAATAGATCCTCCCAATCATTTTATGCTTCGTAAAAAGCGTTTCCCGGCATCAGCCGCCCGAACGGTCGATAAAAATCTTTTCATCGGGATAGGCGTATCCGAGTTTATCATGGGCAATCCGTTCGATATACTCCTCGTCGCTCTCCCCGCTGAGAATCCGCTGGGTTTCCTCATTGACCAGCTTCTGCTGCTCCACATTCTGCTGAAGCGCTAGAAGCTCGCGCCGCTTGGCGGCCACCTGCACCTGCATTCCGATCAGAGAAACGGTTACATAAACAGCAAAGCAAAATACAGCCAGACGCGCAATCCAATTGGAGCGATACTTTCGCTTTCTGGCCATTGCTTTGCTCATCTCCTTCCGTTTTTCCGGTCTTTCGGCAGGCGCCGCCCATTAGGCCGTGCCTTTCTAAAATTATACAATAAAACAGGATGCTGTTTCAAGCAAAATTTTGTCTTTCCAGCACCTTTTTTTAATATTTTTTGAACATATCGGCCGCCTTTCACAGCCGCCGCATAAATTTTAACGGCCGGCCAGGAAAAAAGGCGTCCCATCAGCCGCAAAAGCCTTATCAGCAATCCGCAGAGGCACCGAAACATCCTCACCCAAAACCGCAACACCAGCCGCAGGGCACCAGCCGCCAGACCCAGCAGCCACGCTCCCGCACGCACCACAGCTTCTCCCAGAAGCGCCCAATAGAGGACCGCTCCCAGCACCTGCCCTGCCAGCGCAAACCAGCGGAGCTTTCCCTCACATTCCGAGAGAAGAAAGAGAAAACTGCCCAGACAGAAAACAGCGCAGCAGAAAAGATCCTGAACCGCCACCAGTCCCGCCGGACAACGGAAAACCCGGCGCAGAATTCTGAAAAAGTCATAGAACAATGCAAGGGATGCCCCGCAGAGACAAGCCCGCAGAAAGACGGCGCACTGCGCGCTCACCGGGACAATCAGCGGATCGTTGCTCATCGGAAAAGCCGGGCCCAAATCGAGCCGCGCGCCGCCACATTATCGGTATATTCGAGCGAGTCAATCTCTCCTTCGAGCGAAAGATTCCCGGATTCCACGTCGATGCGGCTGATGTGCAGGCTGCTGCCCCGCACCACCAGTTCCCCAACGTCGGTAAAGACCGCAACGGTCTGTTCATCGAAACTGTCGATATCGGTCACACCGGTAATCTCCAGCGCACGCCTGTTCTCCATCGAAACACAGTGCTGTGCACGCGCAGCGCCTTTTTCCTCCGCCATCCGCTATCCCTCCAGCATATTTCATCCCTATCAGGATATGAGAAAACCGGAGGCGTTATGCCGGAATCAAAGGCCGCACCCTATTCCACCGCAATATAGAGCGCGCCGGCATCATCCTTGCGGACATGCTCCACAACCGAGAGAACCTTGACCGTCAGGGGCTTGGCTCCCAGTCCAATGGTCAGGATATCCCCCTCCTTGACTTCGTAGGAAGCCCGCGCGGGCTTGCCGTTGACAAGGATACGACCAGCGTCACAGGCCTCGTTGGCGACGGTGCGGCGCTTGATCAGGCGCGATACCTTGAGATACTTATCCAACCGCATGGATTCTTTCTCCTTCCCGATCGCAGGCGGTTCCCATTCCCCGCGCCGCCTGACATTCAAACAGCCGGCGCATCGTTGGCGATACGTCGGCTGCTGCGTACAATTTTCTCAGAAGGCCTTTACTTGGAAACAGCATCCTTGAGGGCCTTGCCAGCCTTAAAGGCAGGGAGCTTGGAAGCCTCGATGGTGATCTCTTCCTTGGTTCTGGGGTTAATGCCCTTTCTGGGGCCGCGGGTCTTCACCTCAAAAGAGCCGAATCCAACGAGGGAAACCTTATCGCCCTCCACGAGCGCCTCGGTGATCGCATCGAGAACAGCCGAAACAGCCTTCTCGCTGTCCTTCTTGGAAAGCTCGGTTTTCGCGGCAACGATTCCAATCAGATCTGCTTTTGTCATAGTAAAAACCTCCAAATTTTACTTCATCACTATTCAACATCGGCACGCTTTGCAGCGTCCCACAATGCATTTAACCGATCCAGAGGCTGCTTCTCGAGGGCAATTCCTTTCTCCCGCGCCATGGACTCCATGCGGTCGAAACGGCGGATAAACTTTTCACAGGAAGCGGTAAGCGCCTCTTCGGCGTCCGCCGGAAGATGGCGTGCTACATTGACCGCTGAAAAGATTATATCGCCCAACTCATCGGTTTGGGCTTCCTGCCCGCCCGATGCAAGTGCTTCCCGCAGTTCAGCGACCTCGCTTTCAAGATCGGCCAACGCGGAAAGAGCGTCGGGATAATCAAATCCGGTTTTGGCAGCACGTTTCTGCACCTTCTGACTGCGCATCAAGGCCGGCAGCACCTTCGGCACGCTGTGCAGTGTATCCGAAGCGGTCTTTTGTCCCTTTTCCTGCTTTTTGATTGCGTCCCAATTTTCCAGGACTTCACCGGAATCTTTCACAACCACATCGGAAAAGATGTGGGGATGGCGGTGGATCAGCTTCCTGCAGATTCCATCCGCAACTTCCTCAATCGAAAAGTCTCCCTCTTCCTCGCTGATCCTGCTGTGGAAAACCACCTGAAGCAAAAGATCCCCCAGCTCCTCGCAAAGCATCTCCGGATCTCCGGCATCGATTGCCTCGACCACCTCATATGCTTCTTCAATGAGATTCTTGCGGATGGTGAGATGGTCCTGCTCACGATCCCAAGGACAGCCGCCCTCGCCCCGCAGCAACGCCATAATCGAGATCAAATCCGATACCGAATACTTCTCTTTTGCCTTAAACTCCACAGTGGGTCTTCTCCTTTTGGGTCAGTAAAAACATCTTCCCTATTTTACCGCATTAACAAGGGATTTGCAAGAGAATTTCTGCATCGTTTAGCGATCTTTTAGCGATCTTTTCGGATTTTTGTCCGTCTTGGCAGCAATTCCATATCCTCCTCCCGCAGCGCGCCCATCAGGAGCACCGCAATCAGGTAAACTGCGCCTGCCGCTCCCACCGCAGCCAATGTTGCGGCCCACTGAGGCCATGAAGCAAGAAGGCGGCAGCAGCCCACCGCCGCAGCACAGCAAAGCAGAGAGGCCGCCAGCGGTTTTGCGAAAATTGCAGCCAGATTGATCTGTCCCCCGGACGCCCGTTCCAGCGCGGCGCACCCGAGCAGCGTCATCGTCAGATAGCAGCAGAGCGTTCCCCAAGGAGCGCCCAAAATGTTGATCGACGGCCGCGCGATCAGCGCCCAGTTGATGCCGAATTTAACCGCCGCTCCGCAAAGCATCAGCCGAACCGGAACCAAAACATACCCGAGAGCCTGCAGCATACTGTTGATGCAGCCGGAAACCGCTACAAAGACGGCGGCTACTCCAAGAGGGCGCAGCAGAACGGCCGCTACCGAAACCTCCTCGGGGTTCGATGAAAAGAGCAATTGAAGAATCTGCCCGGCCATGCAGCTCATTCCCAGACCGAGGGGAAGGGCCACAATTACCGTAATTCTCAGTACTGATTCAACAGTCCGGCGCAGTTGGGCGCGGCTTCCGCGCGCCGCCAGAGAGGCAATGAGCGGCAGTGCACAGACTCCCAGCGAAGCAGTAATTGCAGGGACGAGGTGAAAAATCGTCATCGCAAGTCCAGAATATGAGCCGAAGAGGAAGTTGCCTACCCTCTCCGCCTCCATCCTTTCCAACCCGGCCTGCGGATGGCTGCGGCATAGGGCTTCCCAGCCGAGGGACACAGCATAATTCAGCCGGTTGATGACCGACATCAGATCGACAAAGGAGGAGAGATTGACGACCAGCGCCCCCGCGCAGACCGGCAGAGCGGTAACCAGCAGATTTTTGGAATAATGAATCATCCCCGCTGCGCCGATCCGGTCTGAACCGGTATGAGGCTCCCCAAAGTAGGCAAGGGCCAGCGCCAGACATCCAGCCAGCGTAGAAACGGTAACCCCGATAATGGCGGCGGCCGCCGCATAGGGGGCAATAACCATCTGTGCTTCCTCCAGACTGGATACCGTTACCCCGCAGACCGGCTCTCCGGCCGTGAAATGCCCGAGCTCCGTCTCAAGGCAGTGCATGGCACAAAGAATCCCCGCACCCAGCTTCACCGAGGCCTCGACCACCTGTGAGACGGCGGTGGGAACCATGTTTCGGCCTCCCTCATAATATCCCCGAAACACTGCGGAAATACAACAGAAAAAAACAGCGGGAGCAATCGCACGCACTGCGCCCAGCGCCGCCTCATTTCCCACAATCCGGACAAAAAACGGAGCCGCCAGATAAATTCCTGCTGAACAGAGTAAGCCCATCGGCAGGAAGAGCAGAAGGGCCACCGTCAAAATCCTTCTCGGCTCCTCACGCCGGTGATTGGCGAGACTGGCGGCAGTGAGCCGCGAAACCGCTACCGGAAAACCCGCCACACAAAGAGCACAGATTGGGTTGAAAATGCTGTAGGCTGTCATATAATAGCCCATTCCCTCCCCCCCAAGCATGCGGGTCAGCGGGATTTTAAAGAGCATTCCAATTACTTTGACGATCAATGCCGCGGCCATCAGGGTTGCCGCCCCCGCAGCAAAGGACTGGCCCTTTCTATTCACGGGCATCCCCCCTTTCCCTCTATCCTATTGGACGGCAAACCGCTTTATGACGATCCAAAAGCGGTTTGAAAGCGAGACGGGATGCCGGACGAGAAGAAACGCGGTACAAAAAAAGCCGGGGCAGAATGTTTCCATTCTGCCCCGGCCTTCGGATGCAGCTCTCGCCGCGTCATACCAAAATGGGGAAAATTACTCGTTGATCGCGATAACAACACCGGAACCGACAGTTCTGCCGCCCTCGCGGATAGCGAAGCGGAGGCCCTGCTCGATGGCGATGGGGGTGATCAGCTCAACGTCCATCTCGATGTTGTCGCCGGGCATGCACATCTCGACGCCCTCAGGAAGAGCAATCACGCCGGTAACGTCGGTCGTTCTGAAATAGAACTGAGGACGATAGTTGTTGAAGAAAGGAGTGTGACGGCCGCCCTCAGACTGCTTCAGGACGTAAACCTGGCCGCGGAACTTGGTGTGGGGATGGATCGAGCCGGGCTTGCACAGAACCTGACCGCGCTCAATCTCAGTTCTCTGAATGCCGCGGAGCAGTGCGCCGATGTTGTCGCCAGCCTCAGCAAAGTCGAGGATCTTGCGGAACATTTCCAGACCGGTAACGGTGGTCTTCTTCTTCTCGTCAGCCAGACCGACGATCTCAACTTCCTCGCCGACCTTGATCTGTCCACGCTCCACTCTGCCGGTAGCGACGGTGCCGCGGCCGGTGATGGTGAAGACGTCCTCGACAGGCATCAGGAAGGGCAGGTCAGCCTTGCGGTCGGGGGTGGGGATATAGGAGTCAACAGCATCCATCAGTTCCTTGATGCAGGCAAAAGCAGGATCGTTGACGTCATTGGCCTCGAGAGCCTTCAGCGCGGAGCCCTTGATGATCGGGATGTCATCGCCGGGGAACTCATACTTGGACAGAGTCTCACGGATTTCCATCTCGACGAGTTCAAGCAACTCGGGATCGTCAACCTGATCGACCTTGTTCATGAAAACAACGATCGCAGGAACGCCGACCTGACGGGCCAGCAGGATATGCTCGTTGGTCTGAGCCATCGGGCCGTCGGTCGATGCGATAACAAGGATCGCGCCGTCCATCTGGGCAGCACCGGTGATCATGTTCTTGATATAGTCGGCGTGTCCGGGGCAGTCGACGTGCGCATAATGGCGCTTGTCGGTCTCGTACTCGACGTGGGCGGTGTTGATGGTGATGCCGCGCTCACGCTCCTCAGGAGCCTTGTCGATCATATCATAGGCCTCGAACTGGGCCTTACCCTGCAGGGACAGATACTTGGTGATCGCCGCGGTCAGGGTGGTCTTGCCATGGTCAACGTGGCCGATGGTGCCAATGTTGACATGGGGCTTGCTTCTTTCGAATTTTGCCTTTGCCATTGTGTTTTTCCTCCCTTTTTACTGTAGATTATTCATAAAATTTTTCGGCAGCGCTTCAATCGTTATTGTAACAATCTGAAGCAAAAAATGCAAGTACAAAGAACAATTTTATGCGTGCTTGGTCCGCGCGGAGATGATATTCTCGGCAATCGACTTCGGCACCTCGATATAATGCGAGGGCTCCATCGTATATTGTCCGCGTCCCTGAGACTTGGAACGCAGGTCGGTGGCATAGCCGAACATCTCGGAAAGCGGAACAAAGGCGTCGATCTGCTGTGCGCCGAACTTGGCCTCCATGCCCTGAATCTGTCCGCGGCGGGAGTTAAGGTCGCCCATAACGTCGCCCATATAATCCTCAGGAACAGTGACGCAGACCTTCATGATCGGCTCGAGGATGCAGGGATCAGCCTTTCTCATGGCCTCCTTGAAAGCCATCGAACCGGCGATCTTGAACGCCATTTCAGATGAGTCAACCTCGTGGTAGGAGCCGTCATACAGGGTGACCTTGCAGTCCACAACAGGATAGCCGGCAACCACACCGGACATCATCGCGCCCTGAATACCGGCGTCGACTGCGGGAATATACTCCTTCGGGATCGCGCCGCCGACAACGGCGTTGACAAACTCATAGCCCTTGCCGGATTCGTTGGGCTCAAGCTTGATCTTGACATGGCCGTACTGGCCCTTACCACCCGACTGGCGGGCGTATTTCATATCAACGTCGGCAAGACGGCGGACCGTCTCCTTATAGGCGACCTGCGGTTTGCCGACATTGGCCTCGACACGGAATTCGCGCAGCAGGCGGTCGACGATGATCTCAAGGTGAAGCTCGCCCATACCAGCAATAATGGTCTGTCCCGTTTCCTCGTCGGTGTAGGTCCGGAAAGTCGGGTCCTCTTCCGCGAGTTTCGAAAGGGCGATGCCCATCTTCTCCTGACCGGCCTTGGTCTTAGGCTCGATCGCGACCCGGATAACCGGCTCGGGGAACTCCATCGACTCAAGGATAATCGGGTGCTTGGGATCACACAGGGTGTCACCGGTGGTGGTGTTCTTCAGGCCAACCGCGGCGGCAATATCGCCTGCGTAGCAGATGTCAATATCCTTGCGGTGATTGGCATGCATCTGAAGGATACGGCCCATGCGTTCGCTGTTCGACTTGACCGAGTTATAGACCGACGCACCGGCTTCGACAGTGCCGGAATAGACACGGAAGAAGCAGAGCTTGCCGACATAGGGATCGGTTGCAATTTTGAACGCCAGAGCTGCGAAAGGCTCCTTGTCCGAAGAAGGCCGCTCCTCGGTCTCCTCCGTCTCGGGATTGACGCCGGTGATGTGGGCGATATCGGTCGGGGCGGGCATATAGTCGATGACTGCGTCAAGCAGCATCTGAACGCCCTTGTTGCGGTAAGCGGTACCGCAGAGCACCGGTACAAAAGTGTTGGCCAGACAGCCCTTGCGGATCGCGGCCTTAATCTCCTCGCTGGTGAGTTCCTCGCCCTCGAGGTACTTTTCCATCAGGGCCTCATCCTGCTCGGCGGCCGCCTCGATCATTTTGACATGATACTCCTCGGCCTTCTCGCGCATTTCCTCGGGGATTTCCTCCTCTCGGACATCCTTGCCCAGATCGTCATAATAGACCTCGGCTTTCATCCGAATCAGATCGATGATCCCGCGGAAGAAATTCTCCTCGCCGATCGGCAGCTGGACCGGGACGGCATTGCACTTAAGGCGTTCATGCATCATCTCCACGACGCGATAGAAGTTGGCGCCGAGGATATCCATCTTGTTGACGAATGCCATTCTCGGAACCTGATACTTGTCCGCCTGTCTCCAAACCGTCTCAGACTGGGGCTCGACGCCGCCCTTAGCACAGAAAACGGTAACAGAGCCGTCGAGCACGCGCAGCGAACGCTCGACCTCTACAGTGAAGTCCACGTGTCCGGGGGTGTCGATGATATTGATGCGGTGCTTCCCATACTGATGCTGCGAGCCATCCCAGTAGGCGGTGGTGGCAGCAGAGGTGATGGTGATGCCGCGTTCCTGCTCCTGCGCCATCCAGTCCATGGTGGCGGAGCCATCGTGGGTCTCGCCGATCTTGTGGTTGATACCGGTGTAATAAAGAATCCGTTCGGTAGTCGTGGTCTTACCTGCGTCGATATGCGCCATGATACCGATGTTTCTGGTCATTTCCAGAGATACATCCCTCGGCATAGTGTCCTCCTATTGGCAAAATAACTGGATACGGATACGGACGGAAATCCATCCATCCTTACCATCTGAAGTGTGCGAACGCCTTGTTGGCCTCTGCCATCTTATGGGTATCCTCACGCTTCTTGCAGGCGCCGCCGGTCGAATTCAGGGCATCCATGATTTCACCAGCCAGCTTCTCCTGCATGGTTCTCTCGCTGCGGGTTCTCGAATAATTGGTCAGCCACCGCAGTCCGAGGGTCTGACGGCGGGCCGGGCGGACCTCCATCGGGACCTGGTAGGTGGCACCGCCGACACGGCGGGCCTTCACTTCGAGGACAGGCATGATGTTCTCCAGAGCCTCCTCAAAGGCCTCGAGCGGCTCCTTGCCGGTCTTCTCCTGAACAATGGCAAACGCGCCATAAACGATTTTCTGCGCGACGCCCTTCTTTCCGTCATACATGACGCTGTTGATGAGGCGGGTGACCATGGTCGAACCGTACATAGGATCGGGCAGGATCTCGCGCTTGACAATATTACCTCTTCTTGGCACTTCTCTTCCCTCCTTCATAAAATGAATTCATCGGTACTCGAAAGCAAAGAATCTTTCGTGCGCGCCAATGCAGAGGCTTTTCTATTTAAAAGCTTCCGCATTTTGCGGCAGACATGATTTCTCTTACTTCTTCGCAGCACCGGCCTTCGGTCTCTTGGCGCCGTACTTGGATCTGGCCTGCATCCGCTTGGCAACGCCCTGCGTATCGAGGGTGCCGCGGATGATGTGATAACGAACACCAGGGAGATCCTTGACACGTCCGCCGCGAATCAGGACCACAGAGTGCTCCTGGAGATTGTGGCCGATACCGGGAATGTAAGCGGTAGCTTCGATTCCATTGGACAGCCTGACTCTCGCGACCTTTCTCAGAGCAGAGTTCGGCTTCTTGGGAGTCTGGGTTCTGATCGACGTGCAGACACCGCGCTTCTGCGGAGAATTCTGATCAATGGCTCTGCGTTTCTTCGAGTTCCATCCCTTGAGGAGTGCCGGAGCAGTCGATTTCTTTTCAATGACTTCTCTGCCCTTTCTGACGAGCTGGTTAAAAGTTGGCATGAAAAATTTTCCTCCTTTCCTGATTGTTTCGGGACATCTATCAAAGAGACCCCAAGCAACTGCTCGGGGTCGCCTTTGCGTCGCAACGGACCGCAGCCGCTCATCCAGCTTGGAATCACTCGCCCCACTCGTGGGACTCGATCATGCTTCGCTGGATTGCGGGCGTCCCATGCATGGATGCTGCCAGTCAAATCGAAAATTTGGACAGCACCGCAATAGCTCACCCAATTTTCAATTTTACCATTGGGTTACATCCCTTGTCAACAATATTTTCGCTGTTTTTTCGTGAAAAATTCCAAAAACAGTGAAATAATGTCCGGTCTTCTGCGAAGTCAGGGATTTTCTGTTAGTCTGCCCCGCATCCGCAGGATTCCGAATGGCTGCAATGGTGAATATCGATCTCATCGTAGGGTACCGTGCCGGTTCCGGCCGGAATCAGTTTGCCGATGGTGACATTCTCCTTGAGTCCGAGCAGCGGATCGACCTTGCCCTTGATAGCGGCTTCGGTCAGCACTCTGGTTGTCTCCTGGAAGGAAGCGGCCGACATAAAGGACTCAGAAACCAGCGAAGCCTTGGTGATGCCCAGCAGGACCGGCATACAGGTAGCAAAGCGGGGTTCGCGGCCCTCCTCGGCAGCCTTTTGAGCGATTTCCTCATTGACGCGGATGAACTCGCTCTTTTCAACATGGACGCCGGGAATCAGGGTCGATTCACCACCGTCGTCGATCCGTACCTTGCGCATCATCTGACGGACAATCACTTCAATGTGCTTGTCGTTGATATCAACGCCCTGGGTGCGGTAGACGCGCTGGACTTCCTTGATGAGGTAGTCCTGAACGGCCAACTCTCCGCTGACCGAAAGGATCTCGTTCGGTTCGGCCGAGCCTTCGGTGAGCAGTTCGCCCTTCTCGACGTGGGCGCCTTCTTCGAAGCAGCGGGTAGATCCATAGACAACCTGCTTCTCAAAGCGTTCCCCTTCCCCGTTGGTGACAACCACGAGATCAATGCCCTTTGAATCCTTCTCATAACTGACGGTGCCCGAGAGGTGGGAAACAACGGCGGCATTCTTCGGCTTTCTCGCCTCGAACAGCTCCTCAACACGGGGCAGGCCCTGTGTAATATCGGATGCCGTAACGGTGCCGCCGGTGTGGAAGGTTCTCATGGTGAGCTGGGTGCCCGGCTCGCCGATCGACTGTGCCGCGATGACGCCGACCGCTTCGCCGATTCCCACCGGCTGGCCGTTGGCGAGGTTGGCGCCGTAGCAGTGCGCACAGACGCCGTGCTTGCTCTCGCAGTTGAGGATCGAGCGGATTTTGACCGACTTGATGCCGGCATTGACAATCCGTTCCGCATCCTCGACGGTCATCATCCGGTCGCGGGTCATCAGGACTTCGCCGGTCTCAGGATGAAGGACAGGATCAGAAACGTAACGGCCGACCAGACGTTCCTTGAGGCTCTCGATCTCACGCCCGGAATCGACAATCGGGACGGCGATGATCCCTTCGTGGGTTCCGCAGTCGGTTTCGCGAATGATGACATCCTGAGAGACGTCGACCAGACGGCGGGTCAGATAACCCGAGTCGGCGGTACGAAGAGCGGTGTCGGCCAGACCCTTTCTCGCTCCTCGGGAGGAGTTGAAGTAATCAAGGATGGTCAGGCCCTCGCGGTAGTTGGCCTTGATCGGCAGCTCGATCGCGCGTCCGGAGGTGTTGGCGATCAGGCCGCGCATGCCGGCGAGCTGACGGATCTGGTCCATCGAGCCGCGGGCGCCGGAATCGGCCATCATAAAGATGGGGTTATCCTCGGTGAAACACTTTTGGAGTGCGTCCTTAACCTTGGCGGTCGTCTCGTTCCAGGTCTTGATGACCCTTTCGTAACGCGCCTCATCTGAAATCAGGCCGCGGTTGTACTGGCGGTGAATCTTGTCGATCTGCTCTTCCGCGACGGCAAGCAGCTCCTTCTTTTCCTCCGGGATGACCGCGTCGCAGACGGCGACGGTGATGCCGGAACGGGTGGAATACTTATAGCCCTGCGCCTTGATCTGGTCGAGCATCTCGGAGGTGCGGGCGGTGCCGTTGACCCGAATGCAGCGGTCGATGATATCGCCAAGGCTCTTTTTCTTGACGAGGAATTCAACCTCCAGCTTAAAGAGGTTCTCGGGGATGCTGCGGTCAACATAACCGAGGTTCTGGGGGATCGGGGTATTGAAGATGATCCGTCCGACGGTCGTTTCGATCATGCGGGTGACCGGCTCCCCATCGATTTCGATGGTACGGCGCACCTTGACCGGTGCGTGGAGGGTTACAGCCCCCTCATTGTAGGCCATCAGCGCCTCGTCGAAGTCGCGGAACGCTTTGCCCGCCCCCTTCTCGTTCTCCCGCACCATCGTCAGGTAGTAGGAGCCGAGAATCATATCCTGGGTCGGAACCGCGACCGGGCGGCCGTCCGAGGGTTTGAGAAGGTTGTTAGCCGCCAGCATGAGAAAACGTGCCTCAGCCTGTGCTTCTGCGGAAAGCGGGACGTGAACCGCCATCTGGTCTCCGTCGAAGTCAGCGTTGTAAGCGGTACAAACCAGAGGATGCAATTTCAGAGCTTTGCCCTCGACCAGCACCGGCTCAAACGCCTGAATGCCGAGTCTGTGCAGGGTAGGCGCGCGGTTCAGGAGCACCGGATGGTCCTTGATGACCACCTCAAGTGCATCCCAGACTTCCTTGACGGTCGCACGCTCAACCATTTTGCGAGCGTTCTTGATATTGGTGGCAACCTTCTGATCGACCAGCCGCTTCATTACGAAGGGCTTGAACAGCTCAAGTGCCATCTCCTTGGGCAGGCCGCACTGGTACATACGCAGTTCCGGACCGACAACGATAACCGAACGGCCGGAATAGTCGACACGCTTGCCGAGCAGGTTCTGACGGAAACGCCCCTGCTTGCCCTTGAGCATATCCGAGAGGGATTTAAGCGGCCGGTTGTTCGGGCCGGTCACCGGACGGCCGCGCCGGCCGTTGTCGATCAGGGCGTCCACCGCTTCCTGCAGCATCCGCTTCTCGTTGCGCACGATGATATCCGGCGCGCCGAGCTCCAGCAGTTTTTTGAGGCGGTTGTTGCGGTTGATCACCCGACGGTAAAGGTCGTTGAGGTCGGAGGTGGCAAAACGGCCGCCGTCGAGCTGAACCATCGGACGGATATCGGGCGGAATCACCGAGATGACGTCGAGGATCATCCATTCAGGCTTATTGCCCGAAAGGCGGAACGCCTCAACCACCTCAAGCCGCTTCAGAAGCTTGGCCCGCTTCTGGCCGGATGCCTTTTCCAGCTCGGTTTTGAGCTCGGTGGAAAGTGCCTCAAGATCAAGCTCCATCAGAAGCTTCTTGATCGCTTCGGCACCCATCGCGGCGTCGAAGTCGTCTTCATATGCCTCGCGCATATCGCGGTACTCCTTTTCGGAAAGGAGGGCATATTTCTTGAGGCTGGTCGTGCCGGGGTCGATGACGATATAAGCTGCAAAGTAAAGCACCTTTTCGAGCAGGCGAGGAGACATGTTGAGCAGCAGGCCCATCCTGGAGCTGGTGCCCTTGAAGTACCAGATGTGGGAAACCGGCGCGGCAAGCTCAATGTGGCCCATCCGCTCACGGCGGACCTTGGCGCGGGTCACCTCGACGCCGCAGCGCTCGCAGACCTTGCCCTTATAGCGGATACGCTTATAGCGTCCGCAGTAGCATTCCCAGTCCTTGGTCGGTCCAAAGATGCGTTCGCAGAAGAGGCCGTCGCGTTCGGGCTTGAGGGTCCGATAATTGATCGTTTCAGGCTTTTTGACCTCGCCGTAGGACCAGGAGCGGATCTGCTCAGGGGAAGCGAGGCCGATTTTAATCGACTCAAACGTGTTAAATTCCAACTGCCGTCCCTCCACTTATTCTTCGGTAAATTTCTCGTCGTCGGCTTCGTCGTCGAAGCCGATGTCGTCAAATTCCGCAAGGCCGTTGTCGTCGAAGAGATCCTCATCGGGATGCTCGACCGCGAAGCCGGCGGCGTCAAGCTCTCCTTCCACCTCAACGCTCGGGCTGTAAAGCTCGTCGTCCACCGGGCTGAGGCCCATATTGTCGTCGTCAAACTGCTGCTTGAGATCGATCTCGTTGTTATCCCTGTCGAGCACCCGCACATCGAGCGCAAGCGACTGAAGCTCCTTGATGAGCACCTTAAACGCCTCGGGAATACCGGGCTTGGGCACGTTCTGTCCCTTGACAATCGCCTCGAAGGTTTTGACGCGGCCTACCGTATCGTCCGACTTGACGGTCAGAATCTCCTGAAGGGTGTATGCGGCGCCATAGGCTTCCAGCGCCCAGACCTCCATTTCGCCGAAACGCTGTCCGCCGAACTGCGCCTTGCCGCCGAGGGGCTGCTGGGTGACCAGCGAATAGGGGCCGGTGGAACGCGCATGGATCTTATCGTCAACCAGATGATGGAGCTTGAGATAGTACATATAGCCGACGGTCACACGGTTGTCGAAAAGCTCGCCGGTTCGCCCGTCATAAAGCCAGGTCTTGCCGTCGTCGTCGAGTCCGGCCTCGGAAAGCGCATCGCGGATATCGTCCTCCTTGGCGCCGTCAAACACCGGGGTCATCACCTTGATGCCCAGCTTTGCGGCGGCACGCCCGAGGTGGACCTCAAGCACCTGTCCGATATTCATACGGGACGGGACGCCCAGCGGGTTCAGAACAATATCGAGCGGGCGGCCCCCGGGCAGGTAGGGCATATCCTCCTGCGGGAGCACGCGGGAGACGACACCCTTGTTGCCATGGCGTCCGGCCATCTTATCGCCGACCGAGATCTTTCTCTTCTGCGCGATGTAGCAGCGGACAACCATGTTGACGCCGGGCGAAAGCTCATCAGAGGTTTCACGGGTAAAGACCTTGACGTCGACAATAATGCCGTATTCTCCGTGCGGAACACGAAGCGAGGTGTCGCGGACCTCTCTGGCCTTTTCGCCAAAAATAGCGCGCAGCAGCCGCTCCTCCGCGTTGAGCTCGGTCTCCCCTTTCGGAGTAACCTTTCCGACAAGGATGTCTCCGGCACGCACCTCGGCGCCGATTCGGATAATTCCGCGCTCGTCAAGCTCCTTGAGGACGTCTTCGCCGACGTTCGGAATATCGCGGGTGATTTCCTCCGGACCAAGCTTGGTGTCGCGGGCTTCAATTTCATATTCCTCGATATGGATCGAGGTGTAAAGATCTTCCTTGACGAGGCGCTCGTTGATCAGGACAGCGTCCTCGTAGTTGTAGCCTTCCCAGGTCATAAAGCCGACCAGCATATTCTTGCCCAGCGCAATCTCGCCGTTGGCAGTGGCGGGGCCGTCGGCAACAACGTCACCGATCTTGATCTCGTCGCCCTTGGCGACGATCGGGCGCTGGTTGATGCAGGTGCCCTGGTTGGAACGCATAAACTTGGTCAGGCGGTACTCGTGGTCGATTCCGTCTGCGGTCGTTACGACAACCTTGTTGGCCGATACCGACTTGACCACGCCGTCGTGCTTCGAGATCACCGCAACGCCGGAGTCCACAGCCGCCTTGTACTCCATTCCGGTGCCGACGATCGGGGATTCCGTTTTGAGCAGTGGAACCGCCTGCCGCTGCATATTCGAGCCCATCAGCGCGCGGTTGGCGTCGTCATTCTCCAGAAAGGGGATCATCGCGGTTGCGACCGAAACAACCATCTTCGGGGAAACGTCCATGAAATCGACCTTATCCCGCTCGACCTCAAGAATCGAATCGCGGTAGCGGGCCGCAACACGCGGGCGCGCAAAATAGCCGTTCTCAAGAGGAGCGTTGGCCTGCGCAACAATATATTCATCCTCCACGTCGGCGGTCATATAAACGACCTCGTCGAGAATCTTGTGGCTCACGTGATCCACCTTGCGGTAGGGCGCCTCAATGAATCCATACTCATTGATCCGCGCAAAGGTCGCAAGATAGGAAATCAGTCCGATGTTCGGACCTTCCGGCGTCTCAATCGGGCACATCCGGCCATAGTGGGTGTAATGGACGTCGCGAACCTCGAATCCGGCGCGGTCGCGCGAGAGACCGCCGGGGCCCAGCGCCGAAAGACGGCGCTTGTGGGTCAGCTCAGCCAGCGGGTTCGTCTGATCCATGAACTGGGAGAGCGGAGAGGAGCCGAAGAACTCCTTGATCGAAGCGACAACCGGGCGGATGTTGATCAGCGCCTGTGCCGTGACCTCGCCCTGATCCTGAGACTGAGTGGCCATCCGTTCGCGGATGACACGCTCCATCCGCGAGAAGCCGATGCGGAACTGGTTCTGCAGAAGCTCGCCGACCGAACGGATGCGGCGGTTTCCGAGATGGTCGATGTCGTCGTCCAGTCCCACCCCGGAGGAGAGGTTCAGCAGATAGCCGATGGTGGCATAAATATCATCAATAATGATGTGCTTGGGAATCAGCTCATCATGGCGGCGGGTGATGGCGTCCTTGAGAGCAGCCTGTTCCTCTCCGGCCTGCTCGAGAATTTCGCGCAGCACGCAGAAGCGGACCTTCTCCTTGACGGTCAGCCCCAGCGCCTCGCAGTCGACGAAATCATGGATATCAACCATGCCGTTCGAGATGACCTTGACGGTCTGCTCGCCGACCTTGATATAAACGCTGTCAACGCCCGCATGTTCGATTCTCTGGGCATCCGCCCGGGAGAGAATGGCGCCCTCCTCAAAGAGGATTTCGCCGGTCATCGGGTCTACAACCGGAGCAGCAAGCTCGCGGTCGGTAATCCGCTGGCCGATCGCCAGCTTCTTATTGTATTTGTAACGGCCGACTTTCGAGAGATCATACCGTCTGGGGTCAAAGAACAGCGAGTTGATGTGGCTCTTGGCGGAATCGACGGTGGGAGGCTCGCCGGGGCGCAGCTTGCGGTAAACCTCCTGCAGCGCCTCATTGACCGTCTTGATCGCATCCTTCTCGATGGTGGTGCGGAGCAGCTCGTTCTCCCCGAAGAAGGATACCATCTCCTCATCGGTCGCCATGCCGAGCGAACGGATGAAGGTCGTGATGGGCAGCTTGCGGTTCTTGTCGATCCGCGCCCAGAACACGCCGTTGGAATCGGTCTCATACTCGAGCCATGCGCCGCGGTTGGGGATGACCGTCGCGGCAAAGAGCTCGCGGCCCGACTTATCGCGGGTACGGGAATAGTAGACACCCGGCGAACGGACAAGCTGGGAGACGATAACCCGCTCCGCGCCGTTGATGACGAAGGTGCCGCTCTCGGTCATGAGCGGAAAATCACCCATGAAGATTTCCTGCTCCTTGATCTCTCCGGTTTCACGATTCAGGAGGCTGGTGGTGACGATGAGCGGCGCGGCAAAGGTGGTATCCCGTTCCTTGCACTCTTCAATCGTGTACTTGGGCTTATCCTCCAGGCGGTAATCGATAAAATCCAACACCAGGTTTCCCTGATAGTCGGTGATGGCCGACATATCCTCGAAGACCTCTTTCAACCCTTCCTCGAGGAACCAGCGGTAGGAGTTCTTTTGTACCTCGATCAGGTTTGGCATGTCCAGAACTTCGTGAATCTTTCCGAAGCTCATGCGAACATTCTTACCAAGGTTGACGGGTTTCACCTTCAGCATAGGTTTCGCTCACTCCATTCGTCTTTTCTATTTGACCTGCACCGCCGAATCAGAATGTTGCTGCTGATCCGGCGAAATTTCTTTGCCTTTTTGTAAATTTTTATTGCTTTTTCCATTGAGCTGTGCTAAGATATATGGGAGATAAGGCAAACCAACCCATTATGAATCAGTGTTCTATTATATTCTCAAGTTTTCGATCTGTCAAGCCCTTCGAGGCCTTTTTTTGTTAATTGGGGAAATATTTTATCATATCCATTTCCTTTTTGCAAGGAAATCTCTCGTTTTATCCAGCTTGTCCAATCAAAACTCCTTTTTTCAGTCAAAATGCCAATCCTCCAATCAGGATTGGCATTTTTTGTTACTCTTATACCTGCCGCGCTTTTCATCCCCGGAAGCGCCTTGAAAGTGCGGCCGCCAGAGCTCCGGCTCCGACGCAGCAGATCACTGCAGCCGCCGCACAGGCCGCCGTCCCTGCGGGAAGCGATGCGAAATCCGCAAAGGCTCCCGGGCGCCCCACAAACGCCCAGAATCCCGTCGCCGCCATACAGCAGAACGCCGCAGCGCACAGCTTCCGGGAAATTCCGTCCGCCCGTTCCCCCGGATAAACCGAAACAGCCGATGCCGCCATACAAATCAGCAGCGTCAGCAAAACCGCCCATCCCATCACCGCCACCCCTTTCGCTTCCGACAGCCGCAAAAAATGCGCGGGAAATTTCTATGGCCGTTTACCCTATTCTATGAAAAAATCCCCCGTTTTGTGCGGCGCTTTTTCCGCAAACGGAATCCGGTGCAAAGGACGCGAAAGCGGGGCCGCCCCTGAAACAAAGGGCAGCCCCGCTTCTCTGCGGCATGGCTCATCCAAGAGCCACATCAAGTACCATCATCACCAGAAATCCCGCCATCACTCCAAGGGTTCCAGGGTGGGAATGCTCCCCCAAATGCGCCTCGGGGATCAGCTCCTCCGCCACGACATACATCATGGCGCCCGCCGCAAAAGCAAGCAGCCAGGGCATGACCGGCAGGATAATTCCGGCCAGCAGCACAGTTAAAATACCAAATATCGGCTCCACAATGCCGGAAAGGCTTCCGCAGAGGAATGCGCGCCGGATATCCATTCCTTCCTGGCGCAGCGGAAGAGACACCGCCGCCCCTTCCGGAAAGTTCTGAATCCCAATGCCGAGCGCCAGCGCCAGCGCCGCGGTCAGTGCCGGGGAGTCGGGATTTCCCTGCGCCGCCATCGCAAAGGAAAGGCCCACCGCCATCCCCTCGGGAATATTGTGCAGAGTCACTGCCAGCACCATCAGGGTCGACCGTTTGAGGGCGGTGGGAGGGCCCTCCGGATCGGCAGACCCAGGATGCAGGTGCGGCAGAACAAGATCGAGCAGCATCAGGAATCCCACCCCCAGAAGGAACCCCCCCGCCGCCGGAATCCAGCCGATTTTCCCCTGTTCCTCCGCCTGCTCGATCGCCGGAATCAGGAGGGACCAGACCGATGCCGCAATCATCACGCCGGCGGCAAACCCGAGAAAGGCCCTCTGGATCTGATCCGACATCTGCTTGCGGAACAGCAGGACGGTCGCCGCGCCCAAAGAGGTCATGAGGAAGGTGAAGCCCGTCCCCGCAGCGGCCCACAACAGCATATTCATACGAAACTCTCCCTGTCTTTTTAATTAACATACCATTTAAGTATGCAGATGTCAACCGGTATTTTACCGCACACAGCAGCATTGTGATCTTCTGACGTTTCTGCGAAAAAGCGGCAACGGCCGTCCGCAGCCGCAAAGAGACAGCCGATCGCCGGCGGACGGCTTTCTTTTCACAAAAACGCTTTCTCGGATGAGGCGGCGTTTTGCACCAGCAAAGCCCACCCGCGGGAGATGCCGGACAGGACACCATCGCAAGGGCATATCCCTTCACCGAAAGCATCCCGGCGCATCTCTGCGCCTTCGATCATCGGCGATTCTGCACGTTGTTGAGTTCACTGCGGTAGTGTCAAGCTTTGGACCTGTTGACAAAAAGAAAAACTGGGCTGAGGAAACACTTCCACAGCCCACATAAATCGAATTTTTAATTTATTGAAGATGGCCTTAACCATCCGTTTCAGGTTTAAGGCCATGACCGCCAGGAGGCATTCCTCGGCTGCAGCTGAAATGCCTCTCTTGCGGATTTTTGAAATGCAGTGGTCCCGCTTTAGAACGGCAAAACTACCCTCTGCCCAGATTTTTCGCAGCCGCATCATGGAGTAAAACTCCGGCGTTTCAACACGTTGGTGCCCTCTGTAAAACGCTGGATAACAACTGCTGGCCAGAATCCTGCG
>FORK01000005.1 GCA_900113995.1 Ruminococcaceae bacterium D5 | reverse complement strand
AACGCCGGAGTTTTACTCCATGATGCGGCTGCGAAAAATCTGGGCAGAGGGCAGCTTCTCTGTTCTAAAGCGGGAGCACTGCATTTCAAAAATCCGCAAGAGAGGCATTTCAGCTGCAGCCGAGGAATGCCTCCTGGCGGTCATGGCCTTAAACCTGAAACGGATGGTTAAGGCCATCTTCAATAAATTAAAAATTCGATTTATGTGGGCGGAGGAAGTGTTTCCTCAGCCCAGTTTTTCTTTTTGTCAACAGGTCCAAATCTTGACACTACCTTTTGTCAACAGGTCCAGAGTTATGCGCAAATTAGTTTGCAGGCTCCGGCTGAATGAGGTCAGCGGGAGATGGAGAGATGCCTTCCAGAGCCGCCTCCAGATGCTTCGTGTTCATGTATTTCTTGTTGCCCCACTGGGCACCGGCCACATGGCGCAGCCGTGCGCATGCCGGCATGAGGGCAGAACTGCCGTCCGGGAAGGCGCCCACCACACGAGTCCGGCGGCAGATTTCCCGGTTGAGCCGCTCAACGACGCGGTGCCGCCCCCCCCGCTCGGGCGCGCCGGGCACCGGACAGGCAGAGCGGGTGGGTAGGGAGAGGGGAACGGGGGGGAGGGCGGCCCGCAGGCCGCCCTTTCGCCTTGGTTGCTTCCTCGTTCAGCTGTACAATCTTCTCAGACGTGGTTTGCAGTCTCCTTTCAGTGAGAACAGGTCTGCCCGCTCCTTCGGACGGGCATGACACAGACGGCAGGCGGTTGTTGCGATATAGGTGACAGAACGCGTGCGAGGTTCAAAAGCCTGTGTTAGCCAGTCCGCTTACACATCTGAATGTCCCGGAATTCCAAAATTTCCCTGCGGGTGCGGGGGCGAATTTGCCTGTTGAAAGCCTGTTTTCAATGGGCAAAGAGGGGGGAGCCCCTCCATATCCTCGGATTTCCTGCTTGGTGTGCCGCTGTGCGGGCAAATACTCAATTGTTCATTGATTAGGGACGGTTTTGAAAAGCGGAGTTGTAAGCCTTATCAACTGAGATTTCAAAAATCTTTAATCATTTCGATGTTTGTTTAGCCAATTAATAGCACATATCGTGAGTATTGAACTTCCAAGGGACAATATATCTTCATTAAAGACAACACTTTGATTATGCATGGGTTTACCATACGCTTCATTTTCCTGGCTGGTGCCAGCGCCTAATAATAAATAGGCAGCCGGCACCTGGTAGCTAAAGGAGGCAAAATCCTCGCTGCCCATACCACCCTGAGGCAGTATCACGACTTGCTGGGGGGCAACAAACTGCTTGATATAATCATGGAACTCATGGATCATCTCATCGTTGTTTATCAGGGGCGGTGCACTGGCGATTTCCGTTACGGCTGCCTTTCCTCTGAAGGATTGGGCGCACAGATTCGAAATTTCTTGAATTCTTTTAAAAATTCTGTCCCCTGTTTCTTTATTTTTGTAACGAATTGTTCCCTCTAAAATGACTTTTTCAGGAATAATATTGGGAGTTTGTCCACCGGCAAATTTACCAATCGTTAATACACAGGGCTCTTGTGCAGCCACTTCTCTCGCCGCAATTTCCTGTAATGACAGGTAAATATGTGCTGCAATATTGATTGGGTCAACTCCATTTTCAGGCATTGCTCCGTGACAGCCTACACCGCCTACTTCAATCCGAAACAAGGTACAGCCGGCCATGAAATGGCCAAGGCCGCACAGCACCATATTGCTCGGTGTACCAGAGTTTACATGAAGCGCCATAGCTGCATCTACCTTCGGATTTTCCAATACACCGTCCTCAATCACAGACTTCGCCCCGGTAAAGCCTTCTTCATCCTCCTGAAATAACAGTTTCACGTTTCCATGGATCAGCTTTTGATGTTTTTTAAGCAATTTTGCGGCGCCCAACAGCATGGCGGTATGCATGTCATGACCACAGCCGTGCATAGCGCCGTTTATGCATTTAAAGTCTAAAGCAGCTTCTTCCTGAATGGCTAAACCGTCCATATCTGCCCGAAGCAGCATGGTTTTACCAGGGAGACCGCCGCTGATTGTTGCCACAACCGAGCTATTGGCAATGTCCCGGGGTTCATATCCATATGCTATCAGCTTTTCTTTCACAAGGGCTTTTGTATGTGGTAACTGTGTTCCAACCTCAGCATTTTGATGGATTTCTCTTCTCACTTTTACTAACTCTGACTGTAATAATTTTGCTTGCTGATAGATTTCATTCATAGCAATTTCTCTCCATTATATAAGAAATAATATATAGCATTTTCATTTTATTGCAGCTATAGAATGTTAAATTCCATGTCGTTGCTAATTTTATTATACTGCATCCATCTGCGGATTGTAAATGTAAAGGTGGTTCAAACGCATTTTCTCGCATTTTCTAAGCATACGATTTAGTTCCTCACGGCCCGTTTCCTTGTTCGAATACAGAAGGCCTTACTTCACAATATATTCTGGTTCAATCTTTGCCATAATAATAAACCATCCAATCAATTTATTTACAATTCATCCATCGGTCATCGCCTGGCTGTAACATAAAACAGTTTTAGTTTTTCGTAAATACACTTATTGAAGGGTGCAAATTTTCACTGTAATTCTTTTCGTATTCTGTTTGCTTTGATCTCGGTTCACAAATTGTCTTTATGACTACTCGTATTCCTGTCGGGGGGAATTTTGCAGCGGAGGGACGCTAGCTCTTTTTTCGGTAACAGGAGTAATGCTCATAAGTCAGGTCGATGAATGCACGGGCCGCAGGGGAGATAAAGGCGGACTTTTTGTAGACGATAGACAGCGGGATGGTCAGAGTCGGAGAATCAACCGTAAAGAATTTGAGCTGAGAAAGTCCGGCGGCGCGCCGGATTCCGGCTTCCGGCAGGAAGGTCAGCCCAAAGTTTTCACCGACCAGATTGACGGCGGTGGTGCTGCTGGTGGTGTGGATGGTGTGGGAAACGTTCATCCCATAACGCTGGAACAGGTTTTCCACCACCCGGGCGATAATCTGGCTGCTCTGCAAAAGGATGAAGCGTTCCCGCTCGAAAAGCCGGATATCCACCGGCCGGGGATCCTCAACGCTGGTTTCGAATTGGGCGGCCACCGGGTTGCTGCGGTGTGCGGCCAGAAGCAGCCGTTCATGGAAGATGGTCTCGTAGGTGATTTCGCGGGTATCGTCGGGCGTGTGAAGCACCGCAAAGTCGATGACATCGTTTTGGATCAGCTCAAGCAGCTCGTTGGAGGGGTGCTCATGCAGTACAATGCGCACCTCGGGATGATCGGCGGTGTACCGCGGCAGGATATCCGGCAGCAGCACTGAGCCGCGCCAGATTGCCACGCCGATGTGCAGGGTATTTCCCTTATGTTCCTGAAGCTCGCTGAGCTGAGAATCGAGCCGCCTGCCGAGCAGCGAAACACTTTCCAGATAGCTGCGGTAAAGTTCGCCCGCCGGCGTAAGCATCAGCGGTGTGTGCGAGCGGTCGAAAAGCCTTGCTCCGAGTTCTTTTTCCAGCCGCGCGAGGTACTGGCTGAGATAGGGCTGTGAAAGATAAAGGCGTTCGGCGGCCTTCGAGACGGAACGTTCGGCGGCGATTGTCAAAAAATACTCAGGGTTCTTCGGAACCATTTGTATCCTCCTATAGCTGATTGCTTATGATATCATATCAATATTCACGATGGTATCAAAACAGATGGCATGATATGATAAAAATGTCAAAAAAGAAAATGAAACTTCATAAGAAAAACATTATGCTTCTATTGTAAGGCAATCAGAATCAATATGCAAGTGGAGAAGGAGGAAAATCCATGAGGTGTTTTACCGGAGAACAATTGCGCTCTTATTGCACACGGGTGCTGACCCGCGCAGGAATTTCACCCGCCGATGCGGCAACCGTCGCGGACTGTCTGGTCGATGCTGATCTCTCAGGCGTGGAATCCCATGGGGTAAGCCGTCTTTCGATCTATCTACAGCGTCTCGACGCCGGCGTGGTCGAAAAGGAAAACAGGGTGCGGGTTCTCAGCGAATCTCCCGCCGCGCTGGCGGTGGACGCAGGTAATTGCATGGGCGCGGTGGGCGCGACCTTCGCAATGAAAAAATGTATCGAAAAGGCGGCGCAGGCGGGTTCCTGTTGGGCGACGGTGAAATCCTCCAACCATTTCGGCACGGCGGCCTATTATACCAAGATGGCCGCTTCCGCCGGGATGATCGGAATTGCAATGACCAATGTGACCGCTAAAATTGCGCCGTGGGGCAGCAGCGACGCATACATGGGTACCAATCCGATTTCGATTGCCGTCCCCTCCGAAGAGCTGCCGGTGGTTCTTGATATGGCTCCGAGCGTTGTCGCGATGGGCAAGCTGATTTTGGCGCAGAAGCTCGGCAAAAGCATCCCTGAGGGGTGGGCGCTTGGTCCTGACGGAAAGCCCACGACCGACCCTGCAGTGGGGCGGAAGGGAACGATGGTGCCGATCGGCGGTCCAAAGGGCAGCGGCCTCGCCATCTTTGTGGATATCTTCTGCGGCGTCCTCAGCGGCGGCGAATTTGGCCCCCATCTCAACGACCTCTACGCGGATATGGTCAACCCGCAGGGAGTGGGCCATATCTTCTGTGCGATTGATATTTCGAAATTTGTACCGCTCGAGACCTTCAGGAGCAGAATTTCCCAAATGTCTAAGGAGATCAAGGCACTGCACAAAAAACCCGGCGTTTCTGAGATCTTCATGCCGGGTGAGATCGAATGCCGCCGTCATGCCGAGCGTCTTGAGAAGGGAATTGAGATCTCCGATGCGGTTTATGCGGAGCTTCAGGAAATTGGCGCGCGCTATGGCGTGAGCCTGTCATAAAGGGGGAACGGCACAGTGGGAAAGGTATTGATTACAGAAAAGGTGCATCCCATCGGCCCGCAGCTTCTGCGGGCGGCGGGTCATCAGGTTGTGCAGGTGGAAAACCGCGATATGGCACAGATTGCGCGTGAGATCGTCGATGCGGATGCCGTGATCGTGCGGATTATCGACCTGCCCGGCTCGCTGCTGAAGACAGCGGAGCATCTGCGTATTGTCAGCAAGCATGGAGTCGGGATTGACAACATCGATCTGGATTACTGCCGGGAGGCGGGGGTTGCGGTGACGGTGACTCCGAATGCCAACAGCCTGTCGGTTGCGGAGCACGCATTTACCCTGATGCTGACCCTTGCGAAGAATATCATCCCCGTCTCCAACGCTTACCGGGAGATCGGCTTTGCCGCCAAGAACAGCGGGGAAGGGGTTGAGGCGACCGGAAAGACGGTCGGCGTGATCGGCTTTGGATGCATCGGCAGCCATTTTGCAAAGATGGCGCATGGCGCTTTCGACGCGCGGATTCTCGCCTATGACCCCTATGTTTCCGAAATGCCCGCATGGGTGGAGCGAGCCGGCTCCCCGGAGCAAATTTTCCGTGAGGCAGACTTTGTCTCGCTGCACGCGAACCTGACCGATGAGACGCGCCGCTTGGTCAACCGCGAGCGTCTCGCGCTGATGAAGCCCGGCGCTTTCCTAATCAACTGTGCGCGCGGCCCGATGGTCGATGAGGCGGCGCTGATCGAGGCGCTGCGGTCGGGACGGATTGCCGGAGCGGGCCTTGATGTGACCGACCCGGAGCCGGTCGCGCCGGAAAGTCCCCTGTTCGCAATGCCGAATGTGATCGTGACTCCGCACTACGCACCTACCACCATCGAATCTGCGACCCGGGTTTCCCGGATTGCCGCCCAGAACACCATTGCGGTTCTGGCCGGAAAGGAACCCGTGGGACGCATCATTTAAAAGATCTGGAGGAGGAAACAGTTATGAGACTTGCAACCATCAAGCAGAATGGCCGGGAGATTGCCGGCATCGTGACCGCGGGCGGCGTATTCCCGGTTGAGGCGCTCAACGCGGCCAAGGGCACCGCATGGAAAACAGAAATGTACGATCTGATCTGCGCGGGGCAGATCCCCGGCCTGACCGCCTGGTACAATGCGGGCGGACGCGGGGAGCTTGAAACCCTTCCCGGGTTGGTTCCCGCCGATCAGGTGGTATACGGACCTCTCTACCGCACCCCCCGCCGCATCTTTGGCATCGGCCTGAACTATCTGGATCATGCGGGAGATATCGGCTCCGCCGCCCCGACCGGATTCCCGGGCAGCTTTTTTAAGCAGGCTGATACCCTGATCGGACCCGGCGATGAGATCAGGACCCCAGCCCTCAAAGAGGCGCAGAAGACCACCGCCGAAGCGGAGCTGGGCGTCATTCTGGGCCAGGACTGCCGTGACGTTTCCGAGAAGGACTGGGAGAAGGTCATCGTCGGATACACCACGATTCTCGACATGACCGAGGAATCGATCCTCAAGGGCAACGATTATGTAAGCGGCAATCCCCGCTACCTGACCATCGTGAAGAATTTTCCCACCTTCTTCTCCTTCGGACCTCAGCTGGTCACCCCGGATGAGGTGCCCGACGTGCTGAAGCTGGAGGTCCAGTCGGTCCATAACGGCGAGGTCTATGCCAAGAACGTGGTCAGCAACATGATGCATCAGCCGTCCAAGCTGGTTTCTCTGCACAGCAGCATTCAGGGCTGGCTTGCCGGAGATGTTCTGTCCACCGGTACCCCGCGCGCCTTCCATATTCAGGACGGCGATGTGGCCGAGTGCCGCATCTGCGGCCCGGACGGCTTCTCGATGGAGCCGCTCATCAATCCCGTTGTCGATCTCAAGCTCCATCCTGAGAAGCAGTAAGCAAAAGTCTGAAATTTACATAGAGACAGGAGAGAATTTGTTATGAAAACCGTGTTCACCCTGACATCCGCCGAGTCCCGGCGCCTGATTGCCAAGGCAGTCGTCGCCATGCCCGAGTTTAAGAAGGCTTGGGAATCCGCCTATCTGCTGCTGGCCGGCGGCACCACCAACGCTTTCATCGCGCAGGAGCTGCTGGGGCGCGACGGCATCGAACCCGGACGCTGCACTGTCGGCATCAGCACCGATGGGCTGCTCTGCGTCACCAATCCCGACAGCCGCAAGAGCTTTCCGAACGTGTTTTACAAGGGCGAAAAATCCGACAAGACGCTGGTCGAGGCGCTGGCTGATTTCCACGCCGAGACGGTGGTGATCAAGGGCGCCAATGCCGTCGATATGAACGGCTATGTCGGCATCATCACTTCCGGCTTCGACGGCGGCACCGTTCCCCGCATCATCGGACCGGTCACCTCCAAGGGTCTCAAGTTCATCACTCCCGTCGGACTCGAAAAGCTTGTTCCCTCGGTGCAGGCTTCCGCCAAGGCGCTCGGCGGTGCCACCCATATCGACATCTCGATGGGAGCCGATCCCGGCATGTACTGCATCGGCACCAGCACCATCGTCACCGAGATCGAAGCCATCAGGATGCTCTTCAATGCCGACGCCACTTTGGTCTGCTGCGGCGGCGTGGGCGGAAACGAGGGCGCGGTGACGCTGGCCGTCGACGGCGATGAGAAGGATATCAAGGCTTTGGTGGAGTTCCTTGAAACCGAGATCAAGGGCGAACCCCCCGTCAAGGGCAATAAGGGCATCTGCGAGGTGTGCCGCTATAAGTTCTGCCGTTACTGCGGCAAAAAGGCGGAGGAGCTTCCCGCCTGGATGAAAAAGTAGGATTGCAGAAAAAGAAAGGGCCGTCTCCGCCTGTGATGAATGCCGGTGATGACGCATCAAAAACAGGCGAAGACAGCGGCTGACACAGTTTGAGCGGACCGCGGGACAGAAAGCATTGGCTTCTGTCCCGCGGCTTTTTCTGTGGAAATGGCAAAGCGTCTTTTTCGCGGCACACGCCGCCGACCGGGGTTCCCTTTTACCTTTTGTGTTAATGGAAGAATCTCTGGTGATTTCACTAAAGTCGTATATTGAAATATTATTTAATCGTTTCCTGTCGGAGAAGCAAAAGCTGCGGATATGAATTCGCCTTTCATACCCGCAGTTCATTTTTCGTCTAAGTATTCCAATATGTCTTCCACTTTGCATTGAAGCAATCTACACAATTGATCCAATGTGTGTGTGGAGATGTTTTCGCCGCGTTTCATGGCATAATAATTTGACAGAGGAAATCCCATTTTTCCCAAGCGATAGGATGTAATTCCTTTTTCTTTCATTGTCTGAAATAGCGGTTCATAGCTTATCATTTGAAAACACCCCCCAACTATAATGTATTAAGTATAGGAGGTATATACGGATTTCGATATCTGCTATAATTCATATATACGATTATTTATATATATCCAAAATAGTGGTAAACTTAAATCGTTCATTCCAACTTTTTTGTGTGTCTGTATATATGAACAATAGATTTATTTCAGAAAGGGATGGTAGAAAAATGAGAGCTGGTGCATTCAAGAATTGTAAAGTCTGCGGAGCAGAAGTTGCAAAAAGGCGCAAAATCCTGTCCCAATTGTGGCGCCAAGCTTAAAAAGGGATGGCCAATCTTAATTGCTATTCTGGCGTTCTTTGTTCTTGCTGCTATTATTGGTTCTTCTGGTGACGATGATGGGCCTAAAAAAGTCGAAGCCTCTACGCCGGCGCAGAGTGCTGAAATTACCCCCAACCAAGAAGCAGAACCTCCATCTCACAAGGCTGGAGCTGCCCCAACTCAAAACGTATTTTATGTCGGAGAAACCGCAGAATTAAAGGGCGTGAGAGTTACTCTTGCCAGTGTAACCGAAAGCATGGGTTCTGCATATAACACTCCCACCGAGGGGAATATATTTGTGCTTTGCGAATTTGAGATTGCAAATAATTCTGATAGGGAAATCAATGTTTCGTCTATAATGAGTTTTGAAGCATACTGTGACGACTATACCTGCACTTTCAGTCTCGGTGCATTGATGGAAAAGGGCAACAAAAACCAACTGGATGGAACTGTTGCTCCAGGCAAAAAGTTTAACGGTGTCATCGGTTACGAAGTTCCTGTTGATTGGAAAAAACTTGAAATCATTTTCACTCCGGACTTCTGGAGCGGAAAAGATATTACTTTTATCGCTGCCAATGGCTAAAAGAAAATAGGCTTTACAAGATTTTTGAAATCCTGTGGAGCCTATTTTTTCTGATTTATTTCTGTCGAATCGACGAAGGGTTTGATGAATAAGCCTAAATCAACACGAGGTAAAAGGGATGCCCGGAGTCCGGCGTTTACATTTTCAGGTCAATCTGTTATACTATACCTTTAATGAAATGCAATCACCTTCGTTTTTGCAGGATCATCATAAAAAGTACAAGAAAGAAAAGGAAACAGACACATCACATGACCTTTGAACAACTGAAACTCATTTCCCCGATTCTTAAGGCACTTTCCGCGCAGGGCTATACCGAACCGACGCCGATTCAGCAGCGGGCCATTCCGCCCGCCCTTGAAGGCCGGGATCTGCTTGGCTGTGCCCAGACGGGAACCGGCAAGACTGCGGCTTTCGCGCTGCCCATCCTCCAGAGACTGCACGCAGCCGGAAAGCAGCCCGGCAGGCGCCCGATCCGTTCCCTGATCCTGACGCCGACCCGGGAGCTGGCACTGCAAATCTACGAAAATCTCGTCGCCTATGGGAAAAATCTGCCCCTACGCAGCGCGGTGATCTTCGGCGGAGTTTCGCAGAATCCGCAGACAGACGAGCTGGAACGCGGCGTCGATCTCCTCGTCGCCACCCCCGGCAGGCTCAACGACTTGATCAATCAGGGATATGTTCATCTCGAAGCGGTTGAAATTTTTGTCCTCGATGAGGCCGACCGGATGCTGGATATGGGCTTTATCCACGATGTCCGCAAGGTGATCGCCAGACTGCCGCAGCAGCGCCAGACGATGCTTTTTTCCGCGACGATGCCCGGGGAAATCGAACAGCTGGCCGACAGCCTGCTGCGCCATCCGGTCAAGGTGGAGGTTGCGCCGCCCGCCACCACCGTCGAGCTGATCGAACAGTCGGTTTATCTGACCGACAAGGCGAAAAAGAGACAGCTTCTTGTATGGGTGCTGCAAAACCCATCGATCTATTCAGCGCTCGTTTTTACCCGAACCAAGCATGGCGCCGATCGGGTAGCGAAGATCTTAAACGGGGCGAAAATCCCGGCGCAGGCGATTCACGGCGACAAGTCCCAAGGGGCACGCCAGCAGGCGCTGGCCAACTTTAAGAGCGGAAAAATCCGCGTACTGGTTGCCACCGATATTGCCGCGCGCGGAATCGATATCGATTCTCTTTCTCATGTCATCAACTTTGAGCTTCCCAATGAGCCGGAAACCTATGTCCATCGGATCGGCCGGACCGGCCGTGCCGGAGCGCAGGGAGCGGCTTTCTCCTTCTGCGATTTTGACGAACTGCCCTATCTCAAGGAGATTGAAAAGCTCACCCGGCAGAAAATCCCTGTTGTGCAGGAGAATCCTTTCCCGATGGAGCTTTTTGAATCGGTGCCGAAGCAGCCGCGTCCGCCCCGCGAACAGCGTCAGAGAACAGGGCAGACCGCGCCTGGCCGGAAACCGAAGGGCGGCGCCCCGGCGCAGCGCGGGAGCGGAAGCCCTGCGAGCCGCCCCAAATTTAAGCGCAGCGGGCAGTGAGCCTGCGGGTGCCTGCATCGGATGCCTGAAATACGACATTTCCTCATTTGGAGAAACCGAGAGGAGCTTCATGATTTGCTCCTGAGAAAGAAGGGAGAAAGCCGATGAAGAAAACCTCCGGGCCGATCCGTCTGGCAGCAGCCTGCCTGATGCTTTGTCTGCTCTCCGCCTGTATCCCGGCTGGCGAAAAGCCGGAAGAGGCTGCGCCGCCTTTGCCGCTGGTTGAGGACCGCGCAGGGGTGCTTGCTCCGGCGACCGTGGAGCGGATGGAACGCGACGGTGCGGTGCTCCGAGATCTGACCGGCGCGGAGATTGTGGTGGTTACCGTCGAATTCCTCGGGGGAAGGACCGTCGAGGAAGCCGCGCGCTTCCTGTTTGAAGAACGTGCGCCCGGCGCCCCGGATCAGGGAAACGGGATGCTGCTTCTGCTCTGCACCGGGGAGGAGGACTACTACCTGCTGACAGGAGAGGGGCTTGCACAGTCTCTTCCGCCCGAAAGGCTGCGGGAGCTTCTCGATCAGTGTCTTGAAGAGGATTTTGACGCCGGAAATTATGACGCGGGCGCATCGGCATTGTTCGAAGGCCTGCTTGGTGAAGCCGAGCAGCTCTACGGCGTCTCGGTTTCAGAAGAGCTGGCACGGCGGGAAGCCGGTCATGAACCGCCGGAAGAGGGCACTTTCCTCCGGGCGGCGCCGTGGTTCTTTTTGTTTCTGGCCTGCCTGATGTTTTTTCTCTATTTTCGCGTAAATCGCAGGCGGCGCAGAAAAATGGTTCGACGTAAAAATTCATTGCAAGAATAAAAATAATTTGTTCATTTTTGTCTCCTTTCCCCGCATACTGAAAGGAGAGTTTCAACTGTGCGTGATGTGTGGATTTTCCAGCTATTTGCCCAGCGGAAAGTGGCTTGAAAAGCGAGAAACATACTTGACTTTTGCCCAGAAAAGCGATAAAAATAGTATGTGCGCTTAGCCCCTTCCGGCACAATTGCCCAAATTTTTTATACCCGAATGGAGAAAGCCGATGTCCTCTACCTTGCGAATCTCTGCGCTGCTGCTGGCGGTCCTGATGCTCCTCGGCGGATGTCAGACAATTGCGGGGCGCTCTGCCGAGCCGGTTTCCGGGGTGGAGTTCGCCATGAATACCTGGGTGGAGCAGCGCTGGTATGGTGATGAGGCGCAGGAAACCTACGACGACATTATGGCATGTCTCCGCGATCTCGAAGCGAGGCTTTCGCTTTACCGAGAGGACAGTGAGATTGCGGCGCTGAATGCGTCCGCCGGGCGGGAGCCTGTACGGATTTCGCAGGATACTTTCACGCTGCTTTCCCGCGCCAAAGAGTTTTCCGCCGAATCGGGCGGACTTTTTGATGTTACCATTGCACCGCTGACCCTCACGTGGGGAATTACGAGCGGTGAGCCGCATATCCCCGGGGAAGAGGAGATCGCGGCGGCACAGGCATTGGTCGATTACCGCGGCCTGATCCTTGACCGGGAAGCCAAGACCGCCATGCTCGCGCAGGAAGGGATGAAGGTGGACCTCGGCGGCATCGCCAAAGGCATGGCCGCTTCCGTCTGCGCTGAAATTCCCCGAAAGCATGGCGTTTCCGGCTATCTTTCGATCGGAGGGAACACGATGGTCTGCGGTAAAAAGCCCGATGGCCAGGATTTTCTTGTTGGACTGCGCGATCCGCGGGGGGAGGCCAACGAGGCGCTCGGTTCCTTTGCGATGGATGGCTTGACGATGGCCACGACCGGTGATTATGAACGCTACTTTGAACAGGACGGTGTGCGGTATCATCATGTGATCGATCCCTTTACCGGGCGCCCTTCCGCCAGCGATCTGATCTCTGTCACGGTGATTTCTGCGGACGGCACTCTGGCCGACTGCCTCTCAACCTCGATTTTTCTGCAGGGAAGCGGGGCGCTCGAGCAGTATTTTGCCCGGAATGATTGCCGGGTGATTGCCGTCACCAAAGATCTTCAGGTGTATGCTACGCCCGGTCTTTGGGATGATTTTACAATCAATCCGTCCAAAACCCAATATACTTTTCACAAGAGCTGAACGTTCGGGAGGGCGAAGATGCCGGATCTTTCCAAACGACGCCCCGCCTACCGCATTGCGCTGATCGGGCTGATGCTTTCCCTTGCGCTGGTGCTGTCTCTGTTTGAGTCGATGCTGCCCGCCCTGCCGTTTTTGCCGGTGGGGGTTAAACTTGGACTTTCGAATATTGTTACGATGTACTGCCTCTTCTTTCTGGGGGCAAGGCCTGCGTTCGCTGTCGCGGCGCTGAAATCCCTTTTTGTCCTGCTCACCCGCGGCCCGACCGGGGCGGCGATGAGCTTTGCGGGAGGCATCCTTTCGCTTGCGGTGATGCTCTGCTGCCGGCGGCTGTTCTCGCTTGGGGAACGGTTGACCAGTATTGCGGGGGCTATCGCCCACAATGTGGGGCAGCTTGCGATGGCGGGGCTGCTGCTGCGCTCTGTTTTTGCTTTCTATTACCTCCCGGTGATGATCCTTTCAGGGATCCTGATGGGAATGCTCACCGGGCTTCTGCTGCGGTTCGTTATGCCTTATCTGCGAAGAGCGGATGAGGCGTTCAAATAACACTTTTTTGTATTGGGGGAAACAAACGTGTCTATCAAAAGACTCAGCGGTGCTCATGTGCCACATTACAAGAACACCGCCTCATGCGCCCCGGTGCGCATGCCCGCTCCCGCCAAGGTGACCATTCCGATGGGGATGCACATCGGTGCGCCCTGTACGCCGGTCGTCAAGGTCGGAGACCTTGTCAAGGTGGGGCAGGTCATCGGCGAGGCAGCAGGCTTTGTCAGTGTGCCGGTCCATGCCAGCGTCTCCGGCAAGGTCACTGCGCTCACCGAGATTCAGGTCGCCAACGGCTCCTTCGCCAAGGCGGTCGTGATTGAGTCGGACGGCGAGCAGGCGGTCAGTGAAACGGTTGTCCCGCCGGTTGTCGAGACCTATGAGCAGTTTACCGCCGCGCTGCGTGCGAGCGGTCTGGTCGGCCTCGGCGGCGCGGGCTTCCCGACGACCGTCAAGTTCAGCGTCAAGGACCCGAGCAAGGTGGAGTACCTGCTGATCAACGGCGCCGAATGCGAGCCCTATATCACTTCCGACACCCGCACGATGGTCGATGATGCCGATCATATCGTCAAGGGCGCCATGACTATCCGCAAATTCTTGGGCGTCAAGAACATTGCCATTGTCATTGAGGACAACAAGCCCGAGGCAATCGAGATTTTCCGCAAAAAGACCGCCGATATCGAAGGCTTTACTGTTGAGGCAATGCCCTCGCTTTACCCTCAGGGCGGTGAAAAGGTTCTGATTCATAACGTGACCGGACGCGACGTGCCGGAAGGCAAGCTGCCCCTCGACGTTGGCTGCATCGTGATCAACTGCACCTCGCTGGCCTTTATCTCCAAGTATCTCGAGACCGGTATGCCGCTCGTTGAAAAGTGCATTACCGTGGATGGATCGGCCGTTGCCAATCCCCAGAACGTGATTGCTCCGATCGGAACCGCGCTTTCTGATATTTTCGCTTTCTGCGGCGGCTACAAGGCTGAGCCGAAGAAGATTCTGCTCGGCGGCCCGATGATGGGAATCGCGGTGCCGGACGATTCGGTCCCGCTGCTGAAGAACAACAATGCGATCCTGGCCTTTGCGGAGAAGGAAGCTTCTCTTCCCGCCACCACCGCCTGCATCAAGTGCGGCCGCTGCGCCGCCGCCTGCCCTGCCGGGCTGATGCCGATGCAGATTGAGCGGGCCTACAAGCTCAAGAATGTCGATGAGCTCAACCGCCTCAAGGTTATGCTTTGCATGGAGTGCGGCTGCTGTTCGTTCGTATGTCCGGCGAAGCGTGAGCTTGTTCTGGTCAACAAACTCTCCAAGGGGATGGTCAGAGCGGCCATGCCTCCGAAAAAGTAAGGGGTGAACAAGAGTGAGTAATCCAATGGTTGTAACATGCTCTCCGCATATCCGGGACAATGCTTCGACCCAGTCGATCATGCGCGACGTGCTGATCGCGCTGGTTCCTGCGCTGATTGCCTCTGTTTGGGTGTTCGGTTTTTCCGCGCTGCTGCGGGTGATCGTCTGCGTGATCTTCGCAGTCGGCTCGGAGTATCTCTTCGAAAAGGCCTGCGGCCGCCCGATTACCATCAGCGACTATTCCGCCGCCGTTACCGGCGTGCTGCTGGCTTATAATCTCCCGCCTGAGCTGCCGCTCTGGATGGCCGCGTTCGGTTCGATCGTTGCCATCGTCGCAGTCAAGCAGCTCTTCGGCGGCATCGGTCATAACTTTGCCAACCCGGCGATCACGGCGCGTATTGTGCTGCTGATCTCCTTCGCTGGACCGATGACCACTTGGGTGATTCCGGATACTGTTTCCGGTGCGACCCCGCTGGGGCTGATCGCCGCGGGCGAGCTTGAGAAGCTTCCCCCTGTGACCTCGATGTTCCTCGGAACCATCGGCGGCTGTCTGGGCGAGACCAGCGCGCTGGCGCTGCTGCTTGGGTTTGCCTATCTGCTCTATCGCAAGGTGATCACCTGGCATATCCCGGTGTTTTTTGTCGGCACTGTTTTCGTACTTACCGCGCTGGCCGGCTATAATCCCGTTTATCAGGTTCTTGCCGGCGGCCTGCTGCTTGGCGCGATTTTCATGGCGACCGATTACAGCACCTCTCCGCTGACCGTCAAGGGTCAGATTATCTATGCGATCGGCTGCGGCTTCATCACCTTTATGATCCGCATCTTCGGCAACTATCCCGAGGGCGTTTCGTTCTCGATTTTGCTGATGAATATCATCGCGCCGCATATCACCAATCTTACCCTTAATAAGCCCTTGGGAGGTGTCTCGAAATGAGCAATGCAAAAAATGATTTTGTACTCCCGATTGTAGTTCTGACAGTTATCTGCATCGTTGTTTCTTTGGCGTTGGCCTTTACCGAGCAGGCCACCGCACCGATCATTGCGGCTGCGGAAAAGGCTGCCGCCGAGGCAGCCGAGCGTGAGGTTCTGCCTTCCGCCGACAGCTTTGAGCTGGTGCAGGCCACCGGTCTGCCCGACGGTGTTACTGAGGTTTACCGGGCGACCAATGGAGCCGGTTTTGTCTTTATGGTTGAGGGCAAGGGCTATGGCGGCACCGTAAAGGGGATTGTGGGCATTGACGCCGATGGAATCATTACCGGCACCAAGATCCTTTCTCATTCCGAGACCCCCAGCCTCGGCGGAAAGACCGCGGAAGAGCCGTTCCAGAGCCAGTTCCCCGGCAAGGATTCCACCCTCTCGGGCGTATCGGTCATCAGCGGCGCTTCGGTTTCTTCGAGGTGCTTCATCGGCATGGTCACTCAGGCGTTTAGCGCCTATGATATTGTAAAGGGGGCTTAAGCGCTATGTCCAAACTTTCTACGATTACAAACGGATTTATCAAAGAAAATCCGGTTTTTGTTCTGGTACTCGGTACCTGCCCCACACTGGCAACCAGTACTTCTGCGGTGAACTCGATTGGTATGGGACTTGCCGCGACTTTTGTTTTGATTTGTTCGAACTTTGTTATTTCCTGCCTGAGAAAGAGTATTCCTGATAAGGTCCGCATCCCCTGCTACATCGTCGTGATCGCGGGCTTTGTCAGCGTTGTGCAGCTGGTTGTCAAGGCCTATGCCCCCGACTTGGATAAGGCACTGGGCATTTATCTGCCCCTGATCGTCGTTAACTGCATTATCCTTGGCCGCGCCGAGATGTTTGCCGCCAAAAACGGCCCTCTGGATTCCGCGCTCGACGGCCTTGGCATGGGCATTGGTTTTACGATTGCCCTGCTCATGATGTCCTTCTTCCGCGAGATTCCCGGCGCTGGCAGCTTCTTCGGCTTCGAGCTTATCCCTGAGAATTTCCGCATTTCGATCATGACGATGGCGCCCGGCGGCTTCTTCGTATTTGGCTGCATGATCGCTCTTGTCAACAAGATCACCAAGGGAAAGGCGATCAAAAAGAAGGAATTCGGCTGCAAGCCTCTCGGCGAAGAGGATGCAGAAGCTGCGAAGGGAGGCTGCTAACAGATGAAAGAATTAGCAATTATTCTTCTGGGCGGCATTCTGGTGAATAACTACCCGCTCGCTAAATTCCTCGGCATATGCCCGTTTCTGGGCGTTTCCAAGAAGCTTGATTCGGCCTCCGGCATGTCCATTGCGGTTATCTTCGTTATGATGCTGGCTACAGCTGTGACCTGGCCGATTCAGAAGCTGCTGCTTGACCCCAACGGCTTCGGCTATCTGCAAACCATCGTGTTCATTCTGGTCATTGCCGCGCTGGTGCAGCTTGTGGAGATCATCCTCAAAAAATATGTCCCGGCTCTGCATGCAAGTCTGGGAATTTATCTGCCCCTGATTACCACTAACTGTGCTGTTCTGGGCGTAACGGTTCTCAATATCGATGAGGGCTACAGCTTTGTCGAATCGATTGTCAATGCGTTTGGATGCGGCATGGGCTTCTTCCTGGCGATGGTGCTGTTCTGCGGCGTCCGTTCGCGCATTGAGGATTGCAACCCGCCCAAGTCGTTTGAAGGACTGCCTATCACTTTGGTTGCCGCCTCGATCACCTCGGTTTCCTTCATGGGATTTGCCGGTATTATCGAGAATCTCTTCAAATGAGAATAGAATGGAGATGAAACTATGAGTCCAATCGTATTGGCGGTGGGGCTTGTCACCGTGATCGGACTGATCTGTGCGGTCGGTCTTTCCATCGCCTCCAAGGTAATGGCTGTTCCGGTGGATGAGCGTTTCGGCCCTGTTCGTGAATGTCTGCCCGGCGCCAACTGCGGCGCCTGCGGCTACGCCGGCTGTGACGCCTATGCACAGGCGCTGATTTCCGGAGAAGGCGTGAAGACCAATCTCTGCGTGCCCGGCGGTGCCGCCGCCGCGCAGGGCGTCAGCGCGGCGCTTGGCGTTGCCGCTGAGGAAGTCGTTCCGATGATGGCCTATGTCCGCTGCAACGGAACCTGCGAGAACACTTCGGTTAAGCAGGAATATAAGAGCGCAAAGGGTTGTGCTGCCGCCAAGCTGTTTTACGGCGGAGACGGCGCCTGCACCTATGGCTGTCTCGGCTTCGGCGATTGTGCCGCTGTCTGCCCGAAGGAAGCCATCGATCTGGTCAACGGCGTTGCTAAGGTTGACCCTGATCTCTGCATCGGATGCGCCATGTGCTCGAAAGTCTGCCCCAATCATATCATCGATATGATTCCCGCTGCCTCGAAGGTGGTCGTCACCTGCAGCTCGAAGGCGAAGGGTCCTGTTGCCATGAAGGCATGCAAGGTCAGCTGCATCGGCTGCAAGAAGTGTGAGAAGACCTGCCCGAGCGGCGCGATTACCGTGACCGACAATCTTGCATACATCGATCAGTCCAAGTGCACCGCCTGCGGCCTCTGTGCTGAGGTCTGCCCCAAAAAGTGCATTACCGTCCGCTGATCTCGTCAAATCAAACAGGACCCCGTGCAAACCTTTGCGCGGGGTCCTGTTTCTACGTGGACAAAGAAGCAAAGACGTGGTATGATATTTCTGTTACAGAGCACCTGGTGGACGCCGGGCGGAGAAAGGACAAAACCGCATGAAAATTGTGATACTGGATGGATACACTGAAAATCCCGGCGATTTGAGCTGGGCGGGCTTCGAGGCGTTGGGAGAGCTTTCCGTATACGACCGCACCCGGCCGGAGCAGACGGCAGAACGGATTGGGGATGCTGAAATTGTTATCACCAACAAAACGGTGATCGATGAAAAGGTTCTCTCTGCCTGCCTGTCCATCCGCTACATCGGAGTGCTTGCCACCGGCTACAACGTCGTGGATACCGCGGCGGCGGCCAAACGGAGTATCCCGGTTTGCAACATCCCCACCTATGGAACCGATGCGGTCGCACAGTATGTTTTTGCATTGCTGCTGGAATGCTGCCATCATGTCGGACACCATGCCGGTACGGTGAGGCAGGGGCGCTGGTGCAGCAGTCCTGATTTCTGCTACTGGGATTATCCGCTGCTGGAGCTCAAGGGGAAGACGATGGGCTTCATCGGCTTCGGCCGGATCGGCCAGAGAGCGGCTGAGATCGCCCGCGCGTTCGGAATGCGCACCGTTGCCTACAACCGGTCCCAAAGCGAACGCGGGGCGCAGCTCGCCGAATATCTGCCTCTGGAAGAGCTGCTGGCCGTTTCGGATGTTATCAGCCTGCATTGCCCCCTTTTCCCTGAAACGAAGGGGATGATCAATCGGAAGTGTCTCGCCCTTTGCCGGGATGGGGTGATTCTCATCAACACCGCCCGCGGGCCTCTGGTGCAGGAGGAGGATCTCGCCGAAGCGCTGGAGTCCGGGAAGGTCGGATTCTATGCGGCTGATGTTGCGTCGGTGGAACCGATCCCGGCGGACAGCCCGCTCCTGACCGCAAAGAACTGTTTGATTACACCGCATATCGCGTGGGCTTCCCGAGAAAGCCGGGAACGCCTGATGAAGATCGCTGTGGACAACCTGCGCGCCTTCCTGAACGGAAAACCGCAGAATCAGGTGAACTGAGGGAAAATCATATGAAACCGATTATGACACATGGCTCCAAAAAGAAAAAAGCGCACTATGTGCCCGGAATGCTCCACAATGGACTGCTCTATATTTCCGGACAGCTCTCGATCGATCCCGCTACCGGCAGACCCAAAGAGGGAGGGATTGCCGCACAGGCGCGGCAGGCGCTCGAGAATGTGGACGAAGTGCTCCGCGAGGCCGGAATCGACCGGACCCATTTGGTGCAGTGCCGAATTTATACCCCTGACGTGACCTATTGGGATGAAATCGACCGGGTGTACGCGGCGTTTCTGGGGGATCACAAGCCCGCCCGCGTGGTGGTGCCCTGCGGGCCTCTGCATTACGGCTGCCTGGTCGAGATCGAGGCGGTTGCGGCGATGGAAAAGGAGGATGCGTGATGACACAGTTTGTTTGCGGCCGCTGCGGAAAAACCGCGCCGCTCACGACCCGCGCCTCCCACTGTGCGTGCGGAGGGCTGTTTTCACTCGATTTTACCCCGCCGCCCTTTTCTCTGGAGCTTGTCGATCGGAACGAGTGGAGCATCTTTCGCTACCGAAAATTTATGCCGCTGGAGAATGACCTTTGGCGGGGGATTACCCTCGGAGAAGGGATGACTGCCACGCTGCCGCTCGATGGAAAGCTCTGGGTCAAGCTTGACTATGCAATGCCGACCCTCTCCTTTAAGGATCGGGGGGCGGCGATGCTGGTCTGGCTTTGCAGGACGATCGGCGTCGACCGGGTGGTGCAGGATTCCAGCGGAAACGCCGGAAATTCGGTGGCGGCCTATTGCGCCCGGGCCGGGATCGGCTGTGAAATTTTTGTCCCCAGGGGAACCTCTCCGAAAAAGATCGCAATGATTGAGTCCCATGGCGCGAAGGCCAACGTCTTTGACGGAACCCGCGACGAAACGGCCGACGCCTGCCGCGCCAAAGTCCGGGAGGAGGGGCTCTACTATGCCAACCATGTCTACAATCCCTTCTTTTATCAGGGCACCAAGACCTATCTTTATGAGGTCTATGAACAGCTCGGCCGGATTCCCGACAATCTGTTCATCCCGGTCGGAAACGGAACCCTCCAGATTGGCTGTGAGCTGGCTCTTCGGGAACTGAAGGCAGCGGGCTGCATCGACCGGTTTCCGCATCTCTTTTTGGTGCAGAGCGAGCGGTGTGCGCCGCTCTTTGGCGCCGGGAAAACGCCGCGCCACATTATTCCCGAGCCGACCCTCGCGGAGGGAATCGCCATCGGAAAGCCGATGCGCGGGGAAGAAATCCTCAACAGCGGCTACCCCGGGGAGCGTACAGTGATTCTCATCCCGGAGCAGGGGATTCTTCCTGCGCGGGAAGCGTTGGCGAAAAAGGGCTTTTTTGTGGAACACACCACCGCCGCGGTCTACGCAGGGTACCTGGCGTATTGCAGAAGCCATCCCCTCGAGGGAGATGCACTGCTGTCCCTTTGCGGCGCAGGGCTGAAAAGCGAGCATTGAGTGCAAAAGAACGTCCCACCGTTTCAGTTGTTTGCGAAACGGCGGGACGTTCTTTTGCGTTCGGAAACCTCCGGCACCGCCCGAGAAGACACCGCATAAAAAACTTTCGCTTTACTCACTGGGCGAAGTGTGCTGACGGCGGCACTCTTTGGGTGAGAAAAATCTGACGGTCAAGCGGTGATCACCTTGTTTACGGGCAACAGAACAAGTGGTGTAAGAAAAATTTTGAGCGCCTGACGGGGAAAAACTGACGAAATTTTTAGCTGCCAGCTTATAAGGATAATTTAAAAGGACGGTGAAGTCATGGTTTAGAACCCATTTCTTTACCGCCCTTGTATTGTGCCTACGACAACCACCGGCTCTGATGACGGCAATGAAAAAGCTTTCGCTTCAAGCAATGAGCGCAGCGAAATGACAAATCATTGAGAAATAGAAGGGCCAATCAGAGAGCGGGCTGCTTTAGCAGCTGCAGTATGTGATGCATGAAAAAATGTTCAGAGCCTCTTTAGAGGCCGGTAATATGCCCCCTGTAGGGCTGGTACAAACCACGCTTTCAATGCGTGATTTTGACTGCACACTTTCCGTTTGCCATAATGATGACTGCGTAAAATCCAATCATCCCGAAGAATCGAAAGTTCTCAACCATGCGGCCTATCCCACCATGCGGCCTATCCCACCATGCGGCCTATCCCTTCAGATTTTTCAAAGCATCGGGACTATTTGAAATAACCATTCCAACAGTCTGGCATATTTCCAGTTCCGGGCAGTCTCCGCATGTAGTTACGCCTTTTTTTAATGCGCACTGACGAATACCGCAAAGGTTATCGCAATATACGGTTTTAATCCCATCAACACGACAACCTTCACAGTTAATATGCTCAGGCCGGATGGGTGCCTTATTCAACTCGGCCCAGAGCTTTGCGGTTTTTTCACGCAACGCCTGGTCATCATTGATTGTTGCAAGATATGCATCGCATTTTTCACAGTCCAGCCCACAGTAAGCAATCATATTTCTCATAGTTATATACCTCTACAACTTCCAATCTGTCATGCAGATACCCGACCATCTGTTTTTATGATTATAACATGCTTCGCCGCGCCGCGCAACAGATTCCGCCGGGAGCACGATGTGCGGCAAGTGTTCTATTCATCGGACATTCGCCCTTGCAATGTCGCCCATCTTCGCGTAGGGAGGTGCATAAAGTCATGACCCCCGGCTAAGCCGGGGGCTTGAGTAAGCGCCAGAAGGTCTTCATACCGGCAAGCCTCTCAAGAGGCACTGAATAATCTGTCTCTTGCATCACATGCGGGCGGCCCGTAAACAGGCGATTACTGTTCCAACGGCAACTTTTTGGTAATCGTAAAGTTGTCGTTCATTTCTCGCTTCGCTCGATGCTTGAAGCGAAAGCTTTTTTACTCTTCCCAGCAGAGCTGGAGGTTCTTACATCGATAAAACATATAAAAGAAAGCGGCAGAAAACTAAAATTTTCTGCCGCTTTCCCGTAAAGTAAAAACATCCTGATGAGAGTGAGCCTTTTCCAGCTGCACTTTTAGAGCGCAGCCCCGGTTGATTTTCACTCTATGCTGTGCCGGGACACGCATTCCCGGAATCAGGAGAAAATTCCGCCGATGGTGCTGCTGATTTTTTCAAAGACCTTTCCGATTCGCCCGAGCGCGCCGATGTTTTCTTCCTCGTCCGGCGACTGGAAGAACTGCTCCTCCTCGTCAATTTCGATTTCCTGGGTGCGCAGAATAATTTGCAGACTGCTGGGCGGGGGATTTTTGGCGGAGGTGAAAGAACGTTTCTCGGCCTTGGTATCGATGTCGAGAAGAGAAAGATCTTCGTCCAGACGCTTCCATTCGTCTCGGATAATGCCGGAAATGATGTCCTTTTGTGCCTGCAGGTCATCCGTCTTATCCAGTGCATCCGAAAGGTCGTTGAGCATCTGCGCCATTCCCTTCAGCGTGAGGCGCGCACCGTCGTTGAGATGATCTGAGGATTCCTCCAGGGTTTTATCGAAGGTTTCCAGCGACTGGGTCATCGGTTTGAGAAGGTCGGTCAAGCCAAAGATCATATCGCTTGTCTCGTTGAGGATCACCGAAACATCGTTGGAAAGCTGATAGATACTGGACTGCATCCCCTGCATCCCGTCAAGCAGCTCCATCGTGGTGGAAAGGTCTCCCTGAATCGATCCGCTCATTTCGGAGAGCTGCTCCTCCATGGTGGCAAGCAGCTCGCTGACGATTTCCTCGGCCATCTCATCAGGAACCTGATCGCTGTTGATTGCCCGCCTGGCCTCGCGGAAAGCCTCAAAGGTACCGGAGTCAATGCCGCCCGAAACGCCGATCTTTTCGAGCTCCTCCATAATTTCGTTGATCTCCTGAAGTTTCTTGCCAATCTTTCCGACCAGCTTCTGCTGCTTTTCACGGTCGTGGGCTTTTTCGAGGTCATTCATCAGATCATAGAGCTCGACAGTCGCGTCCTGAAGCTCTTCGACCCCCGCGCCCATTCCGCCGAGGGCATCGACCATTTTTCCGAAGCTGTCGCCAAGGCGGTCGATCGTCTGATCCATCCGGGAGTCATCCAGCTCGTCTCCAAGATGCCAGGTGACCCGGCGGAACCGGTCAAGCGCGTTGATTAACGTTTTGGTGTCGCTTTTGATGGTATCGCGGTTGCTGTCGATCGCCTGCCGGGCCTGTTCCAGCTCGCCCAGTCCTTCGACGGTCGTGCCGATGCCGCCCTTCATGCCGCCCATGATGGAGAAAAGATCGTCAAAAATTGCATCGACGGCATTGCCGGATGCTTCGATGTTGGCCTTGTGCTCCTGAATCTCTGCGATGTCGTCAAGCTGAGACAGGGTGATCGGCGCCATCATCATGAAGATACCGGGAGATTCAAAACTGTCGGAACCAAACGAAAAGGTGACGGTTTCTTCCCCGCGGGGCAGAATCGGATAGAACGCAACCTGATAGCTGCCGAGGGACTGAAGTTGCGCGCCGGGAACCGAAAAGCTGTAGTTATCCTCAGTGCTGCTCATTGTTCCAAGAATCAGCATAAAGTTGTTTTTCAGGTAGGATGAGGCGCGCGGGTTTGCAGTAACCGCAACCTCAATATCAATCAGGCCGCTGGCCCCCGCGAGCGATTCCCCGGTGGCGGGTTTGCCGTTGAGACGGTAGCTGATGTCGAAGCTCCAGGGCAGGGTGATCGACTGTTCCTCCGGCACTACCTCGTAGTAGAAGCGATTGGGAACCTCCTCGGTGATCTCCCAGTCAACCATATCGCCGAAGACAACCGGTTCATCGAGGGTGGTCATATTGTTGACCGATTGATATTTTCCGTAATCGGCGAACGCGGTCAGTCCGTTGAGCGAACAGGCTTTGACGATGCTCAGATGGTCGATCGAACCGTAGTAATCGAGCGTTACATAGGCTGTTTCATCGGTAGTTACAGCAGGGGCCGCGGCACAAACCCCCAGAGCTGCCCCACTAAAGGGCAGACAGGCGGCAAGCACCAGCGCGAGCATCCTTTTCCAGTTGCATTTCATTTCGATTCCTCCTTGCTCTCCTCGCTGCCGACGGCAGAACCGGAGCGGTTTTGCAGAGTTGTGACAAGCTCTCCCGACACATCCGTGCCTCTTCCCACTGCATTTTCATCGGATGCGTCCTGCACAGGCAGTCTTCCGCCAATCCGCAGGAACTTTTCAAAGAAAGCGCGGTCGCGGAAGATCGCCCTGTCGAAGGCGGTCAGCAGCAGAGGCAGCAGGGTCAGCACGAGAACCATGCTGAAGACGGCGCCGCGGCCGATCAGACGGCCCAGATCAGCCGCCGCGGTGATCGATGTGAGATAGTAGAGTCCGTAGCCGCAGACGGTCAGAATGGTGCCGGAGGTCATGATCGAAAGGGCGCTCTGAGAAATTGCCCGAATTGCCGCTGCCTTTTTGTCGGAGACTGCGGCGCGGCAGTTCATATAGTTGTTGGTCAGCAGGATGGAATAATCGACTGTCGCGCCGAGCTGCATACTGCTCACCATCAGGTAGCCGAGAAAAATCAGATTGTTTCCATAGACATAAGGAAGCGCCATATTGAAGAGAATTGCAACCTCGATCGGTACCATGACAACGATGGTCATCGTGATGGAACGGAAGGAGCAGAGAATCACGAGCGCTACCCCCAGCATCGAGATCAGATTGACTTCTGTGTAATCGCCGGTGATGGTGCTTTTAATGTCCTGAGCGGCGGGGGTGCTGCCGATGATGTATGTATCTTGGGGATAATACCGGCGCACGGTCTCACGCACCGTATCGAGGCATTCAAAGGTAAAGTCGGTTTCGACCGGGGTAGAAAGAAAGATCAGCATCCGTGCATATTGGTCGGTATGCAGCTGAGTGGTAAGGCCGGAGGGCAGAAAGCTCTCGGGAATCCCATCCGGGAGGACGGAGGAGAGAGAGGTGACGCTTTTGACAAAGGGCAGGTCCTCCAACTCATCCGCGAGGCGCTTTTCGGTGACGCTGCTGGAGTTTGGCAGGATGGCCAGTACCAGATTTTTCTCTCCGAACAGGGCGTCGGTTTCCGCTTTGTCGGCATGAAGCTGGGTTCCTTCTCCGGCGCCCACCGCCGCCCCTCCAAAGACAAAATGGTTCATGTTTTGGGCCACGAAGGCGGGAACGATCAAGATAATGCAGAAGGCGGCGAAGAAATGGCGGACCTTGAACAGTCCTTTGGCGAATCCGTCCAGAGGGGGAATCAGCGGCCGGTGCTGAGAACGCTCCACAAAGCGGTGCCAGCGGATAATCAGGGCGGGCATCAGGAAAAGCACGGTGACAAGGCTGCAAAGAATTCCTTTGGCGAGGACAAAACCGATATCCCGTCCGATGGTGAATTGCATCAGGGCGAGGGCGACAAAGCCAACGACAGTGGTGATGGCGCTTGAGACGATGGAGCCGACTGCGAGGTGCAGTGCGTTTTCCATTGCCTCCTCGGTTCCCAGACCGCGGGCCTTTTCGGCAGTGAAGGTGTGCAGAAGAAAGATGGAGTAGTCCATCGCCACCGCAAGCTGCAGGACAGCCGCTACGCAATAGGAAAGAAAGGAGATCCGGCCAAAGATGATATTGCTGCCCATATTGATGAGAATGGCGACCCCCATCGTGAGCATAAAGAGAAGCGGCTCAAACCAAGAGGTTGTGGTGGCGGCCAGAATCAGCAAAATCATCACAATCGAGAAAATCAGAACCCGCCCGATCTCATTGGCGAGGTTTTCCTTGAGCATCTTGCTGTCGAGCGCGGGGCCTGAATACGCGCCGCGTTCTCCGACCAGTGCGCGGATTTCTTCAATGGCCGCGTCGGTGCGCAGGGAGGAATCGCCCTCGACGAATTGGATATCCATTACGGCGTATCCGTCCTTATAATAATCGTCAAGATCCTGCGCTTCCAGAAAGTCGTTCGAGACATAAATTTCCCCGGCGGTATCCGCCCAGGAAACGGTATCGACTCCGTCGATCTGTTCGATTCTGTTTTTGTAGATTTTGGCCTCGTAGACCGAAACATCCCGAATCAGTACCCGGGCGGTACCGGGATAGCCGAATTCCCTTTCCATCAGATCAATACCCTGTTTGGTTTCGGTCGTGACAGGCAGATATTCAGTCAGGTCGTAGTTAATCTCCACCATCGGCAGACAGAAGAGAGAAAAAACAATGAGGAGGATAAAAAATTTCTCGATTCTGGTGCGGCGGTAGACAACCGTCTCGATGATTCGGTCAGTGAGGGTCTTTTCCTTGTGGTTCTTCACAGACATCCCTCCGGATTCCCATCTAATTTTACTGAAATATTGTGGACTCGCATATGCTTATTGGTTTTAATGTTGACTTTAGGGACAAATGTATATTATAATACAATCGTAGCAATTTCAATGGCCTGATTTGGGATGAATGTACCATTTATGGACAAATAAGACGTATTTGAGGAGAAAAGGTGAAAAAGATGGAGAATCAACCAAATCAAACGATGGATCGCCGCTGCCGGCGCACGAAACAGGCAATCAGCAATGCCATGCTGGAGCTGATTCAGGAAAAGCCGCTTTCTTCGATTACTGTCAGCGAACTGGCAGATCGCGCGGATATCAACCGCAAGACCTTTTACAAGCATTATCACGATACGATGGCGGTGTTGGATGAAATCGAGGACAGGATAGTCGAAAAGATTTTTTCCAATCTGAACCGCGAAAACGTCCTGCTCGATATCGAGGATCCCTATCCATTTCTGTGCCGGATCGGGGAGGGGATGCGGGTGGAGGGACCGCATATGAGGACTCTGATCGATGCAGGGCAGGAAACCCGGATTACTCAGAAGCTCGATCAAACGGTGTCCCGGATGCTTGACAGTTTTCTGCAGCACAATACGATGATCGATCCAACGACATTTCGATTCTTTGCCACCTTTCTGGTAGCGGGAATACGATCAATTTATATTGAAATCCTGATGGGAAAGACCAATATTCCTGTAGAACGATATAATGAAATGATTGCGGAACTGATCGGACATGCCAAAAAGATGCTGCGTCCGGCGTCTCACACCGCTGTGCGCTTTTGACAATCAGCCGGCATAATGGCGTACCGCGGAGGGGACGGGTTGGATACGAAGCGGGGATAGGGGCTTTGAACGCCCGCGGATAAGGAGAAAAATAAGGAACTCTGGAAACAGAGTTCCTTATTTTGTTATGACAGGCCTGAGCTTTGCCCGAAATGGAATATGGTCTGAACTCCACGGGCACATTTCGCTGGTGTGGGTATATCATTTTCGAGATTGCACAATATCGAAAAATGTATTACAGTAATAATACCCGATTCTGCGTACCGCTCGTTTTCTGGAGGAGGTTTACCATGGAATTGAGAGAGCTTCGCTATTTTGTGCAGATCGCACGGGACCACAGCTATACCCGCGCGGCGGAGCATTTATATGTTTCGCAGCCGGCGCTAAGCAAGATGATGAAAAAGCTGGAGGGTGAACTGCAGGTGCCGCTGTTGGATGTGCGCTCCGGCGGCGTGTATCTTACCGATTATGGTGAAACGCTTTACGAAAAGACGGTTCCATTGCTCAATGAGTTTGATGCTTTACAGAATTTTGCAAAAGATGTCCGGTGCGTCAAGAATGGTAAGCTGCGCGTGGGCGTTACGCCGATGCTTGGCACGCTGTATCTTGTCGATATCATGGTGAATTTCTGTAATCAATATCCGGGAGTCGAGCTGAAACTTGTGGAGAACGGTTCAAAAGAAATCCGGCGGCAGCTCATGGAGGGAAATATTGATATCGGGCTCTGCATCTCCGGCGACGAAAACGAATATACCGAAAACACAGTGTTGTTTCAGGATGAAATGATTGTATGCGTACATGCCAGCAGTCCGCTTGCGCGGCATGCTTCACTTGAAATATCCGAACTGAAAAATGAGCCGTTAAATTTTTACAGCAGTGCCTCTACGCTTTTTACACAAATCAAGGAGCGCTGTATTCAGGCTGGATTTGAGCCCAAAATCAATATCAGCAGTACAAAGGTCAACATGCTGATGCAAATGACCTCACGCGGAGTGGGAAGCTGTATTCTTCCCCGGCCGTATGCCAAAAAGTATTTGCTTCCGAATCTGAAAATGATCCCGATTGAGGGAGGATTCCCTTGGGTGGGATGCCTTGTGAAGAATAAAAGCGTATATCAGCCTTATGTTTCGCATTTGTTTGAGCAGTATGTTATGGAATATTTTCAATATCGACAGAGAAACATAGAAGGTGATTGATATGGGGCGGCGTTTCAAGAGGAACGCCGCCTTTGCTATGATCCCAAGCTTGTAATAACTACAGGTTATTAGTTTGATAATTACGGTGTATTTCCATTTATAAAATAGTGGTGATATACTAAATCCACAAAATAGGTTCCAGAATAAAGAGTTATTGTGTGAAATGTGCGAATATTGATTGCGAATATAGTGATAACGACTAGTGACCCGCGGCTCTAGAAGTTTGGCGGATATATGAGAATGGGTGATTGCATGGCATGACTTTGCAGTTTGCCATGAGTCCGATATACAAAGCGTAAGAAAGGAAAGGAAAATTGAAGATGAAAAAAAGCGTGTTATCGATGATTCTTGTAGTTTCCATGCTGACGGCAACCTTGGCAGGCTGCGGCGGTTCTTCTGTCTCCTCCAATAGTGTCCCAGCGAGTTCTGCAGTGCCGTCCGAGACTGCCCCTTCCTCTGCGGCGTCGGCCCCCACTACAGCGGCGCTATCCGAAAAGGCAGACCTGACTTGGGGTACCGGCACACTCGGTGGTACGATTCAGCTGATGGGCACTGCATGCGCATCCGTTCTCCAGAGTGAGATTGACAATTTAACCATGTCGATTCAGGCTACCGGCGGGTCTATTGAAAATTGCCGTCTGCTTTCCACTGGCGATATTGACATCGGTCATACCACTCAAATGTATGATGCCTACGTGGGCGAGGGCCCATTCGCTGAGGATGGTGCCAATGACAAGATTCTTGCTCTAATGGATATTTACAACGTGGAGAGCGTTGCGATTGTACTCGACAAAAGCGAAATTCAGTCCCTCGAGGATCTTAAGGGAAAGAATGTAGTTCTTGGTCCGACTGGTTCCGGAATTGCCTCGATGGCTACCGCAGTTATGACCGCTTATGGATATGACAGCAGCAATTGCAATATGCTTAACCTTGCCAACGATCAGGCTGTTGATGCTCTCAAGGATGGTACTGTAGACATGATATGGGGCTTCTGCAGCGCTAAAAATCCTGCTTCTTACCTTGAGTCTCTCTATAGCTCGGTTGACTGCCGTGCTTTGGCACAAGATCCTGAAAAGATCGCAGTTGCCTGTAGCAACAGTAAGGACTTCTTCCAGTCTACCATTGCGGGCGGCACCCTTCCCTTTCAGCAGGAAGATTACATCAATCTCGCAGCTCCCGCAGAGGAATTTGCTTCCGCAAGACTCAGTGAGGAGGCGGCCTATATGATTGTCAAGACCATCTGCGAAAATGTTGACAAGCTTGAAACCTATTTTGCGCCCGCGAAGTGCATCAATGTACAGGATGCCTTGCATGGCCTGCCTGAAGAGGTTCCGATTCATCCCGGGGCAGCAAAATATTATAAGGAAGCCGGAGTTTGGGATGATTCCTATACCATCGGCACAATAGATTAATTTGATAGTCAAAGTACAAATGCCGAAACGCGGCATGATTTAAAGCAGTGCACCTATGAAATACCGCAGCATTTGACAGAATATTCCTTAAGCCTAAAATGGCATTTGTCGGGTGCTGCGGTATTTTTATCGGAGTTTTCGCATTAGGAAAGGAATAGGCTATGGAAAACAAGCTCAGCCGAGTTTCCGGCAAGATTCTTCCCTTGATTGCCCTTGTCATGAGCATTTATCATCTGTGGCAGGTGTTGAAGCCCTCGATGGACCCCACCCTGCATATGGATATTCATCTCGCATTCGCGCTTACACTAGTTTTTCTGAGCGCAATAAACGTGAAAGATACTACCCATCCTCGTCGTGCGCTCGCTTCACAGCTCTCCAGTTTAGTCTTTTTGTCTGCGTCACTCGTCTCTACTGCATATATCTATATAAATTTTAATGATTTGGTAAACCGCGCCGGTCGATATACCGGAATGGATACCTTTATTGGCCTGATTATGATTCTTGCAGTGCTGGAAGCAACACGCCGCACCTATGGTCTCATTCTTCCTGCGCTGGTCACAATAGCGTTACTGTATGGACGTTTCGGTAAAATTATGCCTGGCTTGTTGCATCATTCCGGTTACAGTTGGCCGCGCTTGATTGCCAGCGTGACTACCTATCTTTACGGAATTTTTGGAACAGTTTTGAATGTGTCAGCTACCTATATTGTGTTGTTTATGATTTTCGGCGGCTTGCTCGAAGCGAGCGGTGCCGGGAAATTCTTTATTGACGTTGCGATCGCGGTTGGCGGGAAAACACGCTCTGGCGCGGCACAGGCTGCTGTCATCGGCAGCGGCTTGGTTGGTTCCATTAACGGCAGTGCCGTCGCAAACGTGGCTTCCACTGGAACTTTCACTATTCCCATGATGAAGGATCGTGGCTACGAACCTCATTATGCAGGTGCGGTTGAATCAGTTGCCTCCACAGGAGGCATGATTATGCCTCCTGTTATGGGTGTTGGCGCATTTATTATGTCGGGCATTATCGGTGTTCCCTATGCGAAAATCGCACTCTGTGCGCTGGTCCCTGCGGTCATGTATTACCTCACTGCGTCAATATCTGTACACCTGCGTGCGTTGCGCAGTGGTTTTAGGCCTTTGCCTGACGAGATGATTCCAGACAAGAAAGAGCTCTTTCGCCGGGATGGGATATTTTTTCTGCCACTGCTCACGATTATTGTATTGCTCATTTCTGGCACATCGGTTATGCGCAGTGCTTTCATTGGATGTGTTGTATTGGTAATTTGTTTTGCAGCCAAAAACTCGATCAAAAATCCATCTTTTGTACTTACAAAAGATTTTTGGCTATTTCTTTATAACGGCCTTGTGAGTGGCGCTAAAAGTGCGATGACGGTTGCGGCGGCCTGTGCGGCGATGGGAATTGTGACTCAGATTTTTGTCATGACCGGACTTGCGATGAACATTGTGTTCTTTATTAAAACCCTTTCGGGCAGTGTCGGTTTGGTGGCGCTGGTGCTTACCATGGCCGTTACCATCCTGTTTGGCATGGGAGTTCCCACTACTGCAGCCTATGTCTTGGTTGCTTCATTGGCGGGTAGCGTGCTCGCAGAGCTCGGATTTAATAAAATTGCGATTCATCTCTTTATCTACTACTTTGCAGCACTGGCCAACATTACGCCGCCTGTTGCGAGTGCAGCGCTAGTCGCATCTAAAATTGCAAAGTCGGATTACTTCAAAACGGCTGCCACAGCTACTCGTCTCGGTTTGCCGGGCTTTATCCTGCCGTTCATGTTTGCATATCATCAGGAGCTGTTGCTTATAGGAAACCCTTTGAGCGTGATCGCAATCATCATTTCCTGTGCACTAGGCCTGTTTTGCATGTGCGCTTGCTTTGAGGGGTATCTTTTCCGCAAACTTAACATAGTTGAACGTGCGCTGATGGCGACGTGCGCCGTATGTGGCATTTGGCCTGGTATTCTTACCGATATAATTTGCTATGTGATTTTTGCTATAGTGGTTGGAAGGCAATATTTGCAGAGCCGCAGAGAAAAGCAGGCCGCCGTATAACCACTGGTGTTTCTTCTGTTCATTCCATCACGGGCCCATGCCGATACTTGAAGACATGGGCACGCATAGCATGGAAGAAATAATAAAATAACTTTTAGTTATTAATATGATAAATATTATATATTTGTATTATAAATACAAACGGATAAGATAAAAGCAGACCAACCAAACAGATTTCCAAACTTAGCCCGACTTCCGAGAAAGGAAAGGAATGCGAATTCAATGAAAGCCTTGATTATCGACCGAGTTTCTCCGCTGGTTGCTTCGGGACTAAGGTCCTATGGAGTAGAAGTGGATACCGAGATTCTTCCCGTTAGAGAGCAGCTGATGAAGTTGCTGCCGCAGTATGATCTGCTCGTGATGCGTGTAGACCCCAAAATGGACCGCGAACTTCTCGATGCGGCAGCCGAACGGGTGAAAATGATCGCCGTTTGTTCTGCGGGAACTAACCATATCGATCTCGCCTATGCTGAACAGTTAGGAATCACAGTGCAGAACGCCCCAGGCATCAATTGCAATGCAGTGGCGGAACTGACAATCTCAAAAATGCTCGATCTGTCACGTATGACGATAACTGCCAATAATGAGGTGCAGCAGGAAGGCATCTGGAATAAGTATAAATACACTGGGCACGAACTCGGCGGACATGTGCTGGGCATTGTTGGCTATGGCAAGATAGGCAGACGGGTGGGAAAGCTCGCACAGGCATTTGACATGACCACATTGGCCTACGATCCCTATGTGACTACTGCGGAATGTGCGGCGCTTGATACCGAACTGGTGAGAGATCTGGATGAGTTAGTCGGACGCTGCGATTATATCAGCATACACACACCGATGACGCCCGAAACGAAGGGTATGATTTCTTCTCATCAGTTTGAACGGATGAAGACGGGCGCTATCGTAATCAATTGTGCAAGGGGTGGAATTGTTGACGAGGTCGCAGCGATGGAGGCGCTCAAATCGGGAAAAATTAAGGGCTTTGGCTTGGATGTTCTTTCGGGGGAGCTCGCCGGAAAAGGTCTTTCTGACAATGCAAGGCTTGAAAGCCCTTTATTCGGACAGGAAGGCTTTATTATAAGCCCGCATATCGGCGGTAGCACACACGAGGCCTATGACGGCATTGGTGAATTTATTGTTTCAAAGGTGGCTGCATTTTACAGCCTTACCAAATAACCAACAGAGCAGGAAACAACAGGAGGAAAAGAATATGGGATATCTGACTAACGATGAAAAAACCGCGGCAGAGCCCCGCAAGAAGGTAACCTTGGCGACGATCCACGAAAAAAAGGAAAAGGGAGAAAAGCTTGCACGTACTGCGCTGTATGATTATCCGATGGCGGTACTTGCCGACGAGGCGGGCATCGAGATTATCAACATGGGCGATTCCATTGCCACCGTCATGCTCGGCGGAAACAGCACCATTAAGGCGACTCTCGATGTGATGATTGAGCACGCTAAGGCGGTCCGTCTGGGCGCTCCGCACTGCTTTATCATGGGTGATATGCCCTATATGACCTATCAGGCGTCGATCGAAGAGGCAGTCAAAAATGCCTCACGCTACATGATCGAGGCGGATATGGACTGCGTTAAGATGGAAGGTGGCATGGAGATCGTTCCTGTCATCGAAGCCTGCACCAAAGCTGCGATTCCGGTCATTGGACATACCGGCTTAACCCCGCAGAGCGCCATCATGCTTGGCGGCTACAAGACGCAGGCCCGCAGTGCCGAAATGGCCCTCAAGCTGATCGAAGTGGTCAAAGCGTTCGAAAAAGCCGGCTGCATTGCCGTTGTTGTCGAGGCGGTACCCAGCGAAGTGGCCAAAATCATCTATGAGAGCACTTCTATTCCGGTCCTTGGGTCCGGCTGCGGACCCTACAGCGACAGCCCGATGATCAACTGGTATGATCTGCTTGGCTTCTTTACCCGTAATCCCAAGTTCGCAAAGAAGTATGCGAATATTCGTGAGGAGATCCTCAAAGGTGCCACCGCTTTTGTGGAGGAATGCCACAACGGCGCTTACCCTGCTCCTGAGCACAGCTATAAGATGTTGGCTGGCGAAGAGGAAAAGCTTTTACAGATGCTTGCCGAACAAAAAATCTAAAACGGCGCTGCATACCATACTTAGTCTAATAAGATTTGCACTGTGTACAACACGCCAAATGGTGTAGGGCCACATATGAACAACGGGTCATTCCCGCCCGGCGAAACGGGCGGGAATGCTTTTAGCTCGCGTTATAACTGAAAGGAATGAAGAGGCATGGGATTCATGAGCGATATTGAAATTGCACAGTCCTGCAAACCGAAAAAGATCACCGAAATTGCGGCAGCGGCCGGCATTGATGAGAAATATCTGGAGCTTTACGGCAATTACAAGGCAAAGATTGATTACAATATGCTCAAAGACGGGGAGCGCCCTGACGGAAAACTGGTACTCGTCACCGCGATCAACCCCACTCCTGCGGGCGAGGGAAAGACGACAACGACGGTTGGCCTTGCAGATGGCCTCAAAAAACTGGGCAAGAATGTCATGGTGGCATTGCGGGAACCCTCGCTTGGTCCGGTATTTGGAGTCAAGGGCGGCGCCGCAGGCGGCGGATATGCACAGGTGGTGCCGATGGAGGACATCAATCTGCATTTTACCGGAGATTTCCACGCGATTGGTGCGGCGAACAATCTGCTGGCCGCCATGCTTGACAACCACATCCAGCAGGGGAATGCGCTTGGCATCGACTGTAAGCGCATTACCTGGCGGCGCGCGGTGGATATGAATGACCGACAGCTGCGCAACATTGTGGATGGCCTTGGCGGCAAAGCAAATGGCACACCCCGCGAGGACGGTTTCGACATCACGGTGGCTTCTGAGGTCATGGCGGTGCTCTGCCTGTCTAGCGATATTACGGATATGAAAGAGCGGCTCGGACGCATGATCGTCGCCTATTCCTTTGATGGAAAGCCGGTCACCGCACGTGATCTCCATGCGGAGGGAGCGATGGCCGCGCTGCTGAAGGATGCACTCAAGCCCAACCTTGTGCAGACGCTTGAGGGGACTCCCGCATTCATTCATGGCGGACCCTTTGCGAATATTGCACATGGCTGTAATTCGATGATGGCGACAAAGATGGCGCTCAAGCTGGGCGATTACGCCATTACCGAGGCTGGCTTTGGGGCGGACCTTGGCGCAGAAAAATTTTTGGATATCAAGTGCCGATTTGCAGGTTTCCGGCCATCGGCCGTTGTAGTCGTTGCCACCGTACGGGCGTTGAAAAATCATGGCGGCGTCGCTAAAGCGGACCTTGGACAGGAAAATTTGCCTGCACTTGAAAAGGGACTGCCCAATCTGCTGCAGCATGTGGAAAATATCACCAAAGTCTTTGGTCTGCCCTGTGTCGTAGCGGTGAATGCTTTCCCGACCGATACAGCGGAAGAGCTTGCACTCGTGGAGCGCAAGTGCCGGGAGCTCGGTGTCACTGTGGCACTAAGCGAGGTATGGGCCAAAGGCGGTGAGGGCGGAAAAGCTCTTGCAAAAGAAGTGATGCGTCTCTGCGAGCAGTCCGGCGACTTCCGCTTCTGCTATGATGTCAATGACTCCATTGAGGAAAAACTCAACGCCATCGCAAGGAAAATTTACCGCGCCGACCGCGTGATACTCACCCCCAATGCAAAAAAGCAGATGCAGCAGCTCACCGAACTGGGATTTGACAAGCTTCCCATTTGCATGGCAAAAACACAGTATTCTTTCTCAGATCGCGCGGATTTGCTGGGAGCGCCCCGCAATTTTGAGATTACGGTGCGCAATCTTAAGGTGTCGGCAGGTGCGGGGTTCCTTGTTGCGCTGACGGGCGATATTATGACGATGCCGGGACTGCCTAAGGTGCCCTCCGCTGAGAGAATCGACGTGGACGAGAACGGAAAGATCTCCGGGCTGTTCTGAGTCCCATGGAACGGATGCCGCAGCGCCGGAAAGACAGCCTGAACCAGTTTTGGAATGGCTGTTCCAGCCTACACAAATGGGATTGAATGGGGATCGGATTCTGCGGCCGGGCTGCGCGCGGCAACGCGTTGTTTTGTATTCAGAAAAGGTGTTTCAAAGGGGAAAGGGTATGGAAAAGAAGATGATCGATCAAAGCTGTGCGGATTTTACTGCTGCACTGGCCTCTAAACAGCCGGTGCCGGGAGGCGGGGGTGCGGCAGCGCTTACAGCGGCGCTTGGCACGGCATTATGCGGCATGGTGGGCAACTTTACGAGCGGAAAGAAAAAATACGCCAGTGTACAGGACGATATCGCTTTTCTGCTGAGGCAGTGCGGCGATTTGCAGCAGCGGATGCTCGCACTGGTGGATGCCGATGCACAGGCATTTGCGCCGTTGGCGGCAGGATACGCCATCCCCAAAGGGAACCCCGCCCGGGAAACGGTGCTGGAGGCTGCTGCACTGAATGCCTGTCAGGCCCCCATGGAGATGGTGCGCTGCTGTGCACAGTCAATAGAGCTGCTTGAGACAATGCTGCAAAAGGGAAGCCGAATGCTGGTTTCCGATGTCGGGTGCGGCGCGCTGCTTTGTGGAGCAGCCATGGAAAGCGCGGCGCTCAACGTGTATGTCAACACCGCTTCGCTCAGCGATCGGGACGCTGCGGTGCAGATGGAAGAAACGGTGGACACACTGCTGCGGGAGTATCTGCCTCGTGCGGAAAAAATTGCACAGTGCGTGACCGACCAAATCAGAAAGTGAGGCAGCGGGTATGGCAACAATTTTAAGAGGTGCACCGGTCGCCGCGGCGCTGAGCGAGGCGCTGATGCGCCGGTCCATGGCTCTGCGTGAACGGGGAATCACCCCTGTGCTGGCTATTGTACGGGTGGGGGAAAGACCCGATGATATTTCTTATGAAATCGGCGCGATAAAGCGCTGTGACAAAACAGGAATCAATGTGAGACAGTTTTGCCTGCCCGCCGCCTGCACACGTCAGGAGCTGCTCGCGGTAATCACCGAAATCAACCGGAACTCGGGCATTCATGGATGCCTGATGTTTCGTCCGCTGCCGAACCGTGAGGATGAGGCTGCCGCATGTGAGCTGCTCGCACCAGAAAAGGATGTTGACTGCATGACAGCCTCCTCGCTGAGCAGCGTCTTTACCGGCCATGGCGCGGGCTATCCGCCCTGCACGGCGCAAGCCTGCATCGAGCTGCTGGACCATTACGGCGTGGGGCTGCGCGGAAAGCGGGTGACAGTGATCGGGCGCAGCCTCGTGATCGGCAAGCCGGTTTCGATGATGCTCCAGAGCCGGGATGCCACCGTTACCATGTGCCACACCAAAACTGCCGACACGCCCGCGGCCTGTCAGAACGCAGAGATCCTTGTCGTTGCAGCAGGCAAAGCGGGTATGCTGGACGAGCGGTTTGTGCATCCCGGACAGATTGTGGTGGATGTCGGCATCCATGTGAACAGCGAAGGCAAGCTGTGCGGCGACGTACAGTTCGACCGGGTGGCTCCGATTGTGGAGGCGATTACCCCGGTCCCTGCGGGAGTCGGGTCGGTCACGGCGACGGTGCTGGCGAAGCATGTGATCGAGGCGGCGGAGAAGACGCTATGCTGAACGCTGTACAATTTCTCTCGGAATATAGCGGGACCGGCCGAAAAAAGACCGCGTATCCGCTTGAAAAACTGCTGCTGCTTTCGATTTTGGCGGGCTTTTTGATTGGGATGGGCGGTGTGGTATCCGGCACGGTGACCTGCGCGCTTGATAATGCCGCAGCGGCGCGTATCGTAAGCGGACTGCTTTTTCCCTTTGGGCTGATTATCGTCATCCTTACCGGGGCGGAACTGTTCACAGGAAACTGCCTTATTGCCGTCTCGGTGTTGGAAAAAAAGGCTTCCCTCATGGGAATGCTGCGCAATCTCGGGGTTGTTTATTGCGGCAACTTTATCGGCGCGGCGGCATTGGCCGCGGCTTGTGTGTACGGCGGGCATCTTTCCCTTTCAGACGGGGCGCTGGCGGCTGCGGTCATACGCACTGCATCGGTGAAATGTGTAATGAATCCGGATCGTGCGCTGCTGCTTGGCATTTTATGCAATCTTCTGGTTTGTGCGGGGGTGATGTGCGCGCTGTGCGGCAAAACAATCGCCGGACGGGCAATCGGCGGATATCTCCCGGTTGCATTTTTTGTGATGGGCGGCTTTGAACACTGTGTGGCGAATATGTATTATGTTCCCGCAGGACTTTTTGCAAAGATGGTGCCGGAATGGGCTGCGTGTGCCCTCGAGAGCGGCGTTGATCTCACAGCACTGAACTGGATGAATTTTTTGATGCATAATCTTATTCCAGTGACGGCGGGCAATGTAATCGGAGGCTGCGCCTTCGCCGCATTGATCTGGCGCGCTTATCGCGGGGAGTGCTAAAAATATAAGGCACCGCCGAAGTTTGGCGGTGCTATCCCGGCGGTAGATACAGGCATCCTCCAAAAGTGCCGCAAAATGCGGAAAAGCGCCGCGCCGCCCGCTGAAGAACAGAAGTAAAAATTTGACAGAGTAGGAGCAGCACGTCAAGTGCCGGCGGATGGGAGTTGCTGCCGGACGAAGGAGCCGCAGAGAGCTGCGCGTTGCTGTACCCGCATCCGCTGTCACAGGGGAAATGGTTTCTCCTTTGTGGCAACACAGATAGGGAGAGATGGTATCATGAAAGAGAAGAAAATGGGGTCCCGGATGATTGTTACGCTCGGACTGCTCACCGCTGTTGAGATTGTGCTTTCCCGTTTTTGCTCCATTTCGGCATGGAATATTAAGATTGGCCTTGCTTTTGTACCGCTGGTACTGGCGGCCATATTGTATGGCCCTCTGGCAGGCGGAACGGTTGGCGCGGTGGGCGATTTGATTGGCGCACTGTTGTTTCCGATCGGCGCATATTTTCCCGGATTCACCCTCACCGCGTTTCTTAATGGAGTGTCTTTTGGTTTGCTGCTGCCCAAAAAGCGGACCATACCGCGCGTGATCTGCGCGGTGGCGGTTACCCAGCTTTGCTGCAGTTTGGTGCTTAATACGCTCTGGATTTCACTGCTGTATGGCTCTCCATTCGAAAAACTGTTGATTGTGCGCAGTGTACAGTGCATGGTGCTGATTCCTACGCAGATCATTGTGATTGGGATACTGACTCGTTCCATCAGCCTCTTTGCAAGGCAGGCGATCGCCTAAATGTGCAAAAGCGATAAAAATCCATGTGCTGGACCGTCTGGACAAGCCGGACGGCCGCCAAAAAGCTGGAGAGCGGCAGATTAAGTTGACGCCGGAATCGAGCGCGGTATGTACCATGTGGATTCCATCCTCGCGACCGACCTGTCCCCCGAAGTTCATTGTACCGAGGCATAGTCTCGAAACACTCAAGCCTGTGGCTGTCATACGCTGATATCGCATTTCCTTTCCTCCTTGTTCTTTTATGTGCAGCGAATCCTTTGATCCAATTATACTGGACTTGCCGCAAAAAGTCATATGAATAGACAGAATAGCGGCATGACCATAAGTCATGGTGCGAAGAACAGAAATCAAGATGAAAAAAACAGGCCGCTTCGCCAGCAGCCTGTCAAAATTACAGCCCTTCATGCCCACTGTTTTACTGTGCGCTGGATTGGCGTGCCTCAATCAGGTAGGTCGCCTCGATGTCGCAGAGGTGCAGCTTGACGGCGAGGGGATAGCGTTCATAAGCCTTGGAAATAGAAAAACTTCCTCCCTTGACAGCGTCGTCAAAACCACCCATATGCCAGCGGATTGCCATGGCTTCGGGGGCTCTGAGTCGGAAAAACTGCTCAATCATGTAGACGGATTTTTCCCCATGACCGTAAGGAAAGCTGTCCTCAACCTGAAAAAACGGCTGCTTTTCCCACTGCCCGGTGGCCTCGTTTTTTACGTTGCGGGTGCTTTCCTTGTAGTAATTCGTCTTGCAGAGGTCATGCAGCAGCCCGCAGATTGCGAGGCTTTCGGGCGCCTCGTCGGAATAGCGCAGCATCAGTCTTCCGACGTTGAGGCTGTGCTCCAGCAGCCCGCCGCGGCAGGCAAGATGGAAACGGGTCGAAGCGGGAGCAAGGAAAAAATCACTTTTTTCCAAAAAGGCCAGCAGTTTGTCCGCGCCGGGGCGGGTAATGTGTGCCTGATATAGTGCTATAAATTCTTCCTTAGGCGTCATAGGAACCTCCTTGCAGCTTCAAACATTTTCCACCGTATAAATCTCCGCCACATTGATCGGAGGCGGCTCCGGGGCAGACCCGAAGGGTTTCCGGATACGCATGATACGGATTTTTACATGCAGTATAGCATATTTCAGGAGCAATTTCCAGCAGCGGCCCAAGGAAAAGAAGATTGACAAATCCCGCCAAAATGGTATAATATAATAAACATATCAATTTGGGGTGATTATAACCTCGAAAACACCGCGCCCCCATCACTGGGCGGAGGGAGTGACCGGATGAAAATATCGACCAACACCCGTTATGCGCTGCGCTTTTTGTCGCGGGTCGCTGAGAGGGCGCCCGAAAGGATTACCACTTCCGCGGTTTCGGAGCTGGAGGGTATTTCGGAAAAAATGCTGGAGCGGATTGCGGCAAAACTGGCCAGAGAGGGGTTTGTCCGCAGCGTCAAGGGGATGGGGGGAGGCTTTGAGCTTCTGCGCCCTGCGGATGAGATTACGGTAACGCAGGTGCTTACTGTTATGGAAACGCCCTATCTGCCGCACCACTGTGTGGAGGACCCGGAGCATTGCTGTAAAATGTCCGAAAACTGCCATATGCTTTCCCTTTGGGTGAGGATTGACGAGGCGGTGCGAGCGGTGACCGATTCCGTCACTGTGCAGGATTTGATCCGCCCCTGTAGCGGCAAAGAGGGCGCGACGGTTTAGGAGAACCGGCGCGCCCTTCGTTTCCCATTTGTTACACCACAAAGACGGGATTGGAGCTTTTCAGAAGATCGGTGAGGTGTTCGCCCATTCCCCGAACCTCAAAACCAAGGTCGGAGAGCTTCTGTGAGACGCCGTAGCGCACCGCGCATGCGAGACAGATTCCGATCTGAACGCCGAGGTTCTGAAGCAGCGCCAGTTCCTGCTGGACCGCCTCGCTTTCGGCGGCGCTCTCGACCGAAGGCCCCCACAGGATCAGTTCAATCTGGTTCCACCAGCCATTGATCAGGCTGTCGCGCGCATAGAGCAGCGCCATGTCGATGGCAGCCTGCTTATCAACACTGAGCCAGACGATCACCAGCTTCTTTTCATTGGATTCGTTCAATGGAAATCATCCTCAACATAAAATAGGTCACTCTCAGCATAAGCCCGGACTTGGGAAAAGTTGAGAGGACCCGGAGAGAATTTTTTGGCCTGTGGGCGGCAAACTGAAAGAAAAGGCCGTGTGGACATGGAGGAGGAGCATGGAGATGGAAAAACAAAAAATTTGGAAGGAAAGGCTTGCCTTTCCTTCTTACTTCGGGGAAGTCCCGATGGAAGCGGTGGCCTGGCATCCTCCGGGCGCACCGCGTGCGATGCTGGTGCTGGTGCACGGGATGCAGGAGCATGTGGAGCGTTATGAGCACCTTGCCGCCGCACTGACCCGGGCGGGTTTTCTTGTCTGTGGATACAATCAGCTCGGGCACGGCGGATCTCTCCTTGACGGAAGAGGAGGAATTCTGCCTGATGGGGCGAGGGCCGGCCATCTTGCGGCCGACTGCCGGAGGTTCCTGCGAGGGATGCGCCGCGAGCATCCCGGATTGCCCTGTTTCCTGATGGGGCATTCCTTCGGCTCCTTTGTGGTGCGCGCCGCCTTGACAGACCGGCACTTGGCATCGTCTCTGAATGGTGTAATTCTCAGCGGAACGGCGGGAGAGAGCGTGGGGCTCCGCTGCTTCGCACTGCCGGCTACCCGCCTTTTAGCGGGAATATTCGGGCCTGAATGTCAGAGCGCCGCCTATGACCGGCTGGCTAACTTTACCTTTGCGCGGCATTTTCCGGGAGAAACTTCCCCGCACCGGTGGGTGTCAAGCCTTGCTGCGGAGGTCGAAGCCTTTGATACCGATCCCAAGATGGGCTTTGTCCTCTCGCTGGGAGCCTACCGCGCTGTTCTGGAAACACTGGCTCTGGTTTCGGGGCCAAGGTGGGCCGGGCAGGTGGAGTCCTCCCTGCCGGTTCTGCTTCTTTCCGGCGCGTGTGATCCGGTGGGGGAGAACGGACGCGGCGTGCGCCAGGTTGCGGCGTGGCTGCTGGAAGCAGGGACGCGGGACCTGACTCTGCATCTGGAACCGGGAGCCCGGCATGAGCTGCTGCGTGAGCCCTGCCGCGAACGGATTCTCTTGCTCATACAGAGATGGATGGGAGAGCGCCTCCCAGACACAAATCCGAATGTCCGGCGGACCTGATCCGCATATTTTGCACGGTTAAAGCGGCGCCGCTCAATGTCTTTTGCATTTGGCGGCGCCGTTTTGATATTTTTGAAGGAAGGCGGGCAGAATAACCCTTGAATCCGCCGGCTCAAACGGCGGCAAGGGAGGTATTTTATGAAAGGCTATGCAATGCTCAAGATCGGGGAAGCAGGTTGGATTACCAAGGACAGCCCGCAGTGCGGACCCCTCGACGCGCTTGTGCGCCCGCTGGTGGTCGCGCCCTGCACCTCGGACATTCACACCGTATGGGAGGGCGCGGTGGGGGAACGCCATGACATGATCCTCGGCCACGAGTGCGTCGGGCAGGTTGTGGAGGCAGGGGCTCTGGTTCGGGATTTTAAGCCGGGGGACCGTGTGATCGTCCCCGCGATCACCCCCGATTGGAACAGTCTCGAGGCGCAGGGCGGATTCTCGATGCACTCGGGGGGAATGCTCGCCGGATGGAAATTTTCCAACATCAAGGACGGAGTCTTTGCGGAGCTTTTCCACGTGAACGATGCGGACGGGAACCTTGCCCTGCTGCCTGAAAAGGTGGACCCCGTTTCGGCTGTGATGCTCAGCGATATGATCCCCACCGGACTGCATGGGGCGGAGCTGGCGGATATCCGATTTGGGGATACCGTCTGCGTCATCGGTATCGGGCCGGTGGGCCTGATGTCGGTTGCGGGAGCGGCCCTGCGGGGAGCGTCGCAGATCTATGCGGTCGGTTCCCGCGAGGTTTGCGTTGAGGCCGCGCGCAAATATGGCGCCACAACGGTCATCAATTACCGCGACGGCGACATTGCGGATCAGATCAACGATCTGACCTCAGGACGCGGAGTAGATCGGGTCATCATCGCGGGCGGAGATGTCGATACCTTTGCCTCTGCAGTTCGAATGCTCAAGCCGGGCGGGGTGATCGGCAATGTCAACTACCTCGGAGAAGGGGAGTACGTCCGCATCCCGCGCGCTGAGTGGGGGGCCGGCATGGGGCACAAGACGATTGCGGGAGGTCTGATGCCGGGCGGCCGCCGAAGGATGGAGAAGCTGGTTTCACTGATTGAATCCAAACGTCTGGATCCTTCCCATCTGATCACCCACCGTTTTCAGGGGATGGAGAACATCGAAAAGGCGCTGATGCTGATGAAGGACAAACCGCGCAGCCTGATTAAGCCAGTGGTTATTTTAGATTCCTGAGAATCATAACCATCGGACGTGCCGGCGGGCTTGCACAAGCCCCCTCAGGGTATGCTCTGGGCAGAGCCTATGGGATTTTTATCCGTTTTCCTGCTGCGAATCAAGGCGGCCTGCAGGCCGCCTTTTCCCTCCTGTTCGCTTCTCTCCGCCTGCCCGGTGTCTGGTGCGTCCGAGCGGAGGGCGGCGCCGCACCCCGCTCGCGCGCACGTTCTGCCATCCATGGAGCAGCAAGCGCCTGACGTCTGTGTCATGCCCGTCCGAAGAAGCGGACAGAACGATTCTGGCCCTTGGAGCATATAGCTCATTGAACAGTCTGCCGACCGCGCGTCTTTCCCGGGGCGTCTCTAAAGGGCCCTGTTCTTCTGCAAGAGTAAAAAGGAGGACTGCCAAGGCAGTCCTCCTTTTTACTGAATTGCCCCCTCGATCACCGAGGCAATCTGATTGACGTCAAGCTTTTGCGACTTGTTTTCCGCGCGCAGTTGTCTCTGCTTTTTCCAGTTCTTCAGCTCGTTAAACGGGATGCAGCAGGAATCCCGGCCCAGGTAAAGTTCGGGTGTGGCAAATGGATCTGCAAAAATGACCAGCGGCTCAATCGAAAGGCCGTAAATTTCTTTGGCAGCAAGACCGCTGCGGAGCAGCTCAAAACTGTCGGTCAGTTTGGCAACCGGATTTTCAATCATTTTTTCAGTTTTATTGTCCATTGCTTTCCAAGTCGGCTGGTCAGGCTGGCCGTAAATCCGGATGCCCCAGCCGATGGAACGTATGGCGACAATTCCCGCCGCATCAATCAGGAGATGGTCGTAATGCAGCGGCTGTCCACCGAACGAGAGGGTGACGTTGTGAAAAACGCGGGTGCCCTGCCGGGAATATTTGAGCTTTTTCCGAACAAGCTTGAGGGCGTACGCATCATTGCGGTGCTTATAAATTTTCTGAATTGCAAATTTGAAGATCATAATTCCGGCCAGGATAATGATCAGAAAGGTCAGATAATCTTCGAAGCTGTGCAGCTTCCATGCCTGAAAATTTTGAAACATATGGGCTTCTCCTTTTCGTTTTCATCTCAGAGGCTGCCGAGTACGGTGGCCATCAGCAGCGGGAAGCCTTTTTTCAGGCTTTCAAGTTCAATATATTCTTCGCGGGTATGCGCTCCCTCACCGAGATATCCTCCGAAAGCAAGTGCGGGAATCCCCATGGAAAAGGGGATATTGCAGTCGGTTGAGGAGGGGTGGAATTCCGGCTCCAGGCCGCAGTATGTTTTGAGCAGAGAGGCATACCGCTGCTCCATCGCTTTTTGGCGGATGGGATCAACCTCTCCCATGCATGGACGAAGCCCGATGACTTCTACATTGACCTCAGAAACCATCCGGCGGGTCGTTTCCACGGCCGCTGTAAAAAACTTCTGCATGGCGTCGAGGTTTTCCCGCAGGTCGGAACGGTATTCAAACATCATCTCCGCCTGCTGGGCGATGGTGTTAACCGAAGTGCCGCCCGAAATTTTCCCGACGTTAAAGCTGGTTTTTATTCCGGTTTTCGGGGGCTGCATACTGTAAAGGGTCTGGATGAGCTGCGAAAGATAAAAGATAGCGTTTCGATTCCCAAAAGCCGCATAGGAATGCCCGCCCTCGGTTTTGACCTCCACCCGGTAGCGGATCGATCCTACCGAAGCGTTGCAGGCCAGATCGTATCCCCCGTCAAAGGAGTAAACTTCCCGAATCCGCCCTTCAAACGCCTGCATCAGAGCCCGGCTTCCCTTGAGATTGCCCAGCCCTTCTTCGCCGCTGTTCATAGCGAAGACAACTCCGTGGGAAGGGGTAATCTTTTGTTCCAAAAGATATTTTGCGATCAGCATCAGCATGGCGACATTGACGGTGTCATCCCCAACCCCGGGACAGTAAAGCCTACCGTTTTCTTCCCGCAAGGTCATCGGCTCGGTATCGGGGAACACTGTATCGATATGCGCCATAAAAATGGTGATATCATCGCTGCCCTCACAGCCGATGGGAAGGATGACGTTGAGCGCCTCATCGATGTAGACCTTTTCCGCCCCCAGATTCTTCAGCCATTTGCAGCAAAATTCCGCCCGCCTTTCCTCGTGGTTGGAAGGGGCGCAGATGCCGCAGAGCTCGCGGGTGAGCGCAATCAGCGTCTCATGGTTGTCCTCCAGATACCGGAGGGCAGAATCGGATAGCTTCCGGTCCATACAAAAGACTCCTTTGCTTTGAAATAGCAGGATATGGAAACGGCCCCGGCCGAAGGCCGAGGCCGTTGTCCTGACTCCATCATACAGGAGAAGAAAAGCTGCTGCAAGCTTTTTTTACATGATGCCGGCGGGAAGAGCAGAACCGACGCCCGGACCGATCGGAGCGCCGCTGATGAACCAGATTACCATGAAGATGATCCAGGCAACCTGAAGAACCATCGCGATTGGGATCAGGCCGGAAACGAGGGTGCCGATCTTGAGGTTCTTGTCATATTTGGTCTTGGCGACCTCGAGGACCATCCAGATGTAGGGGCTCATGGGAGTAAAGCAGTTGGTCGGGGAGTCACCCAGACGGTACAAGAGCTGGGTAAATCCGGGGTGGTAGCCGAGCATCATGAACATCGGCACAAAGATCGGGGCAAAAATTGCCCACTTAGCCGAACCGGAGGAGATGAACAGGTTGACAACCATACAGACCAGAACAAATGCGACAAAGAGAGGAATTCCGGTGAAACCGATGGCCTTGAGAGCGTCGGCGCCGGAGATTGCGAGCATGGTGTCAAGCTTGGTCCATGCGAACAGCTTCTGGAACTGGCCGCAGAAGAAGCAGAAGACCACATAGGAACCCATCGCGCTCATCTGCTTGACCATCGCCCTGTTGATGTCGGTGGTGTTCTTGAACTTCTTGAGGGTAACGCCGTACACGATACCGGGGATGCAGAAGAAGAAGAACAGGATCGGAATCAGGCCCTTGAGCAGCGGGGAACCGACGAAAGCACGGGCGCCATCCTCTTTGATCAGTGCGAGCGGGCCAAAGAAATAGCCGATCACGATGACGGCGAGGTAAATCAGAGCGGCGATGCCGGCATTGCGCAGGCCCTTGCTTTCCGCTTCGGACACCGCTTCCAGTTTTTCCTGGTTTTCGCCTTCGTATTTTCCGAAGCGGTGGTCAACCATCTTGTTGCAGACAAAGCCGATCACGATCGAACAGAGGAAGGTGGAAGCAATCATAAAGAACCAGTTGCAGGTGACATCGACGGTGAAGGTCGAGTCGGGCAGGAAGCTCTTGATCGCTTCATTGGTCAGGCCCTGAAGCAGCGAGTCGGTGCCCGCGATCATCAGGTTGGCGGTGAAGCCTGCCTGTGCGCCGGCATAACCGGCGATCATACCGACAATCGGATGCTTGCCGACGCCCATGTAGACGATAGCCGCCATTGGCGGAATGACGACCATCGCGGTATCGGAAGCGATGTTGCCGACGGTGCCGATAAAGGCGATGACATAGGGAACGATGGTGGGAGGAACATTTTTCAGGCTGCTGCGGAGCATCGACATGATCATGCCGGACTCTTCACAGAACCCGATAGCCAGCGTCATGGTGATGACCAGGCCAAGCGGTGCAAAACCGGTGAAGTTCTTGACGAGGTTGTCGAGCAGCCACTGAACGCCTTCCCCAGAGAAGAAGTTTTTGGCGCCGATTGCCTCATGTGTGGCGGGGTGTTCCAGCGTGATTCCGGTAAAGCTGAAGATTGCACCGAGAATTGCGATGATTATGAAGAGATAGCAGAACAGGATCGCGGGCGGCGGAAGCTTGTTACAAACTCGCTCGATGCCGTCTAGAAAACGGTCAACCGCGCCTTTCTTTGGGGCCACAGTGTTGGGTGCACTCATAAAGCAGTCCTCCTACAGAATAAATTATATTGCCTACCCCCGATGTATGGCAGTGCAGCCTGCCGCACAGGGGAAACAACACCAAACTATTTGGGTGCGAGGGCACGTGGCCGGACATCCCTCGGAATGGCACAGCGGTAAGTTTCGCCGCCGAGTGATTCGCGGTGCTCACGCTTAGCCTCTTCGACGATACCCGGGCTGGCAATCAGCTCGATCGCAGCCGCCGCCATGACCTTTCCGGCATAGAGCATTCCCTTATGGGCGATTCCGCTTTTGCCCTGTGCGGTCTGCTGCCAGGAATGAGCGGGGGTAAGCGCCGCTTTGGTGGTGGTCAGAATCTGGGCGGTGGGGCAAACCCAGCTGACGTCTCCGACGTCGGTTGAGCCGCCGAGGGCTCCGATCCGCTGGGCAAGCGGGGCGATAAAGTCAAAGAGCGGCTTACCGAACTGAGCTTTCAGGAAGTCAGCGTCCTCTTTTGTATAGCGCCCGAGCTGATCTTCGTAGGGGTTGGCGGAATTTTCAAAGCTTTTTTGAATCGTCTTCGCAAAGGTGACTTCGTCGGCGGTATAAGAGGGCGGTGCGATTTCCGACATTTTTTCATGCAGCAGGCGGCAGAGCCGGTAGTTGGGAATCATGTTGGAGCAGGATTTGATGAAATCATATTCCATCGCTGTTTCGGTCATCAGCGCAGCGCCCTGCGCGATTTTGTTGATCCGCTCAAAAATTTCCTGCACCTGACGGTTTTTCGGCGCCCGAATGAGATAAAGCACCTCGGCCTGAGGCTGAACGACGTTCGGAGAGAATCCTCCGGCGTCGGTGATGGCATAGTGGATTCGCGCAGAATCGATCACATGTTCGCGCAGAAACTGAACCCCCACGTTCATCAGCTCGACCGCGTCAAGGGCGCTGCGGCCCAAATGCGGGCTTGCAGCGGCGTGGGAGCTGATCCCCTTGAAGCGGTAGGCAATCTGGTAATTGGCAAGGGACTCCTCGTAGCTCGCGCCGTTGATGTCCCAGGGGTGCCAGGTGATGGCGCAATCCAACTCATCAAAGACCCCGTCGCGGGCCATGAAGGCCTTGCCCGAGCCGCCCTCCTCCCCAGGGCAGCCGTAATAGACGACGGTGCCGGAACATTTTTCCCGTTCCAAATACTCCTTGACGGCAAGAGCCGCCGCAAGGGAACCCACTCCCAAAAGGTTGTGGCCGCAGCCATGTCCCGCACTGCCGGGGACTAGGGGTTTCTTTTCGGCAACTCCCGCCTGCTGGCTGAGGCCGGAGAGAGCGTCAAACTCGCCGAGAATGCCGATCACAGGTTTTCCGCTTCCGAAACGTCCGGAGAAGGCAGTTTCGATCCCTGCGACCGGACGGGTCACCGAAAATCCAAAATCAGTGAGCGCTTTGCAGATCAGGTCTGCCGAACGGTATTCGGCAAAAGCCGTCTCCGGATTTTCCCAGACTGCGTCACTGAGCTTGCAGAGTGTTTCGGATTCAAGATCAATTTTCTCCAGTGAGAGGATTACCGGTTCTTTCACACAATTCCTCCTAGCGATTTACACTGTCTTTACATGGCGGAATTAAAGTTTATCGAAAAGCAACAAGGCACATTCTGACAAACTCCACCCTGCGGAGAAAATAAGCAGAAATAAAAATAAAATGCAGTATAAATCGAAAGAATAATTCATGACTTCCTGAAAATTTTTGAAAAACAGAAATCTAGATGATATCTTAACTTCTATGTATGTATTATAACAAATCAGAAATAATTTGTCCATAACTAGGGGTAGTTAGTTTTGCACAAAGAAAAAGTTCATTTTTTGTATAGACAAGTTGGCTGCAAAAAATTCGACGGTAAAATATTATGAATTATTCTAAATTTTAAAATTCATAATTTTCAAGGGAAAAATGCACAAAAATTAATGGAAATATTTTGATTTCATCCCCATTAGATGGAATTTGAGCCAAAAAGAGCAGAAGTGTCCTTCCTAAAAGGACACTTCTGCTCTAAAGAAAGATATGGCACAGAAAAGTTAAAAACTATACATCCATTCGGAAGGAAAGAACCTCAATTTGGATGACGAAACGGCAGAGTGGATGGGATCAAAGGACGCCGGGGGGCAGCAGATGGGTTACACCGGGGCCGTAGGGCAATCCGATCAGGTACCAGACGATGAAGAAAAGAATCCATGCGAACTGCAGGATAAAGGCAATAGGCATCAGGCCGGCGACGAGGGTGCCGATCTTGAGATCCTTGTCATATTTGGTCTTGGCAACTTCAAGAACCATCCAGATGTAGGGACTCATGGGAGTGAAGCAGTTGGTCGGGGAGTCGCCCATTCGGTAAAGCACCTGAGTGAATCCGGGGTGATAGCCGAGCATCATGAACATCGGCACGAAGATCGGGGCAAAGATGGCCCACTTGGCCGATCCGGAAGAGATGAACAGGTTGACACACATACACAGAAGAATAAAGGAGACGAAAAGAGGAATTCCGGTAAACCCGATGGCCTTGAGGGCGTCGGCGCCGGAGATTGCGAGCATGGTGTCGAGCTTGGTCCATGCAAACAGCTTCTGGAACTGGCCGCAGAAGAAGCAGAAGACCACATAGGAACCCATTCCGCTCATCTGTTTGACCATTGCCCTGTTGACATCGGTGGTGTTCTTAAACTTTCTGGTTGTAAAACCGTAAACAATGCCGGGAATCGCGAAAAAGAAGAACAGGACAGGGATCAGGCCGGTCAGCAGCGGAGAGCCAAGAATGGCGCGGCTGCCGTCCTCATTGATCTTGGCGAGAGGACCTGCAAGGAAACCCGCTACAATTACGGCGAGATAGACCAGGGCGGAGATACCGGCGTTGCGCAGACCCTTCTTCTCAACGTCAGAGACCTCCTCAAGACTCTCCTGATTTGCACCTTCATAAGCGCCGAAACGCTTGTCAACGATCTTATTGCAGACAAGACCGATTACAATCGAGCAGAGGAAGGTGGAGGCCATCATGTAGAACCAGTTACAGGTGACGTCGACGGTGAAGGTTGAGTCAGGCAGAAAGCTCTTGATTGCGTCGTTGGTCAGGCCCTGAAGCAGCGAATCGGTGCCTGCGACCAGCAAGTTGGCGGTAAAACCGGCCTGCGCGCCCGCATAGCCGGCGATCATACCGACGATCGGGTGTTTGCCGACGCCCATGTAGACGATAGCGCCCATCGGCGGGATGACAACCATCGCGGTATCAGAGGCGATGTTGCCCATTGTTCCCACAAAGGCGATGACATAGGGCACGATGGCGGGTGGGACGTTTTTGAGGCTGTTGCGCAGCATCGACATAATCATGCCGGATTCTTCGCACATACCGATGGCCAGCGTCATCGTGATGACCAGGCCGAGCGGTGCGAATCCGGTAAAGTTTTTGACGAGGTTGCCGAGCAGCCACTGAATGCCTTCCGTTGAGAAAAAATTCTGGGCGGAAACAGGTTCCTGGGTTGCAGGATTGGCCAGCGTGATTCCGGTGAAGCTGAAAATGGCACCGAGAACCGCAACAATGACGAACAGGTAGCAAAACAGGATGCCGGGCGGCGGGAGCTTGTTTGCAACTCGTTCAATACCGTCGAGAACGCGGTCGATTGCACTTCGCTTGGGGGCTGCCATGTTTGCTTTGCTCATAGACAATCCTCCTAAGATGAGATGGTTGATTTATCGTCCTCCCATGCGGCCGGCCACATGGGTGATGATCGGAAAGGGAGATGAGGGCAAAAAAAGTAACTGTAGTGAAAATGCACAATAAAATTTGTAAAATAATGGTTAAAAATGAATTTAATATAAATTATAGAAAAATAAGAAAATTAAATTTTGCACTTCCGTAATGTATTTTACGAAGTGGATGCAAATTTAAGAACAAATCATTTCGAATTATTTAAACGCATTATAACAAAGAAAAATTCCGTTGTCTATCAGCGGAGCGTTAAGAAATTATACAGAAATTTCCTAAAACTGTCATCTTGTTCTCTTTTGAGAATTGATTTCGTCGTAATACACAAACAAAAAAGGACGGGTCACGCGGGACCCGTCCTTTGTGGAGAAAACCTATCAGTTTGCGGTGGTCATGAGACGATAGAGAAGCTCTGCGGTGCGCTCGAGCTGCTCAACCTTGATAAACTCATTGGTGGTATGAACCTTGCTCATGCCGGTGGCGAGCACGACCGAATCGATGCCGTTGAGATTAAAGATATTGGTGTCGCTCCCGCCGCCGGTGCTGGTGATGAGCGGCTCGATTCCCATCGAGCGGATCGCGCCGGAAAGTTCGGAAACCAGCGGGTGGTCGTCGGCAAGGTGATAGCTGACGTAGTTGGTTTCACAGCGGCAGTCAAGAGTTGCACCGTATTCGTCACAGCCCGCCTGAAGGCAGTCTACCATATGCTTGGCCTGTGCGTTGAGCTTATCGAGATTGCGGCTGCGGGTTTCCGCCAGAATTGACACCCGGTCGGGCACAATATTGGTGGCGTATTCCGCTTTGAAGACGCCGATGTTGGCGGTTGTCTCCTCGTCAATTCGCAGCAGCTTCATTCGCGCAACGCCGGACGCCGCGGCCTGAATCGCCGATATGCCCTGTTCGGGTGCGATGCCGGCGTGGGCGGTTTTTCCGATGACATCGGCGTGGATTTTGATCTGCCCGGGAGCCTGAGTAATGATTTTGCCGACCTCGCCGCTGGAATCGAGGGCGATGCCGTATTTTGCCCGAATGCGGGAGTAATCGAGATTCTTGGCGCCGCGCAGGCCGCCTTCCTCGCTGATGGTAAAGGCCACCTCAAAGGTGCGGTGAGGGGTTCCCTCCTCCTTGATGGAGCGGATTGCCTCGATAATTCCGGCGATGCCCGATTTGTCGTCGCCGCCGAGAATGGTGTCGCCGCTGCTGTAGATGATTCCGTCGCGGATCACCGGCTTGACCCCGCAGCCGGGCTTGACGGTGTCCATGTGGGCCGCATAGAGAAGAACCTCGCCGGGCAAGGTTCCTTCAAACCTTGCGTAGACGTTGAAGCCGTTGGAACCGACGGCTTCCCCCGCGCTGTCGGTGGAAACGACTCCGCCGAGCGCCCGAAGCTCCTCGGTCATCCGCTCGGCCATTGCCTTTTCGTTGCCGGTTTCACTGTCGATCTGCACATACTCCAGAAACGAATCCAATACACGCTGCTTATGAATCATAATCATCAACCTCCCTGTTTTGTCCGGACGGCTGACGTACCGCACAGAGGGCGGATGCCGTGTTCCGTCTCTTTTAGCATAGCAAAAATCGGGCGAGTGTCAATGAGCGGACGGCAATTTTGTCTTTTCGGAAAAAAAGCAGATCAAATTTCGTTAATTTTTCCTGCAGGGAGCGGCGAAAAATAAGGTTTGTCACCGGCTTTGTGATGTGCTATGATGGTACCGCAAATTTTCTGACAAGCCCGTCCCATGGGACGGGCGGAAGGAGTAGGATGGACGAAGCAACTGTAACCCTGAAAAAGGGAGAGGGCCGGATGCTGAAATCCGGCGGCATGTGGATTTTTGACAATGAGATCGCCGGAATCTCGGGGGACTTTGAGAACGGCGGAATTCTGCGGGTGGAGGACTGGAACGGCTACCCGATGGGGCGCGGCTTTGTAAATCTCAATTCCAGGATACGGGTGCGGATGATGACCCGCCGTCCGGATCAGGCAATCGACCGGGATTTTCTCCGCGCACGGGTGCAGGCCGCATGGGAGTACCGTAAAAAAACCGTCGATCTCTCAAGCTGCCGGATTATTTTCGGGGAAGCGGATTTCCTGCCGGGGCTTGTAGTTGATAAATATGCCGGCGTGCTGGTTGTCCAGTCGCTGGCGCTGGGAATCGACCGGATGAAGCTGGAAATTATCTCGCTGCTCCGGGAAGTCCTCGCGCGCGACGGGATGGAAATCCGCGGCGTTTTTGAGCGCAGCGATGCAAAGGTGCGCCTGCAGGAAGGGATGGAGCGGTATAAGGGCTTCATCGGACCGGAATTTGACACCAAGGTGGAAATGACCGAAAACGGAGTGCGCTACCTCGTCGATGTGCTCGACGGGCAGAAAACCGGCTTCTTCCTTGATCAGAAATACAACCGGCTCGCGATTCAGCGACTTTGCTCCGGCGCGAGGGTGCTCGACTGTTTTACCCATACCGGTTCCTTTGCACTCAATGCGGGACTGGGCGGCGCGCGGGAGGTGCTCGGGGTTGACGCTTCCGATCTGGCTGTTGCACAGGCGGAGGAAAACGCTGCCCTCAATGGGCTTTCCGACCGGGTGAAATTCCTCTGCGCCGACGTTTTCGAGCTTCTGCCGCGCCTCGAACGGGAGGGGGAGAAATTCGACCTCGTAATTCTCGACCCTCCCGCTTTTACCAAATCCAAAAGCTCGGTGAAAAATGCGCAGAAGGGTTACCGGGAAATCAATCTCCGGGCGATGAAGCTGGTGCGGGACGGAGGGTTCCTTGCAACCTGTTCCTGCTCGCATTTCATGACCTGTGAGCTTTTCACTCAGACGTTGAATCAGGCCGCGCACGATGTCCGCAGGCGGCTGCGCCAGGTGGAATACCGCACGCAGTCGCCCGACCATCCAATTCTCTGGGCGGCGGATGAGTCCTACTATCTGAAGTTTTACATTTTTCAGGTCTGCGACGAAAAATAGAAAAAATTTCGGGAAAGGTCCTGAAAAGAAACGCCTGTCCCGCCGTCGGACGGCTGTTTGCGCAGAGAAGATCAGCAGGCCCCGGTGCGGATGCATCGGAGCCTGCTTGGCCGCGTCGTCCTAATCAAGCGGTGCTTTTCGTTCCTTCGATCTGCTCTTCAGCACCATACATGCAAGGATGATCGATGCCCCAGGGACCCCTGCGGGGGAAAGAATTCTCCCGGCAGGACGAAAGAAGCGAATGCTGTAATTTCATTGCCGCCATCCCCAAAACCTTCTATTTTTGCTTTCGCTGTGGAGAGTATACCGCTCGAAATTTTTCGTGTCCACACGTGCCGCGGGTATCAGGAATTTTGAACACAGGCAGAGGCGCCGTCTGATAAAGACGGCGCCTCTGCCCGCATCATAACGTTTGACAATGAGCCGGTTTTGCGAATCAATCCTCGAGGGGTTTAATTTCATTTCGGTAGACGCCGCGGAAAAGGACGACCGCAATGGCGAGCGATGCCAGTTCCGCAATCGGGAAAGAGAGCCAGAGGGCGTTGAGCGAGAAAAAGCGCCCGAGCAGATAAGCGGAGGGCAACAGCACCAGCAGCTGGCGGCAGGCCGACATGATCAAGCTGTAGGTCCCCTTGCCGAGCGCCTGAAAAGATGCCGAAAGTACAATCGAGATGGCAGCGGGGAGAAAGTGGATGCTGATGATCCGCAGAGCGGGCACGCCGATTTCGAGCATGTGATCCGACGCGTCGAAGAGAACGTCAAGAATCCAGCCGGGGCAGAGATGGAAAATCAGCGTTCCCGCCGCCATAATGGCCAGTGCGTAGAGGCTGCCGAGCTGGATGGTGTGAGTGATCCTGCGGCGGTGGCGCGCACCGAAATTATAGCCGATAATCGGAATCATGCCGCTGTTCAGCCCGAAAATGGGCATAAAGATGAAGCTCTGGAGCTTAAAATAGATGCCGAAAACCGAAACCGCGGTCTGAGAAAAGAGAATCAGAATTTTGTTCATTCCGAAGGTCATGACTGATCCGATGGCCTGCATGAAAATGGAGGGCAGGCCGATGCGGTAGATCTCCACGATGATGCGGCCGTTGGGGCGGAATCCCTTAAAGGAGAGGTCGACTTCGGGATTTTTTTTCAGGTTAAACCAAACGATGACAAACATCGAGACAAATTGGCCCACCACCGTTGCAATGGCGGCGCCGGCAACCTCCATGCGGGGAAAGCCGAGCAGCCCGAAGATCAGAATCGGGTCGAGAATAATATTGGTGAGCGCGCCTGCCATCTGTGAAATCATCGAGTAAATGCTGTTGCCGGTCGCCTGCACCAGCCGTTCTCCGACGACGCTGATGAAGACGCCGAAGGAGAAGATGGAGACGATGGAGGTGTACTCCATTCCCATCCGCATCACACTGCCTTCCTCCACAAAGGCTGCGAAGAAGGGGCGCACCCCGAAAATGCCGAAGAGCGCGAAGGCAGCGGCGCTGAGTACCATCAGAAACACGCCGTTTGTGGCGGTGAGGTTGGCATCTTCAAAATTCTTTTCCCCCAGCCTCCGGGAGAGGATGGCGTTGACGCCGACCGCTGTGCCGACTGAGATGGCGATTATCATCGCCTGCACCGGAAAAGCAAGAGAAACGGCAGTAAGAGCGTCTTCGCTGACACGGATGACGAAGATGCTGTCCACGACGTTGTAGAGTGCCTGAATCAGCATCGACGCCATGATCGGCAGCGACATTGTCATGAGCAGCCGGGGAATGGGCATGACCCCCATTTTGTTTTCTTTTCGTTGTTCCTGCACGGGAATACCTCTTTCTGAACGTTGGATTCAATGGGGTGAATTTCGACCGTAACGACAGCGGACGCCGCGCATCGCGCGGCGCCGCGTCTGTTCGCCCGGATAGCCGCCCGTTCTCACAAACGAGTGGCAAAACACATTTATTATAGCAGAAAAAAGTAAAAAAGCAAAACTTTTTTGGCACAACACACAGAAGGCAGAGAAAGCTTCGTCCGAAAGTCATGACCGCCCCTAAAAGGGAGCCCTGTAAGGGCATAACACTGCCAGCGCCTGAATGACGCTGGCTCTCACCCTGCTAAAGCAGAGATCAAAGCGGGGACGAAATTCCTTCGTCCCCGCTCGTTGGAGGGCGGCCGACCGTTCAAAGCTGTCCCAGCATGGCCTGCGCGCCGAAAGAAACGATAACAACCAGCGCCGAAATGATAAATCCGTGCAGCATCGGGATAAAGCCGCTTTTGGCGACGTTTTTGAAATCGGTCTTCAGTCCGATCGCACCAAGGGCCATGACCATTCCGAATTTGCTCAGCGAGGAGAGGACGGCGGCGAAACCGCCCACCCCGGCGGCGCTCATTCCCCACACGCCGGCCGCGGCCATTGCGTCGAGAAGACTGCGCACCGCAACCATCCCCAGAAAGAGCAAGATGAACCAGGGAAAGATCCGGCGCACCGAGACCTGAATCCGCCCTCCGGCGGTTCCGGCGGCCCTTGCCTTCACCCGCTCGTTGATATAGGCGAAGAGAATGACGATGGGAACGATCGAGAGGGTGCGGGTGAGCTTGACGATGGTGGAAAATTGTCCGGCAAGGTCGGAGAAGGCGTATCCGGCCGCGACAACCGAGGAGGTGTCGTTGACGGCGGTGCCGGCCCAGAGTCCGAAGCCCATGTCGCTCATCCCGGCGGCGCGTCCCATTATCGGAAAGAGGATGACCATGACGATATCGAACAGAAAAGTAGCCGAAATTGCATAGGCAATGTCGCTGTCATCGGCGTCGATGGTAGGGGAAATCGCGGCGATGGCCGATCCGCCGCAGATGCCGGTTCCTGCCGAAATCAGGTTGGAAAGCTTCCAGTTCATACCGAACATCCGGCCGAAGAGATTGCCGAAGCCGAAGGCGGCGGTCAGGGTGAAGCACATCACAATGAGCGAAAATTTTCCCACCTCCAATACTTGAGAAAAGCTCAGAGTGATCCCCATCAGAACGATTGAGCCCTTGAGAATCTTTTTGGAGGTGAAGGCGATCCCCTCACGACAGAATCCGAAACGCTCGGCGAGCGGGTGCAGCATCATCCCGATCAGCATGGCGAAAACGCCGGCCGAGATCAGCTCATAGGGAATCAGGGCGCTGCAAAATTTTGCAGCGGCGGCGAGTGCGGCAGCGGCGAGAATACCGCCCGCGAGACGGGAAAATACATTCATCATGGATGGCTCCTTTGCTGTTGATAGCTTGATTTTAGCATCGCCCTATGATAAAATCAAATTATCATTTGTTATTGTTGGATAAATTAAATTTATTGATAGCGAGGCTTTCCCATGCTCGACTTTAAAATAGAAACCTTTTTGACCCTTTGCGAAACGATGAGCTATACCCGTGCCGCAGAGCGGCTCTGCATCACACAGCCGGCAGTGACGCAGCAGATCCGGCATCTGGAGGAGTATTACGGCGGCAGGCTCTTTTCCTACCGCGGAAAGACCCTCTCGATGACGGAACGCGGGCGGCGTCTTGAGCTGGCTGCAAAATCGCTGCGCCATTCGAGCGAAGCGCTGCGGGAACGGCTGGTCGGCCTTGAGGAGCGCCGTCCGCCGCTGCGCCTGGGCGCGACCAAGACGATCGGGGATTATGTAATCCCCGAGAAGCTCTGCTGTTATCTGGCCGCCGATCCGGAAAGAAGTCTCTCCCTCACGGTGGACAATACCAGAAACCTTTTGGCGGCGCTGGAGGCGGGGACGCTGGATCTGGCTCTGATTGAAGGATATTTTGACAAAGCGCGTTATGATTTTCGCACCCTGCGGCGGGAAAATTTCACGGGAATCTGCCGGGAAGGGCACCGCTTTGCCGGACGGCAGGTCGGTTTCGAAGAGCTGTTTGAGGAAACGCTGATTGTCCGGGAACCCGGCTCGGGCACCCGCGCGATCTTCGAGGCCGCGCTGCTTGGGCACAATCATTCGCTGGACAGCTTTTCCAAAACGGTCGAGATCGGCAGCTTTCCGGTGATTTTGAGCCTTGTTGAGGCGGGGCTGGGGGTTTCATTTCTTTACCGGTCGGTGCTCAAGGAGTCAAAACGCCTTCTGCGGGCGTTTGAAATCCGGGATACCCCGATTTTTCACGAGTTCAATTTTGTGTTTCTCAGGGATAATCTCTTTCGCAGCGAGCTGGAAGCGTTTATTGCGGCGCCGCAGCAGATGTGAAAAGCTGCCGGCCGGATGCAGCAATCAGGCGGTTTTTCGGAACTTGAAAAAGGCGGCCCTCTTTTTCTGTCAGATGTAGAAATTCCCACGTGAGGATGTTATAATACGAAAGGAAGTTGAAAAAAAGAGGATCCGCATTTCGTGGGGCTTCGGCCGGGAGTGCGGCGTGCCGCAGAGGGAGGACGCCTTCATGGCAGAACAGCAGCAGAATCAGGAGCAGGTCCTTTTGAAGACCAGCTTTTTCGGCGGTTTCGACAAGGGAGAGGTGCTCTCCTACATCGACCGCCTGCGGGAGCAGAACCGCACGATGGCGGCCGAGCTTGAGGGAAAGCTCGACGGAATGGCCAGGGCGCGCGGCGAACTCGCGGAACAGGTCACCGGTTTTGAAGGGAAGATTTCCGAGATGGAGCGGCAGCTCGACGCGAGTGCCGGCCGCATCCGGGAGCTGACCGGCATGGTTGAGACGCTCAAGGGCGCGGTTGCCGAGCAGCAGCGCCAGTGCGACGCGAAGGAGCGGGAGCTGCGCACCCAAAAGGAGCAGACCCGCCAAATTTCGCTGCGTGCTCAGAATTACGAATACAAGGCCCGCCGTTATGAGGAGCTTTCCACTCAGATCGGGGATATCCTGCTCGAAACCCGCGAAGATGCCGGAAAGCTGCTCCAGCAGGCGGAGCGGGAGGCAGACCGGATCAAATCCGCCGCCGTCACAGCCAGCGAAAAGGTCGCGGAGGAGATGCGCTCGATGCGCACCGATCTCGCGGCGGTGCGGGAGCATATCGCCGGCCTGTTGGACAGCATGAACCAGCGGCTCGATGAGATCGACCGGATGCTTCTCGAGGCCGATCCGGCTTCCGGGCTGCGGGAACAGGAGAAGCAGGCGCCTTCCGGGGAGACGCAGACAGAAGAGGCTCCCCAGCCGCAGGATTCGTCCCCGGAGAATCTTCCGGACGAGCCGGCCGCGCAGTTTTTTCGCGGCGCCGCCGACGTATGAGCCTGAGGCGAGGGTTCCTGCAGGCGGCAGGGTGATTTCTGCGCGGCCGGTGCAAAGGTCCGCCGGTGAAGGCGGGCTTTTCCGCTTACTGCGCCAACTGATGAGGGGACGCCCCCCACGCTGAATCGAACGGTTTGACGTTCGGAGAACAGGAGAGAAAGGGTATGGAAAACGTCTGCAAGACCGGACGGGTATTACCGGCTGCGGCCGCAGTGATTGCAGCGGCAGGCCGTTCCGCGCGGATGGGATTCGATAAGCTGATGGCAGAGCTCGGAGGAATCCCGGTGCTCATGCGGACCATCGAGGCGTTTGAACGCTGCGAAGCGGTCAGTGAGATTGTCATCGTTACCCGGGAGGCCAATCTCTCTCTGGTCCGTTCTATGGTGCGCGAGGGCGGCTACCGCAAGGTGCGCGAGGTCGTCCGGGGCGGCGAGACCCGCCAGCAGTCGGTCTACGCGGGGGTTATGGCCGTTTCTCCACAGGCGTCGCTGCTCTGCATCCACGACGGCGCCCGGCCCCTGGTCAGCAGCCGGGTGATTACCGCCGCCATTCAGGCGGCAGCGGGATGCGGGGCCGCTACCGCCGCGCTCCCGGTCAAAGACACCATTAAGCGCTGCCGGGACGGCTTTTCGGCCGGCACCGTTCCGCGCGAAGAGCTGATGCGGATTCAGACCCCTCAGGTTTTTGAACGAAGCCTCTATCTGCGGGCCTACGAGGCGGCGCGTGAGGAGTATACCGACGACTGCCAGCTCATCGAGGCAATCGGAGCCCCGGTGGCTTTTTCCCGCGGGGATGAGTGGAATATCAAGCTGACCACCGAGGAGGACCTGCTGCTTGCTGAGGCGATGCTGCAGGGTGAAGCGCAGTGATGCGGATCGGGCACGGCTACGATGTTCACCGACTGGTGGAAGGCCGTCCGCTGATCCTCGGCGGGGTGGAGATTCCCTTTGAGCGGGGGCTGCTCGGTCATTCCGACGCGGATGTCATCACGCACAGCGTCATCGATGCGCTGCTCGGTGCGGCGGCCCTCGGTGATATCGGCGGGCATTTTCCCGACACCGACGAGCGCTGGCGCGGGGTGGACAGTCTTCTGCTGCTGCGGGAGACGATGCGCCTGCTCCGTTCACAGGGATGGCAGGTCGGCAATCTCGATGCGACGGTGTTGGCGCAGCGTCCGAAGCTGGCGCCTTATCTCCTTTCGATGCGCCGGAACCTTGCGGACGCCTGCGGCGTCGATCCCTCTCAGGTCAGCGTCAAAGCGACGACTGAAGAGGGCCTCGGTTTTACCGGCAGCGGCGAGGGCATTGCGAGTCATGCGGTCTGCCTGCTGTTTAACGGCGCCGGGCGGTAGCATTGTGAAACGAACGAATCGGCGCAGCCGGTTCTGAGAATGATTCCCCTGGGAGGGGAGAAAGGAGGCGCAGAGGGTGGAGAGCCTGCTTTACGATATGAAAGGGATCTTCGGTTCCTTTACGCTGACCGATTTTTGCGATATCCTGATTGTGGCCTACCTCCTGTATCAGGCGGTGAGGCTGGTGCGGGATACCCGCGCGGTTCAGCTTCTCAAAGGGCTGGTCGTGCTGGTGATGATTTATGCCGCTTCCAGCATTTTGCAGCTGCGCTCGCTGAGCTTTTTGATCCGGTACATCTTCCAATATGGCGCGCTGGCGCTGCTGATTGTGTTCCAGCCCGAGTTGCGGCGCTCACTGGAACAGGTGGGACGCACCCGCTTTTCCAATCTCCAGCTGTTTGGCGGCGGCAATGACAACGGCGATGAAAATGCGCGCTGGCGGACCGCGATCGGCGCGATTGGGGAAGCGGCCGTCTTTCTCTCCAAGCGCCGGATCGGCGCGCTGATTGTCCTTGAGCGGCAGACCAAGCTCGGGGAGATCGTCAAAACCGGCACAGTGATCGACGCTGCGCCGAGCGCCGAGATTCTCGGCAACATCTTTTTTCCGAATTCCCCGCTCCACGACGGCGCCCTGATCATCCGTCAGGGGAGGCTGCTCGCTGCCGGATGCTTCCTGCCGCTGTCCGACAATTTCACCATCAGCAAGGAAATGGGCACCCGCCATCGGGCGGGCCTTGGCATGAGTGAGAACTCTGACGCGGTTGTGGTCATCGTCTCGGAGGAAACCGGTGTCATCACGATGGCGGTGAACGGCAAGCTGCGGCGCGGCTTCACCGGGGAGCAGCTGACCCAGGAACTCAAGGATTATTTTATTGTGGAGCACGAGGAGAAAAATGACCGCAAGCTCCCTTTCTTTAAGGTGAAGAGATGAACAAGAACAAACAGAACAATCTGCTCGACAACAACGCGGTGCTGATGGTGATTTCTGTGATCGGGGCGATCCTGATCTGGGTGATGGTGGTCTACAATGTCGATACTCTGATCCCGATGACCATCTCCAATGTTCCGGTGAGCATCGACTCTTCCGACAGCAATTTGACCAGACTCGACCTGCACCCGGTTACTGAAGGAGAGTTTACGGTGGACGTCGAGGTGGTCGGACCCCGCGCGACAGTCGGGAACATCAAGCCTGAGGAAATTGTTGCCACCGCAAAACTGAACAATATTACCGGCCCGGGCACCTACGACCTGCCGATTGAAATCGTCGATTCGCGCAACCGGGATATTGAGATCAAAACCTCCCTGCCCGAGACGATCAGCATGCGGTTTGATCATCAGGTGACGAAGGTGCTCGAGGTCGCTTACGAGCCGAGCGGGCTGGAAATTTCGGACGGCTATCTGCTGGATCAGGAGCGGCTTTATCCCAAGGAGGTCACCGTCGTCGGCCCCGCCACCGAGATGCAGTCGGTCGAGGAAGCGGTGGTAGTGCGCCAGTTTGATAATAAGCCTCTTTCCAACAGCGTCACCGAGGAGCTGCCGGTCGTATTGAGAAGTGCCGGTGGGGAAACGGTGACAAGCCCCTACTTTGTTCTGGATGCCGAAACGATCCACGTGACACTGCCGGTCCTTAAAAAGAAGACGGTGCCGGTTACCTTCGATTTCACCAACATCCCCGAGGGCTTCGACGTGGCTTCGCTGGTTTACCGGATCAGCCCGGAAGAGGTGGAGATCGCCGGTCCGGTCGAGACGCTCGGTTCCTTCAATGAACTGCATTTGGGCTACATCGATATGCGCACGCTGGCCCCCGACGTCAATCTCTTCTACCGGATTAAATATCCGACCGATTTTGTTTCGGTGGAGGGCATCGAGGATGCGAATATCGAGTTCTTCCCGGATACCTTCGATGAGTCCACGCTGGCGGTTGAGAGCGACAATATCTATATCCGCAATTTGCCGGAGCAGTATGAAGCGACCATCCAGACGCAGGCAATCAACAATGTGACCGTCTATGGCCCCTCCGGCGAGGTCAGCGGCCTTTCCAACCAGGATCTGGTCGCCGAGATCAACATGGCGAATGTGGAGGTCACGCTCGGGCAGGTCACCGTTCCGGTGTCGGTCATTCTGCCGGGACACAGCCGCTGCTGGGCCTATGGGGATCATTACACCGCGCGGATTACCATCCGGGAAAAGCCGTAACAGAAAAACTGCCGCCGGTCATGGCATTCGTGACCGGCGGCGTTTGCTGAAAAGGAGAAAAAAGATGCGCTTACAGATCAGCAGGATTGAGACAAGCGTTGAGGAAGGGGCGCAGGCCGCTCTGGCACGGGCGTCCGAGCGGGTCTTTAAGCTTGCCGGTACCGCTCCCGGCGGTTTGGGCCTGAGCAAAAGCTCGGTAGACGCGCGGCGGGGACGGGTCAAATTCGTCTCAACCGTCGCTTTTTCGCTGGAGGACAGCGCGGCTCGCATGCTGCTTGCCAAGGGACTGCCGGAAATTTCCGCGGCTCCCGCTCCCCGGCCGCTCATTCTGCCGCATGGGGACAAGCGCCTTTTTCACCGCCCGGTGGTGGTCGGTCTGGGTCCGGCGGGACTCTTTGCGGCCCTGATGCTGGCACGAGAGGGCTATCGGCCTCTTGTGCTGGAGCGGGGCGCTCCGGTCGATGAGCGGGTAGCCGCGGTGGAAGGGTATTGGAAGGGCGGCATCCTCGATCCGGAAAACAACGTTCAGTTTGGCGAGGGCGGCGCGGGCACCTTCTCGGACGGCAAGCTGACCACACGCATCCACGACCCGCTCTGCGCTGAAGTTCTTCGAATTCTGGCCGCACACGGCGCGCCGCCGGATATTCTGGTGAAGGCAAAGCCGCATGTCGGCACCGACCTGCTGCGCGGGGTGGTGAAAAGCATACGGGAGGAGATTCTCCGTCTGGGCGGCGAGGTGCGGTTTCATGCCCGGGTGGACGAGTTTATCGCACGTGGAGGGAGGCTCCGCGGCATTCGGGTCAATGGGGAGGAGCTCCCAGCGGATGCGGTGATCCTCGCGGTTGGGCATTCGGCGCGGGATACCTTTGCCGCGCTGGACCGATGCGGCGCGCACCTGATCCCGAAGCCCTTTTCGGTCGGCGCGCGGATTGAGCACCGGCAGTTGGACATCGACACCGCCCTTTACGGAAAGTTTGCGGGGCATCCCAATCTGCCGCCCGGGGAATACCAGCTTTCCCGCCGGGTGGGAGAACGCGCAGCCTACACCTTCTGCATGTGTCCCGGCGGCATGGTGGTCGCGGCGGCGTCGGGAGAAGGGCAGACGGTCACCAACGGGATGAGCTACCGCGCGCGGAACCTGCCCAACGCCAATTCTGCGCTTGTCGTCTCAGTGGATTCCGCCGATTACGGGCCGAACTGGCAGGACGCGGTCGCCTTTCAGCAAAAGCTGGAGGGCGCTGCCTGCGCGGCGGGCGGGTTCGGCGGAACCGCACCCGCGATGACGGTGGGCGCGCTTTTGAAAAGCGGCCGGGTAGAAAATCCGGTCGAGCCGAGCTATCCGCGCGGCGTTCGGGAATGCGATCTGCTTGCGCTGCTGCCGCCGCAGGTCGGAGAGTTCCTTGTGGAATCGCTTCCGGTTCTCGGCAGCAGGCTGCGCGGCTTCGATGCACCCGGAGCGGTGCTGACCGGGCTGGAGACGCGCACCTCCTCGCCGGTTCGGCTTTTGCGCCGGGAGGACTGTATGGCGGATGAAATCGAAGGGCTTTACCCCTGCGGCGAAGGAGCGGGCTATGCGGGCGGTATTATGAGCGCCGCTGTCGATGGGATGCGCTGCGCCCGCGCGCTGATTCAGCGGAGGGACTGCCCCGAGGAGACTTGATTTGATGCAAAAGAAACCTGGCCGCCATATCTCGTGACGTCGAATCAGGAAAAAAGCGAACCGGAGGAGATCATCCTTCGGTTCGCTTTTATGCCCAAGACAGCGGTGCCGCCCTCCGCTCGGGCGCGCCGTTCGACAGACGGATGTGCGGGCGGAGAGAAAAGTGAATCGGAGGAGCATGCCATGCGGACAACGGCCGTCCGCTTTCAGCAATCATCCTTTGAGGGCTGCTCCCGCGTTTGTTCAAGCGCCCGGAGCCTGCCCTCCAACTCCTCAATTTTGCCTTCCAGACTTAAAAAGGCACAGATCAGAAGGCTGATTACCAAGGCGGCCAAAGCTACTGTCAGCCACAGGTTTGAAAGGATCAGGAATCCGCCGAAAAAGAGAAAAATACCGCACAGAACAAAGCAGATGGCGAAAGTGGAAAGAAAGTTTTTCATAACGATGCCCGCTTTCCCAAAATAATTTGATGTTGTCCGTTATGGATAGTCTAACATCGCCCATCATATTTGACAAGATGGGTACCAAGCTGGCAAATGTTGATGTTTCCCGCCCTTTATGCTATAATGATAAGCATTCTTGTGATTTGGAAAGGAGAGTGAGCGGCGATGAAGAAGGAGCTTTGGAAAATTTTGCCCCAGCGGGCGCAGGAGGCCCATGCCATTGCTGATTTTCTCGGACTTCCGCCGCTTGCCGCCTCGGTGCTCGCCGCGCGGGGATACGGCCCTGAATCGGCGAAGGCACTGCTCTCCTGCGAAGATGTGCTTTGTGACCCCCTTCTGATGAAGGACCTCGACCGCGCCGCCCAGACGGTTGCGGAAACAGTTGCCGACGGCGGGATGATCTGCATTTATGGCGATTATGACTGTGACGGTGTGACCTCGACGGTTATGCTCAAGCACTATTTTGACGCCATTGGGGCGCGAAGCTGCTATTATATTCCGCACCGGGAACGGGAGGGTTACGGCCTGAACATTCCGGCGATTGACGAACTGCACCGGCTGGGGGTCGATCTGATCCTTACGGTCGATAATGGGGTGACCGCTGTTGAGGAGATCGCCCATGCCTATTCCCTTGGGATGCGGGTCGTCGTTACCGACCATCACCGCCCCGGACCGCGCCTGCCGGAAGCGGAAGCGGTGGTTGATCCGCACCGTTCCGACTGCGGGTATCCATTCAAAGAGCTTTCCGGCGTTGGGGTGGCCTTCAAGCTGCTCTGCGCTCTCGAGGGGGAGTGGGGAGAGGCGCTGCTCGAGCAGTATGCCGACCTGCTTGCCATCGGAACGGTGGGGGATGTGGTGCCTCTGACCGGAGAAAACCGCCTTTTTGTCACCCGGGGCCTCGGAATGCTGACAGAGAGCGACCGCCCCGGAATCCGCGCGCTGCTGGCCTCCGCCGGACTTGAGGGCCGGGTGCTGAACGGGGATTCCATCGCGTTTGGGCTTGCCCCCCGCATCAATGCCGCCGGCAGGCTCGATTCGGCCGATACGGCGGCGATGCTGCTGCTGACCGAAGATGATGAGGAAGCCGCCGAACTTTCCGGGCAGCTCGAAGAGCTGAATGCCGTCCGCCGGGCGGAAGAAAAGAAGATTGCCGATTCGATTGCGGAACAGATTGCGGCCGACCCTTCTCTGACCTGCCGCCGGGTCCTCGTCTTTTCGGGGGAGGGCTACCACGCCGGCGTGGTTGGCATCGTCTGCTCCCGGCTGGTGGAGCGGTTCGGCAAGCCCTGCCTGATTCTTGCTGTGGACGGAGCCTCCGCCAAGGGATCAGGACGCAGCGTCGAGGGCTTTTCCCTGATTGAAGCGGTCGCTGCCTGCCACAGCCTGCTGGCCCGCTACGGCGGGCATCCGATGGCGGCGGGCCTCTCGCTTGAGACGAAAGAGATTCCGGCCTTCCGCGAGGCCATTGAACAGTATGCCGCCGGACATTGCCCCGAGATGCCGCTGCCGAAGCTGACGGTGGATGCGGTTGTTTCTCCCGACCAGCTTACCGTGGAGGAGGTCGCGCGCCTCTCCTGCCTTGAACCGTTCGGCAGCGCGAATCCTTCGCCGACGGTGATGCTTGACGGGATGCGGCTCGAACGGATCATCCCTCTCTCGGAGGGGAAGCACTGCAAGCTGCGGCTTTCTCGCGGAAATGCTTCGGTGCAGGTCCTCTGCTTTTTTACCAGGCCGGATCAGATCGAGGCACTGCCCGGAGATCTGATCGACGCGGCCTGCTCGGTTTCGATCAACGAGTATCAGGGACAGCGCAGCGTTTCTCTGCGCTGCCGGGACTATCGCCTGCATGGCTGCGATCTCGAGGCGCTCTGGCGCGGGGAACAGCGGTATGAGCGTTATCTGCGCGCTGAGAATCTGGCGCAGGATATGGTTCCGAGCCGGGAAGAAACGGCGGTCATCTACCGCTATCTGCGGCAGAAGAAAACACTTTCCCTTTCTGCGGAGGCGCTCTTCTGCCAAATCGTCCGCGAAACCCCGCTGGACTACGTGCGGTTTCGCATTGCCCTTTCGGTGATGCTTGAGCTGGGCCTGTTGGAAAAGAAACCCTGCGGAGAGGGCGAATGCCTCTCGGTGGTTCCCTGCGCTGCGAAGGTTCGGCTTGAAAATTCATCGATCCTGAAGGAGCTTGTTGCTGCAATATGAGCGATCAAAACGAAGGCTATTCCCTTACCTTTGAGGAGCTTCAGGACTTTATCCGGCAGTCCGGCAAAAATTATAATCTGGAGCTCATCGAGAAGGCTTATTCCCTTGCCGCCGCCGCCCATGGGGAGCAGAAGCGGCGCTCGGGGGAGCCGTATATTATCCATCCGCTCGCCGTTGCCAAGATTCTCGTCGAGTTGGGAATGGACAATGAGTCGATTGCCGCGGCCCTTCTGCACGACGTGGTGGAGGATACCGGCGTTCCGCTCTCTGATATTGAAAAACAGTTCGGCCATGAGATCGCTCTGCTCGTCAACGGCGTGACCAAGCTGGGCCGGATTCCCTATACCTCAAAAGAGGAGCAGCAGGCCGAAAATCTGCGCAAGATGCTTCTGGCTATGGCGCAGGACATCCGGGTGGTCATCATCAAGCTGGCCGACCGCCTGCACAACGCGCGTACCTTTCAGTATCTGCCCGATGAGAAGCGGCGCTACAAAGCGCTTGAGACGATGGAGATATACGCTCCCATCGCCGACCGGCTTGGTATTCGCCGCATCAAGGAGGAGCTGGAGGATACTTCCCTGCGATACCTCGACCCGATCGCCTATGAGGAGATTGAAAGCCAGCTTACGGCGCGGGAGGAACGGCAGAAGTTTCTGGCCAGCATCAAGCAGCGGATCTTCGACCGGGTCAAAGCCGAGCACCCCAATGCCTATATCGAGGGCCGCGTCAAGAGCATCTACGGGATCTACCGCAAGGTCTATATGCAGGGGCGCGCTTTCGACGAGGTCTACGATATCTACGCGGTGCGGATTATCGTTGATTCGGTGATTGAATGCTACAACATTCTCGGCATTATCCACGACATGTTCCGCCCGATCCCCAACCGTTTCAAGGACTATATCTCGACCCCGAAGCAGAACATGTACCAGTCGCTGCACACCACCGTTTTCGATAAGGAGGGCATTCCCTTCGAGACGCAGATCCGAACATGGGAGATGCACTACACCGCCGAATACGGCATCGCCGCCCACTGGAAGTATAAGGTCGGCATTCAGGGCAAGGACAAGCTCGAGGAGCGCCTCGCCTGGGTGCGCCAGCTTTTGGAGAATCAGCAGGAAGGCGAGGACGCGGAGGAGATCGTCCGCTCGATCAAATCGGACATTGCCCCAGAGGAGGTTTTTGTCTTTACTCCGAAGGGGGATGTCATCAGCCTGCCCGCCGGGGCTACGGTGCTCGACTTCGCATATGCGATCCACTCGGCGGTCGGAAACCGGATGGTTGGGGCAAGGATTGATGGAAAGATTGTCTCGATTGATACGCCGGTGCAGACCGGTATGATCGTCGAAATCATCACCTCCAACTCCAAAACGCAGGGCCCCAATCGGGACTGGCTCAATATTGTCAAGACTACCGAGGCCCGCAATAAAATCCGCAGCTGGTTTAAGAAGGAACGCCGGGAAGAGAACATCGCCGAAGGCATCGCGATGATCGAACGTGAATTTAAGCGTGCCAGCATCTCGGTAACCGAGGAACAGCGGGAACAGCTCCTGTTGGTCGAAGCAAAACGGCAGCACATGGGCAGCATCGAGGATCTCCTCGCCGCGCTCGGCTACGGCGGCCTGCCGTTTACCCGCATCTTCCCGCATCTTCGAGAGGAGTACCAGCGCCTTTACCGGCCCGAGCCCGAGGAAAAGCCGCTCACCATCAAGCCAAAGAAGGAGAGAAAGGATTCCTCCGGCGTTATTGTCGAGGGACTGGAAGGGTGCCTGGTCAAGTTTTCAAAATGCTGCAACCCGCTGCCCGGGGATGAAATTATCGGCTTCGTCACCCGCGGCTACGGTGTGTCGATCCACAAGAAGGACTGTATCAACGTTGCCGCCGCCCTCAAGGATGAGAACCAGAAGGAACGCTGGGTCAAGACTGAGTGGGCCAGCAATATCAGGGAGAGCTTTCAGAGCTCTGTGGAAATTGTTGGAAACAACCGCGCGGGGCTGCTTGCGGAGTTGAGTGTCCTGCTTTCCAACCTGCGGGTTCCACTGCACGCCTTTATGGCGAAGGAGCTCAAAGATGGGCGGCTGAACTTTCATGTCACGATGACCATCAGCGACCTGCAGCAGCTCGCCTATATCATTTCACAAATCAAACGGGTCCCCGGTGTCATCAGCGTCGACCGGGTTTCCGGGTAAGGAAAGGAAGCCAGAGTCATGAGAGCATTGCTTCAGCGGGTGCGCCGCGCGAGCGTTTCGGTTGACGGCGGGGTGATCGGGGAGGTCGGGCAGGGCTACCTGATCTTGCTCGGGGTGCGCCAAGGGGACACAAAGGAGGAGGCGCGTTTCCTTGCCCAAAAGACCGCCGAGCTGCGGGTATTTGAGGATGCCGAAGGGAAGATGAATCTGTCCCTGCTCGACGTCGGTGGGGGAGCGCTGGTGGTCAGTCAGTTCACCCTCTGCGCCGATTGCCGCAAGGGGAGACGGCCCGCCTTTATCAACGCCGAAAAGCCGCCTCTGGCCGAGGAGCTTTATCTCGGCTATGTCTCCTTTTTGAAGGAGGCCGGGGTCGGCCGCGTGGATACCGGAAAATTCGGGGCCGAGATGCTTGTTTCGATTGAGAACGACGGACCGGTGACGATTCTGCTCGACACCGATGAAATTATGAAGCATAGGGAGGCTGCAAAATGACCATCTATCAAACCCAGCTCGGCCCGATTGCCACCAACTGCTATATCGTGGCCGATGAGGAAAAGAACGCCGCTGTCGTGGACCCCGGCGCCGAGGCAGCACGAGTGAAGAAAATCCTTGACGATCATCAGCTCCGCCTCAGGGCAGTTCTGCTGACCCACGGCCACTTCGACCACATCGGCGGAATCAAGGGCCTGATTGAGGCTTTTCCGGACGCCGAGGTGGTGATCGGGGAGAAAGACGCGCCGATGCTCGCCAAAAAACCGGGCGCGATGTGGACGCCCTATATCGACGAGGACGATTATACCGATCTTTCCGCTACCCGCCTTGTGAAGGAAGGGGATGCAGTGCAGGTAGGTGCGCTGGAATTTTCTGTGCTTGACACCCCCGGACATACCCGAGGCGGAGTCTGCTATCTCTGCGGGGACTGCCTGTTTTCCGGCGACACGCTTTTCCGCTTCGAGTGCGGGCGCACCGATCTCGACGGCGGGGATTATCCCACCATCCTGCGGTCGCTCAAAAAGCTGCACGATCTGCCCGGAGATTACCGGGTGCTGCCCGGACACGATGCGCTTTCCACTCTGGAGGAGGAGCGCCGCGGCAACCCCTATATGAAGGAAGCGGTGCGATGATCCTCTACCGGGAGGGGCTTCCCTCCGGCTATGAGATCGAGATGCTTTCCCGGATGTTTTTTCCGGTGCTCACCCTCGCCGGAGACAGGACGCCGTTTCCTCCTCCGCCGCAGGAGGACTGGCTGCTGGTCCGCGCCGCACCGGACGGGCTTTCGGTCGTCCTTTCGCGCGGCGGTACGACGCTTTCGGAGCGGTCGTCCGCTGTTCCCGGGGAAGAACAGGAGCTTGCACTGGCCCGGATGCTTTTCCGCTGCGCGGTAAAGAGCGGCTGCGCACCGCTGCGCTGGGGAGTCCTCACCGGCGTCAGGCCGATCAAACTCTTTCACCGGATGGCCGCGCAGGGCCTGGACGATGCACAGCAGGCCGCCCTGATGCGGGAACGGTATCTGCTGGATGATGCGATGATTTCACTCGCGCAGGAGATTCGCCGGTCGGAGCAGGCGATTAACGATCGGAGCCTCCCGAACGGTTTCAGCCTCTATGTGTCGATTCCCTTCTGCCCGCAGCGGTGCAGCTACTGCTCCTTTGTTTCGCAGGAGGTGGAACGGATGCGGGAGCTGATCGGCCCTTATGTCGAACAGCTCTGCGGGGAAATCGGGGAATTCGGCGGGATTGCCCGGGATTTGGGCCTGACCCTGCAAACCGTTTACTTTGGCGGGGGAACTCCCACCACTCTGGATGCCCAACAGCTCTCCTCGCTGTTCCGGGCGGTGGAAAAAAGCTTCGATCTTTCCTGCCTGCTGGAGTACACCGTTGAGGCGGGGCGGCCCGACACCATCGACCGCGAGCGGCTGCTTGCCTGCAAATCCGCCGGGGTGACCCGCCTGAGCGTTAACCCCCAGTCGATGAACGACGAGGTCCTGGCAGCGGTGGGACGCAGGCATACCGCCGCGGATGTTGAACGCGCTTTCGAGCTGGTCCGGTCGATCAGTTTTGGAAGCGTCAATATGGACCTGATTGCCGGCCTGCCGGGCGAAAGCGTCGAGAGCTTTTCCCGTTCGCTCGAGCGGGTGCTCGCACTTGGGCCGGATAATGTGACGGTGCATGCGCTGACCCTGAAGCGGGCAAGCACGCTGGCACAGGAGCGGGAGCTTTACGAGCGCCGGGAACAGGTCGCCGCGATGGTGGACCACGCACGGGAGCGGATCCGTGGGGCGGGGCTCGCCCCCTATTATCTCTACCGGCAAAAAAATACGATCGGCAGTCTTGACAACACCGGCTATGCTCTTCCCGGAAAGGAGGGCTTCTATAACGTCTTTATCATGGATGAGACGCATACTATTTTTGCAGCGGGCGCGGGCGCGGTGACCAAGCTGCGCGCCCCTTGCGGGGATACGATTGAGCGGATTTATAATTATAAATTTCCCTCGGAATATTTGGCCCATTATGCGGCACTGAAAGAACGAAAGGAAAGGGTGAAACGATTCTATGAAACTCATCAGCAGACAGAAAAATTCCATTATTCAGATATCTGAAATCAACCTTCTGGCCCGCTATCCCGAATTTTTTATCTCAGAGTGCGAAAAGGGTTATCAGCACCAGATCAACGAGGTGGTTGATCTGATCCTGGAGTCTCAGGGACGTTACCGCGTCGTGCTGCTTGCGGGGCCTTCTTCGTCGGGGAAAACCACGACAGCGCACAAGATTTCCGAGGAGTTTGGACGCCGCGGAGTCTCGGCGCCGGTCGTTTCGCTCGACGATTTCTTCCTCGGGATGGAGTTCTATCCCAAGCTTCCCGACGGGAGCCCCGACATGGAAGCGGTTGATGCGCTGGACCTGCCGCTGATCAACGAAACTCTCCGGGAACTTCTGGAAACCGGCCATGCCACCTTTCCGACCTTTGACTTTGAGCGGAGCTGCCGCGGCGGAAAGGTCAACGAGATCACGCTTGGGGAAAAGGGCGTCCTCGTAATGGAGGGCCTGCATGCCATTAATCCGCGGCTGGTTGAGGTGCTTGATCCGTCAAGCCTGTTCCGCGTCTATGTCAGCACCCGCACCGCCTATCTTGACGGGGAAACCGAGGTGCTCTCGCCGAAGGACGCCAGGCTGATCCGGCGGATGGTGCGGGATCACAACTTCCGCAACCGTTCTCCGCTGGAAACACTGCTCGCCTGGGAGGATGTCCTGGACGGGGAGGAGAAATACATCTATCCCTTCCGCGATTCGGTCGATTATAAGATTGATTCAATGCTCGACTATGAGGGCTGCGTGTTTCACCACTACATCCTGCCGATGCTCGGAGAGATGAAGGATGACTCTGTATTTGCGGGCAAAGTCCGGCAGATCGTCGAGATTCTCGAGGTGTTCGACGACATCGACTATTCCTACATTCCGGAAAATTCCCTCCTGCGGGAGTTTATCGGCTGAAAACGACCGGTTCATCTTGCATTCGGGATTTCGCGGCGCTATAATAAGACAAGTTGAAGGAAGAAATGGGGCAACACGATGAAGCTATTGGATCAGGCGATGAACAGCGCCAAACAGGTGATCAGCACAGCGGGCAGAAAAACCGGCACCGCGATGGAGCTTTCCAAGATGAAGCTTCAGGTAATGCAGCTCCGTTCTCAGGTGCAGAGCACCTACGAGCGGATCGGCACCCTGACCTATGAGCAGCAGAAAGTTGGTACCGATAACTACGATCTGATCGTCGTCTGTATCCAGGAAGTCGACGAGCTTTTGACTGAGATCAATGAGATCAACGCCAAAATTTCTGAGATGAAGGATGGGGTCGTCTGTTCCCGCTGCCGTACCGTCAATTCTGCCGGTACGGTCTATTGCAAGAGCTGCGGAAACCGCCTGAAAAAGGGCCGTGCCAAGGGAGAATAGCTGCAAAATGCCCGTTTCCCAACAAGCGCCGGACGGCACTTCGGGAAACGGGCATTTTTATACCGGGGAAACGTTCAGCTCTCGTGATCGCTCTGGTGCATGACCTTGAGATTGCCGATCTTCCGGCGGCGCTGCTCGAGGATGGCGGTGATCTCCTCAAGAGCAATTCCCTGCTGGGCCATCAGCACCATGAGATGGTAAAGAAGATCGCAGATCTCACCGGCCGTTTCGCCGTTCTCTCCGTTTTTGGCGGCGATGATGACCTCTGCGGCTTCCTCTCCGACCTTTTTGCAGATTTTGTCGAGGCCCTTTTCAAAGAGATAGCAGGTATAGGAGCCTTCCTGCGGGTTGTACTTACGGCCGAGCACTACCTGATAGAGGCCGTCGAATACATCGTTCATGATATGATTCCTCCCGGTTGTTTCGGACAGCGCCGCTGTCCGGGATCTTCTGTGCAAATCGGAAGAGCGGCCCTGAACCATGCTTCACGCCGCGGAATCTTTCCCCGTTTGCATAGAGATGATTTGTAATCAGTATATCAAAAAACAGGAACGCGGACAAGCGTCAATTCGCAAAAAGGATGGGAAAAGAATGCGGCTGATTTCGTGGAACGTCAATGGTTTGCGTGCCTGCCTGGGCAAGGGATTTCTGGACTTTTTTTCTCAGATTGGAGCCGATTGCTTCTGTATTCAGGAAACCAAGCTTCAGGAAGGGCAGGTGTCTCTCGAGCTGGAGGGTTATCGTCAGTACTGGAACAGCGCTTTGAAAAAGGGCTACTCCGGTACCGCTGTTTTTACCCGCAGAGAGCCGCTGGCCGTTACCTACGGCCTAGGGATGGAGGAGCATGACGCCGAGGGGCGGGTCATTACGCTGGAGTTTCCGGAACTGTATCTGGTGAACGTCTATACCCCCAACGCCCAGCGTGGGCTGACCCGGCTGGAATACCGCATGAAGTGGGAGGACGACTTCCGTGCCTATCTCTGCCGCCTCGATGCGGTGAAGCCGGTTGTCCTCTGCGGGGATCTCAATGTGGCCCATCAGGAGATTGACCTTAAAAATCCAAAATCCAACCGCGGCAACGCGGGCTTCAGCGATGAGGAGCGGGCAAAATTTACCGAGCTGCTTGAGAGCGGCTTTTCAGACAGCTTCCGCGCTCTTTATCCGGATAAAACGGGGGCTTACAGCTGGTGGTCCTATATGTATCACGCCCGCGCCAACAATGCGGGATGGCGGATCGACTATTTTGTCGTTTCGAAGCGCCTGCTCGGGCAGGTCCGCGACAGCGTGATTTATCCCGAGATCATGGGCAGCGATCACTGTCCGGTGGGGCTGGAGCTGGAAGAGCAGGCGCTTCTTTCTCCCTGAACGCCGCCGGCCTTTCCGCTTCCTGCGCTTGGCATTTTTCTATCGGCGTTTGCCGGTGAGCAGCGCGGAAAACAAGAGGGGAGGAGCCTCCGGTATTCGTTGCGCAGCAGGTGCGAAAACCGCCCGAAATTCTCTCAGGTAGGCCCTTTATCTCGGCATTTTGACCCGCCTTTGCGGTTGATAAGCGCCCCGGAGGAGCAGCGGTTCCTTCGGGGCGCTTTTGGAAATGCTACGCATATCCACGCTGCTTTCCGGTATTGTCTGCTGACGAAACGGCAGTAGACAATACCGGAGTCAGGACGATTTTGACCTGACTATGAACCAGAGCAGGCCGACTACGAAGAAACGGTAAATTCGCTTCCCGCTTCCTTGACATATCCTGCTGATTTGATATAATAAAGCCGAAGAATAACTGTAATTTTTTAAATTACAGTTAAAGGAGAGGCATAATGTCCGGAATTTTTACCATTGCAGTGCACGCGCTGGTTTATCTCAACCACAGGCAGGAAACCCTTTCGAGCGAAGAACTTTCCGAGAATATCTGCACCAACCCTGCACGGGTGCGCAAAGTGATGGCGATGCTGCACCGCGCCGGGCTGGTGGAGGTGCGTCCGGGAAAGTATGGGGGATACCGCTTCGTACTTGATCCCTCCGGTGTGACGCTGCTTCGGATCTGTAAAGCGGTGGAGACTCCGCCGGTTCCGGCGGGCTGGCGCTCAGGGGAGATTGACGCCCCATGCCTTGTCGCTTCCGGGATGGCGGAGGTGATGGAGCAGGTGCGCGACAGCCTGAACGCCGCCTGCTACAAACGGCTTTCATCAATGACCGTCGCCGGGATCGACCATATCCTTTTCGGCGCCTCCAGAGAGGAAACAAGATGACCTGCTTTTTAACCTTTATTGAAGGAATCATCACTTTTATCTCCCCATGCCTGCTGCCGCTTCTGCCGGTCTATCTCGGCTTCTTTGCGGGTGGAGGCCCCCAAAGGAAGAAAAATGGCGCACTCTTCGGAGCGCTTGGATTTATCCTTGGATTTACCGCCGCTTTTACCGCGATGGGTGCGGTTGCCGGTGGAATCGGGGCGGCGCTGGCCCGTTGGAGCGGCTTGCTGGAAAAACTGGGAGGACTGCTCATCATCCTGTTTGGCCTCAACTATCTCGGGGTTCTCTCGATCAGCTGGCTGAATCGGGTCAGCCGCCGGGAGGTATCGGGCAGACAGCCGGGCTTTTTTGCCTCATTTTTGTTCGGACTCGCTTTTTCGATCGGCTGGAGCCCCTGTGTCGGCGCTTTTCTGGGGTCGGCGCTGCTGATGGCTTCCCAGCAGGGATCGGTGGGTCAGGGAGTATTACTGCTCCTGAGCTACTGTGCAGGGCTGGGACTTCCGTTTTTGGTGGCGGCGCTGCTGGTCGATCAGTTTGAATCGACGCTGCGCTGGATTAAATCACATTACCGCATCATCAATCTTGTTTCGGGTCTCCTGCTTGTGATGATGGGCTTGCTGATGATGACCGGACTGCTGGCCCGCTGGATTGCGCTGCTGGCATAGAAAGGAAAATTTTGATGAAAAGTAAAAAAACGATTGCTCTGATCGCCCTGCTGACTCTGATGATTGCCGGTGCGGCGTTTCTCTATCAAAAGCTTGGTGCGGGCCTCCGAGGAGAAGGACCCTCCGTCATACCTGCCTCCTCCGTCCCGGCGGAAGGACAGGGCGGCGAAAGCTCCGAAACCGAGGAGGTTCGGACCCCGCTGCCGGGAACCCTTTCCTTCACCGACCCGGATGGCAGCACCATAACGTTGGATAAACTGCGCGGAAAGCCGTTGGTGATCAATTTCTGGGCGACATGGTGCGGCTACTGCCGCAAAGAGATGCCGGACTTTTTAGAGATTTATCAGGAATACCGGGAGAGCGTGGAGTTTGTTATGCTCAATGTGGGTGAGACGAGGGCGGTGGCTTCTGACTTTCTTGCGAAGAATGGGTGGGAGGATCTTCCGGTCTATTATGATGATCTGAATCTTCAGATGGCGCGTGCGTTTGGAGCCTCCGGGCTGCCAATGACCTTCTTTATTGACAGTGAGGGCTATCTTGCCGCCTATGAACCGGGAATGACAAACGCAGAGCGGCTGCGTACTGGTATTGGGATGATTCTGCCCGCCGCGGAGCCGGAAACGGTGGATAGAGATTCTGCGTCTCAGGAGGCTGTAAATCCAAGCTGGTGTACAATGAAGCCGGTCTACACAAAAATTGACCCGGAAAATGCCAAAAACCTGATCGATGAAGCGGTGGAAAGCGAGAGCTTTTTTCTGATCGATGTCCGCACCGAGGCAGAGTATCAGGAAAAGCATATCCCCGGTGCGGTATTGATCCCGGTCGATGAGCTGTCTGAACGCGCGGAGAGGGAATTTCCTGATCAACGGTCATTGATTCTTGTTTACTGCCGCAGCGGACGCCGGAGTGAGCAAGCGGCCAGAATGCTTGTTGAGATGGGGTATAACCACGTCTATGACTTCGGCGGAATCAATGACTGGCCTTATGAAACGGTGAGCGGAAGCGAAGCGGGCGCCTGACTCTGTACAAAAGCGGAATAGCGGAGCCGCAGACGGGCATTCCCCGAAAGGAGGATGTCCCTCCATTCGAAGCTATCCGCGGACTTTTTCGATAAAAAACAGGCAGGTGCATGGTGCACCTGCCTGTTTTCAGCAACAGCTGAAATCAGCCGAGAACCGAGAGAAGAATACCGGCGGCAATGGCCGAACCGATAACGCCCGCAACGTTCGGACCCATGGCGTGCATGAGCAGGAAGTTGGAGGGATTCTCCTTCTGGCCGACAACCTGAGAAACACGGGCTGCCATCGGGACGGCGGAAACACCGGCCGAACCAATCAGCGGGTTGATCGGCTTGCCACCCATCGAGACGCTGATGACATTCATCAGTTTGGCAAGAAGAACGCCGCCGGCAGTACCGAACGCAAAGGCGGTAACGCCCATGACCAGAATGCCGAGGGTTTTGGCATTGAGGAAAGCTTCAGCGGTCGCGGTCGAGCCGACCGAAACGCCCAGGAAGATGGTGACGATGTTCATCAGCTCATTCTGAGCAGTCTTGTTGATGCGGTCGACAACGCCGGATTCCTTCATCAGGTTGCCGAGCATCAGCATGCCGAGCAGCGGCACGGTGGAGGGCAGAATCAGGCCGACCAGAGTGGTGACGGCGATCGGGAAGATAATCTTCTCGGTTTTGGAAACCGGACGCATATTCCCCATGCTCATGACGATCTGACGCTCTTTCTTGGAGGTCAGAGCCTTCATAATCGGAGGCTGGATAACCGGCACAAGGGCCATATAGGAGTAAGCGGCAACGGCGATCGGTCCGAGAAGATGATCAGCCAGCTTGGCGGTGAGGTAAAGGGCGGTCGGGCCGTCCGCACCGCCGATGATGCCGATCGAACCGGCTTCCTGAGGAGTGAAACCGAGCAGACAGGCGCCGATGTACGCGCAGAAGATGCCGAGCTGGGCGGCACCGCCGAGCAGGATGCTCTTCGGATTGGAGATCAGGGGCGCAAAGTCGGTCATCGCACCGATTCCCATAAAGATCAGCGGCGGGTAGATGCCGAGCTTGACGCCGCGGCCGAGGTAGTAAAGCAGGCCGCCGTAGTTGGATTTCATCGCGAAGACCTCGGCGATCCCGCTCTCGCTGACATGTTGAACCAGATGCTCGCCCGACTGCAGCATAGCGGCAAAGGTCGGGTCGGAGCCGATGTTTTTAGAAGCCTCCGGCAAGGTGCCGAGGAAACGCATCGTCTCATTGGGCAGGTCGTTGACGCCGCCAAGCGGGAAGTTCGCCAGGAACATGCCGAATGCGATGGGCAGCAACAGCAGGGGCTCGAACTTTTTGACGATCGCGAGGTACATCAAAACGAACGAGACCAGAATCATGACCGCTTGCTGCCAGGAGATATTGGCAAAGCCAGTACCTTGGAAGAAGTTTATTAATGCTTCAGTCACGTTATTCCCTCAAATCTTTCTCAATCTTAAGTGGTGTGGATTCCCTTAGCCGATCACAACGAGGACTTCGCCGGGCTGAACAGCAGCGCCCTCATTGATGCGAACCTCCTTGACAGTGCCGTCGCAGGGGGAGAAAATTTCATTTTCCATCTTCATCGCTTCAAGAATCAGAACAACCTGGCCGTTCTTGACGGCGTCGCCGGGCTTGACAAGAGACTTGAGAATCGTGCCGCTCATCGGGGCGGTGATGGTGCCGGCGCCGGCGGGGGCGGGAGCAGCAGCCGCGGCAGGAGCGGGAGCGGCTGCAGGGGCCGCCTTGGGAGCGGGCGCCGCTACAGGAGCAGGGGCAGCCGCTACAGGAGCGGGAGCGGCAACAGCGGCGGCGGATCCGCCGACCTCTTCGACTTCTACTTCATAGGACTTGCCGTTAACGGTAACATTGAATTTTTTCATGTTGTTCTTCACTCCACATTCATTCATCAATTAGTCAAAAGAACAGATTGCACCTTTATCGGGGCCGGATGTTGATGCTGGCGATCTTGTCCTTGCCGACAAAATCGGTGACAGCTGCCATGATGACCGCTACGGTCTCCTCTTCCTCTTGGTTAAAGGTCGGGGCGGCGGGAGCGGCGGGCACTGCGGGAACGGGCTTGCTGCCGAGAATCTTGCCCATAATCATGATCATGAACATGATCATGGCAAGCACGACAAATACGGTCCCCATTCCGAGAATGGTCAGTACGATCGGGGAATCTGGCGCCATGGAATCTACACCTCCTTAAACCGGGAAATTCCCGTGCTTTTTCTGCGGGCGGGCTTCCTGCTTGGCAGCGAGCATTGCAAGGGCGCTCGCCACGCGGGAACGGGTCAGCGCAGGCTCGATGACATCGTCAACAAAGCCACGCTTCGCCGCCTGATAGGGATTGGAAAATTCCGCTTTGTACTCCTCGAGCTTCTCACGGCGCATTGCCGCAGGGTCGGGCGCCTTTTTGATGGCGTCTCTGAAGATGATGTTGGCCGCGCCGTCGGGACCCATGACGGCAATTTCGGCTCCCGGCCACGCCAGCACAGCGTCGGCGCCGAGATGCTTGGAGCACATCGCAATATAAGCTCCGCCGTACGCCTTGCGCAGCACGACGGTAACTTTCGGAACGGTGGCCTCGCAGTAGGCATGCAGCAGCTTCGCGCCGTGGCGGATGATGCCGCCGTATTCCTGGCTGAGTCCGGGCAGGAAGCCGGGAACATCAACGAGGGTGACCAGCGGGATGTTGAAGCTGTCGCAGATCGAGACAAAGCGGCCTGCTTTGTCCGAGGCGTTGATGTCGAGACAGCCCGCCATCACGCGGGGCTGGTTGGCGACGATGCCGACGGTGGAACCGCCGATCCGCACGAAGCCCACGACGATGTTGGCGGCATAGCAGGACTGCACCTCAAAGAATCTGCCGTCGTCGGCAATGTCGCGGATAACCTCCTTGATATCATAGGCTTTGCTGGAGGTCTCGGGAACGATGGATTCCAGACGGGGGCAGAGCCGCGCGGGGTCGTCCTTGGTGGAAACGACGGGAGGCTTTTCCCTGTTGTTGGAGGGCAGGTACCCGATCAGCTCGCGGATTGCCGCGAGGGTATCGGCATCGCTCTGGTAAACAAAATGGGCGACGCCCGAAGTGGTGTTGTGTGTGACTGCACCGCCGAGCGCGTCGGCGGAAACCTCCTCGCCGGTGACGGTCTTAATGACCTCCGGCCCGGTGATAAACATATTGGAGGTCTTGTTGACCATAAAGATGAAATCGGTCAGGGCCGGGGAATAGACCGCACCGCCCGCACAGGGCCCCATGATGGCCGAAATCTGCGGAACAAAGCCAGAAGCCATCGTGTTGCGGAAGAAGATATCACCGAAACCGGCGAGCCCGTCGACCCCCTCGTGGATTCGCGCGCCGCCCGAATCGTTCATGCCGATGACAGGGGCTCCCACCTTAATCGCGAGATCAAGGACCTTGCAGATCTTTTTGGCGTGCATCTCACCGAGCGAGCCGCCGATGACGGTGAAATCCTGGGCATAGACATAGACGAGACGGCCGTCGATCCGGCCGTAGCCGGTGACGACCCCTTCGGCGGGGGCTTCCACTTTATCCATTCCGAAGGCGGTGCAGCGATGCTCAACAAAAGCGTCGAGTTCCACAAAGCTGCCGGCGTCGAGAAGAGCGGTGATCCGCTCACGTGCGGTCATCTTTCCGCTGGCGTGCTGCTTGGCGATCCGCTTTTCACCGCCGCCCGCAGCGATTTTCTCTACCCTGGCGCGCAGATCCCCGGTTTTGGCAGACGCAGGTTTCCCATGGGGAAAGGGATTCATATAAATGCTCAATCGATTTGGCTCCTTTATTTCTGCACACCCCACAGGAGGATGCGCCGCTGAATGCTTGTCGGCACACCGGACCGGAGCGTCCGGGACGGATGGAAGGGTACGCTCTTCTGCGGACTGCCGGGCGCCGGAACACTGCCGAATTGGTCAGTCCACAGATGCGTTCCATATAATTTTAACGAGAAATCGAATCGATGTCCAGCACTTTTCAATATGCCAGAAACATTTGGGATAGAGTGCCATAAAAGCCCGAAAAAAAGGAGATTGTTTTAGTGAATATTTTGTTCAAATCCTGCATGGCAGCTCTGTCCAGGCAGGAAAAATAGGCAAAATTTGAACTTTATTTTAATAATTGAAATAGACAAGCGACATCCGAAATAAATGCAGAGGTTTCGTAAAAATGTGAAATTCCATTTTCACGAAAGAGCCTCCCTGGAAGAATTGCTCTTTTGGGATTCCAGCTCCTCAAGGGCGGTGAGTTTTTTCTCCACCGAAAGGTCATATTCCAAACGCTCCAGTTCGAGGGCGCTGATTTCTTCTTCGAGGCGGCGGCGAGACATATGCCGCTCAAAGAATTCACGGGGAAGGGCCACGTTGATCAGAATGGAGAGAATCACGCCGAAGCCGGTATCAAACATTCGATTCAGGGCATAGCTGATATATTCGTTTTCCGGCGTGTTGAGCATCACGATGTAAAAGACCACCGATGCGGGCGGAATCGCATCGTTCGCATGGAAAAATTGGCTGGCCAGATTCATGACGATGATCCCGATAAAAAGGAAGAGGGACTCAGACCAAAGCTCCGAACCGGGAAAGAACGGCGGAAAGAGCTGATAAAGATAAAAAAAGCCCATCCCCACAAAACCGCCGATGATCGTGCCGATCAGCCGGTTGCCTCCCGAAACCCAGGAGTTCTGCAGGCTGTTGTTCATGGCAAAAACTGCGCCGATGCAGGCAAAGGTGGGATTGCGGTCGAACGGTGCGTAGATCAGGGCGCAGAGGGTAGCTGCAACGGCTGTTTTCAGATTCCGCATGCCGATTTTAGGGAAAGTGACGTTTCCTTTGATGTCCATAAAAAAGGGACCTCCTCTATCATAAGGGAAAAATAGTGAAAATAGCGCCAAAGAGCATTCCTAATTTATAAAGAAAACGAAAAGAAATGAGACAACATGTCAAGAAACCGCAAAGAGTGCAACAAAAACAGTATACCATAGTGCCGCAGTTTTTTCACGCATCTGTGCCCCGTTTTTACAGAATTTGAGAAAAAATTTGTGCCTTATTGCATGAAAAGGAGCAGATATGCTATGCTACCGTTGTGCCAAAGGCAATTTCTTACACCGAAAGGAAGAATCTACATGTCCGAAATGGAAAAGACTCGCTTCCGTTCCAGCGAGGAATACGTCGCCTCGGAGCAGCTGATGAGTGCCGTCAATATTGCGGTCGCCCTGCAGAAGCCTCTGCTGATTAAAGGGGAGCCGGGAACCGGAAAAACGATGCTGGCGCAAGCGGTGTCACGCGCGCTGAACCGTCCGCTGATTATTTGGAACATCAAGTCCACCACCAAGGCGCAGGACGGCCTCTATGTTTACGATGTCGTCCAGCGGCTTTACGACAGCCAGTTCGGCGGAGCGGACGTCTCGGATATTAAGAAGTATGTCAAGCTCGGCAAGCTTGGCGAAGCGTTTTCTGCCGGGCAGGATGTAATTCTGCTGATCGATGAGATCGATAAAGCAGATATCGAATTTCCAAACGACCTGCTCTGGGAGCTTGACCGGATGGAGTTTTACATCCCGGAAACAGGCGAGACGGTCCGGGCTGCCCGCCGTCCGGTTGTCATCATTACCTCCAACGCCGAGAAGGAGCTTCCCGATGCGTTCCTGCGGCGCTGTGTCTTTCACTATATCGAATTCCCGACTCCCGAACTGATGGAGGAGATTGTGCGGGTCCATTTTCCGGATCTTGAACAGAATGTTCTCAACGCCTCGGTCAAGGCGTTTTACGCCATCCGAAACCTTCCCACCATCCAAAAGAAGCCGGCGACCTCCGAGCTTGTTGACTGGATTCGCGCGCTGAGCATCGGCGGGATCTCGCCCGAGCGGATCGAGCGGGAGATTCCCTTTGCAGGGGTTCTGCTGAAAAAGAATGAGGATCTCGACACGCTTGAGCGGTCGAAGAGAAACCGCAGATAAGGGGCGCCGTCATGTTTACGCCATTTTTCACCCTGCTGCGCGCCCGCGGACTTTCTGTTTCGCTCAATGAGTGGTTTACGCTCAACGAAGCGCTGGACCGGGGGCTGGGCTGCGCGGGTCTTTCTGATTTTTACTTTCTCTGCCGGTCGGTGCTCATCAAAAGCGAGGCCGATTACTCGGCCTATCACCGCGCCTTCCTCGAGTACTTCTGGGAGGTGATCGAGGCATCGGAGCAGCCGCTGCCCGACAACCTTCTGCGCTGGCTCGACCGTCCCTCGGTCAATCTCGACAACTTCGATCCTGAGGCGGCCAAAAAGCTGCTGCGCACCGAGCTCGACGAGATTCGCCGGATGTTTGAGGAGCGGCTGCGCGAGCAGCATGAGGAGCATAACGGCGGAAACTATTGGATCGGTACGGGCGGGATGTCCGGCTTCGGCAACGCGGGCAACAGTCCGACCGGCATCCGCGTCGGGGGACGCTCGCTGCACCGGCGCGCCTTTGAAGTGGCAGGGGAGCGGCAGTTTGAAGATTTCCGTCAGGATACCGTCATCACTCCGCGGCAGCTTCAGCTCGCACTGCGCAAGCTGCGGCAGTTTTCCGCCAAGGATGACGCTCCGAAGGATGAGCTTGATCTCGACGCAACGATCGATGAAACCTGTGACAACGCCGGACACCTCAAAATTGTCTACCGCCGCCCGCGCAAGAATACGGTGCGGCTGCTTCTGCTGATGGATTCCGGCGGTTCGATGGATGAACACCGCGAGCTTTGCGCCCAGCTTTTTACGGCGGTGCGCCAGTCCAACCATTTCAAGGATCTTCGGATCTACTATTTTCACAATTATATCGGCCGCTACCTCTATACCACGCCGGAACTCCGCTACTACGACCGGGTGGAGTCTGATAAGGTTCTGGCCGAACTGGATCACCGCTACAAAACCATCATCTTTGGAGACGGAGAAATGTCCCCCTATGAGCTGACTGACCATTACTACGGCATGAGCGGGCTGGAGCGGCTGCGGCTCTTCAAGAATCATTTCTCCCACCTCGTCTGGATTACCCCCACCGAGATGACATACCGCAAAGGTTCGTGGTACCGCGCCTCCTACGACATGATTTTCGAAGAGGTCCCGATGTATGTCATGACCATCTCCGATCTCGAGAGGGCCTTCAAGCACCTGATGGTCAACCGATAAAAAATCCGCCGGAAGCAGCGCTTCCGGCGGATTTTTACTGTGTGATCAGCACTTTGTGTGCGAAAAAGCGGGAATCCGGCGCAGGGCAGCGGCAAAGCGTTCGGCCAGCGCCATCGAGACAAGGTCCTTGATCAGATAGGGCAGGGAGACAAGCAATGCATTTTTCAGAAGATCCATCCCGGTCAGCAGAGAAAACTGGAATACCCCGCAGAGATGACAGAGAATCAGCCCTGCCGCCGAAAGAAAAATCCGGCCGGGAAGTTTTTTTTCGGCCGCAAGCCCGCAGAGCAGGGCCATCGGCAGAAAGCCGTAGATAAAACCGCCGGTTTTTCCGAACAGAACGGCGGGGCCGCCCATGAAATTGGAAAAGACGGGCGCCCCGACCAGTCCGATGGCGCACCAGACCAGCACTGCCACCGGGCCCTGCTTTGCGCCGAGGGCATAACCGACCAGTCCGACGGCGAAGGTCTGCAAAGTGACGGGAACTCCGGACGGAAGTGGGATTGCAATCTGGGAACAGACAGCAAGGATGGCTGCAAACATTGCAATGCGGGTAATGGTGCGAACTTTGGCGGAACTGGCGCTCATCGTAAAATTCCCTCCGTTGTAAACTGTGATAAGAATAAAGGTTTACCAGATACAGTATACGGCGGAGAAAGCTGCTTGTCAACTGAAAATAAAATTTAGTTTACAATATCTTTTCAAGCTTTTGAATGTTCTCCTCGACAATGTCGCAGGAATGCTGGAAAGCGGCACTTTCTTCAGGGGAAAGCCGCATCTCAAGAACCTGCTCCACGCCGTTGGCACCCAGAATCGCGGGGGTGCCGATAAAGAATCCGCTGCGGCCGTACTGTCCTTCCAGCAGGGTGGAGACCGGCATCATCTGCCGTTCGTCCCGCAGGATGATGTGGACGATCCGCGCGAGGGCGGAGGCGATACCGTACTCGGTGGCGTGCTTGCCGGTATAGGTCAGCCAGCCCGCGGCAATCACCTCCTGCTGGATTGCCGCGCGGTCGAGATGCCCAAACTGCCCGGGGAACTCCCGCTCCAGCTCAGCGAGCGGCTTTCCGTTTACGGTGACGTTTGACCAGAGGCAGAACTGGGAGGCGCCGTGTTCCCCCATCATGAAGGCGGTGACCGACTTATGATCGACCCCGGTTTCGCGGGCAAGCACCGCCCGGAAACGGGCGGTATCCAGCGATGTTCCGGTGCCGAGCACCTTGTTTTTCGGAAAGCCCGAAAGCTTCCAGACCTCTCGGGCGATGATATCGCAGGGGTTGGTAATGTTGATGAAGATTCCGTCGAAACCGGCCCGGACGGCGCGGGGAACAACCTCCCGGACAATTTCCGCGCTGGTGAAAAGCTCAGAAAGGCGGTTTTCATCCTGTGTGATGGTGCCGACGCTGATCACAGCAAGGTCGCAGTCGGTGAGATCCTCTGGCTGCCCGATTGAGATCCGCACACGGTGAGGCAGATAAGCGACCGAATCCCGAAGATCCTGACACTCGCTGATTGCCTTCTGGCGGTTGGTGTCCACCAGCACCAGCTCGTCAACGATGCCTTGGGCAGCAAGCGAAAATGCGCAGTGCGCGCCGACGTGGCCGACGCCGATGATACCGACGCGGCGGGGAGAAAGGTTCATGCAAAGATCCTCCAAAGTGAAAATTTTGAGACATATCATACGCCCAAATGACAAAAAATTCAAGTTGAATGTGTGAGCAGTCGATCAAATTTGCCGGGATTTTTTATAATTTCGTAGCAACATAAAGTCCGGAGAAGGTCAAGCGTCGGCGATTTTCCAAGTGCATCATGTGGAGAGAAAAGCTGTTCCAATGAGGAGGGGATACATGTTCTGCTAAAGCAATAGGAAAGAAAATGTGCTCCCTATACTGTGATAAGTATCCGGAGCACAAAAGTTTCAGAAAAGATTTCCGTTTTGGTCAAAGAGGAAGGGATATGGTTGGCTCAAAACGGTGACCATGGAGTTGCACTGCGCTTCTTTAAGAAGCGCTTCAGAAATCTCTATCTCCGAAAGATGAAGCGAGTTGGGAATTCTCACAATACGCGGATATTCCGGATTTCCGTCAATACAGGTTTTGAGGGCAATTTGTATTGTTTCCCGATCGTTAGTAAGCACCATTGGGATTTTTACTTGACAGACCATCCGACTGGTAATCGAGTTGGGATAACTTGCTTCCAAATCAATTTTGTCATAGAGACGACGGGAAATCATATCCAGAGTACCGACCCCTACTGCGCAACCATGGGATTCATTGCTCAGGTCAAGCGCAATCCTACGTTCCGCCGAAATGCCTCCACTCGCGTAAGGGGAGCAGAAGTTTCCGGTAATGTTTGGATCCATCCCGTCCCCACTGAAATTTTTCCCTATCTGATCGACAATCAGCAGATCAATCGGATCGAAATAGATGCGCGGCATTGCCTGTTTAGCTTCGGTCAGCAGTTTGGGTTCTTCCGAGAGAATTTCTTCGGGGGTGAGCGCTGTAATTTTACGGGTCTGATCAAGTGCGTTTTCAACAATCCCGATTCCGCAGAGAATTGGTGCACGGGCAAGAATCTCCCTGCCGAATAATTCAAGATCCCGGGCCATGTGGGCAAAACCGGTCTTGTGACAACTTTCAGCACCATGCTGCTTTCCCATTCCAATTACCATCATCTTCATCAAGCCGCTTTCATAGGGGCCGCGGAAAGCGGTATGGGGCTTAATTCGCCCCACTATGACAATCGCATCCGCCTCACAGGCGTGACGGTCAATAAAGACAGGTCTTCCGTCAGGAATACAGCCGATTTTACAGACATCCATAGAGGAAAGGATAGGACATCCCATAGTCTCTTCTGTAATCCCCAGACTGCTCAATATCTCAAGCTGTCCTTTCGCAGTAGCACCGCCATGGCTGCCCATCGCCGGAAACAGAAAGGGAATGGCTTCCCGAGCCTTAAAAAAATTGACTACTGTACTCAGAATCAGATCAATATTGGCGATCCCACGACTGCCGCAAGCCACGGCAATTCGCATACCGGGTCGGATGGCATGAGAAATTTCCGGTTTGGAGAGCTGTTCTCGCACCACAAGGGGGATGGATGAAGTCGAAATGTGACTGTCGTCGAAATGCTGATGAACTCGGATCATTCGCGGTAAAGTCACCTCACGAGCGAGATCGGATACGATACCCATAATTGTTCCTTTCTCAACAGCTGTGAAATTCTTTGACACAATTCCTGGCTGCTTTCATCAGCAGGCCTACTTCGCTGTTGCAGCTGAAGAGGTTCATTCCCATTCCTTTACAGCGCTGCAGGTAGGAAACTCCGGACGAGATGATGCCGCAGGATTTTCCCACTTCTTGTGCGGCTGCGGCAACCGTCTCAATTGCCTGAAACATTTCATCAGTATCCAATTTTCCGGGAGAACCGAGGTCGGAGGCCAGATCATTCGGCCCGATCATCAGCGCATCCACTCCATCGACGGCGGCAATTTCCCTGACGTTGGCGATGGCTTCAGCAGTTTCCAACTGCACCAGAATGCAGGTGCGTTCGTTGGCTTGCCGCATGTACTCGCCCAGAGGGGGAGGATTATAGTTGGTATGGGCACGAGTGGTTGAAATTCCACGCTCCCCAAGAGGCTGATATTTGGCGTATCGAATTACCTCGAGCGCTTGTTGGGCGGTGTTTACCATCGGAACGAGGAGCCCATCGCAGCTCATATCGAGAGCTTTTGTAATCCATTCCCGACGGATTTCAGGGATTCGAACCAACACCGGAAGTCCGAAACCATTGCCGAGCGAAGCAATGGCTGCAAGCTGGGAAAAATCAAAGTATCCGTGTTCACAATCGACGATGATCAGCTCAAAGCCTGCGGCTTTCATAATGCGGGCCATGTTGGGGTTGGCAACTTCCGAAAGCATGGTGCCCAGCACAGTTTTGCGGGCATTCAGCTTTTGCTTGAGTGTTTCCATAGTCAGAGGCTTCCTTTCATGACAAGCTTTAATTCAGGATGATCTTCCAGATTGCAGCAAATTCCCTCACAAACTAGCGCAATTCTAAGAAGTCCAGCGAGGGCCTCGTCCGGGACAGGGGAGAGGCGGCAGGCACGTCTGGAAACCCGTTCAATCGTCCGGATGAGGGATGGGCTTTTCCACGAAACCCCTCCTGCACAGACCAGACTGTCGATCGGCATTTTTCCGCGCAGCCGGTCGATATTGCGCCAATAGGTGCCTGCCATATCCTCAAGCGCAGCCGAAAAGAGGGAAGAAAGGGTAAGATTTTGTGGCGCGATACCGTAGATTGCGCCGCCGTCGAGATTTTCAGGCGTCGAATAGAATCCCATATTTACCCGGATACCATCGCCTGCCAGAATCGGAATATCACCAATGCCCCTCCAGATCGCCTCGGTATCCAAATTCTGTCCGGTGATGCGGGAAACCGCATCGCATAAAAAGCGAATCAACACATCAAGGTTGCGGCCTGCCGGCATATTGGAGATAGTGTTGATGTAACGCCCTTCAAAGTAGGGGCGGGTTTCATAGTCGCCGGGCGTAAAGGAATCGGTTGTGATCGAAACCTGCGAACCGGTTGCAATGTTAATGACCGCTTCCCGGGAGCCGGCCATACTGCCGAGAATCGAGACCTGCTGGTCTCCAAAATCAGGGTATATCAGGATTTCCCGGCCCCCAAACCGGTACACGCCGCTGGGAGCAAAATCAGAACGGGCAATTTCGGGCAGGCAGATGGATTCGAGGCCGGCCTGCTCAAGAATATCATACCGCCAGCGGCTCCGCCGCGCATCTGCTATGCCGAGCGGGGCGGCGTTGGACATATGACAGACGTTATTGCCGGTAAGCCGGTAGGTAATGTAGGATCCGATTGTAAAGAGCTTTCCGTCGCGTGGAATAGAGGTGTCGGAATTGAGCAGAGCGTAGAGATTGCACAGCCCAAGCGAGGGCTTCATATAAACTCCGCAGTCGCGCATGGTTTCTCGTGAGAACCGTTCGCTCAATATCTCCATCGCATTTTTGTCTTTACAGAGCGGGTCAAGGCAGCGCATATCCTGCCATGAAATATAGAGATCTTCTCTCCCCGGTGTTTGATAGACGAAGCCATGCATCTGAGTAGAAAGAAGAACGGCCGAGGCTTCACAATCCTCCCGGGCGTAATATTCAATGAGTTCCCGGACCGTTTCAAAGAGCTGATTCGCGGGAATCTCAAAGAGATTACGGTTGGAGTGAGGGAGCTTAGCTGGGGCAGGAAATTTGCGCTGCGAGACAACCTGGCAGGTCCTGGGGTCGAGCAGCGCTGATTTGACAAAGCTGCTGCCGATGTCGATAGCAATATATTTCACGGTGCACCTTCCTCAAATCAGTTTGAGATGGATGGCAAAGCCTCCGAATTCTCCTTTGAGATAGACGACGGCCAGCTTTCCTTCTTCATTGTAAACTGCGGTGCCCATATCGGGAAGGAAGCCTCGCTGCGACAAGAAGTCCAACGCTTTTTCCATGTTTGGGACACCATAGGCCATGTGGCCGTGTGTCCCGAGATAGGGAGATTTCATAACCTCGATCGAAGAGCCCACAAAGTAGGAGGCAGGATTTTCACTTGGCTTCATTCCAAGCATCGAGCAATAGAGGGAAGTCAGTTGATCGGCTTCCTCGGATGTAGAACAGTTTACGCCAACATGCAGGAGACGAAAGGGGACCCCGTCTTCCTGGACGGCATCGGTTTGTGTTGACATAGCTCTTTCCTTTCGGCGGGTTGAGAAAAGAGGCCGTCAGACCTCTTTTCCCCGCAGACTATAGAGAATTTATTTCTTCAGCGCAGCCATGAAGGCATCATAGACATCGGGATTCACATCAGCCTTGACCATATCCCAGGTTTTTTTGGTCTTATCCGAGAAAGCATGGATCTGCTCGGGAGTCAGGTCGATGATAGTGATCCCCTGATCAGTCAGTTCTTTTTCGATTCGTTCGACGTTGCTGAACGTGTACTCATCGGCTGCTTCCATCGCGGCCTTAGCCGCGCCGTCGACTACCTGCTTGAGGTCGTCGGAAAGTCCGTCATAGAAGTCCTTGTTCATGATCCAGATCAGGGTCTGAGGAAGATGGCGGGTTTTTATCACATATTTCTGCTGTTCATAAAACTTTTGGGCATAGATCAATTCGAGGGGATTTTCCTGCCCGTCTACAGTTCCCTGCTGCAGCGCGGTGTAGAGCTCATTGAATGCAAGCGGAGTAGGATTGGCACCCATTTCCTGCCACATTGCCATATGATACTTATTCTCCATCGTGCGGATGGTCATACCGGAGAGATCAGCCGGGGTATTGATCGGAAAGTTGGCTGTGGTAGCGCGAAAGTCGAGGAAGGAAGCGCCCAGAAGCTTGAGCCCGGCTTTTTCATATTCTTTTGCAAGGACCTGATTGAAGTTTTCATCCTGAAAAACCTTGAAAGCATCTTCGTTGCTGGAAAAAGCGAAGGGAAGGTCAAAAATTACGGCGCTGCCGACAAAGTTGACCTGCGGCGCGCTGCCGCTGGTCATAGCGGTGATACTGCCTTCCTGTGTTCCTTCGATTTGCTCGCGGTCGCCACCCATTTGAGAATTTGGATAAACATTGACGATCATTTTTCCGTCGGAGTTGGCTTCGACATATTCCTTAAAAGCCAGAGCGCCTGCCTGCTGAGAAGTTTCTTCTGAGGTAGCGTGAGTAAAGGTGATGACGATTGGCTCCGCTGTTTTCTCAGGAGCACTGCCGTTCGAGGCCGCTGCGGAAGATGCGGGCGTGCTGCTTCCGCCGCAGGCAGAAAGGGAACCAATGCATAATGCGAGCGCTAATGCAAGTGTAAACTTTTTCATGTTTTTTCCTCTTTCCTTGATTTGATTTTATTGACAAAGTCAAAGCCCCAGCTGTTTGCGATTAACAATATTGCGGGGCGTTTGTCCACTGAGAATGGCAACGGCGGTTTCTGCCACCTGAGTATGCTGCGCATCTGAAGCCTCCACCGAGTTATAGGCAGTATGGGGAGTTACGACAAGATTTTCACAGGCCCAGAGGGGGTGATGCGGATCGGAAATCGGCTCTCCCTCAACAACATCAAGGCCGGCTGCGCACACCTTTCCGGAATGCAATCCCTCAATCAGCGCTTTGATATCAACGATCGGCCCCCGGGAAGTGTTCAGAATCATCACGCCATCCTTCATCCCGGCAATTGTTTCGCGGCAGATCAGATGGTGGGTCGAGGGGATAATGGGGACGTGAACGGAAACGATATCGGCTTTTGCAAACAGTTCTTCCAGCGAAATCTTCTCCACGCCGTATTCCTGAAAAATTTCCTGCGCAACAAAGGGATCGCTTGCCACTACCCGGGTTCCGAAGACTTTGGCATACTTTGAAAAGAGACGAGCAATGTTGCCGAAACCGACAAGGCCGAGTGTCAGCGCTTCCAGACGGTGTACCTCATAACCATAGCCGACGTCCCAATCCCCGGCACGAGTATGGCGGTCAAAGAGAGTGGTTTTGCGAACCAGATCAAGCATCATCGCCATCGTATGAGTGGCGACATCAGTAACGCAGTATTCAGGAAGATTGCAGAGCCAGACTCCACGTTGGGTGCAGGCGTCAACATCGACGACATCATAACCGATGCCATAGCGGATGATTGCTTTGCAGTTGGGCAGCTTGTCAAGAAGGGCGCCGTCGATTCGAAAATAGTTGTCACCGATACAGTCGGCATCCTGGGCACAGGCGATTACTTCCTCTTCCGTTTTGCATTTGGCCAGAACACATTCGATATTATGTTCTGCCAGCAGCTCCTTTTCCTGGTGGAAGTCCGCGTCCGGAAGGGTGTGACTGTCCAGCATTACAAACTTTTTCATTGTAAAAGACTCCTTATGTATTGTTCGGTTATAGATTAGGGAGGAAAAGACTGATCGGCGGGACAAAGGTGATGATCATCAGTGCGATCAGGAAGGCTGCGATAAACGGCGCTGACCGCCGGGCAATGCGCAGAACCGAAATACCGGTCAAAGAGCTGGCGACAAACAGGTTGACGCCGATTGGCGGAGTAACAAATCCGATCGCAAGATTGACCACCATGATAACGCCGAAGTGAATCGGATCCACCCCTAGAGCAGTAATAATTGGCAGGAAAATAGGAGTTAGAATCAGGATGGCGGGAGTGGTGTCCATAATCATTCCAACAAAGAGCAGGAAAAGATTGATTACCAGCATCAGCACAACGGTAGAAGAGAAGCTGTCGATCATCAGCGTTGCGATGGTCTGCGGAGCGTGCATCATTGTGAGGACGCGGCCGAACACTGTTGCGGTCGAAACGACCAGCATGACCGGGGCGGCTGTCCGTGCCGCCTCTTTGAGAGCGGATGGGATGTCGGAAAATTTGAAAGTCCGGTAACAAAAAATACTGACAATCAGCGCATAGATAACAGAGATATCCGCCGCTTCGGTCGGAGTAACCACTCCGCCGTAGATACCGCCGAGAATGATGACCGGAGTCAGCAGTGCCCAAAAGCTGCTTTTAAGGATTCCCCAGAAGCCCAAGCGATGCAGTTCGGCGTAATTGGCTTCAAGCTTTTCGCGATCCTCACCGTGGCGTTTACAGTACCAGAACGCGTAGATCATCAGACAGGCACCGATGAGGATGCCAGGCAAAACGCCAGCGATAAAAAGCGCTCCAACCGACTTGCCCGAGGAAAGCCCGTACATGATGAATGGAATGCTCGGCGGAATGATTACTCCCAGTCCGCCCGAAACGGCAACCATCGCGGTGACAAATTCACGGTCATACCCGAGACGGACAAGCAGTGGAATCGACATTGCGCCGACTGCCGCTACAGTAGCGGGGCCTGACCCGGAGATTGCGCCGTAAAACAGACAGGTAACCACGACTGCAATAGGAAGTCCGGCTGTTTTTTTGCCGATAAAAAAGGCAAAAAAGTCAAAAAGTTTCTTTGAAATTCCTCCGCGCGCCATGATGACGCCGGAAAGAATAAAAAGCGGCACCGCCAGCAGGGAATAGGTATCAAGGGCAGTCACCATATTGCGGAAAATAAAATCCGCGGTGGCCGGCATCGTTGGATTGGACGCTGAGGCAGTTAAGCAGGTAAGGCCCACTCCCACTCCGATCGGTGTGCCGATCAGCAGAGTGGCAAAAAAGGCGAGAAAGACGATGCCAACATTCATCCCTCATTTCCTCCTTCGGAGAGAATATTTCCACGGCCAAACCGCCGGAACAAGAGTAGCAGATATTTTTGGACAAGACGGATGATAGCCAGGCAGAATCCCATCAGCAGCGAGAGATAAACAAAGCACATGGGCAGATTCATTGCAGGACTGGTCTGCCCGGTGCGTATCATCATATTGACGCCGTTGATGCTAGGACGGATCATCATGATACAAAACGTCAAAAAAAGCAGATCCTGTATGACGATCAAAAATGGTTTGACCTTCGGAAAGACAGTTTCAATAATATCGACCTTGATGTGGATATTATAACGGATGCCATAACTGATGCCGAGGAACACGAACCAGATAAAGAGGTATCGGGTTAATTCTTCCGGCCATGGCAGAGATTTTGCAAGGACGTAGCGCATAAACACCTGAATTCCCATGATTATCACCATTAGGCCCAACAGGATAATGATGATCACTTCCTCCAGATGTTGATCCAGCCACGAAAGGGTTTTTTTCAATTCGGGCACCTCCATTGGTAAAGGGAAACATCGTTCTGCATTGCGGCAAGGCTACAGGCAGCCCATCCTGCGAAGGCCCTGCAGTGTATCATTCCTTGCCGCAACCTTCGTGTGGTAGGAAAGATACTCAATAACTGCCGGATCCTTGGCAATGAGCATTTCCAGAATCTTGTCATGGGTATTGATATAAAAATTCTTATGGGTCTTTGCACCGAGCACTTGAGAGTTAAAATTGGTGAAAGCTGTAATGAGAGGCTCCAGTGTATTCCAGCACTGCAGCAATGGACGGTTGCGGGACATTTCCAAGAGAATTCGGTGAAACCGTTCGTTGTGGGTGGAACGAGAGGCGATAATCACTTCGTCGGGCGAACTCTCCAGCTCGTTAAAGAGATTGACGATTTCAGCCAGACCGGTATAGTCGACACGTTCCTGAGCGAGGATGAGACGAGCCGCTTCGCACTCGAGCATCCCGCGGGTTTCATAAAGATCGGTGACAAATTTTTCGGTGATTCCCACCACTAATTTGCGTCCGTTTGGCAATGTAGCGATCAGACCTTCATTTTCCATAACCTGCAGAGCTGTCCTGACTGATCCGCGTGAGATTTTATACTCTGCCGAGAGAGCCAGTTCAGTGAGCTTTTGTCCCGCAGGATATTCCTGTAGGATAATTTTGTTGCGAATTGCATCCACGACATTTGCAACTGTCGCGGTTCTGTCGATGCTGTTGATTGTTTTTGCCATTGTTTTACTCCCCGATCGAAGGCATTTTGGCGATACAGACGTTTTGTCTGCACCCAGAGTATAAAACAGCGTTTAAATTAATGTCAACATTTTTAAATAATTGTCGACAATTTTCTCTGTTTCGATTGATTTGGTTGTCTCCTATTTAGAAGAAGTTCCTAAAAATTGTCTTCTATTTTGCGACAAATTGTTCGTTAAAACTCAAACAATGTAAAAGTGAATGTAATATTTTGAAACCTGCAGATTATTCCAATGCTGTCATTCTGATTCTGTCTGAATCATAAAAAGCGTAACAAAATGCCCTGCCGGCAGGCAGGGCATTTTGTTACTAAGGTTTAAGATGATGCCGGCGATTGAACCGCCGCGGTCAGGCCGTTTGCGCCGAGATCGACGGTAATGGCCGCGCCGTGCGGTACATCCTCTGCGATCAGCATTCGGCCCACCAGCGTCTCTACCTTTGACTGGAGGTAGCGGCGCAGCGGTCGTGCGCCGTAGGCGGGATCATAGCCGTTGTCGATGACATAGCGTCTCGCCGCATCGGTGAGAGAGATTCTGATCTGGCGGTCGGAGAGCCGACGCTGCAAGTGTTCAAGCAGCAGATCGACGATGCTGCTGATCTGCTCCTTGGAAAGAGGGGTGAAAAGCACCGTCTCATCAATCCGGTTGAGGAACTCTGGACGGAAGGTGCGGCGCAGCAGCGCGTGCACCGCTTCATCGGCCTCCTTCGAGATGCGTCCGTCCGCGCCGATCGAGTCGAGCAGGATGTCCGACCCCAGGTTGGAGGTCATGATGATAATAGTATTTTTGAAGTCCACTGTCCGGCCCTGCGAATCGGTGATCCGCCCGTCGTCAAAGACCTGAAGAAGGACATTGAAGACGTCGGGATGCGCTTTTTCCACCTCATCGAACAGTACGACCGAGTAGGGCTTACGGCGGACCGCCTCGGTCAACTGGCCGCCCTCATCGTAGCCGACGTATCCGGGAGGCGCCCCAATCAGACGGGAGACGGAGTATTTCTCCATATATTCGCTCATATCGATCCGCACCATGCTGCGTTCATCATCGAAAAGCGCCTCTGCCAGCGCCTTGGCTAGCTCGGTCTTGCCGACGCCGGTCGGGCCGAGAAAGAGGAAGGTGCCGATCGGACGGTTGGGGTCGGAGATGCCGGCACGCGAGCGGAGAATGGCTTCGCTGACCCGCTGTACTGCCTCATCCTGACCAACAACCCGTTCGTGCAGGATCTGCGGCAGGGCAAGCAGTTTTTCCCGTTCGCCCTCCATCAGCTTGGCGACCGGGATACCGGTCCAGCGGGAAACGATACGGGCGATCTCATCGTCAGTCACCCGGTCCCGCAGAAGGGTGTTGCCCTTCTGCTGCCTGGCTGACTTGGCTTCCTCCTCAGCCAGCTGCTTTTGCAGGCCGGGCAGGACGCCGTATTTCAGCTCGGCGGCCTTGTTCAGATCGTAAGCACGCTCGGCGGACTCAATCTGGTTGTTGGTGCGCTCGATCTCCTCTTTGATCTTCTGCACGCCGGAAATCGACTTCTTTTCTTCCTCCCATTGGGCCTTCATCTCATTCATCCTGTCGCGGAGTTCGGAAAGTTCCTTCTGCACCTCGGCGAGATGCTCACGGGCGGAGGGATCGTCGCCCTCCTTTTTGAGGGCCGCCTCTTCGATTTCGTGCTGAATGATCTTGCGGGAGATCTCATCGATTTCGGTCGGCATCGAGTCGATCTCGGTGCGGAGCATCGCGCAGGCCTCATCTACAAGATCGATCGCCTTGTCAGGCAGAAAACGGTCGGTGATATAGCGGTCGGAGAGAGTTGCGGCGGCGATCAGCGCCTGATCGGTGATCCGCACCCCATGAAAGACCTCATACCGCTCCTTGAGTCCCCGCAGGATGGCGATGGTATCCTCGACCGAGGGCGGATCGACCATCACCGGCTGGAACCGCCGCTCCAGGGCGGCATCCTTCTCGATATAGAGCCGGTATTCATTGAGAGTGGTCGCGCCGATGCAGTGAAGTTCTCCGCGGGCGAGCATCGGCTTCAGAAGGTTGCCCGCATCCATCGAGCCTTCGGTTTTGCCCGCGCCCACGATGGTGTGCAGCTCATCGATGAAGAGGATAATGCGTCCGTCCGAAGCCTTGACTTCGTTGAGCACCGCCTTGAGCCGTTCTTCAAATTCGCCGCGGTACTTTGCACCCGCGACCAGAGAACCCATATCGAGGGAGAAGATAGTTTTGTCGCGCAGCCCTTCGGGCACATCTCCCCGGACGATCCGCTGTGCGAGGCCCTCGGCGATGGCCGTCTTACCGACGCCCGGCTCGCCGATCAGGCAGGGGTTGTTCTTGCTTTTGCGGGAAAGGATCCGGATCACATTGCGGATTTCCTCGTCACGTCCGATCACCGGATCGAGCTTGTTTTCCCGCGCCCGCTCGACAAGGTCAGAGCCGTATTTTTTGAGTGCCTCGTAGGTCGCCTCAGGATTGTCGCTGGTGACCCGCGTGTTGCCGCGCACAGCGGTCAGAGCCTTCAGCACCGCGTCAGCGGTGACCTGAAACTGCTGGAAGAGCTTGCGGAGATTGGCATTCGGCTCTTCGGTCAGAGCGACAAGGATGTGTTCGACCGACAGGTATTCATCCCCGAGACGCTTGGCGTCGGCTTCGGCCCGGTTAAGGGCGCGGTCGACGTCCTGTGAGATATAGACCTTTCCGGCCTCCCGTCCGGGCCCTGAGACACGCGGCAACTGCTGAACCAGAGAGCGCGCGGCATTTTCCAGTCCTTCAGCGTCAATACCCGCGCTGGTCAGAACGCGGGGAAGAAAACCGCCTTCCTGCGCAAGCAGAGAGGTGAGCAGGTGTTCCTGCTCAATTTGAGTGTTGCCGTAATCGACGGCGAGCGCCTGGGCGTTCTGAATCGCTTCGGCGGATTTTTGGGTAAATTGATTGGCGTTCATGGCAGAAACCTCCTTTTGGATGGTGATGGATTTTGATTACAATTTGGAACGGCCAAGGGAAGAACGCACCGCGCGGATGCACTCGCTCTGGTCGGGGTAGGCGTCGAAGAAACACTTCATCGCCCGTTGGATAATCTGGATCAGCCCGGCGATCTGCTGTGCCGCCGCTTGGGTGTCGGTGGTCGGCAGCAGAAAGCGGAAGGTAAATCGTCCGTTTTCGGTGTGGGTCTGTCCGGCATCGAGGCCGGCCTCCCGGGAGAAAAGCAGGAAAAAGCGGTCGAGCGCTTCGGTGAGGCTTTCGCTCTGGGTCCGCGCTGCCGCCCGCAGCTCACCGCTGATTCCCTGTGCGGTGGTGCGCAGCTCAACGGCGTAGCGCACCGAAGGATTGTATTTGAAGCGCACCGGCGCCTTCACAGCGAGCATCCCGTCCGCGAGGGTGGGCAGAAGCTGCAGCGTGCCGCCGCTGCGCAGCAGTTCCTCGGCTGCCGAGAGAATGCTGCGCATCTGCTGCTCAGGGGTGGTCAGGGAAAGCTGCTCCGCGAGGATGTGATTGATCATTGCGGAACGGCTCATACCATTTTCATAGGCGAGTGCATCGACCTGCTCAACGACCCGGTCGGAAAGGACAATGCTGTAAACGCTCTTTTTCTGCATGTAGGTTCGCTTCCTTCCGATAGGGTGAAATTTGGCTGCAATAAATCTCTAATTTGCAATTAATATTATATAATTAAGCGATCTAAATATGGTGAATAATTTGTAAATTATTCTGATAAATTTTTATGCCCAAAAGGGGTTCAGACGGCTCGAACCGGTTAGAGATGCGGAAGCCGCACAGGATTATGATTTGCTGTGTGCAGGCATTGATTCCTTCAGTGCTTTGCGGCAAAATAAAATCCGGGGATCAGGGCGCAGGCAAATAAATTTTAATCCGGCTGCTCTCCGATTGCCCTGCCGGGAAAATTGTGCTATTCTTGACACAGAGCGGTGAAGGCCGCATGGAACCAGAATAAGGAGGACATTTGAAATGAAGCTTGTATTTTTGGAGCCGCTGGGAGTGCCCGGCGACAAGCTGATGGCAATGGCAAGGGAGAAGCTCGGGGATCGGGTGGAAATCACCACCTATGACAATCGGGCGGAGGATGCCCCGACCCTGATTGAAAGAAGCCGGGATGCCGACCTTGTCGTTCTTTCCAACTTTGCCTATCGCGAGGAGGTCATTTCGCAGTGCCCGAATCTCAAGATGATCTGCGTGGCCTTTACCGGCGTCGATCACGTCGATGTAGAATATTGCAGAAAGCGCGGCATCACCGTCTGCAACTGTGCCGGATATTCCACTGTGGCAGTTGCTGATCTCGTCTTTGGCCTGGTTATTGCTTTGGGCCGCCGGATCATCGCCTGCGACAAGGCTGTGCGGGAGGGCGGCACTAAAAATGGACTCGTCGGCTGGGAGCTTGAAGGCAGGACCTTCGGCGTTGTCGGCACCGGCGCGATCGGGCTGCGTGTGGCGCGGATCGCCGCCGCCTTCGGCTGCCGGGTGCTTGCCTACAGCCGCACGAAGAAGCAGGTGGAAGGGGTCGAATATGTCGATCTTGACATGCTGCTCCGGGAAAGCGATATCGTTTCGCTGCATGTCCCGCAGACTCCTGCCACCATCGGCATGATCGGGCAGCGGGAGCTTTCTCTAATGAAGCCGACCGCCGTTCTGATCAATACCGCGCGCGGCCCTGTCGTCGATTCCAAGGCGCTGGCTGCGGCCCTGCACTCCGGAGAAATTGCCGGTGCGGGCGTCGATGTGTTTGAAACCGAGCCTCCCATCGCGGAGGATCATCCGCTTTTCTCGGCACCCAACGTCGTGGCCACGCCCCATGTGGCCTTTGCGACCGCCGAATCGATGGTCAAGCGTGCGGGGATCGTCATGGAGAATATCGGCTGCTATTTGAACGGGACGCCCCGGAATGTGATCTGCTGAGCCGAAACAATTTCAGAAAGGGCCGGGGATTCCCGGCCCTTTGATTACGGCTTTATAGGCCGCGCTTCCTGCCTCTCCCCTTAGGGGTGGTCATGACTGCGGCGATTCAGCGCATAGAACCGCCAGCGGGGATGAAAAAGCTTTCGCTTCAAGAATCGGGCAAAGCGGTCTGCAAACAAGAATCTTTGGATAGCAGAATAGGGATTGGGGCTTGGCTCCATTTGTGATACTGTGGGGTCGAAAGCTGTCCCGGCGTCATGGCTTACGACGGTATTTGACTGCTGGCCTTGTCCGGATAGCTTTTTATCGCCACGGGCTGCATATTGAACAGGGCGCTTTTATAATAAGGGCATTGGCCCCGTTTACGGGCTGTGGGCGGGCTGTGCAGACGGAGAAATTTCAGTGCTGCCTGGGCTTGCCGGTACAAAACCATGCCGGGGTGTCGGCCCAAGCTCCCCGATCTTGCCGGAAATCCCGGCCTCGGCCATAACCGCCGGCGAAATGCGTCCGTAGACACAAGGCAGGCACATGGGTAATAACCATGTGCCTGCCTTGTGCTTATTTGAACGGGAAAAGGAGGATATGTGTTATGTAAAAAAGTCCAAAATCAGAAATACAGTTCGGTGCAAAAATCAGAGGTCATACACGCACATCCGAATGGTCGTATTTCGTCCGGAGCGGCACGTTCTGAGCTGCCGCGGCATCCTTTCAAAGAAGGCGGAAACTGCAAAAAGGCAATTTCACCGGAACATTTTGACCTTGGGGAAGGCTGCTCCTGATATTTTTCAAGTGTAATGCTCTTCTTTCACTTGCCGCCGGAGGCAAAGAAGGGGGCAAGGGCCCCTGCAAAGCTGCTGAAGGGCATCGTCTGGAGAACGATCTTTCCGGGCCCTGTGACAACGGTATGAAAGATCCCCTCGCCGCCGAACAGCATGTTTTTGACCCCCTTGACGGTGACAATATCAATCGAACAGGTAGCATCCATCATCGCTAAGTATCCGGTGTCCACCACCATTTTTTCTCCGGCTCCGAGGGTGTATTCGACCGCCGACCCGTCGATTTCGATAAAGGCAAGGCCGCGGCCCGACAGCCTCTGCATGATGAAGCCTTCGCCGCCGAAGAAGCCTGCGCCCATCTTTTTCTGGAAGAAAACCGAAAGCTCCACTCCGCGCTCGGATGCCAGAAAGGCCTTCTTCTGGACGATGACCGGACGCTCGGGACTGATCGGCATCGCGCGGATCGCGCCGGGAAAGCTCGAAGCGAAGGCGATTTCTCCCGCACCTTTGGCGGTATAGATGTTCTGGAAAATTGCTTCGCCTGACAGCATCCTGCCGAAAGCCTTGCCGAGACTCCCGCCGCCCGAGGTCTGCATCTCCATGTTGGGAGTCATCCAGGACATCGATCCGCCCTCGGTGACGATCGACTCTCCATTTTCCAGCTGACAGATCACGACCGGCATCGGTTCGCCGGTGATTTGGTACTTCATTGCAGAATCACTCCTTTTCCGATATTCAGTTTTCGGCCATTTCCGGGCGCAGGCCCAATCGGGAAAAGCTCATTGGACAGGCTTCGGGGCATTCACGACATTCTGAGGACGGTTTGCCAGAAACGCCGCGAGATTTTCTCCCCCGATTGCGATGACTCGGTCGCGGGTTTCTACAGGAGTCCAGGCGACATGAGGGGTAGCGATGCAGCGGGGATGGTTGGCAAGCGGGTTGTCGCGACCGCAGGGGTCGCCGGAAAAGACGTCTGCACCAACGGCGTAAAGCTTGCCGGAGTCGAGCGCCTCAACGACGGCCGCTTCCTCCAGGACCGCACCGCGTCCGGTGTTGATCAGGATTGCCCCGTCTTTCATTTTGGCGAGGGCCTCCCGGTTGATCATTCCCCTGGTTTCGCCGGTCAGCGGGCAGTGCAGGCTCAGAATATCCGACTCACGCAGCAGGGTATCCAGATCGACGAAGCGGAGCTGTTCGTTTTCCAGCGAGAGGTCGGGCCTGCGCCGGTAGGCAAGAACCTTCATGTCCATCGCCATTGCAATTTTTGCCACCGCATAGCCGATGTCTCCCATTCCGAGGATACCGATCGTCTTGCCGGTCAGCTCCATCTGGCGGATCGAGCAGATCTCGGGGTCATCCGGGGAGGTCCAGCCCACCGTTTTGACATAATGATCGAAGGCCGAAACGTTGCGGACAATGGCGAAAAGCAGCGCCGCTGCCATCTGGGCTACCGCACCGCGCCCGTAGGAAGGAATGTTGCAGACGACAATTCCGCGGCGGTTGGCGGCGTCCAGATCGATCTGGTTGTAGCCGGTGCCGAAGCTGCAGATCATTTTAAGATTGGGGCAGCGGCCGATGGTTTCGGCGCTGACCGGACAGCGGTTGGTATAAACGGCGTCCGCGTTGCCGATCACAGCTGCAACGTCATCCTGAGCGGTGGTCATGTCATGATACGCAAATTCCCCATGCCGGGCGATCGGCTCCCAGCTGCGTCCGCCGAACCCGAGAAGATATCCGTCCAATACTACAATTTTCATGCGTGTCCCTCCTGTGGTAATGTCCTGCTAACAGGATAACAGGCGCAGCATCTTTTTTCCACCCCTTTTGTAAAAAAGATGGATGTCAGGACAACCTTTTCGCAAATATGGCAGTGATTTTCTGCGCCGGAGTAAAAAGTCCGAAACCGCATCAGGCGAACGCGCCGCGCTGAACCGGCGCTTTCCCATGCTGGGACAAAAAAAGCCCCGCTTCAAGCGGGGCGGGAAAGAGGATAAAGACGATGTCGGCCGGTGGGAACTCTTAGGAATGTGCATCGGTCGGACGAGATGCTGTGAATCCGCGCCGTCCGGACCCGCCGGACGGCGCATGGAGCAGCCTATTTCTGCGCGTCGGCATAAGCCTTCTCCAACGCGCGGAGCTGATCAGTCACCGAGATGGTCACCGAGGTTTTGAGGTCCTCTTCGTCGGTGAGCTGCTTACCGTCCCCCTCGCGCTCGGTTACTTTCATACCCAGCACGTCGGAGACCATTTTCCCCCGCATCCATTCCTCCAGGGCATCGATCTGCTCATACCACTCCTTGCCGATTCCCGAGGCAGCTTTCAAACCGTAGTCGTCGCCAAGCTCCTTCTTGGTGTGAATCTCCTGCGATGCATCTCCGGTCAGAGTGCCGCTGGAATCAAAGGCGAGACCGGCTTCGACAGTGTCAAACTTGACATCGGCGATGGAACCATCCGGCTTGACAGCCAGCGCACAGATGGTCGCGCTGAATTTTGCGTTGCCGGGAATCGCGCCCTCGGCAGCGGCCGATTCGGCTGTGCTCGAAACGATGCCGAGTCCGGTTCGGAGCAGGCTGTAATCCACATCGGGAAGAACCTCGTCGATCATCTCGCCGAATGTTTCGGAGCTGGCATTTCCGTCCAGGGCGTTCCCAGCGGAAGAGAGGCTGCTCCCCATAGAGGAGGAGCTGTTGCTGCAGGCGGCCAGTGACAGGATGAGGGCCGCCGCAAGCATTAGGGTGCCAATGCGTTTCATAGAAAAACCTCCATCATAAATTGGACATCCGCCGCTGGGTGGTTCTGATAAAATGCCGCCCGGCGGACAAACTATCCCTTGCATACGGGAGAAAGGCGGTAGAGGGATGGCGCGTTGCAAACGTTCGCAGAGCCTGCGGCGGGGATTCCTGGCGGCCTGCTGCGCCGCTCTGCTTCTTTTTTCGCTGCGGCCGCGTTTGCTCCGATATACCGCGACCTTCTGGGGCGTTTTTGATTCCGTAATTACCCTCACGGCCAGTGTCCCGACCCGCGAGGAGTTTGATTGGTATCTCGACCTCGCCGTCGATAGCTTTACCGGATTTCATTCAATTTATGACCGATTTTCCGAATCGGAGACAATTGTTAATTTGTATGCGGTCAACCGTGCGGCGGGGGGAGAGCCGCTGGCGGTGGGGGAACCGCTTTTTTCCCTGCTTCTCTATGCCCGCGAGGGGGAGCGGCGCACTCTGGGGACAGTTTCGCCCACCTTCGGCGCAGTGACCGAGCTTTGGCGTCGGGCTATCGTTTCGGGAAACCGGCTTATTCCGGATGAAAAAACGCTGCGGGAGGCGGCGGGCCATGCCGCGCCGGAGCTTCTGGTGCTGGAGGAGGATTCCGGGCGGGTGCGGCTCGCCGACCCGAAGTCGCTGCTTGACCTCGGAGCGGTAGCCAAGGGATACGCGACCGAACGCACGGCGCGGAAACTGGCAGCCGCAGGGCTTTCCCGCTTTGCGATCTCGAGCGGCGGAAATCTTTGCTGCGGCCATCCGCCGGATGGAAAGCCGGTGTGGGAAATCGGCGTTCAGTCGCCCGACAGGGCCATTTTGTCGCAGGCGCCGTCCCTCGCGTCGCTGAGAATTCCATCCGGGGCAGTGTCTACAAGCGGGGATTACCAACGGTTCTTTTGGTACGAACAGGATGGAAAGCGGCACCGCGCCCACCATATCATCGATCCCGCCACCCTGCACCCCGGAGAACGCTGCCGGAGCGTCACGGTTGTCTGTTCCTCGGCGGCCGACGCCGATCTTTTCTCGACTGCTCTCTTCCTGCTGGATCAGAAAACGGGGGAAATGCTGGCCGAGAGGGAGAATCTGGCGGTTCTCTGGGTGCTGCCGGATGGCGGAATGCAGGCCAATGATGCGATGCTGCGGCTGATGGAGTCAGGTCCCCCGGCCTGAGCAAGCCATCGGAGGAATGCCGGTATGCCTTTTAAGAGACCCGACGGTTTTCCCCGGCGGCTCTTGCGCGGCGGCCTATTGATGGCCCGCTGCCGTCCCAACGGCGGCTTCTTTATTCCCTGAAAACTGTTGTCGGCATCCTGTCTTGTCTGATGCCGGAAGCGAAAGCTTTTTGTCCTGCGGGCGGTTCTATACGCTTAGACAGTACAAGGGCGAGGGCCGGGAAAGATATTTCCTTTCCGGCCCTTGTTCCGCGTTTTGCTGTTTTGCCGCTGCAGCCTCTGCGCACCCTGCAGAATGGAACGACTGTCGGTCGTCCGCTTTCGCGCGGCTGACGAAGCTGCTGCCGCTGCGAATCCTGCGGAATAGAACTGGAAGATGCCTGAGAAACGAAACCCGCGGGCTTCCGGGATTCCGTCGAAAACGCTGCCCGCAGGAGAAATCTCACAAAAAATTCGTTTGGGGGCTTTCCCTGCACCCGGATTTTTGCTATAATAAACAAATACAAATTGAACGTTTTAGATTTGGGGGATTTATCATGTCCGGACATTCGAAATGGAGTACCATCAAACGTAAGAAGGAAGCGACCGATTCCAAGCGTGCCAACGTTTTCACCAAGATCGGTCGTGAAATTGCCGTTGCGGTGCGAGAGGGCGGAGGAGACCCCAACTCCAACAGCAAGCTTCGCGACCTAGTCGCCAAGGCCAAGGCCAATAACGTCCCGAACGAAAATGTCGAGCGGATTATCAAAAAGGCTATGGGTGACGGAGATAAGAATGACTACGAAGAGATGACCTATGAGGGCTACGGCCCTTGCGGCGTGGCGGTGATGGTTGAGGCACTGACCGACAACCGCAACCGTACTGCCGGAGACCTGCGCCACTATTTTGACAAGTGCGGCGGAAATCTCGGTCAGAATGGCAGCGTCTCCTTTCTGTTTGAGCAGAAGGGCATCATCGCCATCGACAATGAGGACGGAAAAATCAGCGAGGATAAGATTTTTGAGGACGCCATGCTGGACGGCGTGATCGACATTAAGTATGAGGATGGCGGAATTGAGATCGTGACCGAGCCTGCCGAATGCCGCAACGTCCGCATCGCTCTGGAAGCGCTGGGCTACGCCTTTGCCTCCGCCGAGGTGGAGTATGTCCCAACGACCCTGACCAAAATCGACGACCCGGAACAGGCACAGAAGATGCAGAAGCTGATCGATCTGCTTGAAGAGAACGATGACGTGCAGGAGGTCTATACCTCTTGGGATATGCCCGAAGAAGAGGGAGAAGAGTAAGAGCTGACAAAAGGGGGACGTTGTTATGAGGCAAATTGCATGGATCGGTGTCGGCGTCATGGGCGCCCCGATGGCGGGGCATCTGGTTAAAAACGGTTATTCCGTCAGCGCCTACAGCCGAAGGATGGAAAAGCTGCTTCCGCTGGCGAAGGAGTATGGCCTGACTCCCTGTGAAACGGTGTCCGGAGCGGTATCCGGTGCGGATGCGGTGTTTGTCATGGTCGGCTATCCAAAGGATGTCGAAGAGGTTTTTCTCGGAAAATCCGGAATCCTTGAGAACGTCCGGCCGGGTACTCTGGTGATCGACATGACTACCTCCTCCCCGGCATTGGCCAAACGCCTTTATGCCGAGGGAAAGCGCCGCGGCATCCGGGTGATGGATGCGCCGGTTTCCGGCGGAGACAGCGGCGCCCGAAATGCCGCCCTTTCCATTATGGTTGGCGGCGATGAGGCGGATTTTGCCGAGGCTCTGCCTCTCTTCCAGTGCATGGGCAAGGCGATCCACTATATGGGGCCTGCGGGATGCGGGCAGCACACCAAGGCCTGCAATCAAATTTGTGTGGCGGGAGCTACCGCTGCCTATACCGAGGCGATCGCCTACGCGAGGAAATCAGGTCTGGATCCTGCGGCGATGCTCTCGGCGATCAGTGGCGGCGCTGCGGGAAGCTGGCAGATCAGCAACATGGCGCCCCGGGTCCTCAAGGGGGATTTTGCCCCGGGCTTTTTTATCAAGCATTTTGTCAAGGATATGAAGATCATCAAGGAGGAATGTGACGCGCGTGGAATTGAGCTTGAGATGCTCGACAGTGTGCTGCATCTCTATGAGAAGATGATCGAACTTGGTCATGGGGAGCAGGGAACGCAGGCACTGATTGAGTACTACGAAAAACAGATATGAATGTCCCATCTCAAAAAGGGTCGGCCCATTTGGGCTGACCCTTTTTTGCGCCCTGCTTTAGCAGGTATGTTAGGCGTCTTGCCGTCTAACATACAAAAAGCCACCCGCTATGCGGGTGAGATTGAAGGCTTAAGCAAGGACAGCACCTTTCTGTTAAAATGACGAGTGTTCAAGCCGTCAAAAAGCAAAAGAAAGGTGATGTCCCATGGCAGAAAGTTCAGCACATACAAAATGGCTGTGCAAGCACCACATAGTATTCACTCCGAAGTACCGGAGAAAGATTATTTACAATCAAATGCACGCAGATATACAACAGATCATACGGGATTTGTGTAAATGGAAAGGCGTTGAAATTATAGAAGGGCATATGATGCCGGACCATATCCATCTGCTGCTCTCAATACCGCCAAAGTATAGCGTGTCAAGTTTTATGGGGTATCTCAAAGGGAAAAGTGCGATGATGATATTCGATAGACACAGCAATCTCAAGTATAAGTTTGGGAATAGAAGGTTTTGGGCAACAGGGTACTATGTAAGTGCCGTGGAACTTAATGAAGCAACCATTGCAAAATACATCAGAAAGCAGGAAAAACAAGATCAGATTGAAGATGAGCTATACACAAAAGAATATGAAGACCCTTTCAAGGGTGTAGCTAAGGAATCAGTCCATAACAGCTTGAACAAAGTGAAAGCCAGCGTCATTCAGGCGCTGGCAGTGTTAAGCACTAAAAAGGGCTTTGTACCGGAAAACCTCTCAAAAGATACTGAAAATTTTCCTCTTGCATCGCTCGTCCCGCAGCCCGTAAAAGGAAAACTATCCTTCTATCGATCGGCTTCCTATCATCCAAAGGTTCTTGTTTGTTGCCCGCCCCGCAGCCCGTAAAAGGGCGGCCTGTGAGCCGCTCTTTCCTGCTCCGCCTGCCCGGCGCACCCGAGCGGAGAGCGGCACAGTAGAGGCCGCGCTTTTTAAGCGCGGCCTCTACTGTGGGAGAGAAACTGCCGGTTCTGCCGGAGAAGGCGCCCATAAAAGGTTTTCGCTTCCAACACCGGGTGAATCGGGCTGCCGCCGGACCCCTTTCGATGACAGAGAACTGCTGCTTGGGCAGCATCGCCCGTTTACGGCCTGCGGAGAAGGTGATGCGGTCGGAATAGGGTGCGCTCTGAGACGCCCGCCGGTAATCGGCGCTGACGGGTTCTGCACAAGCGACCAGTTTCTCCTGCGGCTATGACTTGCCGCAGGAGACACCCATTCAGGAATCCTCGACCGCCAAAAGTCCGATTGCATCCGGTGTGCTTCCCCGGCTCAGGACAAAGATGGTATAGGAGATATTGGATCGGACCGTCAGATAGAAGGAAACCAGCAGCTCGGAGAGCGGGTAAACCTCTGCGGAGTTATCTACCAGATCGATCACCCCGAGGTAGGGGGCGGCATACTGTCCGGTTTCCGCAAGGTAAAACTGGTAATCGCCCGGGCGGATTCGTTTGAAGGGGGTGCTCTCCCGGAAACGGACGTCGGTATAGATCATCCGTCCGTTGGCGAGCAAAAGGTCAAGCGGATTGGAGTTGTAGGCCAAATTGCAGAGACGCAGGCAGGAAAGATTTCCCGGATGCGGGCAGGAATCGTCGGTAATTTGTGTCAGATCGAGTCCGCTTGCCGTTTTGGTGACAGCAACTGTATATTGGCTGTCCGCCCGGAAAGGAAGCGATTTTTGCAGGTAGATATAGCCGTCCGGACCTGTCACCGTCACCGTCTGATAGCCATTGGTGACCCGGCCGTATGGGGTCAGCGCCCCAAAGCTCAGGCTGTTGACGATCAGGTTGTTGTTGAGAAAGACCCGGAATGGATTGTAGCCCTCCGCAGCATTGAGAAATCGGACGGCGGCGTTTCTTCCGGCAGTGCAGTAGTAACAGAGATTAGGCCAGCTGACAGAGGGGGGGCCGGGGTAGACAGGTCCTCCCTCGTCGGGATTGGGCAGCGGGATAACCGGGGTGGAGGCGTCCGGTCCGGGGTAGACGGGTCCTCCCTCGCCGGGGTTGGGCAGCGGGATAACCGGGGTGGAGGCGTCCGGTCCGGGGTAGACGGGTCCTCCCTCGCCGGGGTTGGGCAGCGGGATAACCGGGGTGGAGGCGTCCGGTCCGGGGTAGACGGGTCCTCCCTCGCCGGGGTTGGGCAGCGGAACCACCGGACGGTTGCGGGAGTAAAAGGTATGATTCGGCAGATACATAGGATGGTAGCTCCTTCATTCAAAAGTCACTGTATTCCATCCTATGTTGCGGCCGCAGTGGTTGTGCCGGTACCGGAAAACAGCGGTACAGTGATAGAAAAACGCATTCATACTCTGGAAGACACTGTATATGCTTCCCGCCTGTGCCGATATGTGCGGAAAAGGATATTCGAAAAAGACCCAAAGAAGTTTTGGGAAGATCATCCGATTCGGGGGAGGAGACCGCACCGAAGATGTACCGGTTCCGAATGCCTGAAAAGAACGGCATCTACCGGCCGAATATTCAGAAGCAATCAAGCGTAAGCAAGAAATAATTTAGCTTTTGTTAAGAAATATATGTAAATATATACATATTATGGATAATCGTTTATGATTTGGGCATGAGCTGGGACAATTAATAACATGAAGAAGGAGCATTCATATGGCAAAACAAAAGCTATCCCTGCCGGTTCGGATTTTTATCGGCATGTTTCTCGGCATCCTTACCGGGCTTTGCTTTTTGGGCAGTCCTGAGTTTACTACGCAGTATATCAAACCCTTTGGCACTATTTACATCAATCTGCTGAAATTCCTGGTGGTGCCGGTCGTTCTGTTTTCGATCACCGATGGGGTTGTTTCCCTGAAGGACCTTCGGCGGGTCGGGTCGGTCGGAATCCGTACTTTTGTTTACTATATCTTCACCACCGCGGTGGCTGTTATCATAGGGCTTGCTTTAGCCAACGCCTTTGTTGGAGCATTTCCCCGTCTGGAAACGAGCGGAGCGGAATATGCGGCGACCGGCTCGAACGTGATGGATGTCATCGTGGGGATTTTTCCAAGCAACGCACTCCAACCGATGGTGGCTTCGGATATGCTCCCTGTCATCGTGATCGCCCTGTTTGCCGGAGCGGGCATTCTTGCTGCCGGTGAAAAGGGAGAAAAAATTGCGGAACTGGTCAACTGCATGAGCGAGGTCGTCATGAAGATCATGATGATGATCATCCAGATTACCCCGATTGGTGTATTCTGCCTGATGTGCAACGTGGTCGCGGTCAACGGACCCTCCATCGTCGGCTCTTTGGCCATCGTTATCGGCGTCGCCTATCTGGGGTATCTGCTCCATGTGGTGCTGGTTTATGGGTTTAGCGTCCGGTTCCTCAGCGGGATGAGCCCCATCGCCTTCTTCCGGGGAATGGCTCCCGCTATGATCTGCGCCTTTACGACAACCTCCTCCAACGCGACCCTGCCGCTCAATATCGAGTGCTGTAACAAAATGGGGGCGGAACCGGAGATCAGTTCGTTTGTGCTGCCGCTGGGGGCAACCATCAACATGGATGGCACCGCAATTTATCAGGCGGTTGCCACCGTCTTTATCGCCAGCTGCTATGGAATTACCCTGACTCTCTCACAGATGGCCATGGTGGTTTTGACCGCTACGCTGGCTTCCATCGGCACTGCCGGTGTGTCCGGAGCGGGGATGATCATGCTTTCGATGGTGCTGAGCGCCGTTGGAATCCCGGTGGAGGGTATTGCACTGATCGCCGGCGTGGATAAGATTTTTGATATGGGGCGCACCACCCTGAACATCACCGGAGATGCGACCTGCGCGATCTGGATTTCAAAGCAGGAAAGGGCGCGCGCTGCCGCAAAATAGATGCCGCAGGCGCGGACCGGATAAAAAATGCCCCGGGATATTTCCCGGGGCATTTTGCGGGATAGAACCCGCCGTTTCAGCGCACCATGCAGTACTGCTTGAGGCTGAAATGTTTCTGAACTACTTCAAAAAGATGGAAACCGTAGTGCTCATACATCTTGACATTGTGCTCGTTGTGGGTTTCCAGCGAAACGAGAAGCCTGTTCTCATCGGCATAGTCGCGCACCGCGTTCATCAGCTTGGTGGCAATGCCTTTGCCGCGCATCGAGGGCCGCACCGAAAAGTAGATAATATGCATTCGCCGGTCGGTGTGCAGGTCGTTGGTCCACTCGGAGTTGAGGTAAGCCTTCCCCTTGATGAAGTTCCAAAGGGTTTTAAGCGAATGGTCGTCACGAATCAGGTAAAGATTGGTCTTGAGCGCGTAAAACAGCTCAACGGCATAGTACTTGAGCGGGTTGTAGGGCTCGCTTTCGTCCGAAACAATGATAATTCCGTTGAGATCGGGGCTGTCGGCGTAGATTTCGCAGTTTTCAAAGAGTTCATCAAGATCGCAGCTAAAAAGTTCCGGCAGAAGTTTTTGACGTTTTTCTGCTTGCGGGATCAAGTTGAGGTAGAGAGGATCTTTTGCGAAGGATTCGGTCAGCAGCGAATTGAGCTTCTCGATATCCTTTTTCTCTACACGGTATAATCGGTCTGTTTTCACAGTTTCACTCACCTTTGTATCGTTGGAGATTGGTTGTTTTGCATATCCACTAGGCGAGTTTTGGCTAGTTCATAATTCCACCCCTATGGAAGAACGCGGTTTTTCGCGCTCCCGATTTGCCGGATGGAGCTGCTTCTCTGAACAATTTCAGTATAGCATTCTATACAAGTCTTTCGCAAACGGATTGTGCAAGGTTTAATCGCAATTGACCGCGGCCAACCGCGTTTTGTTTTGCCAAACGGCGGGTAAACTCCCGAAACCTCTTTATTTCATTGAAATACTCGGCTTTCCTCCGCCCTCTCCAGAAGGGAGGCGAGGGTGCGGCAGTCCTCGGTTTCCTGGCGGATGCTTTGGGCGAGAAGACAGCGCTGCGCGTCCTGCGCCTGTCCGATTTCCCGCAGAATCTGAGAGGAATCCGCGCGGTTTTCCTCCAGCGCGCGCACGGCTTCGAACAGCTCGCAGTGTCCGGGAAGCCGTCCCGCGCCCCACATCAGCCGTTCGGCGGGCTGATGGAGCGCATAGTCGGTAAAATGACGGCAGACCTCACGACTGAAAAAGCGGGCATAGTGATTGGCGTCGATTCCGGCGAGGGCCTCGAGCGCACCGCGACGGTCGCCCAGCGTGAGTGCCTCGGCCGCACGCGCAAGCAGAGTCAAATTGCGCTGGGCATACTGATGCGGAAAAATCACCTCATCGTGCCATGTCAGGCGCACAAAGGCATCCTCGCAGAAACGGAAGGCGGCGAGCAGCTCCCGTTCCAGAGGCCGGGAATCCTCCCAGAGCCGGACGGCTTCCGCATCTCTGTGGGCGAGAGACGCAAAGCGCCGGTTGAGTGCGCCGACCCGGTCGCGGCAGCGGCCGGCCACCCGAAGCGCCTGTCCGACCGCCTCCGTCAGCTCGTCTGCCTGCTGTGAATCGGACCACTCCCGGTCAAGGGAGTTGCACAGCGCCTCGAGCCGCGGAGAAAAATCGAGGGGCGGCAGCAGGCAGCGGTCAAAGGCCAGTAGCAAGCAGCCATACAGCTCATGGTGGAAACGGTAAATATCGGGATCGTAGGCATCGTCGTTGTCAAATTGGGAGTGGTAGTGGGTCTCCATAAAGCTCCCGCCGGCAAAATCGTTGACCAGCGAGGGGACGCCCGCGATTGAGAGGGAGAAGTCATCTGACCAGGTCAGGACAGGGGAGACGACCGAAACCCCGTCGGGGTAGATATGTCCTACATCCCGGAATCCCTGTGAGAATTCCCGGAGAAAACCTGCGTACTCATAGACGCAGCGGATGACATCCTGTGTATCGTGGGCATAGGCGGGAAGCTCGAAATTCAGGTCAGCGATGATTTTTCCGGCCCACTCGGGGTGCACCCGGAAAATCTGGCTGTAAGCGCCGGTCGACCAGTCGTATTTGGTATCAGAAACGCCCCACTCCTCTGCAGCCATCGCACAGAAAACGACGGTATGACGCGGTTTGATTCCGCTTGCGGCAAGCGCCCGCGCGATGCCGAGCATCAGCGCGACGGCGGCGTTATCGTCCTGAAAGCCGGAAAAATAGCTGTCGTAATGCGCGCTGACCAGAATCATTGAGTCTGGGTCCGCGCCGGGAATACTGCCTACAATGTTATAGGAGGTCTGCCCGGGGGTTACGGTGGAATGTGCGTCGAACAGAACGGAAATTTCTCCGTCCTCCATCTGGGCGCGCAGTGCGCGGGCATCCCGGCGCGAGAGGGAAAAGGCGGGGGCATCGGCCGGACCGCAGATGTTCTGAGCGTTCAGAGCGGCGGAATCCACCTCGCCGTAGCCGTTTTGCTGTACGGCGATCACCGCGGCTGCGCCGTGCAGGTAAGCCTGATAAACCGGGTAGGAAATCCACCAGTCGTCCCGCTGATTGATATCGGCGAGCACCAGCTTGCCGCGTACGTCGAGCCGGGAAAGCTCGGCTTCGGTGCAGCGCCCGGCGTCAACGACGGCAAAACGTTTCCAGCCGTTGGTGTGAAAATTGGTCTGGTAGCCGCCGAGTTCGCAGTAATGCTCACCGTCTTCGTCATCGGTAAACTGCATCCGCGCCTTGCGGAATTCCCAGCCGTCAACAGGGAAGGGATCTTTGCGCAGATCGGATAATCCGATGGCGCGCATCTCCTCCAGCAGCATTTCACCGGTTTCGAATTCCGCCCTGGAGCCGGCGGTACGGTAACCGAGCACTGAATTGCTCTTAAAACGCTCCATCCGCTTGGCCAGCCGGTAGGAGGCGTCAGGGTCAATCAGCGCGAGGTAGGCGATTTGGTCCGAGGTGGGCCTTGTCATGGCAGACATCTTCTTTCAAAAGGAGTCGGGATCTCCGGTTAAGCCGGAGGGTTGAGCAGATCCCGGAAGGGCATGATGCAGCATGCCGCTCAATAGAAGCTGAAATGTTCCGTTTGCATCGACCGCCCCGCAGCCCATCAGGGGGGCTGCCGCTGCTGGGGTGACAGCCTCCCGCTGTCTGAAGGCTGTTGGCGGTCCGTTTCACCCGGCGCTTGAAGGGAAAGCTTTTTGCCATCACCGGCAGAGCCGGCGGTTCTGTTTGCAAAAGCGGCACAATAGAAAAACGCGATGCGAAAAGGCCGGCATTTCGCATCGCGCAGAGACGGGGCAAATTGGCGGGCAGAGCGGGAAATTTGCAGCGGAGAGGCGGGGCGTTCTGCGAATGCGGCAGGAATCAGAGCTGGTCAGGAAAGCGCGCGGCAGAACCGCTTGAGGAATTCCGCAACGACGCTGCGGGGACAGGCGAGATTGATCCGCTCGAACCCCTCGCCGCCTTCCCCGAAGATCACCCCTTCGTCAAGGGCGAGGCGTCCCCGGTGCAGCATCCGTTCGGCCAGCTCGTCGGGAGAAAATCCGTAGCCGCGGCAGTCCACCCAAAGCAGGTAGGTGCCCTGCGAAGGGATAACCCGCGCGAGCGGAAGCTCCCGGGCAATAAAGCCGGCGGCAAAGCGAAAATTTTCATCGACATAGGCGTTCATCTGGTCAACCCAGTCCTCCGCCTCGTTGTAGGCTGCGATCATCGCGGTTACACCGAGAGCGCCAGGATGGAAAAGTCCGGTGCGCTCAATGGTCTGACGCTTCCAGAGCGCCTGATATTCGGGATTGGGGATCACGATGCTTGACATTTGCATTCCTGCGAGGTTGAAGGTTTTGCTTGGAGCGGTGCAGGAGATGATTCGGCGGCGGTATTCGGGGCAGAGCTTGAGCAGCGGATGGTGCTTTACCCCCGCCCGAACGATATCGCAGTGAATTTCATCGGCAATGATCCACTTATCCCGTGCTTCGCAGAGGGAGACGACGGTTTTCAGCTCCTCCTGCGTCCAAACCCGTCCGGAAGGGTTGTGAGGGCTGCAAAGGATCATCCCTTTGACGGTGGGATCGTCCAGTTTGGCTGCAAGATCGTCGAAATCCATCGTGTAATCGCCGTCGCGGCAGATCAGCGGATTCTGAACCACCCGGCGGCCGTTGCCCGCAATTTTTCCGGCGAAGGGGCCATAGACAGGGTTTTGGATGACGATGCCATCCCCCTCGTCCGAGAGGATGCTGATCAGAGCGCCGAGCGCAGGGACAACTCCGGGCGAGAAAAAGATTTCGCCGGGGTCAATCTCCCAGCCGAACCGCCGGAAAAACCAGCCGGTGATTGCGGCCATGCATTCAGGGGTTTTATATTGGGTATATCCAAAGATTCCCTCGTCAATCCGGCGGTGCAGTGCTTCGAGAATCGGGTCGGCACAGGCAAAGTCCATGTCTGCGATCCAGAGGCTCAGCACATCATCCGGCGCCCCCTTGGGAAGCTGAAGCAGTTTTTTGGCTTGGGTTCCGCTGCGGTCGATGACCCGGTCAAAATTGTAGCGTTTCATGGCTTACATCTCCTTCGGATGTGACGGAATTCGAAATACAGCAAGGATAGTGTAACCCAATTGGGGATAAAACGCAAGCACCCGCAGGAATGCTTTCCTGCGGGTGCTGTGCACAGCTGCCTATACGCCGTAGTAGAAGGCATCGCCGGGCAGCTGGCCGCCGACCGACTTGGGATTCTGTTCGAAAAGGACTGAGAGGTAACCCGAGAGCTTCTCCTTCATATCGGTGCTCTCAATCAGAACGATATTGCAGTAAGGCAGGGCTTTTACCGCAACGGCGGCAGGGACAATATTGTATTCCCCGATCAGTTCCGCCGCCTCTTCCGTGTTTTCGTTCACAAATTTGACCGAATCTCCGTAGCTGTTGAGGAAAGCGTCGAGCTCCTCAGGGCGGTTTTCGATAAACTCGGTGCGGGCAATCACCACGCCGGTAAGCAGAGAACTGGGATTTGCCTCATCCTGCTGGACGGCATCCCATTCCTCAGTCAGATCGAGAGCGATGCGGATGTCGGAATTTTTGGCCTGTGCGGTGGCTACAAACGGCTGAGGCAGCATGGCGATTCCATCCTCATCGGAGGTCAGGGCGGCGACGCACTCGGCATGCTCCGATTTCCATTCAATGGTGACATCCTTGCCGGGAGTAAGGCCGTTCTGTTCCAGAATGTAGTTCAGGGCATATTCGGGAGTTGCGCCCTTTCCGCTGGCGTAGATCGTCCTGCCCTTCAGATCGGCGGCAGTCTGTACCGTTTCGCCTGCCTCGACAACGTAGAGAACGCCGAGGGTGTTGATGCCGATGACCTGAATTTTCCCCTGGGTGTTATTATAGAGGACTGCGGCGAGATTGGCCGGAACAGCGGCGATATCCACCGAGCCCTGCACGATCTTGGGAGTAACCTCGTCGATGGCGGCAGCGATGGTGAAATCATAGAGTCCGGTTTCTCCGTTTTCCTTCATCAGCTGCACCATTCCCATCGCGGTCGGTCCTTTGAGGGCCATGACCCGGACCGCCCCGGAACCGGAACCCGTATCGCTTTCGGAGGAAGCAGGCTCCCCGATGGAAGCGGGCGCCGTTTCGGAAGAGGATTCCGTCTCGGAGGAAGCCGCGGACTGGCCGGCGGGAACAGAGGGTGCAGGCGCCGCCGGTTCGGGGGCGGATTCGGAAGAGACCGTTTCATTTAAAGCGGAAACGGAAGAGGCGGGGGACGCAGACGTTTCAGCCTGTGAAGAGGAAGCGCCCGCGCAGCCCGCAAGCAGAGAAAGCCCCAACGCAAGTGCGAGGGACAGAGATAGCAATTTCTTCATGGGAAGGAATCCTTTCTTTTCACAAAATTTTGTGCCGGCGGCACAACCGCAGATATGGAACTTTCCGGAATTCATTTTGGTTAGCAAGTGCTAATATCCGCGGCTACTCCTATTTTAATAGATCGCTGCGGTAATTGCAAGACCTGAAATGGGGAGCGCCTGATTTTGTCGAAAAGAAAGGGGGTAGCCGCCGGGGTATCGTTTCGTTATAATAAGGATGAATCGAAAAATCGCAAGAATGATGAAACGCATCGCCGGAATCTTTGCTACAATCGTCCGCCGGGGAGGGGATCAGATGACCGACTGCAAATTTGAAAGCATCGCGGCGGCGGTGGAATATATTGAATCACATCTGGATGAGAAGGTCGATCTGAAGCTGGTTGCGGATGCGGTCCACTATTCCAAATACCATCTGCACCGCATTTTTTCCGGGACGGTCGGGCTGACCATCCATAACTATACGCAGCGCCGCAGGCTGACGGAGGCGGCAAAGCTGCTGGTCTTTTCTGAAAAACCGATTATGGAGATCGCGCTGGAGGCAGGTTATGAAAGCCAGCAGGCATTTACCGGTGCCTTTACGGCAATGTATAAGCAGCCGCCCCGCAGATACCGGGAGGGGGAGCGGTTTTATCCTCTTCAGCTTCCGTTTCACCCGGGAGAAAACAGGACCGTTCCCCGCGGTGCAACGGCGTGGGAGATCGCTTATGCCTTGGAGAAGGACATTCCCTGCTGGATGGAGCTAGTCCGGCAGGTAATCGGCGACTTTCCGCATCTGTATGAGGAAGAATATCTTCCGGTTCTGCGGGAGCAGATCCGCCGCCGGCAGGCGCTGATTCTGAAGGATGGGGCGTCCGCTGCCGGAATCCTCCTCTTTTCCCGGGAAATGAACACCATCGGATTCTTTGGGGTTCACCCGTTTTACCGGAATCTGGGGGTTCCGGAAGCGCTGCTCGACCGGGTGCTGGCGGAACTGGGGCGGGATTGCGAGGTCAGCATCACAACCTACCGCGAAGGGGATCGGGCGGATACCGGGCAGCGCAGGGCGATCATGGCCCTTGGCTTTGCTGAGGCCGAGATGCTGGTGGAGTACGGATACCCCACCCAGCGGTTTGTGCTGAAGCGAGGCGGCGTCTTTGGCGGGGAATCGCCGGCGGACGGCAGCTCCTCTGCGCATTAAAGATGGAGGGCCTTTGCGGGTGTCCGCCGAGCCCAAAAGGAATCCGGGCCTGAAGCTACTGCTTCAGGCCCGGATTCCCCTGATCAAAATGTCGGGAAAATATCTGTAAAGGGAACTCGCTTTACTTGAAAAGCTCTGCCATTCAGATAAGAAAGATGTTCGGCACGCTCTCCCGCGTTGAATCTGACCCGGTAGGCATAAAGCGCCTGAAAGCGCCATCCGGTTCCGCGGTTGAGAGCGGCAGTGCCGTACTTGGTATCCCCGAGCAGAGGGTGCCCTGCATAGGCCATCTGTGCGCGGATTTGATGGGTGCGCCCGGTCAGCAGTTCGACCTCCAGCAGCGAGAAGCGGTCGGTCTCGGCTGTGACGCGGTATTTGGTCATTGCGGTCCGTGCGCCGGGACGGGGCTGATCAAAGACGGACACCAGCTTTTCCCGCTCGTCCTTGAGCAGAAAATTCTTCAAAGTTGCTTCCTTGGGGACCGGGTGTCCAAAAACAACGCAGAGATAGTATTTTTCGATCAGACGTTCCCGGATCAGCTCATTGACCACCCGCAGGGTGGCAGCATTCTTTGCGGCGATGACAATTCCACCGGTGTTGCGGTCGATTCGGTTGCAGAGGGCGGGCGAAAAGCTGTTTTCGGCGGCGGGGTCATACTCCCCTTTTTCATACAGATAGCGCTGGATTCGCCTGATGAGGGTGTCGCGCTCTCCGCTCTCATCCTCGTGCACCACCAAGCCCGGCTCTTTGTCGGCCAGCAGGAGATTTTCGTCCTCATAGACGATATTCAGCTCCCGCTTTGCAGCGAGGAAGGCGAGGGGGGACGTTTCCTCTGGCGGGAAAAACTCATCATTGATATAAAGCTCGACGAGATCCCCCGGGGACAGAATTGTATTGTTTTCCGCCCGCTTTCCGTTGACTTTGATCCGCTTGATGCGGATATAGCGCTGAAGCAGCCCTCCGGGCAGAGTGGGGGCGACCTTTTTCACAAAGCGGTCCAGCCTCTGGCCCGCATCGTTCTGATTGATCGGAAAAGCCTTCATCGTTTCCCCCCCTTTACGTTTTTGTCATTATAGCACAGCGGACGCCGGGTGTAAATCACGACCTCAAGCTCCGGCATCCCTGTTGCTGTCCGCCCGCGCAGTACAGAGGATGCCGGGGATAAACCACGGCGGCGAACGCGCCGGTTTTGTTATTGGAATGTTATTTGGTAAAATGAATTTCCTGTGGTATAATAGCCGCGTAGTAGCTGTGGCGCCATCTTTTGGCGGCCGATGATCCCAGTCTGCCGGGCGGGCTGGGATCATCGCGCCTCCCATAGGATTGCGGCAGGCCGCCTGTCCGCCGGACGGACAGGCAATTTTGAAACGACAAGAGAGGTTTATTATGGCAGCCGATTTGATGCGCACCGCTCTCGCACAGGGAGTTTCCCTCTCGGTGCTGAGCGACTCCAAATTCAAACACAATCGCCTGTCGGTCAATCTGATTGTACCGATGGATGCCGAAACGATCAGCGCAAACGCGCTGCTGCCCTGCCTGATGCGCAAGGGCTGTGAGGGCTGTGAGGATTTCACCCAGCTCAACCGCCGTCTCGATGCCCTCTATGGCGCTTCGCTGGTCAGCGATGTGAGCAAGAGCGGCGGAAACCAGATTGTGACCATCGGGATTAAGACTCTCGACGACCGTTTTGCCCTCGGCGGGGAAGAACTGGTGCGCGAGGGAGCGGAGCTTGCCGCAAGGATCGTCTTTTCTCCGGTGATCCGGGATGGAGCGTTCCCGGAGCGGGATTTTGAGCTGGAGCGCCAGTTCCTGATCGATACGATTGAGGCGCAGATCAATGATAAGCGCACCTATGCCGTCATGCGCTGCCGCGAGCTGATGGGACGCGGTGATCCGGCGGCGCTCCAGAAATACGGCACTGCTGCACAGGCACGCGCCTTGACAGCAAAATCGGCGGCGGATGCTTACCGAAAGCTGATTGACCGCGCGGCGGTCGAAATTGTCTTTGTCGGCCCGGGCGACCCCTCGCAGGCGTCGCAGGTGATGAAGCGGGCGTTCGCGGGCCTGGAGCGGCATCCCGGTCCCTTCATACCGGCGCGGATCGTCGGGCGGGCGGATGAGGTGCACGAAGTGACCGAACGATTCGACGTAGCCCAGTCGAAGATGGTGCTGGGCTTCCGGACGGGAGTGCCGGTCGGCCCGCGGGAGCAGACCGCGATGCGGCTGATGACGGCCCTCTATGGCGGAACTCCATCCTCCAAGCTGTTTCTCAATGTGCGCGAGAAGCTTTCGCTCTGCTATTACTGCGCCGCCCGCTATGACCGGATCTCCGGCATTCTGATGGTGGACTGCGGTGTGGAGCAAAAAAATATTGAAGCTGCGAAATCTGAGATTCTTGCGCAGCTCGAAGAGATCCGCCGGGGAAATTTTGAGGATGAAACGCTGGAAAATACCCGTCTTCAGCTGAAAAACAGCCTGCGTGCCGTTTCGGATACCCCCGGCTCGCTGGAAGATTGGTACCTCGGCAGGATCATCGAGGGCCGCGTGGTGTCCCCAGAGCAGGAGATCCGCGCGCTGGAGGCGGTGACCCGCGATGAAATCATCGAGGCCGCCAATCAGGTGACCCTCGATACCGTTTATCTGCTCACCGCAAAGGAGGATTCCGATGTTAACTGAATCTGTTGCTTCCCGCCGTCTGGGGGAGGGATATACCCGCATCGAGCATCCGAGTGGCCTGACTCTGATGCTCTGCCCGATGAAGGGCTACTCGACCGCCTATGCCCTCTTTGCTACGCGCTGCGGCTCGATCGATGATTCCTTTTCAATAGGGGATGGGGAAATGGTGCAGGTACCGAACGGCATCGCCCATTTCCTTGAGCACAAGCTCTTCGAAAGTGAGGAAGGGGATGCCTTCGAGCAGTACGCCAAAACCGGCGCCTCCGCCAACGCCTATACTTCCTTCGACCGGACGGCTTACCTCTTCGGATGCACCGATCGCTTCCGCGAATCGCTGGAGATTCTGCTGAATCTTGTGACCACCCCCTATTTCACCGAGCAGACGGTCAAAAAGGAACAGGGGATCATCGGGCAGGAGATCCGGATGTACGACGACGATCCCGACTGGCGGGTTTATTTCAACCTGCTCGGCGCACTTTATCAGGAGCATCCGATCCGCATCGACATCGCCGGTACCGTCGAATCGATTGCCGGAATCAGCGCCGACCTGCTCTACCGCTGCTACAACGCCTTCTACAATCTGAATAATATGGTGCTTTCGATCGCAGGAAACTTTGAAATCAAGGATGTGGTCGAGGCCTGCGACAAGATTCTCAAGCCTGCCGCGCCGGTCCGCGTTTCGACCCGCGAGGTGCAGGAACCGGATGAGATTCGCACCCGGCGGGTCGAGCAGACCCTCGAGGTGGCCGCCCCGCTTTTCCAGATCGGTTTTAAAGGCAGAGCGAAGAGCTATCGTGAGAATATCCTCGCGCAGGTCACCGGGGAACTGGTCTGTGACCTGATTGCCGGTGAATCGACCGCCCTCTACCGGGAGCTTTACGACGAGGGACTGATCAACGCCGTCTTCGACACCGAGGTGATGGCGGGGCCGAACTATCTGGTCAACATCTTTTCGGGCGAGTCGCGCGACCCGGACGCCGTCTTCGCGCGGCTGACCGATGGGGTGCGCGCCCTGCAGGAGCGCGGCATTTCAGAGGAGGATTTTGAGCGGGCGCGCCGCGCCGCCTACGGACGTTATGTCGGAATCTACGGCAACGTCGAGTCGATGGCAGGAATGATGGTTCTGGCGAAGCTGGCTGATTTCGGCGCTTATGAGCCGCTTGATCTGCTCGGGGAACTGACTCTCAATGACGCGCAGGCCTTCCTCAGAGAAAATTTCGATACAGAACGCTGCGCCCTTTCGGTGGTGCGCGGCCCGCAGGAGGCCTGAGCATGAACGGATTTATTCACTTTGCCGACCCGGCGCTCGGCACCTCGCTTTCCTTCCCGGGACTGGGGCTGGAGCTTTCGCTCAACCGTGAGGCGGTCTTTATCGGACCGCTGACAATTTACTGGTACGGGATTATTGTTGTCACCGGCATTGCGCTGGGAATCTGGTACGCGGTCTGGCGTGCCGGACAGTTCGGTATCGACCGCGACAGGATCACAGATGTGATCCTTTATTCGGTGCTCGCTGCGATTGTGGGGGCGCGCCTTTACTATGTTGCCTTTTCCTGGGACTACTACAGCGCCCATCCCGAGGAGATCATCGCGGTCTGGAAGGGCGGCATCGCTTTCTACGGCGGAGTGATCGGCGCGCTGCTCTGTGCAGCCTTCCTCTGCCGCCGCTGGAAGCTTCCGCTGGTGCGCGGCACCGATGCTGCGCTCGGCGGCCTGCTGCTTGGGCAGTCGATCGGCCGCTGGGGCAATTTTGTCAACATCGAGGCGTTTGGCGGGTATTTTGAAGGCCCATGGCGGATGGTCAGCCCCGCAGTTGACCGTTACCTTCACCTTCACCCTGATCTGCTGCCCGGATTTTCCCCCGAGCAGGTGCTTTCGATGTCGGACATCCCGGTTCATCCTACCTTTTTTTATGAGTCCGCCTGGACGATGCTGGGGTTCCTCTTTCTGGTCTGGTACACCAAGCGCAGGCGTTTCACCGGTGAGCTGACTCTTTTTTACTTCTTCTGGAACGGGCTGGGACGGGCCTTCATCGAAGGACTGCGCACCGACAGCCTGACCTTCGGCTCCGTTCGGGTTTCGCAGCTTTTGGCCGCGCTGATGGCGGCCGCTTCGGTTCTTCTCTGGCTGCTGGCGAGGAAACGGCTGAAGGACGGGACAGCCCCCGTCTGGATGGCTCTCGGGGAGATTCCCCCGGCGCCTCCGCTGCAGACTGCTGCGGGGACCACAGCGGGACAGGACGCCCCCGGCGCGGAGGAGAAGGCGCCGGTGCAGTCTTCCGGCGGCAATGCTCCGGCGCAGCGGAATGACCGGGATGACGAGGAACGGTAAAAAATTTTTCAAAGCCGGGAAACAGAGAAAAATCGCTTGACAGCGCCGTTTGGACATGGTATCATAATTGTCGCCGCATGCCGCAGGCTGAAAGTGCGCCCAAAAGCGCCGCCTGAACGCAGCGAGACTGAAAAAAGCAGGTGTAACATGTACGCAGTATTTACTACCGGCGGAAAACAGTACCGGGTTGCTCCCGGCGATGTGATTTTCGTCGAAAAGCTCGACGCCGAGGTTGAGTCCACCGTCGAATTCGATCAGGTCCTCGCCGTGAGCAAGGACGAGGGCACCGTGGTCGGCGCTCCCACCGTCGAAGGCGCGAAGGTTGAGGCAAAGGTCCTCCGCAACGGCAAGGCCAAGAAGATCACCGTCTTCACCTACCGTCCCAAGAAGGACTCCAAGCGCAAGATGGGCCACAGACAGCCCTACACCAAGCTGGAGATCACCGCGATCAACGCGTAATTCTTCTGCACATTGATCTGAATTTTACTGGAGGTGCAACCGAAATGGCACATAAGAAAGGCGTAGGCTCTACAAAAAACGGCCGCGACTCGGAAGCAAAACGGCTTGGCGTCAAGCGCGCTGACGGCCAGTTTGTCAAGGCCGGCAACATCCTTGTCCGTCAGAGAGGAACCCATATCCATCCCGGTGAGAACGTCGGGATCGGCTCCGACGATACCCTGTTTGCGCTCGTGGACGGAACGCTGCGTTTCGAGCGGATGGGTGCTACCCGCAAGAAGGCTTCGGTCTACGCGGAGAACTAAGAGGATAACTTTACAAAAATCCCGAGCGTCCGCTCGGGATTTTTTGGTATCCGTAATTTATGACGACACAAAGTGCGGTAAAAGCATATTTTGCTTCCAACCGCGCAAGATGTCCTCAAAAGGAGGCGCAATATGTTTGTAGATCAGGCGTTTATCCGCGTGAGAGCGGGCAAGGGGGGGGACGGTGCGGTATCGTTCCACCGGGAAAAATATGTCGCGGCTGGCGGGCCGGACGGCGGAGACGGCGGACGCGGCGGCAATGTCATCTTTGTGGCCGATACCAATAAGACCACACTGATGGAGTTCAAATATAAAACCAAATACATCGCGCCCGACGGGGAGCCGGGGCGTGCCAGGCAGTGCAGCGGCAGGGCGGCGGAGGATCTTCTGGTCCGGGTGCCGCTCGGGACGCTGGTGCGCGAGAAGGAGAGCGGCCGGCTTCTGGCCGACCTCTCGGACGAAGAGCCGGTCGTCATTGCACGGGGCGGACGAGGCGGATGGGGCAACCAGCATTTTGCCACCCCCACCCGTCAGATTCCGCGCTTTTCCAAGCCGGGACTGCCCGGCGAGGAGCTTGACCTCAAGCTTGAGCTGAAGCTGTTGGCGGACGTCGGCCTGGTTGGGTTCCCGAATGTGGGAAAATCCACCCTTGTTTCGATGGTCAGCGCCGCGAAGCCGAAGATTGCCAACTACCATTTTACCACTCTGACCCCGGTGCTCGGGGTTGTGCGGATCGACTCTGAAAAGAGCTTCGTCATGGCGGACATCCCCGGGCTGATCGAAGGCGCGTCGGAAGGGGTTGGGCTGGGGCATGAATTTCTGCGCCACGTCGAACGCTGCCGCCTGATGGTGCATATCGTCGATGTTTCGGGCTGCGAGGGACGCGATCCGATCGAGGATTTCGACCTGATCAACCGGGAGCTGCAAAACTTTTCCGGGGATTTGGCACAGCGGCCGATGCTGGTTGCCGCCAATAAATGCGATATCGCGACCGAAGCGCAGATTGAGGCCTTCCGGGGAGAGATTGAACGGCGCGGTTACCGTTTTTTTCCCATTTCAGCTGCGACTCGTTCAGGGGTGGATGCGCTGATCGATGCGGTTGCCGCCGCCCTTGACGAGCTGCCTCCGGTGCTCCGTTACGAGCCGGACCCGATTCCTGTGGAAGAGGTTGCGCCGGGGGATTCCCGCCGGTTTGAGATTACCAGGGGCGACGATGGGATATACTATATCAAGGCTGACTGGATGCCCCGGATTCTCGCCTCGGTCAATATGGACGATTATGAATCTCTCCAGTACCTCCAGCGGACGCTGCAAAATACCGGAATCATCGACCGGCTGGAGGAAATGGGGATTCAGGAGAACGACACCGTCGATATCGACGGCTTTGAGTTCGACTATCTGCGCTGATCGGGGGAAGAAATATGCTGCAAGCAAAGGATTCTCTTGACCTGCGGCTGCTCAACCCGATGACCCTTGCTTTTGTGGGGGACGGGGTCTATGAGATGCTTGCCCGCGAGGAGATCGTGCGCCGCCATATCAGTCTTTCCGCCGACCGGCTGCACCGCCGCACCGTCGAGCTGGTGCGGGCCTCGGCGCAGGCCGCCGGTTTTCTGGCGATTGAGCCGCTGCTGACCGAAACGGAACTGGCGGTTTTTAAGCGCGGCCGCAACGCCAACGGTATCACGCATCCCAAGAACAGCAGCGCCGCCGAATACAGGGCGGCAACCGGACTGGAGGCGCTGTTCGGCTGGCTTTATCTCTCGGGAGAAAACGAGCGGCTGCGGGCGCTCTTCCAGAAAATTCTGGATGACCGGCAGACCGGTCTTTCGCCGGGCAATCAAATGTTGGATGGTGCAAAGGATGAGGATTCCGGCCAATCCGACAACAGGGCTGCGACAGTATCTCAAAACTGAATTTTGGATTGAGGCCGCCGCCGCGGCGATGATGGCAATGGGGGTGCAGGTTTTTACTGCGCCCAACTTCATCGTGGGCGGCGGCCTTTCCGGTATCGCGTCGGTTCTTTTCAATGTGTTTGGATGGCCGATCGGCGTCGTGACCTTTTCGCTGAATCTTCCGCTGCTGCTGATCGGCTGGCGGAGGCTTGGACGGCGGTTTCTGATTTCCACCCTGCGGATGGTGGCATATCTTTCGCTGATGACCGACGAGGTCTTTGCCCGGATTCCGCCCTATCGTGGCGAACCGCTGCTTGCAGCGCTCTTTGGCGGAGTTCTGGTGGGGGCGGGGCTCGGTCTGATCCTGATGCGGGGTTCCTCGACCGGAGGTACCGACATCATAGTGAAGCTGATCCAGATGAGAAAGCCCTATCTCTCGCTCGGGCGGATTGTTTTGGCGACCGATCTGGCGGTTGTGCTGCTGGCCGCTGTCGTCTACCGGAACATTGAAACGATTCTGTACGGCGCGGTGATGATCTATGCCTCAACCGAGATGATCGACGGGCTGATCGACCGCGCCGACGCGCGAAAGCTTGCGATTATTGTCACCGGACGCGGGAACGAGACGGCCCGGGCGCTGATGGGAGAGCTCCGCCGCGGGGTGACGGTGCTGCCCGCGACTGGGGCCTACACCGGAGAGACCCGTTCGGTGCTGCTCTGCGTGGTTGAGATCCGGCAGCTTTTTGAGCTGAAGAGATTGGTCGGGCGGATCGATCCGGCCGCCTTCGTCGTCGTGGCCAATGCGGCCGAGACGCTGGGCGCGGGCTTTAAACCGATCGAGCCTCCCTGACGCTTCGGCACCGGAGATCCTGAATTTTGAATTCTCTTTCGTTCTCCTCTTGCTATTTCCTGTTGGCTCAGGTATGATGTGGGTGAAGTCTTACTGATAGGAAGAGGAGTCTGTTATGAGGCTGGAACGCGGCATGATCGTGCGGGAAGCAAAGGGGATCGCCACTGATATCCTTGCTTCGGTCTTCTGGGCGATTGCCATTTCGATCTTTGCGATGCCCAACCAAATTGCCCCGGGAGGCATCAGCGGTATCACCGTAATCATCAACTATCTGACTGGATATCCGGTTGGCTCGATGAGCTTCCTTCTGAATATCCCGCTTCTGGTTCTGGCGTGGCGTTCTCTGGGCAGACGGTTCGTTTATCAGACGGCCCGGGTTCTGCTGATCTACAGCATTGTAGTTGACGTGTTTTTCTCCAATCCGCCCATTTATACCGGGGATCCGCTTTTGGCCGCGCTGTTCGGCGGGGTGTTCAACGGCATCTCGGGCGGGCTGCTTTTCATGCAGGGCTCCTCGGGCGGCGGGACCGATATCCTCAACAAACTGATCCGCAAGCGGTTTCCGCATTTTTCCACCGGACAGCTCACTGTGGTGATTAACGGGGTTATTTTGCTCTCGGCCTCGCTGGTTTACGGCAACATTGAGGTGGCGCTTTATGGCTTGATCATGAGCTTTACCTCCGGAAAGATTATGGATGCGATGCTCAACGGCGCCGACTCCGGGAAGAGCCTGATGATTATGACCAAGCAGCCGGAGGCAATTTCCCGGGTCATCATCGAGCAGATGCACCGCAGTGCGACGGTCCTGCATGGTACCGGTGCCTATCAGGGAAGCGATGTGGCGGTGCTGCTCTGCGTGGTGCGCAACACTGAGTTCTTTCGGCTTAAGCGGCTGATCCGCGAGACCGACGACCTAGCCTTTGTCATTGTGACCGAGGCGAATATGGTGATCGGCAAGGGATTCCGCCCGATGGAGGCCCCCGATACATAACCAAAAGATGCTGTGAAGAAACGCCGGACAGGGGAATCCTGCCCGGCGTTTTGCATTTTGCGCCGCCAAAAAATAGAATGGCGCTTGAAAACAGGAGCGAAAGCGAGAGAAAACGAGAGAAAAGGCGCAATGTAGGGGTGATAAACTAAAAAAACGCTTGACAATAAAAAATGCGGCCGTTATAATGATAAAGCACTTGTAAAAGGATCAAAAATTCCAAGGAGGTAACAACCCTTATGTCCACCTTTCTTCCGAAAGTAGAAGACATCAAGCGCGAGTGGTATGTGCTCGACGCGGCCAACAAGCCGCTGGGCCGCACCGCCGCCCTTGCCGCCACATTGCTGCGCGGCAAGCACAAGACTATCTTTGCCCCCAACGTTGATTGCGGCGATCATGTCGTCATCATCAACGCCGCTCAGGCGGTTCTAACCGGCAACAAGCTCCAGAACAAATACTACCGCCATCACAGCGGCTGGGTCGGCGGCCTTAAGGAGATCCAGTACGCCACCCTCATGAAGAATAACCCCGAGAAGGCCATGATGATTGCCGTCAAGGGCATGCTGCCGGACAACACCCTCGGCAGAAAGGCCCTGACCCGGGTTAGAATCTACCGCGATGCCAATCATGAGCAGGCCGCCCAGCAGCCCAAGGCCTGGAACGAATAAGAGAGGAGACTATCCACGATGTATGAGAGCAAGCCTTATCTCTACGGCACAGGCCGCAGAAAGCATTCGGTTGCCCGCGTAAGAGTTTACCCCGGCACCGGAAATATCACCGTGAACGGCAGAGACATCGATGACTATTTCGGCCTTGAAACCCTCAAGCTGATCGTCCGTCAGCCGATGACCCTCACCGATACCCTCGGCAAGTTTGACATCGTCTGCACCGTCGCCGGCGGCGGCGTTTCCGGTCAGGCCGGCGCGATCCGCCACGGCCTCTCCCGCGCGCTCCTCCAGCATTCGGATGAGATGCGCCCGATCCTCAAGAAGGCGGGGCTCCTGACCCGCGACTCGAGAATGAAGGAACGCAAGAAATACGGTCTCAAGGCGGCTCGTCGCGCTCCCCAGTTCTCCAAGCGCTGATTTTGTTATCAGTTACCCCGGAAAACCTCGGTTTTCCGGGGTTTTCTTTGGCGCCGAATAGGCATGAAGTAAACCACCAGTTGAACTGGTGGTCAATAAAAAATACTTTAGTAAAAGGAAGAACCTCCTGTGATAAAATGAGTGCGGTCTGGCAACCACACAAA
>FORK01000014.1:66071-92552 GCA_900113995.1 Ruminococcaceae bacterium D5 | reverse complement strand
TGCCTCCCACGAGCTGCACAATCCCGCGCTGCTGCGCTGGTGGAACTGGAAGGACGGCTGCCAAAAGGAGGATTCCGATGAATGAATTGACGGCGCTGCCGAATATCGGGGAGAAACTGGCGGCGCAGCTCCGCGAGTCGGGAATTGAAACCGCCGAAGAGCTGCGCCGGGTCGGGAGCCGGGAGGCATGGGCGCGGATTCTCAGCCGGGACCCCTCGGCCTGCATCATGCGTCTTTCGGCCCTCGAAGGGGCGATTCGGGGAATCCGGTGGCACGACCTCGATCCCGAAACAAAAGCGGAGCTGAAACAGTTCTATCGCTCATATAAACCAGGTAAAAAGTCAAAGCCTCCGGCTAAGCCGGAGGCTTGAGCAGGCCCCATAAGGGCCTGATACCGGCGGGCGTCCCAAGACGCACCGGAACTTCTTTCATACGCATCATATGCCCCGCCGTTATTCAAATAGTGCAAGTGCTTCCGGCATAATCTTCTTTTATCCGGAGGTCAGCTGCCTGTCAACCCGCTTTGTCCGCAGTTTGAAGCCGGAGCTTTTTATCCTCGCCGGCAGGGTCGCAGGGCCATTCTATCATTTGTGCAGTTCAGATGGTGATAACCCATTATTGTGCGTTAGGCGGCTTTTCGCGGACGGGGCAGCGGCTGCACGGTGCCGCCCTCCGCTCGGGCGCGCCGGGCACCGGACAGGCAGAGCGGGCGGGCAGGGAGAGGAGAACAGGAGGGAACGGACATCGAACAAGAACCTTTGGATGATGGGAGACCTATTGATAGAGCGGTAATTACCCGTTTACTGGCTGCGGGACAGCCGGTGTAAGAGGCACCGCTTGAGGGGCTTGCCGGTACAAAGCCCTTCCATGGCTGATTCAAGCCCCCAGCTTTGCCTGTCTGGTTTCACAGATGCAGGACCAAACGCCGGATACGCGGCGGGCGCCGTCACTGGCGATGCATCCGGATTTCACAGATGCAGGACCAAACGCCGCAGCAGATAGAGCAGAAAAAGATGCGCAGGATAAAACCAGTAGAAAAAAAGGGGGCGGCGGACTTTTCCGCGTTCTCCGCTGTACCATCCGATGGGAATCAGCGCCGCCAGCCCGGCGCACCAGAGATTCCATGTCTCATACATCAGGAGCAGTGCGACGGCCAGCATGCGCCGGAACGGAGCTTCCCGCAGCAGATAGAACACAGTGATCAGCAGGACTCCGAACATATCGTATTCGGTGCGCAGCAGCAGTGCGGCGAGGCATCCCCCCGCAAGGGAAGCTGCCCGCAAAAGAGGACGCTCCCGGAAATGTTCCAGCAGCAGGAGCACCGCCAGCCCGATGGCAAGGGTGAAGAAGATGTTTTGAACGGTCCAGTCGGCGGGGCGGTTCCGGTAAGCCAGATCGTAGGGAATTTCGCTGATGAGCGCAAAGGCGGTCAGCCGGGCGAGATAGCGCCGGGGAGCCCGGGTGTGCCGGAAGCCTTCCACCAGCAGAAAGGCGTAGATCGGAAAGGCGGGCCTTCCGGCCGCGCGCAGAATCCGATAGAAAAGATGCCAGCCGCTCTCTTCCGGCAGCCCGGCCGGCCGAATCCAGAAGGCCAGAACCAGCGCCGCGAGGTGATCCACCAGCATGGAGCAGAGCGCGATCCCCTTGAGCTGTGTTCCGCTCAGTCTTGCGCCGTGCATGCGATCCACAAAACCACTCCCCGCCTCAGCCTTTGTCTGGCTTCAGCATACCAGAGCCCGCTGGCGCTGGCAAGCGAAAATGCTGCAGGGGACGCAAAATCTGCAAAAGTACGCAATTTTGCGGCGCGGTATCTTGACTTTTTTGCGTCCTGTGTGATATAGTAATTAGGCTGTTTAATCTTACGGGGTGTAGCGCAGTTTGGTAGCGCGCTTGGTTCGGGACCAAGAGGCCGCGAGTTCGAGTCTCGCCACTCCGACCACGTCGGAGCAAGCTTTGTATCGCTTGCTCCGATTTTTTTGGAAAAATCGGAGCGTACCCACACTGCTGTTCCTCCTTTTCCGCAAAAGGCCACGTTTGCGTTCCCCGCCCGGCTCGTGTGCCCTTTGGGTGCGGACATCCTTGTGAGGGCCTTGGCTCACCGCCGGCCTTTTGCGGGTTACACAGGTTTGAATCCATCCGCAAAGACCGCGGAAAATCTTTTTCGCCGTCCCCTGCCGGCAGTCAGGAACATGGAACTGATTCGTCCTCCAGGCGTTTTCTTTGTCCGGAACTTCGCACCCGCGTCCAAAATTGCGGTTTTGCTGCATTGCCTCATAGAAAAGCCGCATGAGAATTACAAAATTCTCATGCGGCTTTTCGCAGTGCAAAACCACCGGCCGGGACGGCGGCTCAAAAGAAGGCCGCTGCCGGTCGTGAAAGAAAAGCCTCCCCTGTTATCATGAACACGCGGTCCGCCGGCTGAACGGAAACAGCAAAGGGAGGGTCTTTGCCGGGAAGATTCATTTTCCAAGCCCCAATCAGTCTGTTCGGGCACAGTGAACAATGATCTTTTGCGGGCATATGCGTGGCTCTTCCGTCCGGTCAAAGCCGACGCAGGGGGCCGCGGAACCTGCTTTCCTTTCGGCGGGGGAGCAATTCATACCGCTCCCCGCTCCGCCGGTCTGCATCGCCAATCCGCCGCCGCGGTGCCGCCTACGAACGGTTGAACAGCCTTTCCCACCAGCTTTTTTCCTCAGGCTCCGGTGCGGGCGGCGGTTCCATCGGAAGAACGACCGAAGGCTTTTGGGACGCGGCGAACGCTTCGGGGAAAGCCGTCTCCATCACCGCCTCCCATTCGAGGAACATCCGGGGGGACTGCCGTTCGAGCAGCAGCCCGTTGAGCGGATAAACACGCAGGTTGGTCACCGCCGAAGTCCGGCGGTAATAATCGCTCCCCTGCAGGTCCGCAAGGGAGATCGACGTATCGCAGAAGATATAGTTGGGATTCAGGTCCGGCTCCGCCGAAAGGGGGTAGTCCCATCCGGCGAAGGATTCGGCCTGGTTCACGAATCCGAGGGAGGAGAGCCATTTTCCCTCAAGGGTATCGCCGGTGGCGATCACAAACGGCATCTGCCGCAGATAGACCGCGCTCGCCCCCTCGGCCAGCGCCGGAGAAACCGTCTCGCTGAGATAGGAAAGGGTCACATCGGCGAAATATTCCAGTTGTTCGGCGATGCGCGCGCCCTGCTCCTCCCCCTGCATGGCGGTGGCAATGGCGCGGTAGTTGCCGATAATCCCGTCGAGGGTGTCGGCACGGCGGATCACCAGCAGCGGAATTCCCGCTTCGGAAAGGGCCCCGGCGGTTTCCTGAGGGAGGGAGGCCGAAGCGATTACAAGGTCGGGCGAAAGGGAGAGAATCGCCCCGGTATCGGGCAGCAGGGCGGTTCCGCAGCGTTCCGGTTCTCCCAATGCGCCGGGCGTCTCACAGTAATCGCTGACCCCGGCCAGCCTGCCGCCGTAGCCGAGCTCCACAACCATGTCGGTCGCCGCCGGAGAGAGGGTAACCACCCGCCGGGGAATTTTTTCGATCACCGCCTCCCGCACCGTCACCGGCCAGCGCGGGTCGGCCTGCTGTTCGGGAGCTTTTTGACAGCCAAAGGCACAGAGCAGCAGAAGAAGCGGCAAAAGCACGCGAAATCTTTGTCTCATTGGTTTCTCCTTGGTAAAAAGCGGTTAGAATAAGGTTATTGTAACCCTGGCGCGGCTCCTTTGTCAACGAGAACCGCCTCTTCCTCTCTGGTGTCCGGACGGAAGGGAATTCCTGCGCCGCAAAGGGATTTTTCAGCCGGTTTGCACTTGCCCCGGGAGGAATGCGGGAATTCCCGTTTCTCTTCCGGCCTGCCCTCTTGCGTCCGGCGGGACAAACAGGTATACTGAAAACAGCAGTTGGAACGAAAAACGAGGTGACAAGATGGATTATCCGATTTCAGTCATGCAGGGCGAGCCCTGTTTTGATTCGCTCGGCGTGATCAAGCTGCGCTGTGAGCCGTCGGTGCCGGTCAACGACCGCATCTTCGCGCAGGCGCAGGCGGGCCGTACCCCTGAGCTGTTTTTTACCCGGATCTGGTCGTTTGAAACGGCTCCCGCACCGGAGGCAGCGGTGAAGGCGGTCTTTTCCCGCGCCGGGCATACTGTCGAGCTGGCGGCGAGCGCCGCGGGCGAGGCTTCCCTTCTGCTTGACGGTGCGCCGAGGGAGGGCGTTCTCACCGCCTATCAAATTTCCGGCGAGGATTTGCAGGGCGAATATTGGGGAGCGGTGCTGATGGTTCCCTATCGGTGGCTCGCGGCCTCGCTTGATTTTGATCCGGATGCTCCCGCGGTTTTTGAGGGAAACCTTCTGCGCGAGCGGCCTGCTCTGTCCAGCGCGGTCCCGCACGGGGAAACGCTGCGGTTTGTGCTGCGGTAAAAATGAAATTCCTGCGAAAAGTCCTCCGTCGGGTTTGTGCCCGCCGGGGGGTCTTTCTTATGTAGCTTTAACGCATAGGAATACTGCCTCGGCCGGCGGGGATAAGAAGCTTCCGCTTCAGGAATCGGGCAAAGAGGGCCGCCGACAAGAAGCTTTGGATGATGGGCAACCGTCGTGACAGGAGGCTTTTACGCGCTGTGGGACGGCCGGAAAAGGAAACGGGAGAAAAGGGGCGGCTTACAGCCGCCCCTTTTCTAAACTGCGGGACCAGATGGTGCGGGATAGTGCGGAGGGAGAATTTCGGCGCCCGTTTACAGACTGCGGGGGGGCATTGGAGATGGGGGTAAAAATTTCCGGTGTCTCTTGAGCGGCCTGATGCTGCGCGGAATCGGCCTGACCGACGCGGAGCTGAAAATTCTCGGCGTGATGCACGCCGGACAGTGAAGGGAGGAAGAGGGATGAAAATTGACGCCCGTCATATGGACTGCCTGCTGCCCAACCAGGCGGTGCGCCGTCAGACCGACAGCGAGGTGGAGATCGGCCGCTGCCTCGGACAGCGGTTCGTCGGCACCGGACTGACCAACAAAACGCTGGTCATCAACGGGGTGCCGGGCAACGCGCTGAGGGCCTATCTCGACGGCGGGCGGATTGTGGTCCGCTCCGGCCATATCCCCGAAAACCTGCCCGATCAGGTGGCGGCCAGCGACCTGACTCCCGGCGAGCTGGAGGAAATCATGCCCGCGTCCACCGCTGCTGCGAGATCTTTAGCGTCGATCCGCAAGGCCTGCTCCCCCACCGCTTCTATGCCCTGACTCCCAACGCAAAGAATCCTTATCAACGTTTCTGTGCGGTGAACTGGCCGCAAAAGGGGAGACCGCAGCGCGGCCTCCCCTTTTGCGCGGAAACGGGACATCTTATAAATAAATTTCAATATATGCTTGACTAATTATATGTTTATATGATAATATATAAATGAAACAAGGAGGCGATTCCATGCAGGTTAAACCGAAACTCCACCCCAGCCGGCCGGCGTCCCCGGATTTTCCGCCTGCTTTGCCCAGCGAGCGGGAGCTTGAGGCCCTCACCGGCATCTTCTCCATTTTCGCGGATTCCACCCGAATCCGGATCATCTGTGCCCTCGGCGACGGCGAGCTGACGGTCAGCGAGATCTGTGCTGCCGTCGGGATGAGCCAGCCGGCCGTCTCCCACCAGATGCGGATTCTGAAGAATGCGCGGGTGGTCAAATGCCGCCGCAGCGGACGAAACAGCTGTTATTCGCTCGACGACGACCACGTGGCACAGATTCTGAACATGGGCGCCGAACACGTAAAGGAGGCATTTTCAAATGAGTAAGAGGAACCATCACACCCACCATGAGCATACCCATTGCAGCGGGCAGGGCTGTCCCTACTGCGCCGCCCATCATCAGGAGCAAAGCGGCGAGCGCCGGGACCGTGAGGGACGCGATGCGGCCGAATCCCCTCATGGGGGAGGGGACGACGACCCCGACCATCCGGCCGCGCGGCCCCGCGGGCAGTGCCCTGACCACGGGCAGCCCCACGATTGCTGTGAATCCAGTCATCCGCACGACCATGAGCATTCGCATGACTGCGGCGGCGATGACTGCGGATGCGGTCACAGTCACGACGAAGCGGTGACCGCGCCGGGAGAAAAAGCGATGACTCTGTTGGGCGCGGCGCTTGCTGCCTTTGCCTTTCTTCCTGCTGCGGGCGCTTTTGCGCCCTGGCTGATGACAGCCGGCACCCTGATGATCGGTTATCCGCTCTTCCTTTCCGGTATTACCGGCCTCTTTTCGGGGCGCGCCTTCGACGAACTTGGACTGCTCACCGTTGCCGTCGCAGCCTCGCTCGGTCTTGCCGCCACCAGTCCGGACCCCTTTGAGGGAATCCTCGAGGCGCTGGCTGTCACCGTCTTTTTCCGTCTCGGAAATGCTCTCGAGGCGCGGGCGGTCGCCAAAAGCCAGCGGGATATCGAGGCGCTGACCAGCATCCGCCCCGATACGGCGGTTCTTCTGCTGCCGGATGGGTCCCAGCAGAATGTTCCGGCCGAATCGGTAGCGCCCGGCAGCACAATTCTGCTCAAGCCGGGCGACCGGGTTCCGATTGACTGCGAGGTGCTCGAGGGAGGCGGATTTGTCGATCTCTCGGCCATTACCGGTGAACCGATCCCGGCCGAGGTGCGTCCGGGCAGCCGTATCCCCTCGGGCGGCATCAACACCGACGGGCTTCTCACCTGCCGCACCACCGCCTCCTTTGAGGATTCCGCCGCCTCGCGGATTATCCGGATGGTGCGCGACTCTGCCGAGCAGAAGGGAAGCGCCGAGCGGTTCATCACCCGTTTCTCAAAGATTTACACCCCCGCAGTGGTCATCATCGCAGCCGCCCTCGCGCTGCTGCCGCCCCTCCTCGGCTTCGGCTCCCTTTCGATGTGGATTTCCCGCGCACTGGTCTTTCTCGTCGCCTCCTGTCCCTGCGCGCTGGTTGTTTCGGTGCCGCTGACCTTCTTTGCCGGAGTCGGCACCGCTTCACGGGCCGGCGTGCTCGTCAAGGGGACCCGCTATCTTGAGGCATTGGCGCAGACTGATTGCGCCGCCTTCGACAAGACCGGGACCCTCACGCTGGGGGCGCCCGCCGTTTCAGAGTTTATTGCAGCCCCCGGCTTCTCACGCGAGGAGCTGCTCCCTCTCGCGGCCGCGGCGGAGCAGAACTCCAACCATCCCGCGGCCAAGGCGGTGCTCGCCTATGCGGGCGCGCCCTGCGCAGAAGCTGTCTCGGACTTCACCGAACACCCCGGCATGGGTGTTTCGCTGACTGTCGGCGGGAGAAAGATCCTCTGCGGATCGGCCCGCCTGTTTGAAAAATATGGGGTAGACCGCGCGCCGCTGCCTGCCGCAAATGTGCTGCTCGCCGTTGACGGCAGAGCCGCCGGCGCTTTTCTTCTCGCCGACCGCCCCCGTGAGGAGGCGAAGCGCGCCCTCAGCGAGCTGCGCGCCCTCGGCGTCGGCACCATCGCCATCCTGACCGGCGATGCAAAGCCCGCTGCCGAAGCGGCCGCGGCCGCACTGGGCATCGATACCGTCCGTGCCGGGCTGATGCCCGGCGATAAAGCCGAACAGCTCACCCTCCTTCAACAGTCCCACCGCTCCACCGTCTTTGTCGGGGACGGCATCAACGATGCGCCGGTCCTCGTCCGGGCCGACGTCGGAATCGCCATGGGCCTGGGCACCGATACTGCCATTGAATCCGCCGACGTGGTGCTGGTGCGGGAGAATCTGACCGCCCTGCCCGCCGCCATCCGGATTGCCCGCCGGACGGTGCGAAAAGCCCGGGAAAACATTGCCTTTGCCCTCACAGTCAAGCTTGCGGTGCTGCTGCTCGGCGCCATGGGGCTTGCCACCATGTGGATGGCGGTCTTTGCCGATGTGGGGGTAAGCATCCTCGCTATCCTCAATTCCCTGACCCTGCTGCGCAAAGAGAATGCCTGCATCAAAAAACGGCCGTCCTAGGACGGCCGTTTTTTGATGCAGGAAAAACCCGCCCAAAAAAGACGGACCGCAAAAGCGGTTTCTCCTGCTTTTTACGGTCCGGCACAATTTTATATTTCCATTTGAAAAACAACCAAAACCAAGCGCGAAATTTTTGTCTTCTGTCTCACGATCGCTTTACCGGTCAGCTAAATCATAGCTTCTTTCTGCACCCAATCCTCTACGACGTCCCCCAAATGGCATAAATCGAGGTTCCCCCTGCGGCATTCCGCCGCAAGCAGCTCCATGCCCTGCCGATTGGTTGTGATATCCTCGATCCGTTTTCCCCCATATGCAAGACCGTAAACTATTACGTCGCCGTTTTTTTTTGCGATCACGCGATACAAGTTTTCACATCCCTTCAATATTTTGCCAACGGTACGATTGTATCACAAGGTCCATCTTCCGTAAATTGGCAAATCATCAAAAGCTTTCTCCACACGATTGATAACAAAATCGGCTTTTTTGACGCGAAATAGACAAAGCGTTCGTTGGTGAAGCTGTCGCGGTATCCGGGGCCGTTTGATTACAACCGGCCCTTTTGTTTTAGGATGTCTGCTGCCGGCGCCGGGAGAAAGATGTTTCTGTCAAGGGTGGAAAGTTCCGCATTTCGGAGCTGTTGTAACAACATTACACACATTCTATAAATGGTCATAAAAAGTCGAAGAGGAGAGCTTTTATGGAAATGCTGTTGAATCAAATTGTATCGGTGTGTGCCTATGCGGGATTCTTCTTGCACTGATCGTCTTTGCCGTCGGAAAGATCGTCATCTCCAGACTGCTTGCATTGCTGGGCAAAGGAAAAGTAATTGAAAAGCTGGAGGGTTCCGCGCGGACCTTCACTCTCAGTTTTACCAAAATTGCGCTCTATCTCATTTTGGCGGTCTCGATTATTGGAATCCTCGGCGTGCCGATGGCCTCGGTCATCACCATCATGGCCTCCGCCGGAGTTGCGGTCGGCCTTGCGCTGCAGGGAGCTCTTTCGAATTTGGCCGGCGGGATTATGCTGGTTATCTTCAAGCCCTTTCAAATCGGAGATTTCGTGGAAGCGGCCGGCATTTCGGGTGTTATCAATGAGGTCAGCCTCTTTTATACCGTCTTTATTACCCTGGACAACCGTCGTGTTACCGTTCCAACGGCAACCTGATGAATGCCAATGTGGTAGACTATTCCTCCGAGACGCTGCGCCGTGTCGACCTTACCTTCTCCTGTGCCAAGAGTGAATCTCCTGCAAAGGTTCAGGATCTGATGATGCAGGTCATGAATGCGAACCGCAATGTGCTGCAGTCTCCCGCACCCTTTGCCCGGCTGTCCGGGGGGACCAATGAAGCCATGGAATTTACTGTGCGCGCATGGTGCAACAATGCGGATTACTGGGATGTGTATTTTGATCTGACTCAGACCATCACCGAAAAGCTGGGGGAAGCAGGGGTCAATGCTCCCGCTATTCGAATCGTTTCGGGAAAATAACACAATTCGGAAAGTCTATGCTTCCACACAGACACGCTGCATGACCGATGATTGCACAGAAGGGAAAAGGGCTTTGCCTTACGGCAGAGCCCTTTTCCCTTCTGTACGGATCCATTTATTGATAATTTTAAATAAATATTTTGACAAAAAACAGGTTGTTTCAACAAATTTGTCTATGATTTTAGTAAAGTGGTTGAATATTCATAAAATTTATGATATGTTGAATTTACAACAATGATTCGGTTCGAAAATTTTAAAGTTTATTAATTCAAGAGGGGTTTGTTATGTCAATTGGCAATCGTGTTTACCTGAAACGTCCTATGCCTGATGCCGAGATCGTAAAGGCTCTTGGCCAGATTCCGGCGGCGAATATCGCTGACACCATGGGAAGATCCTGTGCCCTGAATCCCAGAATTCGGCTGTTTTCCAACCCGGATGCACCGATTGTTGCCGGACCTGCTCTCACTGTAAAAGCCCGCGGCGGCGATAATCTGATGATCCACCAGGCGCTGGATATGGCGCAGGAGGGGGATATCCTCATCGTCTCGAATGAGGAGGATACTAACCGGTCGCTGATGGGGGAAATCATGTTTACCTATGCGCAATACAAAAAGCTGGGTGCCTTGATCCTCGACGGACCAATCCGCGATATTGATGCAGTGCGCCAGATGAAGCTGCCGATTTATGCCACCGGTTCCACCCCGGGCGGTCCTTATAAGGAAGGCCCCGGCGAAGTAAATGTTCCTGTGGCCTGCGGCGGAATCAGTGTTTACCCCGGAGATATTGTCGTTGCAGATGCCGACGGCGTGATAGTGATTCCCCGCAACGATGCAGCCGCAGTGCTCGCCGCTGCCCAAAGGTTTCACGAGCAGGATGCCGCTAAGGTGGAAGCCGCTGCAGCAGGAAAAGCCAACCGCGCATGGGTGATGAAAAAACTGGTTGCAAAGGAAACAGAAATTATTGATGGCTGCTACGGAGAATAGAGAAATTTTTAAACTTGCGCTTTTTCTTGGATTTGCAATGCAAGATTAGGTGTGTTTACAAACGGAAGCTCAATATAAACAGCGTTTCCGTTTTGAAAATAGTAGAAGAAAGAGGTAAAGAAATGAAAAAGTTATTGGCATTCCTCCTTGCGACGGTTATGACGGTATCGCTGGCCGCATGCAGCGGGACAGCGTCTAATTCCTCTCCTGCGGCCGCTTCGAACGCACCCGCAGCTTCTGCAGAATCTGCTGCCCCGGAAGGCTATAAGCCCCCCAACAACGTCAACCTGATTGTTCCTTATGCCGCAGGCGGTGCGAACGATCTGCTGGCACGTCTTGTCGCCAAGCACGCGGCCAAGTATACCGATTGCGATCTGGTTGTCACCAACATCGGCGGCGGCAGCGGCACCGTCGGCCTTGCCGAGGTCCTCAAGCATCCCGCTGACGGCACCTATATGGCCACTGCCATTGGCACTACCGCCTATGTGGCTACCCCCGACAAACCTCTGACCTTTGATTATCTGAAGGAATTTTCCTTTGTCAGCATGTTCGCTCAGGATCAGCGCGTCATCGTCGCCCTGAAGGATAATGGAAAGTTTTCCAATCTGGAAGAGTTCATGGCTTACGCCAAAGAGCACCCCGGCGAGCTCGAGGTTTCTGCTACCGGTGCGGCAACGGTTGCCTACTTCGTTCCTCAGATGCTTTCAGAAAAGGCCGGCGTCGAGATCACCATTGTACCTTATGACGGCGGCGCCGAGCAGAAAGCCGACCTTCTCGGCAGGCATTCGGACGCGGCCTCTCTGAGTTACTCTGAGATGCTTTCACTCGAAAGCGATCAGCTCATCATCCTTGGTGTTGCAGACACCGAGCGTCCCGCGGTTCTGCCGGATGTCCCTACCTTTGCTGAGCAGGGTTACGATGTCAACTTCACCATCCCCCGCGGCTTTGCCATGAAAGCCGGTACTGATCCCGCTGCAATTGCATACTGGAGCGATATCTTCGAAAAAGTTTCCAGCGACAGCGAGTATATTACCGAGGCTGAAGGCATTGGCCTTCCCGTTGTCTACAAGAACAGCGAAGGGTTTACTGCTGTGATTAACGATGTTCAGACTGCTTTTAATACCATGCTGAACGGCTGACAGCAGCCTCCCTGTGATTTGTGAGTTGAGCGGCATTTTATGCCGCTCAATCCATCTTCCGACCGATTAATCGCAAAGGAGATTTAGCTTTGTATAAGAAAGAGAAGTTGGGTTTGCTTTTCCTTTTGGCGTTCTTTGTCTTTTTCTTTCTTGTGACAGGAACCGTCCACAAAGATGCCCGGATGTATCCCTATATTGTCTGCATCCTCGGAATTGCTTTGACCTCGATCCAGATGGGCATGACCATCTCCAAAGAGAGGAGAGGCGAGACGTTGAACGGGGAAGAAGCGATGACAAAAACACAGTCGCACTATCTTATCATTGCACTTGCTTCCTCCATTCTGTATGTTTTTATGGCAAGTATACTCGGATTTTTCTCCGCGACCTTCTTTTATGTTATTCTATTCTCCTACTGGCATACCAACACACAGAAAAAGTGGATGTATGTGGCGGTAGCGCTCGGCATGGATGCCGTGATTTACATCACCTTTAAAATTCTTCTGGCTATTCCGCTGCCGAACGGCCTTCTGTTCTGATGCGGCGTATCGCATGAGAAGATTAAAAAGGAGATTAAAGTTATGGAAAATATTATTATGGGCATGAGCCTGGCGCTTTCTCCCTCGAATCTGCTTTTTGCATTGCTTGGGACCCTGCTCGGCATCGCGTTCGGCGCTATGCCGGGGCTCTCCGCTACGATGGGCATTGCGGTTTTGATTCCAGTTTCTTATGGCATGCCGCCTGCGACCGGCTTGATCCTGCTCGCCGGTGTTTATGTTGGCGCCAGTTACGGAGGTTCCATCTCCGCAATTCTGGTCAACACCCCCGGTACTCCTTCTGCAGCCGCGACCGGCTGGGACGGCCACCCCATGGCGCTCAAGGGCCATGCCACAGAGGCTCTGATTGAGTCTGCAGTTGCGTCCTTCTGGGGCACTGTCGTCGGATTTATCGGCCTGCTCACCATCGCTCCTTCTCTGGCTTCCTTTTCTCTGAAGTTCAGCTCACAGGAAAATGTATGCCTTGCCATTTTTGGCCTGACAATTATCGCTACTCTTTCCAAAAAGAACATCATTAAGGGCCTCATTGGAGGCGTTGTTGGCCTGCTGCTCGGCTGTATCGGCATGGACCCTCAGTATGGCTATGCCCGGTTCACCTTTGGACAGATGAGCCTGATGACCGGCTTTCCGACCGTTCCCACTATTATCGGCATCTATTCCATCTCCCAGCTGCTGTCGATGGTCGTGGACCGTGATGCGACCGTCAATATGGATAGCTCGCTGAACATGCTCAATAAATATAAGCTGAAGCTGAAGGACCTTTGCTATTACCCCATCACCTATCTTTGGTGTGGAATCGTCGGTATGATCGTCGGTATTATCCCTGCGGCAGGCGGCAGCATCTCCTCTTTCATGGGTTATAATGAAGCGCGCCGCCTTTCCAAAACCCCTGAACTTTTCGGCACAGGACATCGTGAGGGCGTTGCAGGATCGGAGAGCGCCAACAACGCTCTGATCGGAGGTACTTTGATCCCGATGATGACTCTGGGAATCCCCGGAAATGCTGTTTCAGCGGTCCTGATGGGCGCGTTGATGCTGCACGGCCTGACCCCCGGCAACGATCTATTCACTGTGAAAGCCTCGATTACCTATCCCTTTATCTTCGGCATTCTGATTTCCGCCATGATTATGGTGATCGTGGGCCTCTCCTGCGCCAAGTATTTCGCCAAGGTCAACAAAATCCCGCAGAATTATCTGGCGGCCGGTATCCTGGTGCTGACCGTGCTTGGCTCATTTGCCTGCGAAAACTCTTACGCCAGTGTTTACATTATGCTTTTCTGCGGCGTTTTGGGCTATTTTCTCAAGCGGATGCATATTGACCTTTCCGCGGTTGTCCTGGGCTACATTCTTGGACCGCTTGCAGAGCGCGGACTGACCCGGACTTTTATCAGAACGGGTTCCGTCGCTGCCGGCTTACAGTCCTTTGTGACCCGCCCCATCTGTATTGCGCTGCTGGCCGCTTCGCTGATCTCCTGCGCGTACCCTCTGATCACGCGTCATCTCGATGCAAAAAAAGCTCAGAAGGGCAATTGAGAAGCCAATATTCACCTGTGGCGTGATGCCGCCTTGGGTGATCCGTATCTATATTTACAAGATTTGAAGGAAGTGCACAAATATGTTGGCAAGCAGAATGGGCAGGGTTTCGATGTCTCCCACCACAGCGCTTAACGCCCGGGTAGCCCAGTTAAAGGCAGAAGGTAAAGATGTTGTCAAGCTGAATATCGGAGAACCCGATGCAAGCACCTTTGACTATATCAAGGTCGCGGGCATCAAAGCGATTGCTGACGGCTTTACCAAATATACGGTCGGGAGCGGTATTCCCGAACTGCGCAAAGCTATTTCTGAAAAGCTGCAAAAAGAAAACAATCTGACCTATCCGATTAACCAGATCACCGTCACTGTCGGAGGCAAACAGGCGGTCTTTGCCTCCATTATGTCGTTGGTGGAGGAGGGGGACGAAGTCCTGCTGCCCATCCCATGCTGGGTGAGTTATACGGATATGATTAAGCTGGCTGGCGGCACCCCTGTTTTTGTCAATACCAATGAGGAAGAGGGGTATACCCTCGATATCGCCGCCATTGAAAAGGCCATTACTCCCCGTACAAAGGCGATTGTCATCTGTACTCCCAACAACCCAACTGGCGCCGTCTACTCTGCGGAAAGTCTTCAAGCATTGGGTGAGCTGGCCTGTAAGCATGATTTCTATATCATTGCCGACGAAATTTATGAAAAGCTGACCTACGATGGCGCGAGGCATGTCTCGATTGCGTCCCTGTCGCCCGAGATCTATTCCCGGACTGTTACCATCAATGGATTCTCCAAGGCATACTCCATGACAGGATGGAGGGTCGGCTATGCCGCCGCTCCGCTCGAGATCATTAAGGCGATTCAGATCATTCAGAGCCAGACGACCTCAAATACCAGCAGCATTGGACAAAAGGCTGCGCTCGAAGCCCTCGTCGGTTCTCAGTATGACGTGGACCGAATGGTCGACGTATTTGCAGAACGCCGCAGCTATGTCTGCGGCAGATTGGCGGCAATTCCCGGTCTTAAATTTTCCAACCCGAAGGGAGCCTTTTATGTATACATCGATGTAACGGCTCTATTTGGACGCAAGGGCGGCGGCAAAATGCTTCGGAGTTCTCTGGATATTGCGGAGTATTTACTCAATGAGGCGTTGGTTGCTGTCGTCCCGGGCGAGGCGTTCAACGTCCCTGGAAAAATCCGGATTTCCTACTCCAACTCGATGGAAAATCTGAAGGAAGCCCTTGATCGAATTGAAAGGGCACTGAATCTTTTGAAATAGAACAGGCTGTTCTCTGCATTTCAACAGACGGCATGGCCCTGCACAGGACGGCAGCGCCATACCGTCTGTTGTTTATGCCGCTGTTACTGCATTGCCAAAGGAAAAACAGCATGATATAATAAAATCAATCAATATCATCGATCTATTGTGGAGGAAGCCTATGTTCGATGCATTCTTACAAAAAATCAAGGAAATCCCTCTTTCAAAAACCGATAAGGTAATCGCAGATTATCTGGTTGACCATCGGGGAACGCTTGGGCTTCAGACAGCAACCAGCCTCGCTTTGGAGATCGGGGTAAGCGACACCTCGATCATTCGCTTTATGCGCAAACTGGGTTTTTCCGGCTATGCCGACTTCAAGCGGCAAATGAACGACCAGATGGTAAAGCAGTATCATGAGGCCCTCACCTCAGGGGAAAAATATCGGCGAACAAAGGGGATGCTCGATCAGGTCAATTTGGTTTCCGCCGTATCCGATCAGGTGATTGAAAATTTGCAAAAGAGCTGTAGCCATCTGGACGTTGACACAATTGATCGGGTTGCGGCGATCTTGGCTGAGAGTCACAGAAAATTTGTTGCGGGATTTCGAGGCACCTCCTGCTGTGCCAATTATATGTCGCGCAAGCTGGTTTTCTTTTTGTCAGATGTCATTTGCTGCGATCAGGCTGAAAGCTCCGCAATTGAGAGGATTGCGGATGCCGAACAGGGCGACTGTCTGCTGCTCTACAGCTTTCCCCGCTATACTGATTTGAATATTTCTTTGATTGAGATGGCAAAAGAATCCGGCGCTAAAGTAATTTTGATTACCGACAGAATCACTTCACCGCTTGCCCCAAATGCAGATCTTGTTTTGCCCGTCGCTGTGGAAGGGATTGGCTTCACCAATTCGTATGTTGTTCCGATGTGTGTTTCCGAGATGATTTTACTCGCAGTCAGCAAAAAGATGAATGCCGAAAGTGGAGAACGAATCAAACGAATCGAAAATTATATGGAGAGAAATAAGATGTATTAAAACAACTTTTTTCGTTTGTGTATTTCCATGACGATAGACAGGTCGTGCGCATTCAGGCGGCCAAACTGCGTCCGCCTTCCCGCCGGGGAATCCGACGAAAAATTTGACCAAAGAGGCAGAACCGGGTTATTCTAACCCGGTTCTTTATTAAAAGGTTCTTTCGCACGCGCCATTTTTGACTGTTTCTATTTACTCTCGAATTCCAACTTCCCCACCCCAAAGCCAAAAGAAAAAGGACCGACACGAGACGCTATTGCGTTCCGCTTCAGTCCTTGATGGTTGCCGAACTAGGATTCGAACCCAGACAAACAGAGTCAGAGTCTGTCGTGCTACCTTTACACAATTCGGCATCGCTCGTAACAAGCAGTATTTATTATATCCAGCCACATGGAAAAAGTCAAGCTTTTTCGCGGGAAATGCCGATTTTTTTTCGGGCCTACCGGTCGCGCGCGAGAAGCGCCACCGAAAGCAGAACCAACGCCATTCCGGCGAGCTTAGACGGGGTGACCGCCTCGCGAAAAATTCCGACCCCCAGCACAGCGGCAACCACCGGCTCAAGGGTCGCCATGATGGCGGCGTGTCCGGCCTGTACCCCCGCAAGCCCCGCCGTATAGAGCAGATAGGGCAGCGCACAGCAGAGCACCGCCATCCCGAAGGTGAGAAAAATCCCGCGGCCGGTGAATAGCAGCGCGGGCAGCGGCTGCTCTCCGCTGAGCAGAGTGATCAGAACGCTCCCGGCGGCGGCAAAGCAGATGGTGTAAAAGGTGACGGTCAGCGAGCGGTAGCGGCGCAGGGCAAACCGTCCGAAAATGCTGTAAAGCGAGTATCCGAACCCTGAGCCGATCCCGAGGAGGAAGGCCCGCATTCCGATTCCCTCCCCCTGTGAAAGCAGCCCGCTGACCAGCGCGCATCCTGCGAAGGTGCAGCAGAGGGCCAGCGCCTTGCAGCGGGTGATCCGCTCGCCGAAGCAGGCGGCGGAAAGCAGAACAACAAAAATCGGAGAGGTATAGAGCAGCACCGCCGCCACCGACATCGAGCTTGCCTTGATTGCTCCGAAGTAGCACCAGTTGAAAAATAACAGACTGAGGATCCCGGTGCCGAAAAAATAGCGCAGATCGCTCAGACGCTCCAGCCGCAGCAGCGAGCGGTCGCGGAGCCACAGCACCGGCAGAAGGACAGCCGCCGCAAAAACAGTGCGGGCGCTCATAGCCTGCATCGACGAAAGGCCGAGATCGGTCATTCCGCGCAGGAATACCCCGATACAGCCCCAGAGCGCAGCCGCGGAAAAAATCGAAGCGGCATAGAGCCTTTTGTTCATGAGGAACCCTTCCTTTCGGCAATATGAAGACATAATCACCGGCGGACTGAACAGGTCAATCCGGGCCTGCCGCCGGCCGGCGTCTCCAGACGAACCGAATCGATTCCGGCTGCGCCACCCGCCCCAGACAGGCCAATGGGCGGTCGTACCCGGCCGCCGTGTTTCCGCCATCAAAGGTGCTTTATCCGCGTCTGATTTCTCCCGGCGCTTGACATGAACGCTTCCTCCGGGAACTCCTTTGCCGGCAGGGCCGACGGTTTCCCTGCTCAATGAAGAGCGGGACGCACCCCGAAGGGCCGTCCCGTTCCAGATGTGGCAGCAGCGGAATTCCCCCGCCTTATTCGGCCTGTTCCCGGCCGAACAGACGGACATCCAGCCCGGATTTTTTCAGTGTCCAGACAAGCAGCACGCCCAGCACCATACAGGAGACGAGCTGTCCCAGACCTACCTGGGCCATATTCACCCAGAGCAGCGGAGTGTGCAGGGTGTTCGCTTCCGCCCAGGTCAGCTCCCCGCCGACAACCACGGCGTTGAGGAGCACCGGCGGCAGCGACGCCGGCAGAGGAAGCCCGAAGACGGTAAAGCGGCGCAGCGCCCGGGTAAGCAGCGCAGCGGCCAGCGTCGCGGCGGTTCCGAGCAGGATGTCGGCCGCCCCAAGAATGTTGGCCCCTGCGGCTACGCCGTAGGCATTGGTGATCAGGCAGCCGATTGTCACACCGGGGACGGCGAGAGGGGTGAGCACCGGCAGCAGGGTCAGCGCCTCCGAAACGCGGGCCTGCACCGCTCCGAAAGCGAGCGGAAGCATGGCGATGGAAACGGCGGCATAGAGCGCCGCAATGACGGCGCAGCGGGTTAGGGTGCGAACGGAGATTTTTTTCATGGGTGCCTCCAAACATGAACGCGGGCCGCGTGAAATTTATGGCAGCGCCATACACGCCCGCGTGCCCGCCCAGGACGGGCAGTCTGACGCGGGGCTATCCTGCGAAAAGCTGCCACCATTTTCGCGATATCCCAACTCGCGTATCATACCCCGGAAGAGAAGTTTTGTCAAGCGGCCATGCCGCGGGTCTCTTTTTATATTTGGACTGACGGGTGATGACTTTGTCCATTTCACTATGCGTTGAATGAAACAGAAGGATATGATAGAATTACCAAAAATAACCCCAAATTTAATAAAGGCGGTGATTGTATGAAAAGATTGGATACGATTTTAAACACCATCATGGGCGCTGTCGTTGGTGTATTTATTGGGCACGGAATTTATGTTGTTCGGGACTTCAAAACTCGTCCCGAGTTATACGCCATTCAGTCGGCTCCCTGGTATACAAGCATCTTGATGTATGGTGCATATACCCTTGTTGTGCTGCTGATTTGTATTGCGATAAAAGCAATCGTCAAACACAAGATTAAAAAGACAGACAGCAACTAAATTGACAAATTTCAGTTTGCGGAGGCAGTTTCTCATAAGTTATGAAATCATACGGCTCATCGGTCACCCTGAAATCAAAGAACGGGCTGCACAGTGGTTTCATAGAAAATGGGACGTTTGGTTGGAAGCATATGTAAAAAGCATGGAAGAGTGTCTGGATGAAAGACAATCAGTTTCCCAGTGGCATATCGCCATAGAGGCGAATCGGATCGTCGGCGGATTAGGGGTGATCGAGAATGACTTTCACGACAGGAAGGACCTTGCTCCCAACGTGTGTCCGGTTTATGCAGAAGAGGACCGGCGGTGCAGCGGCGCGGCCGGTGCTTTGCCGAATGAGGCGTGCGCCGACATGAAAGACAAAGGGATTGACCGCTTATATCTGAAAAGAAAAAGACGTATTGTTGTATGAATATATAAAGGGGCTGAGGTAATGGACAGGTCAGAGTTGCTGAAAACAAAGCACATGTTTGAATTTCAAAAATTGGCGCGCGACCTTGGAATTGCCAAGTTTTCTGAATTCGAAGAGGCAGAGATGAAGCATTTCGTGACGTTTTTTCCTCACTCACCAGATGAAACCACAACAGAAGACGTCGATGTCCCCGAAGTGTTTGGACCGTCGAAACGCATGAGGTATGACGATAAATAGAAAGTATCTCCCTTCACCGATCACACTTCTTTTTATGAACGTTATGGGTGGGAGTTTTGTGTATGGTACAGGGAGACGGTGAGCCTAATAGAACAAGGATGTATCTTCACAGAAGCCGACCGATCACCGTTTGCGGGGGCAGTCCCATTTTCGAGGCTGCCCCCGCTGTTTCGGCCAAGGACGCCCCAAATGCGCAGATAGGAAAAGAAATTGCCTTGCGAATGATAACCACCGGCCCCCGCAGGGCCTATTACCGGCGGAGCCCATAGGCCCTGCCGTATTTGTTCTGCTGCATAAAGTGCCCCGCTGCGAATCAGAGGCTGTGGGGCGCTCCCCTTTTCCATGGATTTTCCTCTGCGGGCTTTTTGAGGGGCTCCCCGCTTCGCCCGGATTTTTCGGGTATGGCGAAAGCTTTTTGGAGCCGCCGACGCCGGCGGCTTTCCTGTATCGAAAAACCACTGTCTAGGCCAGTGGTTCGAAAAAAGCTGCAGGCGATAAGGAGGAAACAAAAACTCCTTTTGCTATCATGAAGGTGCGGTCTGCCAACTGCACAAAAACGGCAAAGGGAGGTCATTCAAAACGAACGGCGTAAATAGTTCATCTCATATGAAATATCCCCCGGCTAGGCCGGGGGATATTTCATTTTGCTCCAAAAGCCCCATGCCGGTCTTTCCTCAAGACGGGCATGGGGCTTTTGGAGCCGGAAGGATTACTTCTTTTTTTCGTCCTCACAGCGGGAGGCACAGTGGGCGCAATCCCCGTGGCATCCCCCGTTCATCATGGGGGTCTGATTTTTCGAGTGCCGCCCATAGATGATCAGCGCCCCGATCAGCACCGCGGCAGCAGCGGCGATCAGCAAAACTTTGGTCAGCATGGCATCACTTCCTCCATAACAGTGCAAAAACAAGTCCCAGCACCAGTCCGCCGGTGCCGGCGAGCAGAATCACCGTCATCATGCTCATGGGACTTACCACGCGGCGGCGGCGCCGTCGGCGCGCGGGTCGGTTCCCGCGGCATAGACACCGTTTTCCAGCCGCCGGATGATCTGGCCGCGTCCGAAGGGGGCGCGTACAGCCGAATAGCTCACCTCATGGCCCCGGTCGGCAAGGGCGCGCGCAATATAGAGAGGCACCCCGTGCTCGAGGCTCACCTGCTTTTCGCCGGTCCAGAACCAGCGCGGCGCATCGAGGGCGGACTGCGGATTCCGGCCGTAATCGATCATCTGCAGCAGCACCTGCAGGTGGCCCTGCGGCTGCATGAAGGCCCCCATCACACCGAAGGGGCCAACCGGCTGTCCATCCTTCGAAAGGAAGCCGGGGATGATGGTATGGAACGGCCGCTTCCCGGGGGCGAGGCAGTTGGGGCTTTCCTGATCGAGATAAAAGCCGGTTCCGCGGTTGTGGATCGCGATGCCGGTGCCCGGCACCACGACTCCCGAGCCGAAGCCGCTGAAGTTCGACTGGATGAACGAAACCATATTCCCCTCTTGGTCGGCGGTGCAGAGATAGACGGTGCCGCCGTCGGTCGGCAGACCCGCCTCGGGCAGCAGCGCCCGCTCCCCGATAAGGGCGCGGCGGCGCGCGGCATAGGCCGGGTCGAGCAGTGCGGCGGGGGAAAGCTCCATAAACCGGGGGTCGGCTACATAGCGGTAGGCGTCAACCGCCGCGAGCTTCAACGCCTCAATCTGGCGGTGCCAGCACAGCGGGTCATCCAGCGAGGGGAGGTCGATCCCCGACAGGATGTTGAGCGCCATCAGTGCGATCATCCCCTGCCCGTTGGGAGGCAGCTCCCAGACGTCATAGCCGTGATAGCGGGTGGTTACCGGCTCGACCCACTCCGGGGAAAAGGCGGCGAGATCTTCGCGGCGCAGATAGCCGCCCGCCTCCTTCATATAGCGGTCGATTTCATCCGCGAGCGGACCGCGGTAGAAGGACTCGCAGCGGCTCGCGGCCAGCTCCCGGAGGGTTTTCGCGTGATCGGGCAGCCGCCAAAGCTCCCCGGCCCCGGGGGCGCGGCCGTCCCTGGTAAAGACGCGGTACCACTCCTGAAACTCGGGGCGGCCGCGCAGCGGCGCATAGGTCTTTTCCGCGGCAATCCGCCACTGCTCGGCCACCGTCGGACTGACCGCAAAGCCATCCTCCGCGTAGGAGATCGCCGGGGCCAGCAGCTCCTCAAAGGGCAGTCTGCCGAAGCGGCGCGACAGCTCGGCCCACGCCCCGGGGATGCCCGGCACCGTCTGCGGGAAGAAGCCGGTAGACGGCATTTTTGCATATCCGGCGTCACGCACCGTCTGGGCATCGAGCAGGGCGGGACAGCATCCGGTCGAGTTGAGGGAGAAAAGTCCGTCTTTTGTCCAGACATGGGCGAAGGCATCCCCGCCAAGACCGTTGGAGCACGGCTCCACCACCGTCAGGCAGGCGGCGGCAGCGACTGCCGCGTCGACGGCGTTTCCGCCCTTCTTGAGGATGTCGAGGCCTGCCTGCGCCGCAAGCTGCTGCGAGGTTGCCACCATCCCCCGCCTCCCGAAGGTGACGCGGCGCTGCGAGGGATACGGATAGTCGTGGTACTGCATATGGTTTCCCCTTTCTCTCCTTATAAATCACCAGCCGCAGAGACGGCTCCGGCGCAGCGCACCGAAAATCCGCTCCTTTGTGCCGGGGTCCTTTCGTTCGAGCTGCCAGAGCAGCTCCTTCATTTCCTGCCGGGCGGTGGCGTGATCGTCCGGGCACCGGCTCTTGACCGCCGTCAGCCCGCTGCCGCGCACCGCCCGGCCGATTTCCCGCTCGGAGACAAGACAGAGAGGACGGATCAGAGTGATTCCCCGATCCTCCAGCACCGTCACCGGCGAAAAGCAGTCCAGCCGTCCCTCCCGCGTGAGGTTCATCAGGAAGGTCTCCACCGCGTCATCGCGGTGATGCCCGAGGGCGAGCCTGCCGCAGCCGAGCGCCTGCGCCGCGTTGAGCAGCGCGCCGCGCCGCATCCGGGAGCAAAGCGAGCAGGGATTTTTCTCCTGCCGGGCGGAAAAAACAATCTCTCCGATCTGCGTTTTCCGCAGCTCGAACGGCACCTCCAGCGCCTTACAGAGGCCGCGCACCGGCTCCCAGTCTGCCGCGCCGCCGGGAAAACCCATCTCCAGCGAAAGGGCCGTCAAGGTAAAGCCTCCGGGCAGAATCCGCCGCAGCCGCGCGAGGGCGGCGAGCATCGCCAGCGAATCCTTGCCTCCGCTCACCGCAGCCGCCACATGGTCCCCCGGGGCGATCATGCCGTATTCCTGAATCGCCCGGCGGGCCTGACCCATCACCCGCTGCATTGCTCCATCCCTTTCCGAAGATGCTTTCCCTTATTATACACGCCCGCCAGCCGAAAGAAAAGCCCCCGCCTCAAAGCCTCTCCTCAATCTCCCGCATCGCGTCGCTCATCCGGATATCGAGCGCGCAGCAGATTCGGTAGAAGGTTTCGAGGGTGGGCTTTCTCTCTCCGCGCTCGATGGCGCTGAGGTGGGTCCTCCCGATGTCCGAGAGCCCGCTCAAAATCTCCTGGGATAACCCCTTTTGCCTGCGCAGCCGCGAGATTGCCTCGCCCACCACCCTTGCGTCGAGCGCCGGAGCAGACATGCCGCTACACCCTTTCCTCCCGGGTACAATGAGATGACAGCGTCCCACAGAGGCTTCGTTCGCTGATCACCGCTCACCCTTCTTCTCTGGTATTCGAGACGGAAGCCGGCAAGTTTGTCCCCGCCGGCGTCGGCCCCGTTCACCTTTCTCCCCTAGTGTATGAGATGGAAGAAGGAATATTGAATACATATGTTGACATCATGAATACATATGTGATAATATTCTGGCAAAGCAACCAATCCTTCCCGGCTTTTTCGGAAGGAGAAAAGGGGGAGATCTGATGAGCCGATGCCTTGCGCTGCTTCTTGCGGCGCTGCTGCCTTTTTCCCCGGAAGCGGGCTTTGCGGATACCCTGTGGGCCGCGCCGCTGGCGGGGGACGCGTCCGAAGCCCTCGGAGGGTTTTACGCCTTCCTGCACGACGCGGGCGGATTGTCCCCGGTCGAGGTGTGCCTGTCTGGGGATGACTTTGGGCGGGGACCTCTGGTTTTGCTGCGCTCCGACGGCGGAGAGATTCGGTGCTTCACCCTGCGGCACCCAGATTCCGGCACGCCTGCGGCGCTTTCTCCCTGCCCGCTTCCGCCGCCCTGCCGCAGACCGAACTGGACCCGGGTGTCGAAACCGGAGCTTTTTCTATTTTTCCTGCTCCGCTCTGCCGGACTTTGACAAAGGGCTTGTTCCTGCCGCGCTTTTCCGATATAATAGGTTGTTAGCAAGCATCCCGGCCAAACACACCCGATCACAGAAAAGGCGGTATCAAAATCTTGATTACAGTAACCGATCTCGAGCTGCAATTCGGCGGCAGCAAGCTTTTTTCAAACGTCAACCTCAAATTTACCCCCGGCAACTGCTATGGGGTCATCGGCGCGAACGGCGCCGGCAAGTCAACCTTCCTGCGGCTGCTTTCGGGCGACCTTGAGAGCACGCGCGGCGAGGTCGTGATTCCGCCCGAGATGCGGATGTCGGTCCTCAAGCAGGACCATTTCCAGTATGACCGGTATCCGGTGATGGACACCGTCTTTATGGGAAACCCGCGCCTCTATGAGATCATGAAGGAAAAGGAGGCCCTCTACGCCAAGGAGGACTTCACCGAAGCGGACGGCGAGCACGCCGCCCTTCTCGAAGGGGAGTTCGCGGAACTCAACGGCTGGGAGGCGGAGACCGAGGCGGCGCAGATCCTTCAGGGCCTCGGAATCCCGGCCGAGCTGCATTACGCCGAGATGCACACCCTGCAGGGCGGCGAAAAGGTCAAGGTGCTGCTGGCGCAGGCGCTCTTCGGCCAGCCGGAAATCGTGCTGCTCGACGAGCCGACCAACCACCTCGACGTCGATTCGGTGGACTGGCTCGAGGATTTTCTCATTGATTTTCCCGGCACCGTCATCGTCGTTTCCCACGACCGGCATTTTCTCAACGCCGTCTGCACCCACATCGTTGACGTCGATTACGGCCAGATCAAGATGTATGTCGGCAACTACGACTTCTGGTATGAGTCCTCCCAGCTCATCCAGCGAATGCTCAAGGACCAGAACCGCAAGAACGAGGAAAAAATCAAGGAGCTGCAAAAGTTCATTGAACGCTTCTCGGCCAACAAATCGAAATCCAAGCAGGCCACCAGCCGCAAAAAGCTGATCGACAAATTGACCGTCGAGGAGATGCCCGCCTCCTCACGGCGCTATCCGTGGGTTGCTTTCAAGCCCGACCGCGAAATCGGCCGCGAGACGCTCGAGGTCGCGGATCTTTCCAAAACGGTGGACGGGGTGAAGGTGCTCAACCATGTCAGCTTCCGGCTCAACCGCGAGGACAAGGTAGCCTTCCTCTGCGAAAACGACCAGGCCGCCACCGCCCTGTTCCAGATTCTCACCGAGGAGACGGAGCCCGACGGGGGCAGCTTTAAATGGGGGCTTTCAACCTCGCGCAGCTATTTCCCGAAGGATAACTCCGCCTTTTTCAACGATGTGGACCTTAATCTGGTCGAATGGCTGCGCCAGTATTCCTCCGACGATTCGGAAAGCTATCTGCGGGGCTTCCTCGGCCGGATGCTCTTCTCGGGCGAGGATGTCTACAAGCCGGTGAAGGTTCTGTCGGGCGGCGAGAAGGTCCGCTGCATGCTCTCGCGGATGATGCTCGCAGGCTCGAACGTGCTGCTGCTCGACCAGCCCACCAACCACCTCGACCTCGAATCGATCACTGCGGTCAACAACGGCCTGATTGATTTCAAAGGGGTCGTGCTCTTTGCGTCGCACGACCACCAGTTTATTCAGACGGTCGCCAACCGGATTATCGAGATCACCCCGGAGGGATGCATCGACCGGATGAGCACCTACGACGAATACCTTGAATGGAAAAAGCAGAATAAAAAATAAGCCCGCGGACACGGGCGGCAGGAGGGAACAACAATGGCAAAGCTGATGATTATGGGCGCGGGCGGCATGGGGACCGCCCTCGCGGTCGCTTTCTCGCAGATGGGACATCAGGTCTGGCTCTGGGGCTGGAGCGCCGAGGAAAATGCGGCGATCCGCGCCGCGCGGGAGAACGTCCCGCTGCTCAGGGGGGTTAAAATCCCCGAGGCGGTCGAGATTGTGGACACCGCCGAGGCGGCCGCCTGCTGCGACCTCGCCCTGATTGCCACCCCGACCATCGGGGTGCGGGGCGCGGCCAGAACGCTGCGCGGAGTGCTGCCCGCCGGCCGTCCGGTAGCCTGCACTTCCAAGGGCCTTGAGCCGAAAACCCTGCTGCCGCTGCACGAGGTGGCGGCGCAGGAGCTGCCCGGCCATCCCTTTGTCGCCCTTTCCGGCCCCTCTCATGCCGAGGAGCTTTCCCGGGGAATCCCGACGGTGCTCGCCGCCGCCAGCCACAGCCTCGCCGCCGCCCAGCAGGTGCAGGAGCTGACCGAGGGCACCCATATCCGCATCTACACCAACGACGACCTGATGGGGGTGGAGCTCGGCGGGGCGCTCAAAAATGTCATTGCCTTCGCCTCGGGGGTCATCGACGGGATGGGCTACGGCGACAATACCAAGGCGGCTCTGATGACCCGCGGCCTCACCGAAATTGCCCGGCTGGGGACCCGCATGGGCGCGCGGGCGGAAACCTTTGCCGGACTCGCCGGGGTTGGGGATCTCATCGTTACCTGCTGCTCGCAGCATTCCCGCAACCACCGCTGCGGCGTCTACGTCGGAGAGGGGCTCACCGTAAAAGAGGCGGTCGCCAAGGTCGGCATGACCGTCGAAGGGGTCACCGCCGCCCTCTGCGCCCATGAGCTGGCGGAAAAGCTGGGGGTCGAGATGCCGATCACCGAACAGATTTACCGCCTGATCGAAGGGGAGGTCACCGCCCGGCAGGCGGTCGCCGCTCTGCTGGGACGGCCGCAGCGCCACGAAAGTGAAACAAACTGGCTCGGCGAGATCAGATGAGGCCGAACACAAAACGACGCGCCCGGGATGCCGATACCGCATTTCCGGGCGCACTTTTTGCATTTCAGCCGGAGCTTTGCATTTCAGCCGGAGCTTTGCATTTCAGCCGGAGCTTTGCATTTCAGCCGGAGCTTTGCATTTCAGCCGGAGC
>FORK01000014.1:0-66061 GCA_900113995.1 Ruminococcaceae bacterium D5 | reverse complement strand
CGGAGCTTTGCATTTCAGCCGGAGCTTTGCATTTCAGCCGGAGCTTTGCATTTCAGCCGGAGCTTTGCATTTCAGCCGGAGCTTTGCATTTCAGCTGGCAGCCGGGCTTCGCTTCCAGTGTGACGACGATACCGGACGCCTGCTCCGATACGCGGACCATCAGAGATTGATGTCCGCGGCAAAAATCCCACCACCAGCCCCGGGCGCCATCATTCGATATTGCCCCTGTGGGATAGAGCCGCATATAGCACCGGTGGAGCTCAGCGGCAAAAGCCGCCGTTTCCCAAAGTGGCCTTTCGCTTTCCATGAGCACTCCTCCTTTTCTTTTTCGTCTCCATTTTATCCGAAGGGGGAAGCTCCGTCATCATCCCCGGGGTGATTTTTCGAAAAGATTTTAATTTCAGGGCGTTTTTCCGGATTGCCGCAGCGGCCGTGCTGATTTTCGATTGTCCATCCCCCGGCGGAATGCTATAATGAAACAAAATCGGACCGAAAGGCGGGATGATATGGTTTGGAATAGATTGGAACACCGCGATCCCATCTCCCAGCGGCTTCAGGAGCTGGAGGCGCTGGAGCGGGAGCGGATTGGCCAGCCGGCCGGCCCGGTCGACCGGGCGATCGGCCCGGCGGCGGAAAAAATCGGGGAAAGGATTCCCGAGGGGCTGCGCGAGACGCTCAGCCGCGCCTTCTGCAAGGGCTTTTCGCTTCTGGTGTCAAAGGGCAGCGGCATCATCGCACAAACCTACGACGGGGGCAAGCTGCGGCGCCGTTTCGATGAACTGGATGCCAGAATTTCCGGTCGGCGCAGCCTGCGGAACCTGCGCCGCTTCGGGAAAAACGCTGCGCGCGGGAAATACGCGGTGCAGGTGGCCTCGGGAATCAGCGGAACCGGAATGGGTCTGCTGGGCATCGGCTTGCCGGATATCCCGATCATCATTGCGACGCTGCTGCGCACCGTCTACCAGACCGCTCAGCGCTGCGGCTTCGGTTTTGAGGGGACGAGCGAACAGCTCTTCGTGCTTCGGCTGATCCGCAACGCGGTGGAGCATGGCGAGCTGCAAAGCCGGCACCATCAAAAGCTTCTTGAGCTGGGCGAGAAGATCGACGCGGGCACCCGCTTTGTCGGCTCGCTTGAGGAGGAGACGCGGCGCACCTCCGACGCGCTGGCCGACGCGGTGCTGATCGCAAAATTTGTGCAGGGTCTGCCGCTGGTTGGGGCGGTGGGAGGAATCACCAATTTCTTTCTCGTGGGGCAGGTTTCGGATTATGCCGCCCTGGTTTATGAAAAGCGCTACCTGCTCCGCAAAAGCCGGGAAGCTGCGCCCGCCCCGGAAAGAGGGCTCCTGTCCCAGCTGTTCGGACGCTGAATCGTACTGGTGCGCCCCGCCGCGTTCCGGAAGTGGAAACGGCGGGGCCTGATTCTTGCAATGGCCCGAAAGGAGGCCCCACAGATGAAAATCGGCTTTGTCTCCTCCGAAAAATACCCGAAAACCATCCACCGGCTGGCCGATACCGAATTCCCCTATATCGACATCCTCTACCTCACCTATGAGGATTATACCAAGGTGCCGCAGATTCTTGAGGAGCGCCAGCTGGAATGCGACGCCATTCTCTTTTCCGGTTATCTCGCCTACTATTACAGTCGTGCCAACTGTCCGCAGAAAGTCCCGTGGATGGTGGTGCAGTCTCAGAGTTCGTCGCTGGCCAGCGCGCTGCGCACCGCGCTCGAACAGGGATACGACATCCATTCCCTCTGCATTTGCAGCCTGCGGGAGTACGACTTTCAGAGCGCCTGCCGGGAAATCGGCATTGATCCCCAGAAGATCACCCTATATCAGACCTTTCCCAACCCCAACGACTACGCCGAGCCGAATTATAACCAGAAGGTCTACCGTTTTTACCGCCGGCATCTCGACGACAAAAACGTCTCCTGCTGCATCACCAGCAACCTGTATGCGTTTCAGCGCCTGACCTCCGAAGGCGTTCCGATTATTTTTATGGAGACCAGCTTCGATACCTTCCGCCAGGCTTTTTACAGCGTTTACCGGCAGCTCATCGATCCGTCGAACCAGCAGGCGCAGATTGTGGCGGTCCTGGTAGAGAACGACCTGCCGGGTGATTACTCGGCCGTCACCCGCAGTGAGTATCAATATATGCGGCGACGTTTGAGGGTCCTTGAAAAAATTTATGCCTTTGCCAACCGGCTTCAGGGAATCACCAGCGACGCCGGCTTCAACCAGCAGATGATCGTATGCACCCGCAATGAGTTTGAGGCGGAGACGAAGGGCTTCCGGGAATTTGACCTTTTCCGCGAAATCAACCGCGACATTATGGGGAGCTGCCGCTTTGGGGTGGGGTACGGGATCACCGCGATCGCCGCCAAGCAGAACGCCTGTATCGCCCTCGAGCGCGCCCGCATGCAGGGACCCGACAGCGCCTGTCTGGTTGCCGCCAACGGAAAAACCGTCTCGCTGATCTCCTATCTCGACCAGCCGGAACGCGGGCTTTCCGGCGCTGACGGGAAGCTCGAGGCCCTCTCGAAAAAGGCCGGCATCAGCGCCAAGCGGCTCGCGCGCTTCTGTGAAATTATCGACGACCGCAAGACCAGGCGCTTCACCTCCGCTGAACTCGCCGCACTGCTCGGCGTCTCAAAACGCAACATGGACAGGATTTTGCTGCGGCTTGAATCGGCCTGTATGGCACGTGTTGTGGGCAAAATGACGGGAGGAGAAGCCGGAAGGCCCAAACGGATTTTTGAACTGAATTTTTCGATTTAAAATCAGTCAGTTTTTCCGGGGCGGTTTCGGATGAATTTATATTTTTTCAATATATGTCTTTATATTTTTGCAAGTCTCAATTTATTTGTTTATTTTCCCCTATATTTCCGAACATTTTAAAAAAAATTTAACATTAAAGATACTTAAAGACTAATTTAAGGCTCTATACGGTCAATATCCTTTTTGCTATAATATCATTATGAAATGCAGGATTAAAATCTTTCATTTCATAAATTCAATTACGGCTTTTTTGCAAGAAGGAGGATACCATGAAAAAGTACGGCAAATCACTCGCTCTGCTTTTATCTGTCATTCTGTGCCTGAGCGCCTGCGGCGGCTCTTCCTCATCCGGAACCCCTGCCGCCAGCACCCCGGCCGGCAGCGCCCCCGCTGCCGATAACAGCGGACGTGCCCTGAATCTCAGCATTCTGGCCGCCCTGACCACCTTGAATCCCCTGAACAGCAATAACCTTCAGGATACGATGTTCTTCCAGCAGATGAACAGCGGCCTGTTCCACGTCAACGAGATCACCAAGGAAGTTGAGCCGCGCGTGGCCGAATTCTGGACGATCAGCGAGGACGGAAAAACCTATACTTTCAAGATCCGTTCGAACGCCAAGTTCCACAACGGAGACCCGGTCAAGGCAAGCGACTGCGTTTGGTCCTTCAATTATGCGATGGGCAATCCCCGCATCAACACCTATTACACCTCGGTGGAGAGTGTTGAGGCGGCCGATGACAGCACCTTCATCATGCATCTGAAGCAACCCAACGGCGCGATCTTTGCCACCCTTTCGAATTACAACTACATCCTCAGCGAGCGTGAAGCCACCGAGCAGGGCGACTCCTTCGGCACCAAGCTTCACACCGCAAGCTGCGGCCCCTACAAGCTCACCCGCCTCGACGGACTCGACAGCTACTGGGAGCTTGAAGCGTTTGAGGACTACTTCCTCGGCGCACCCGCCATCAAGAAACTGACCTACAAGCCGATCTCCGAGGCATCCGCCGGATTGATCGCCTTTGAGTCGGGCGAACTCGACTGGTATATTGCCCCGATCGCCAACTGGGATGCCCTCTCCGCGAACCAGAACATCAACAGCGAGCTGGTTCCCGCGAACCATCAGTCCTATTTTATCATCAACTACACCAACGGCGAGCTGAAGGACGACAACCTGCGCAAGGCAATCGCCTATGCGATCGACAAGGATGCCTGCAACGATGTCTGCTACTCCGGACTCGCGGAAATCGCCAAGTATATGTACAGCCCTGCCTACAACATTGCGGCCCCCGAGCATGACACCTATTATGAGTACAACCCCGATCTTGCCAAGGAATACCTTGCCAAATCCTCAATGCCCAACGGCGGTAAGATGAGCGGCGCGATTCAGTGCTCAGCCGGCGGCTATTTTGAAAAGATGGCGGTCGTCATCCAGCAGAATCTCGCCGACATCGGCCTCGAGGTTGAGGTCACCCCGATGCAGTCGGCCACCAACATGGATATCATGAGAAAGAACGAGCACTTTATGGGCGTCTCGGGCGGAACCCCGACCGGCGACTATGACGGTATCCGCTCCTGGTACCATTCGGAGTCGGCCGGCACCTCCTTTATCAAGTTCAACGCCGGCGACAGATTCGATTCCAAGTGGATCGATGAGATGCTCGACAAGGGCGCTGCCCTCAGCGACGTTGCTGAACGCCAGAAGATCTACGCCGAGCTTGATTCCTACGTGATGGACGGCGCCGTCTATCTGCCGATCTTCTATAAGGTACAGCCCTACGTCTGGAACAAGGACCTCGTCATCCCGAACAATTACCCCAACTTCCCGCAGGTCGCCGAGTGGAGCTGGGCTGCCTGAGCGGACGGGTCCCTCGCCTGACAGAGCGGAAAACCGTCCGATCAACGAGACAGGACAGCAGGCGGGCGGAAGGATCGCTTCCGCCCGTCCCCTTTTACCCTAAATGCCCAGGAGGTGTCATCTTTTGTATCGTTATGTGATCAAGCGCCTGCTCCTGATGATCCCCGTTGTGTTGGGGGTTTCGTTTATCATCTTTACGATTATGTATTTCATTCCCGGAGATCCCGCCTCAAACATTCTCGGGGTGGGGGCCTCGCCGGAAGCAGTCGCGCAGCTCAATGAGGAGCTGGGCTACAACGATCCCTTTATTGTGCGCTACGTCAATTACATCAGCGACGCCGTACTCCACCTCGACCTCGGCACGTCGTATCAGAACAAGCTGCCGGTCACCGGCGAGATCGCCAAGCGGCTTCCCGTTTCGGCCACCCTCGCGTTCGGCTCGATCATGCTTTCCCTGCTGATCGGCGTTCCCATCGGGGTGCTCTCGGCCGTCAAACAGTATTCGCTCTGGGACAAAATTCCGACCGGGCTGGCTCTGCTGGTCGCCGCGATGCCCGCCTTCATCATCGGCATGCTGCTGATGCTTGTCTTCAGCCTCCAGCTCGGGATTCTGCCGGTCAGCGGTGTTACGCAGGGCCTTAAAAGCTATATCCTGCCGGTGATCTCGCTGGGACTCCCCTATGGCGCGCGGCAGCTCCGCTTCACCCGCTCGAGTATGCTGGAAACGATCCGCCAGGACTATGTCCGCACCGCTAAGGCCAAGGGCGCCTCCCAGAAAAAGACCATCTGGGGCCATGCGATGAAGAATGCCCTCATGCCGGTCATCACTGTGGCGGGCACCAGCTTCGGCGCGCTGCTCGGCGGCGCCATCGCGACCGAAAGCCTCTTCGGACTGCCCGGGCTCGGCACCTATATTTCGGACGGCATCAAGCTCAAGGATGTGCCTGCGGTGCTCGGCGGCATCATCGTCTTTGCCCTGCTGTTCTCGCTGGTCATGCTGGCGGTGGATCTTTCCTATGCGTTTGTCGATCCGCGAATCAAGGCCCGTTATGCGGGAAGGAGGTAGCAGCGAATGGGAGAAACCGCAACTGTGCTCCGCGAGGAACACATCGAATTCAAAAAACCCAACCAGCTCAAGGAAATCTGGCGGCGCCTCAAAAAGGATAAGCTGGCAATGTTCGGCCTGATTGTAATTCTGCTGATTATCGTAATGGCCGTCTGCGCAAACTTTGCCGCCGATTACGAAGCGGTGATCAAGCTCAATACCAAGATCCGGCTGCAGCCCCCCTCTACCGAGCATCTGTTCGGCACCGACAGCTACGGCCGCGACATCTTCGCCCGCTGTCTCTACGGCGCCCGGATGTCACTGGCAATCGGCTTTTTCAGCGCGGTGCTCGCCACCGTCTGCGGCAGCCTGATCGGCGCGATGACCGGCTACATCGGCGGCCGCCTCGACAGCATCATCATGCGCTTCCTCGACATCGTCTCGGCCATCCCGTCAACCCTGCTGGCGCTGGCGGTCGTCGCCGCGATGGGCTCCGGCGTCATGAAGCTCTGCCTTGCCCTCTCGTTTACCGCTATCCCGGGCTTCGTCCGAATCGTCCGCTCGGCAGTGCTCGGCATCGCGGACCAGGAATACATCGAAGCCTGCCGCGCGGGCGGAACCTCCACCTGGCGAATTCTGACCCGGCACATCCTGCCCAACGCGATCGGTCCGGTGATCGTTCAGGGTACGATGGAGGTTTCCACAATGATCCGCACCATCGCGACGCTGAGCTTTTTGGGGCTGGGCATCAACCCGCCGACCCCGGAGTGGGGCGCCCTGATCAGCGAGGCCAAGGAATTTCTGCGCACCTGCCCGTCAATGATGCTCTTCCCGGCCGGGATGCTCTGCCTGACCGCCTTCTCGATCAGCGTCTTTGGCGACGGCCTGCGCGACGCGCTGGACCCGCGGCTCAAGAGTTAAGGAGGAGCGAGCTATGAACGAAGCCCTTTTGGAGGTCAAGGACCTCACTGTAAAATACGTCACCGACCTCGAGACGGTCCATGCGGTCAACCGTATCTCCTTCTCCCTCGGCCGGGGACAGACCATCGGGCTGGTCGGAGAAACCGGCGCGGGAAAAACGACAACCGCTCTTTCGATTATGCGCCTGCTGCCCGAACGCACCGGAAAGGTGACCGGCGGAGAAATCAGGTTCGCCGGGCAGGATCTGCTCGCAATGCCCGAGCATGAAATGCAGGCAATCCGCGGCGAAAAAATCGCCATGATTTTTCAGGACCCGATGACCAGCCTCAACCCGGTCATGACGGTGGGGGATCAGATCGCGGAAGCGCTCGACCTGCACAACGATCAGGGGCGCTCAAGGGAACAGATTCAGGAGCGGGTGGATGAAGTGCTTTCGATGGTCGGCATCCCCCCTCAGCGCAAGAGCGAATATCCGCATCAGTTTTCGGGCGGAATGAAGCAGCGCGTCGTCATCGCCATCGCGCTGGCCTGCGAGCCGGAGCTTTTGATTGCCGACGAGCCGACGACTGCGCTCGATGTAACCATTCAGGCACAGGTCATCAGCATGATCCGCGAGCTGCGCGACCGTCTTCAGACTGCGATGATCATGATCACCCACGATCTCGGCATCGTCGCCCAGACCTGCGACAACGTCGCGGTGATGTACGCGGGCGCGCTGATCGAAATCGGCTCCGCCGAGGATATCTTTCTGGGTGGGGACCACCATCCCTATACCGTCGGTCTCTTCGGCTCGATTCCGAACCTGCGTTCGAAGGCCAAGCGGCTCACCCCCATTCCCGGCCTGATGCCCGACCCCACCCATCTTCCCGAGGGGTGCAGCTTCTCGCCGCGCTGTCCGCACGCGACCGAACAGTGCAGAACCGCCCCTCCCGCGGTCTACACCAGGGGCAGCCACCGGATCTGCTGCCATCTCTTCGCAGACCGCGAAGGCTGGAAGGAGGATGCTTAAATGCAAGCTGTCAATAACAATCCCGTCCCGCTGCTCGAGACGCGCGGCCTTCAGAAATACTTTAAGGTCCCGAAAGGGATGCTCCACGCGGTTGACGGGGTCAACCTCAGCATCCCGCATCAGCGGACCCTTGGTGTCGTCGGCGAGTCGGGCTGCGGAAAATCCACCCTCGGACGAACCATCCTTCGGCTGCTCGAGGCGACCGGCGGCGAGGTTCTCTTCGAGGGGGAAAATATCCTCACATACGACAAAAAACAGATGCACCGGATGCGCCGGGAGATGCAGATCATCTTTCAGGACCCCTATTCCTCGATCAACCCCCGGATGTCGGTGGTCGAAATCATCGCCGAATACATGATCGTCCATAAAATCTATCCGACCCAGCAGCAGGCGTTCCAGCGCGCGGCCGAACTAATGGATTTCGTCGGCCTCGCTCGGCGTTATGCCAACGCCTACCCGCACGAGCTGGACGGCGGCCGCCGCCAGAGAATCGGCATCGCCCGCGCCCTCTCGCTCAATCCGAAGTTTATCGTCTGCGACGAGCCGGTTTCGGCGCTCGATGTCTCGATTCAGGCCCAGATTCTCAACCTTCTGATGGATATCCAGGACGAGATGGGGCTGACCTACATGTTCATCACCCACGATCTTTCGGTGGTCAAGCATATTTCGGATGAAATCCTCGTCATGTATCTCGGCCAGTGCGTCGAGCACTGCGGCTCGGATGAGCTTTTTGAAAACCCGCTGCATCCCTATACCAAGGCGCTGCTCTCGGCGATTCCCGAGCCGGACATCACGATGCGCGGCAAGGAAATCAGGGCAATCCGCGGCGAGGTCACAAGCCCCATCAACCCGCCCCCCGGATGCCGCTTCGCCTCCCGCTGCGAGCATGCCTGTGAACGCTGCCACCGGGAAACTCCCCCTCTCTGCGAGGTCGGACCCCGCCACTTTGTTGCCTGCCATCTTGTGAAAGGAGAGCCAGTCCATGTTTGACGCCGTCATTCAAAACGGGCTTGTGGTTGACGGAACCCGCGCCCGCCCTTACCGCGCCAGCGTTTATCTCAAGGATGGAAAGATCGCTGAAATCTCCGAGGACGCCCAAAAGCCAGCCAAAACCGTCTACGATGCGGCGGGCCATGTCGTCGCTCCCGGATTTATCGACATTCACAGCCATTCGGATGTTTCCTATCTTGCCACACCGACGATGGAGGCCAAGCTGATCGGCGGCGTGACCTTTGAGCTGGTGGGCCAGTGCGGCATTTCTCCGATCCCCATCTGTGACCGCAACGCGGAGATGACCCTTCGCAACCAGTCCAGTGTCGTTTCACTCAGACTGACCCCTGAAAATTTTCCGGCCCGGGATATGGCCGGCTATGCCGAGGATGTCGAGCGGAACGGAATCTCCATCAATCTCGGCGCGCTGATCGGCCACGGCAGCCTGCGCAGCTATGTCATCGGCTGGGAGCTGCGCCAGCTCACTTCTGACGAGCTTACGCAGATGTGCAATCTTCTTGACCGGATGCTCGAACAGGGCGCGGCCGGTGTTTCCTTCGGGTTGATTTATCCGCCCGGCAGCTTCTGCAACACCGAGGAGATTGCAGCGCTCGCCAGAGTCGTCGCCCGGCACGACAAACTGCTGGCCGTCCATATGCGCAACGAAAACAAGGGGGTGTTCGACGCTCTTGACGAGATGATCGGCGTCGCCCTCGAAACCGGAGTCAAGCTCGAGATCTCCCACTTCAAGCTGATGGGCAGCACCCAGTGGGGACGCGCCGACGAGCTGTTGGCCAAGGTTGACCTCGCCCGCGCCAGGGGGGTCCGGATTCACTGTGACCAATACCCCTATGTCGTCTCTCATTCGGTGCTGACCTCCTGCCTGCCGAAGTGGGCGATGGCGGGCGGCTATGACGCACTGGTCGAACGCCTTAAGGATGATGAAACCTTCGCAAAGATCGTCGAAGGCGGCCTGCCCGAAATGTATAACCGCGGCGGTCCCGAAAATATCACTGTCTCGGAAATCCCCGACGCTGAGTACCCCGAAATTCTCAACAAAACCCTTGTGCGGATCGCGCAGGAGCTGAATCTCCCGCTGCTCGAGGCGATCCGGCACATCCTGATCCGCTGCCGCGGCCATATCCAGTGCCTCTATAAGTGCATGGATGAGGGCGACCTGCTGCGGATTATGTCCCGCCGGGACATCTGCGCCTGCTCGGACGGCGCGGCCTACGATCTGAGCCGTCCGTTCGGCCATCCGCACCCGCGCAACACCGGAACTTTCCCGCGTTTCCTGCGGCTGGTTCGGGAGCATAACCTCATGCCGGTTGAGGATGCGGTCTACAAGATCACCGCCCTGCCCGCCGCCCTGATGGGCTTCGGAGATCGGTTCGGCACCCTCAAGCCCGGCTATGACGCGACGATCACCGTTTTTGACTATGATACGATCGCCGACCGCGCCACCTATGAAGAGCCGACCCTTCCGCCGGTCGGAATCGACTTTGTTCTGGTCAACGGTCAATTGGTGCTCGATCACGGCCGCTTTACCGAAAACCGTCCCGGCAAGGTATTCCGGGCTTAGCTTCCAAGTAGCTCTTCTGCCGGCGCAGGACGGACTCGCGATGGTGTGAGTACCGTCCGCTCGCCGGTGGTTTTATCGTTGCCTGCCGATGCAGAACCGTCCGTTTTTTTCAGATGCAGGAATGCCGGACTAAAAGCTCTGCCGCCGCAGGCTCTGCGTGTCTGGCCGGAGATCGCGGCGCCGCTTGCGCTTCGGGTAATGAATACCGCCGGTGCAGCCTGATTCCCGCGCAGCGATCAATATCAGGCCAGACCGCCGTTCAAAGGTGCGCATCGGCCAGCGGCGGAAGGCATTTGATAGACCGGTTTGATTCCGCCAAAAGGTGGCTGCTTCCCGGTGAAATTATGATGGCTATTAAGGGCACAAAACAGAGAAGGGCGGCCTCCGTAAGGAGGGCCGCCCTTCTGCCTGTCGTGCTTTCCGTTTCCGGTTTCTTACTTCTTGAGCCAGCTCATCATCTTGCGAAGCTGTGCGCCGACCTTCTCGACGGGATGGGCGGCTTCCATCGCGCGGGAGGCGAGGAACTTGGCGCGGCGTCCGGCGCGGTTCTCGGCGATCCACTCGGAGGCGAAGGTGCCGTTCTGAATCTCGTGCAGAACCTTCTTCATCTCCTTGCGGGTGTCCTCGGTGATGATGCGGGTGCCGGTGCGGTAATCGCCATACTCGGCGGTATCGGAGATCGAGTAGCGCATCGCGGCGAAGCCGCCGGAATTGATGAGGTCCACGATCAGCTTCATCTCATGGACGCACTCGAAGTAGGCCATCTCAGGGGCGTATCCCGCCTCGACGAGAGTATCGAAGCCGGCCTTCATCAGCTCGGTCACGCCGCCGCAGAGAACAGCCTGCTCGCCGAAGAGGTCGGTCTCGGTCTCATCCTTGAAGGTGGTCTCGATGATGCCGGCGCGTCCGGCGCCGATGCCGCAGGCATAGGCCAGCGCGTATTCCTTGGCCTTGCCGGAAGCGTCCTGCTCGATGGCGATGAGCGACGGAACGCCCTTGCCCTCCTGGTACTGGCTGCGGACGGTGTGGCCGGGACCCTTGGGAGCCACCATGATGACATCGACGCCCTTGGGCGGGACGATCTGCTTGAAGTGGATGTTGAAGCCATGCGCGAACATCAGCACGTTGCCCTCGGCGAGGTTGGGGGCGATTTCCTCGGCGTAGATGTCGGCCTGTTTCTCATCGGGGACAAGCATCATGATGAAGTCACCTGCCTTGGCGGCCTCCGCCACGCTCATCACGGTGAGCCCGGCTTCGCGGGCACGGGCGCAGGAGGAGCTTTCGGGGCGCAGTCCGACAACGACCTTCACACCGCTCTCCTTGAGGTTGAGGGCATGGGCGTGGCCCTGGCTGCCATATCCCATAATCGCAACGGTCTTTCCGTCCAGCAGAGAGAGGTTGCAGTCGGCATCGTAGTACATTTTGACCATGTTACATCTTCCTTCCTTTATTACAGCTTATTGTGCGTTTGCTTTATGATCTCCGCGTTCCATCGCCGTGGCTCCGGTGCGGCACATCTCGAGAATGGGGTACTGCGAGAGAATTTCAATAAAGGCGTCGATCTTATGCGGCGTGCCGGTCAGCTCCACCACCATTGCAGAGGCCGACAGATCGATGATCTTGGCGCCGTAGATATCGCAGATTTCGCGCAGCGGCGCGCGGGTCGCGTCGCCGCAGGAGAGCTTAATGAGCAGCAGCTCCCGGTAGAGCGACCGGGCCGGATCGAGCGCATAGACGGCAAGGCTTTCCTCGAGCTTCGCGGTCTGGTGGATGATCTGGGCGAGGATGTCCTCGTCTCCTTTAACCACGACGGTCATGCGGGAAATGCTCGGATCATTGGTGGCCGAAACGGTCAGCGACTCGATATTGTAGCCGCGGCGTCCGAACAGACTTGCCACCCGCGCGAGGACGCCTGCATTGTTTTTGACCTTTACGGTGATGACGTGTTTATCCTGCATCCGTTTTCCCTCCTTAGAGCTCACTGACAACCGGGGCCGAACGGTAGGCTTCCTTGACGGTCGAGCCGCCGGGAATCATCGGCATGACCATCTCGTCCTCGTCGATGCGGCACTCGATCACGCAGGGGGCTCCCGAGCCGAGCGCCTTGGAAAACTTCTCCCGGAATTCCTCCGCGGTATCGGCGTGGAACCCTTTGGCGCCGAACGCCTCAGCCACCTTGGCAAAATCGGTTTTGCGGTGCAGGCTGGTCGAGGAGTAGCGGTGGTCATAGAACAGGGTCTGCCACTGGCGCACCATTCCGAGAACCCCATTGTTGAGCACAACGGTGATCACCGGCAGATTATAGGAAACGCTGGTGCACAGCTCGTTGAGGTTCATATGGAAGCAGCCGTCTCCGGTGATGTGGATGACCCGGCGCTTCGGAAAAGCAACCTGCGCGCCGATCGCCGCCCCGTAGCCGAAGCCCATCGTCCCGAGTCCGCCCGAGGTGAGGAAGGAGCGGGGCTGGGTACGGCCGCAGTATTGAGCGGCCCACATCTGGTGCTGTCCGACATCGGTAACGATGATGGCATCCTCGCCCGCCAGCTCGGCGACGGCGTGGATAATGTCGTAGGGGTGCAGCTTCCCGTCGAGGGCGCTTGCGGGAGGAACGACATCGTCGGACCTCCATGCGTCAATCTGAGCCTGCCACGCGGGGTGTTCCTTGCGCTCGATCAGCGGAAGCACCGCTTCGAGCACCCGGCCGACATCTCCGACGATACTGTAATCGATATGGATGTTCTTGTTGATCTCAGAGCGGTCGATATCGATCTGCACGATCCGGGCGCGCCTGGCAAAGTCCGACGGCTTGGTGGCCACCCGGTCGGAGAAGCGCGCCCCGATGACCAGCAGCAGGTCCGCGCCGTTGATCGCGAGTCCGGCGGAGATGTTGCCGTGCATCCCGACCATCCCCATGTTGAGCGGATCATTGTAGGAAAGCACACCGGTGCCCATGATGGTATGACATGCCGGAATTGACGCGCGGTGAGCCAGCTCATAAACGAGCGGCGATGCACCGGAACCGATCACCCCGCCGCCGAAGTGGATCACCGGACGTTCGGCCGCGTTGATCAGCGCGGCGACCTCGGCGATCACCGCCGGATCAATCTCGGCGGGACGTTCGGGCGCCGCCGGGGCGGGAGCGGGAAGAAACTCGCAGGAGGCGGCGGTCACATCCTTGGGAATATCGACCAGCACCGGGCCGGGCCTGCCGGAATTCGCGATGGAAAACGCCTGACGGATCGTATCGGCCAGATCCTCGACCCTGCGCACAACGAAATTGTGCTTGGTAATCGGCATCGTGATGCCGGTGATGTAAACCTCCTGGAAGCTGTCCGAGCCGATCTGTGCGTTGGGGACGTTGGCGGTAATCGCCACCATCGGGATGGAATCCATGTAGGCGGTGGCGATTCCGGTCACGAGGTTGGTGCTTCCCGGCCCGGAGGTGGCAAAGACAACCCCCGTTTTGCCGGTGGCCCGGGCATATCCGTCGGCCGCGTGGGCTGCGCCCTGCTCGTGGGCGGTGATGAAGTGGCGGATTCCAAGCTGGTTGTCATAGAGAGCGTCGTATACGTTCAGGATAGTCCCGCCCGGATATCCGAATACGGTGTCAACCTTCTCCTCGGCCAGCACTTCGAGAACGATCTGCGAACCTGTCATCAGCATTGCTGCTCCTCCTCTTCTATCCTCTGCGGCACAGCGCCGCGGCGAAAAATTTTTGCAGATAAAAAAACGCGCCCCTGCCCTTTCCTTGGGAAAGAGACAAAGGCGAAGTTCGCTTCTGCGGTACCACTCTTTTTGCCGCTCTCGGCGGCCGCTCGGGGAACGGTGCGGCCTTCACAGCCTGCATCCGGTCCGGGTCGGGTAACGGTGACCATACCGTCCGAGCCTACTGAGGAATTCCCCTTTCGGTCGGCTGCTCGGGGATGACCTTCCCTTGCCCTCCAACACCGCCTCGCACCGCCCGGCGGCTCTCTGTCTGTTGGAATTGAACAAGATACTTTTCCCGTCTCCGCATTTCCTTGGTTTTAAAATTGTGATTGTTCTTACTATAAACGCTTTGTTCCCAAAAGTCAACTGTGTGTTTTGGCAATTATTTAAAAAATTCCGCATATTTTTTCGCCAATATTCACCAATCCACAAGATTTTGACCAATTTTGTTTCACATTTGGAAATAGGAGCTTCTTTCTTGCCGCCGTCCGCACTTCGGCGGACCCATCGGCGCCGGAAGGAGAATTTCATAATGTTGTCTATCATTTTTATACATCGCTGTTTTCCTGTCTTTCCTCCTGCGCGGAGAGCCAGCCGGCGGCGTTCTGCCCCGCCCGTCTGCCAAATACCAAAAGTCCGGTAAGCTCATTGCCCGGCAGCGCCGCGGCGCCGTGAACCCCGCCGGTCACCTCCCCGGCGGCATAAAGCCCCGGAATCGGCTCACCGGCAGCGCCCAGCACCTCCGCCTCGGGGGTGATCGCAAGGCCGCCGAGGGTAGTTTTGACCCCCGGAGCCACCTCAAGGGCGTAAAGCTCTCCCTCCAGGCGGGCCGGATGCGGCTCGTTGCCGTCCTCATCGGCCGCTTCGGGCAGCTCGGCGTTGCGGTCCGAGATAGTTTCCTCCAGCGTCTCCGCCGGGAGACCGGCCGCGCGGGAAAGCTTTTCCGGGCCGGCGCCCGAAAGAACCCTTTCCTCAAGCGCCGAGGGCAGCAGATGCAGCAGCCCCTCTCCAAAGATCAGCCAGCCGCAGCGCCCCGGCTGGGCGAGCAGGGCTTCCGAAAGCTTTGCGTCATCTGCCAATTCATCGGCAAACCGCTCTCCGGAGCGGTTGACGAGCAGCGCCCCGCCCTCCCGCAGCGCGCGCGGAACGATCAGCCCGCTTCCCCGGTGGACGGTCGGCTCGATGACGATTTCGGCCATATCGGCAGTGGCGGCCCCCAGCTCCTGCGCCATCGCAATGCCGTCGCCCTGCGCCGCGGCGGAGCTTACGGTATCGAGGCCCCGCAGCAGAGTGTGGTAGCTTCCGCAGAGCTTGTCGTTGGCGGCAAAGCCCCCGGTGGCGAGAATCACCGCGCCGCCGGTATACAGGTGCCGAACCCCGGGAGATTCCGCGATCACCCCGCTGATCCGGCCTTCCTCATCGGTCAGCAGCTCGGAGGCGCGGGTGCCGCAAAGGATTTCCACCCCGGCCCTGCGCACCGCGCCGGTCAGCCCGTCAATGAGGAATTTTCCCACCGGCTCCCCGTTTTCGGGGAGATGGGCGCGCTCGGCCGAGCTGCCCGGAAGCTGCGCCAGCTGTTCCAGCGGCATCCCGGCCTCCGCAAGCCAGTCGATTACAGCGGCGGAATCCCCCGCCAGCGTCTCGAGCAGCCCTCCCTCCTGCGCGCCGGATACGGCAAGGCTGTCCGAGAGCATTTCCTCAAATCCGTCCTCGACGCCGGCCTTCTGCTGCACGGCTGAAGCGGCGGCGTTGATTCCACCGCCGGCAAGCAGCGTGTTTCCGCCGGGCACAGCGTTTTTTTCCAGCAGCACGATCCGCAGCTCCGGCCCGGACTGGGCCGCCGCGAGGGCCGCGGTCAGCCCTGCGCCGCCTGCGCCGACAACAATCAGGTCCGCCTCATGCACCTCGGCCCGCAGAGACGGCCGGACCGGCTGGGCAGGCGGCTCCAGCAGCGGGGCAGGATCGGCGCCCGAGGCGGAAACCGCCTGCTTTGCCGCCTCGATCAGCGCCCGGCTGGTGGCTGTTGCGCCTGCCACCACATCCACCGCGAAGGTCTGGTTTGCGACGATCAGACCGGGAAGCTGTTCGACCGCCACCGAACCGATCCCTTCGGTTTCGGGGCAGTCGGGCACCCGGATCGCGTCGATATGGCTGTCGGTCAGCGTGACAAAGGCCGTAAGCTCCCCGGCGTATCCCTGAGCCACGCCGCGGTACTCCCCCGCGCGATAGGAGGTTTCCTGCGAGGAATCCTCCCCGGCGGGCAGGACAGGCAGCGCACAGGAGCCGAGCATCAGCATGGCGGCAATGAGAGCAGGCAGACGTTTCATACGGTTTCTCTCCCAGAGTCAAAATGGCCGAAGGCGCAGAGCCATACGGCGGGCGGGTTTTCGGAGGCGGCTGCAACCCTGTGGCGCAGCCGGGCCGGTATCAGCAGATGATCCCCGCATGTGAGCAGAACGTCGAACCGTTCAAAGGAAAGCAGAGCGCTTCCCCGAACCAGACAAACCCACTCGTCCTCCTCCTGGTCGTACCAAAAGCCTTCGGGCGAGCACTGTCCCCAGGAGACGATCCTCTCAATTCGCAGGCCGGGCCGCTCCAGCAGCAGGCCGGACGCCTCACAGGGCATCCTCGCGGGCAGATCAAACAGATTCATTCGCCGTTCCCTCCCTGATCTCCGCCGCGCAGCATGGCCGAAAATTCCGCCGGTATTCCCCGAAGTGCCTCAAACAGGCTGCCCGCCGTCTGTTCAAATTCCGCCATCTGATCGCGCAGCGGGTTTCCGCTCTGCTTCTGAAGCCGCCCGAGCTTTTTGTTCAGGCTGCGCTCAAGCTGCGTCCGCTCGGCGGGCTCGGCCGTCTCAAGTTTCTCGAGGATCGGTGCGACCTCCTCCATCGCCTCGCGCAGAGCCCGACGTCCGGCATCGGCAAAACGGGCGCGCAGGCGTTCGCTTTCCGTCTCGTCCACGAGGTCCATCTCCAGCACCAGCGGCTCTCCGCCTAGTTCCCGGATCTTTCCTGCGAGCAGCGCAAAGCTGCGCTTCCCCTCCGAGCTGTTGGGCAGCGCGGCAAGCCCGGGCCGCAGAGTGACTGCTCCGAGAGCCCGCAGCCTGCGCCAGACGAATACCCTCGCCTTGGAGGGGCTGGCCGGTACCGAGTAGCTCAGCGCAATCCATTCGGCAGAATCCTTCATTCCAACTCCTCCTTCAGCGTGATTTCGGCATCAGCGGCGCTGCGGGGACGGCTTCGGCACGCCGGGGCGCGTTTCAGCCAAGCAGCGCGGCAATCACCGCGTTCGAGACGAGAAAACCTTCCCGGGTCAGCGCAATCCGCCCCTTTTCCCAGCGCAGCAGCCCCGATCCGTCCAGACGGCGGGCAGCCCGCTCCACCGCTGTGCGGCATTCGTCCGAAAGGCTGTCCAAAGCAATTCCCTCCGCAAGCCGCAGCCCAAGCATCACCCGTTCCTCCTCGTCTCCGCCGGGGCCGTCGCCGACGGTCAGCCGCCACACATCGGGCGCGTCGAGAAAGGAGCGCAGGTCCCTTGGAAAATAAAAACGCCTGCCGTTCCAGAAGGAATGGGCCGCCGGGCCGATTCCGAGATATTCCCCGCAGCGCCAGTAGCGCAGGTTGTGCAGGCTCTGTGCGGCGGAATTCCGCGCAAAATTGGAGATTTCGTACTGGGAAAAGCCGTGCGACTCGCTTCGCCGTGCCATCGCAAGATAGCACGCGGCGGCAAAATCCTCGTCCGGCTCATCGAAGCGTTCGGCAAAGGCGGTTCCCGGCTCGAGCTTGAGAAGATAGGCCGAGAGATGGTCAATCGGCTCCGCAGCCAGCAGATCGACCGAGCGCTCGATCTCCTCCGCCGTCTGTCCCGGAACCGCCAGCATCAGATCGGCCGAAATGTGGGCAAAGCCCGCCCGCGCCGCCTCGCGGAGCGCCTCGATCGCCCGGGCGGCGTCGTGCTTTCTGCCCAGCGTCTGCAGGGTGGGTTCAAAAAGCGACTGCACCCCGAAGGAGATCCGGGTAAACCCGCCCGCGCGCAGCTCTTCCAGCATCTCCGGCCCGACCGCGCAGGGATTGGCCTCGACGGTAATTTCCCGCTGTGCCGCGCCGAACCGCTTTTGCACCGCCGAGAGCAGGCGGTTCAGGCGCCGCGCGCCGAGCAGGACCGGCGTTCCGCCGCCGAAGTAAACGGTGTCCGCCGAAACTTCCCCCGAAACCGGAGCCGCCTCAATGGCGCGGACGGCGGCGGCGAGGAAGCGGTCATAATCCTCGCCGCTCCCCCGCCGGGAATAGAAATCGCAGTAGGGGCACTTCCCGCCGCAGAACGGAACGTGCAGATAAATCCCGACCGCCTTACTCATCGAGCTTGAGCACCGACATGAACGCCTCCTGCGGAACCTCGACGGTACCCACCTGACGCATCCGCTTCTTACCTTCCTTCTGCTTTTCAAGCAGCTTTTTCTTGCGGGTGATGTCGCCTCCGTAGCATTTGGCAAGCACATCCTTGCGCAGCGCCTTGATCGTCTCGCGGGCGATGATCTTGCCGCCCACCGCCCCCTGAATCGGGATCTCAAAGAGCTGGCGCGGTATGCTTTCCTTGAGCTTTTCGCACATCCTGCGCGCGCGCGGATAGGCCCCGTCGGCGTGGACAATGAAGGAAAGCGCGTCGACTGCCTCGCCGTTGAGAAGGATGTCGAGCTTGACAAGCTTCGACGGCTCGTAGCCGCAGACCTCATAGTCAAAGGAGGCGTAGCCCCGCGTGCGGGATTTGAGGGCGTCGAAGAAATCGTAGATGACCTCGTTCAGGGGCAGGCGGTAGTGCAGCTCGACCCGGTCGGTGTCGAGGTATTTGGTGTCGAGATAGACGCCGCGCCGGTTCTGGCAGAGCTCCATGATCCCGCCGATGTAGGAAGCGGGGGTGAAGATGCTCGCCTTGATGAACGGCTCCTCGGCGGATTCGATTGTCGCCGGGTCGGGGTAGTTGGAGGGGTTGTCGATCCGCAGGCGGGTGCCGTCGGTGAGGTTGAGGTAGTAGACGACCGACGGGGCGGTGGTCACAAGATCGAGGTTGTATTCCCGCTCGAGCCGCTCCTGGATGATCTCAAGGTGCAACAGCCCCAGAAAGCCGCAGCGGAAGCCGAAGCCGAGCGCAACCGAGGTTTCCGGTTCAAAGGAGAGAGCCGCGTCGTTGAGCTGAAGCTTCTCAAGCGCATCGCGCAGGTCGGGGTATTTGGCGCCGTCAGCGGGGTAGATGCCGCAGAACACCATCGGGTTGACCTTTCGGTAACCGGGCAGCGGCTCCGAGGCGGGGTTTTCCGCGCCGGTGACGGTGTCGCCCACGCGGGTGTCGCGCACCGTCTTGATCGAGGCGGTCAGATAGCCGACCTCCCCGGATGAAAGCCCGGAGGTGGGCACAAGATTGACCGGTCCCATCACGCCGCATTCGACGATCTGAAACTGCGCCCCGGTGGCCATCATTTTAATCTTCATGCCGGGGCGGATGCTTCCCTGCATGATCCGGATATAAGCGATCACCCCTTTGTAGCTGTCATAGCAGGAGTCAAAAATCAGCGCCTTCAGGGGTGCGTCCGGGTCGCCGTCCGGAGCGGGGATATCGGACACCACCCGTTCGAGCACCTCTTCGATGCCGATGCCCTGCTTGGCTGAAATTCGCGGCGCATCGAGGGCGGGTAGCCCGATCACATCCTCAATTTCATGGCAGACCCGCTCGGGATCGGCGGCGGGCAGGTCGATTTTGTTGACGACCGGCACCACCTCGAGATCGTGCTCGATGGCGAGATAGGTATTGGCCAGCGTCTGAGCCTCGATGCCCTGGGATGCGTCAACCACCAGAACCGCTCCCTCGCAGGCGGCAAGGGAACGCGAAACCTCATAGTTGAAGTCAACGTGTCCGGGGGTATCGATGAGGTTGAGCTCATAGGCCTCTCCGTTTTTCGCGGTATAGCGGAGCTTGACCGCCCGCGATTTGATGGTGATGCCCCGTTCCCGCTCGATATCCATGTTGTCGAGGAGCTGCTCGGACATATCCCGCAGCGCGACGGTGTTGGTCTTTTCCAGAATGCGGTCAGCCAGAGTGCTTTTCCCATGGTCGATATGGGCGATGATACAGAAATTGCGGATGTGCTTCTGCTGTTCGGTCATAAATACGTCTCCTCCGGACGGGTTGATGGAAGATGCGTCCCGCGGCCGGGCGCCGCGGCGGCTGTTTTCTTATTATACATGAAAGGGAGGGAAAAACGCAATGATCCCGCCAAAAAAGGAGGCTCCTCCCCCCCATGATTTTTGCCCTTTCCCCGGCCCTCCATACAGGGAGGGGCGAGCCTGAAAAAGGCCGGGCCGTCCACATCCGGGAGGTCCGGCTTTTTTCAGGGGCCTGCGCAAGCCGGGAGCTTGGCCGGCAGTGATGATGGATGGGTCCGAAAAGCTCCGGCGCTGCCGGCGGAAACGCCCCGTAAAACGCTTTCGCCGCGAGCGGCGGGTCAGGCGGACCGCCGGCAGCGCCCTCTCGAGGAAGAAAAAGCCGCGGCCGGGCGGCATTCGCTCCTTTGAGGGCCGCGTGGCAGGGCGGCGCGGGCAAAATTAAATCACGCCCCGAGCGGGCAGAAGCAAACCGCGTCCCGGAACGCCTGCCGGCAGCAGGCCCGGCGGCTGCTGCGCAAGCCGGAGGGACTGGTGGGCGGCTATGACCGTCAGAACATGGCTTTCAGCGCCTCAAAGTTTCCCGACTGAATCAGAGGAATGGCGGCGGAAATCCGTCCGGCGGGCCAGTCCCACCACTTCATCTCCAGCAGGGCGTCAATCCGCTCCCGCGGAAAGCGCCCGCGGATCGGCCTGACAGGCGTTCCGCCCACGATGGTGTAGGGCGGCACATCCCTTGTGACGACGGCGCGGGTTCCGATTACTGAGCCGTCCCCAATGGTGACTCCCGCCAAAATCACCGCCTCATAACCGATCCATACATCGCTGCCGATCGCGATGTCCCCCTTATTGTCCCATGCCTCACGCGGGGAAAGTCCGTGCTCCCACGCCTCATAAAAGAGCGGGAAGGGGTAGGTTGACAGAGAATGCAGGATATGGTTTGCGCTGTTGAACAGGAATTTTGCTCCGCAGGCGATGGAACAGAATTTTCCGATCCGCAGCCGGTCCCCGCTGATGGGGGAGTGGTACAGCACGTTGTTCTTCTGGAAATCTCTCGGATCATGGACAAAATCGTTGCAGAAGGTGAACGTCCCGACTCACAACATTTTTCAGAAATACGGTCTGCATATCCCCGGTCCGGGGATAAATTTTACTGCTGTCTGGAACAGCCATAAGGATCTTCCTTTCAATGTTTGATCTGAGCAAGCCGTTCCAGACAGGACAATGCAGCGTTTCGTAAGAAATCCCCCCCCTCCCGTTCGGCGCCGTCTGGCAGCTTCGCTTTCTGCAGATGGAAGGCGAAGCCGGCCGATGCCTGCGATATGGTTCCCTTAACCGTTCGTTATGCTTTCTGCAGATGGAAGGCGAAGCCGGACAGCTCCCCTTTCAGATAGACAAAGGTGCAGTGTCCCTGCTCGTCGAATTTTTTCGTCTCGTCGATGAACTCGACCCCCTTGGAAGCAAGGTGCGCCATCGCGCCGTCAACATCGGTGGTGGTGACGCAGATATGCCCCATTGCGCCGCGCCCTTTTTTGTGCATGCATTCGATAAAGGGGTCGGCAAAGGTAGAAATGCCGGGCAGCGTGCGGGGCGTGAGGCCGAAGAGAGCGCAGAGCACCCGCGCCGTCTCGAGGCCGGTTTCGGGGTCGCCGCAGTTGATGCCCACGTGGTGGATGGCAAACTGGAAGCGGCGGGCCGCCTCCACCTCGTCGGAGCGGGTTTCAGGGCTGGCAAGGCTGTTGAATTGCTGCATGGTATGAGACATCCTTTCGATTTTCTTAACGGCCGCGGTCATCCGCGCCGTTCCGCGACGATCATATAGGGGGATTCCGGAACATTCAACAATCTGTATAGAAAGACGTCGAATTTCTCCTTCGGAAGCCCGGCGAGGCGGCGCTGGAGTTCTTCTCCCTCGAGCCGCCCCTCCTCGTGGCCGGGATATACGGCCACGCCGAGAGCAGCGCCGGTTTTAAGCGCCTCGAGCGCCCCCATGACGGCGGGGATGGTAGAGCTTCTTCGGGTGGTAAGGCTGCGGTCCCCGCCCGGCAGAAAGCCGAGGTTAAAGAGTCCGCCGTCAATCGGCCCCTCGACATACTCCCGGAAGCGTTCGTGGCTCGCCTGAATCAGGGTCACGTTTTCAACCCCATGCGCATCGAGCAGAGCGCGGGTCGCCTCGAGGGCGGCGGGCTGGACATCAAAGGCATAAATCCGCCCGCGCGGAGCGAGCGAGGCAAGAAAAAGGGTGTCCCGGCCCTTTCCCATCGTAAAATCGACATAGACCCCTTCCGGGTTGGCGGACTGGGCAAGACGCTCCTTGGCCAACTGTAAAATTCCGATCATAAAAGCTCCTTTATATAGCTTCAGCATATAGAACCACCGGCTTTGCCGGCGAGAAGGAAAAGCCTTCGCTTCAAAAGCGGGGTAAATGATATGGCTTCAGCACATAGAACCACCGGCTTTGCCGGCGAGAAGGAAAAGCTTTTGCTTCAATAACCGGGAGAAGACAAGCTGCTAAGGGTGCCGCCTTCCGCCCGGGCTGGCATGGACGGGGAAAGAGAACGGGAACAGAGAGCGGTCTGCCGCCACCTTTTACGGGCTGCGGGCGGGTGGTGCAAGCAGAAAATTTTCAGCGTCCTTTGAGAGGCTGGCCAGTACAATGCAGACGTGTGACAATCACAATTTTTGATGGCAGGCAGGGCGGTAACGCTATCGCACGTCCGTTAGAGTTGGTTCAGGCCCCGGCTTTGCCAACGGTCCTGCTTCCCGCCAGAGCGCGCCTTGACAGGTGCCGCGCCGGGCGAGGGTTTGGTCGATGAGATTGAGGACCGCATGCTTGTTCCGGGTCCAGAGCGGGGCGATGAGGGCATCGGCGGCGCCGTCTCCGGTCAGGCGTTCCACCACCATATCGGGCGGAAGCCGCTCAAGCTGGCCGCAGACAACCGAGACGTATTCCTCCCGGGAGAGCAGCGGAAACGGATCCCGCGCATACCGCGCCGCGAGCGGGGTCGCGCGCAGCAGGTGAAGCATATGCAGCTTAATCCCTCCGGGGCGCAGGGCGCCGGCCGCCCGCGCGGACTCCAGCATCATCTCCGGCGTTTCCCCGGGCAGTCCGTTGATCAGGTGAATGCAGATGTAAAGCCCGGCCTCGCGCAGCAGCGAAAAGCCGGCGCAGAATTCCGCGAAGCTGTGGCACCGGTTGAGGGCGGCGGCAGTCCGGTCGTGGACGGTTTGCAGCCCCAGCTCAATTTCCACCGGAAGGCCCCGGGATTGTTGAAACTCCGCGAGCATCTCCGCTTTTTCCCGGTCAATGCAGTCGGCGCGGGTAGCGATCCGAATTCCGGCCGCTTCGGGCAGGGCGGCGGCCTCCGCGAGCAGGGCGGCGAGCGACGGGGCGGGAAGATGGGTGTTGGAACCCTCCTGAAAATAGGCGACAGGGCGGGCGTTCGGCCATTTGGACAGCAGGTGGGCACAGCCCTCCTGATACTGTTCGGAAATTCCTTTTGAAATATTCCTGGGAGTAAATGAACAAAAGGCACAGCCGCCGCTTCCGCGGGAGCCGTCCCGGTTGGGGCAGGTGCAGCCCGAGAGGAGAGGGACCTTCACGATCCGTCCGCCGTAGCGGGCCCGGCAGTACTGGGACATCGTATAGTAGCGCTTTCCGTTCTGGTACTGCATCGCGTCTCTCCCTTCGCTGCTATTATACACCCTTTTTAAAAATTTTCCAGAAGAAACATCGCCTCCCGCCCTGCCCGAATTTAGGAAATGTGCAAAATCGGGGCGGCTTCTCCTGCGGATTTGCTGCAATTTATTTCTATACACCGGGACTTGATTGTGGTATAATAACCGCGTAATGGCTATGATACCCTGATTTGCCTTTTTGCCGCCGCCTTTCAGCAAACCTGCAAAAGCCGGCGTATGATATCATTCAGGCTGCTCTTTCATGGCATCATAACCGTGCTGTGGAATTTTTGCATTTTCAATCGAAATGTCCGCACGAATAAACTCAGCGGCAGAATGAAAATGCGGCAGGAAAAAGGCAACACAAAGAGGCTGCCGCGAAGCGCCAGCCCGATAGATGTGGAGGAATTTCTATGGTAAAGGCGATTGTAGGCGGCAACTGGGGTGACGAGGGCAAGGGCAAGATGACCGACATGCTTGCGGCGGATTCGGATATTGTCGTCCGTTTTCAGGGCGGCGCGAACGCCGGCCACACCATCGTCAATGACAAGGGCAAATTTGCGCTGCATCTGTTGCCCTCCGGCGTTTGCTACGACCATGTGACCAATGTGATCGGGCATGGCGTTGCGCTCGACCTCGACCGCTTTTTTGCCGAATACGACGAGCTGCTGGGGCGCGGCATCCATCCGAAGATCATTGTATCCGACCGCGCACAGCTCATGATGCCCTATCATGTCCGTTTCGACGTGCTCGAAGAGGAGCGGCTCGGCAAAAACAGCTTCGGCTCGACCAAGTCGGGCATCGCCCCCTTCTATGCGGACAAATACCAGAAGATCGGCTTCCAGGTCTGCGAGCTCTTCGAACCGGATCGGCTGATGAAGCGCCTGGCCGACATCTGCGAATACAAGAGCCTGATCCTCAAGGCGGTCTACCAGCAGCCTCCGCTCGATCCCAAAGAAATCTTCGACCATCTGATGCGCCATGCGCAGCGGCTGCGCCCGATGGTCTGCGACACCGCCCGTTTCCTCAACAGCGCGGTTGCAGAGGGCAAGACCATCCTGATGGAGGGACAGCTTGGCGCTCTGCGGGACGTCGATCACGGCATCTATCCGTTTACCACCTCGTCCTCGCCGCTCGCCGGCTTCTCGACGGTGGGGGCGGGCATTTCCCCCTGCTCGATCTCCAATGTCATCACCGTCGTAAAGGCCTATTCCTCCTGCGTGGGCGCGGGTGCCTTTGTCTGTGAGCTGGACGGAGAGCAGGCGCACCTGCTGCGCGAGGCGGGCCATGAATACGGCGTTACCACCGGACGTCCCCGCCGGGTCGGCTGGTTCGACGCTGTCGCCACCCGCTACGGATGCATGGCGCAGGGGACCACCGATGTGGCTCTCACCCTTGTGGACGTGCTGAGCTATCTTGAAAAGATTCCGGTCGTCACCGGTTATGAGGTTGAAGGCAAAGTGATCACCGACTTCCCCTGCACCCCGGTTTTGGACCGCTGCAAGCCGGTGATTGAGGTGCTCGACGGCTGGAACTGCGACATCATGGGCATCACCGAGTGGGAAAAGCTGCCGAAGAACTGCCGCCGCTATATCGAATTCATCGAAAAGGCACTGGGATACCCGGTCACCTACGTTTCGACCGGCCCTGCGCGGGAGCACATCATCTACCGCTGAACAAATGGCGCCGCCGCGGGGTCTTGCGCCCTGCGGCGTTTTTTTGCTGCTCTGTTTGAAACACAGCCGGCGAACCCGCCTCCGGCGGATGCGGACGGCACCAGACAACAAGGGAAAGGATGAGCGTTTCCATGCTTGAGGCCTCTGTGCTGCTGGTCTTCGTGGCGGGACTGCTGTTCTGCCTGATCGCCGGACTGCCGATTCTGCTTGCCATCCTCTTCGGATATCTCGTCTTCTTTGCCTACGGGCTTTCCCGGGGGAAGCGGGCCTCCCGTCTGCTGGCGGCATCGCTTGCCGGCATCCGGTCGGTAAAAAACATCCTGATTACCTTTATGCTCATCGGGATGCTGACGGCCGTATGGCGCGCCTGCGGCACCATCGCCACCATCATCTGCGCGTCTACCCGTGTGATGCGGCCCGATCTGATGGTTATGATCTGTTTCTGGCTCTGCTGCCTGATTTCGTTTCTCACCGGCACCTCCTTCGGGTCGGCAGCAACGATGGGGGTAATCTGCATGAGCATTTCCAACGTGATGGGCATCCCGCCGGTCTATGCCGGCGGCGCAATTCTGTCCGGTACCTTCTTCGGGGACCGCTGCTCCCCGATGTCCACCAGCGCCCAGCTGATCTGTGCGATCACCGGCACCGACATCTACCGCAACATCCGGCGGATGCTGCAAACCTGCGTGGTCCCCTTCCTTCTGACGAGCGGACTGTACCTTGTGCTCGGCCTGCTTTCCGGCGCGCGGGAGGCCCCTGCGGATGTGATCGGAATCTTCGAGAGGAACTACCATCTCGGCTGGATTCCTCTGATTCCCGCGCTGATTACCGTTCTTTTTTTTCTGCTGCGGCTCAACGTCAAGGTCACGATGCTCACCAGCATTCTGGCGGGCGGCGCGATCTGCCTCTGGGCTCAGGGGATTGCTTCGTCCGAGCTGTTCTGGATCTGCCTGCGGGGTTTTCGGGCGGCCGACCCCGAGCTGGCTGCTTTCTCCAACGGGGGAGGCGTCCTCTCGATGCTCAACGTCGGCGCAATCGTCTGTATCTCCTCCACCTACTCGGAGCTTTTTGAGGAGACCGGTCTGCTCAACAACACCCGCGCCCTGATCGGGCGGCTCGCCGCCCGGATCAACCCCTTCGGTGCGGTGATGGTGGTTTCGATTCTCGCCTCCGCCATCTGCTGTAATCAGTCGCTCAGCACCGTTGTGGTCAAACAGCTCTGCGATCATGTCATACCCGACCGCTATGAGCTCGCCCTGACCCTCGAGGACACCGTGATTCTTCTGGCGGCGCTCATTCCATGGTCCATTGCCGGTTCGGTTCCGCTCGCCGCGTCGGGCGCGCCCCTTTCCTCGATTCCCCTCGCCTGCTATCTCTATCTTCTTCCGCTTTGCAGCTACCTCTCCTACAGCTGCGGCAAAGGATGGTCCGCATCTCCGGATGCGCCGGTCCGGACCGAAGGCTCCTGACGGCGCAAAGCGGGAGTCCTTCGCTTTGAGCTTCCCATGAAAAAAGGCTTCCCCTCTCAGGGGAAGCCTTTTTTGGCAGACAGTTCAGTCGAGCATCATCCGGTCGTTGTCCAGCTCCCGCTCTGCCGCGGCTCGGAAGCGTTCGAGCAGCCCCGGAACCGTCATCCTCCTGCGCTCCTCCCCGGTGATGTCGAGGATAATCCGGCCCGCATCCATCATGATGGTGCGGGTGCCCATCTCGAGCGACGAGCGCATATTGTGGGTAATCATCATGCAGGTGATGTGATTCTCGGCCACAATGCGGCGGGTCAGCGCAAGCACCTTTTCGGCGGTAGCGGGGTCGAGCGCGGCCGTGTGCTCATCGAGCAGCAGCACCTTCGGCGGAATCAGCGTCGCCATCAGCAGGGTCAGCGCCTGCCGCTGCCCGCCCGAAAGAAGCCCGACACGAGTGGAAAGACGGTCCTCCAGACCCAGGCCCAATGCGGCGAGCCGCTCGCGCAGATAGGCCCGGTCCTTTGCGGAGAGGCCGAACGGCGAGACATGCTCGGCGGTGCGCAGATAGGCAAGCGACAGGTTTTCTTCAATGGTCATGCTCGGCGCGGTACCGGAAAGCGGGTCCTGAAACAGTCTGCCGATCTGCCGGGCGCGGCGGTAGTCCTTCATAAAGGTGATGTCCTCTCCGTCGAGCAGAATCTGTCCCGCATCGACGAGAAAGACTCCGGCGACGGCGTTCATCACCGTCGATTTGCCCGCTCCGTTCGAGCCGATGACGGTTACAAATTCACCCGGATCAAGGTGCAGTGAGAATCGGTCGAGCGCCTTTTTCTCATTGACGGTATGGGGATTGAAGGTCTTGGAAATACTTTTAAGCGTCAGCATCGCGCCGGGCCTCCTTTCTCAGCCGGAAGAGCCGGTAACGGTCGCGGACAGCGGGAAAGGAGATCGCCGCAGTGACGATCAGCGCCGAAACCAGCTTGAGGTCGGAGGTTGAAACCGAAGCCGAAAGCGCCATGGCGATAATGATCCGGTAGACGACCGCGCCGAGGATCGCGCCGAGGATTGCCGATCCCACGCCGGGCGAGCGGACGAAAAGATCGGCGATCACCTCGCCGATGATCAGCGAGGCCAGCCCGATGACCACCATGCCGGTGCCCAGCGTGATCTCCGAAAACATCTGATACTGGGCGAGCATTCCCCCCGAGAGAGCGACCATGGCATTGGCCAGCGCCAGCCCCACAGTGGTGGTGAAAGCCGGGTTGATCGACGAGGCGCTGACCATCGTGCGGTTGTCCCCCGTCGCCCGGACCGAAAGTCCGAGACGGGTTCTGAGAAAGAAGAAGAGGGATGCCGAAACGGCGGCGGTAATCAGAAGCGAAAGCAGAAATTTTCCCCAGGGGCGCAGCGTCTCGGGCAGAGCCGCCGCAAAAAGGGTATAGACCGTCTCGACCCGCAGAAGCGGCAGGTTCGAGCGGTTGCCCATCACCCGCAAATTAATTGAATAGAGGGCGGTCATCGTAATGATACCGGCGAGGATCGGCTGCACCTTCAGCTCGGTTTGAAGCAGGGCGGTGACCATTCCGGCAAGCACCCCGGCGGCCGCGGCGGCAAAGAGTCCGAGCACCGGATGGCCGAGGGACGTGAGCATGGCTCCGGCGGCAGCGCCGAGGGTGAAGGAGCCGTCCACCGTCAGATCGGCGATGTTCAGCGTCCGGTAGGAGAGGTAAAGGGCCAGGGCGACGAGGCTGTAGATCAGCCCCTGTTCCGCCGCGCCCCGCAGCAGGACTGCACTCATGCAAAGACCTCCAAACTGAAGAGTGTGAGCCGCAATTACTTGACGTACTTGGAAACATCAACGCCGATCGCGGCGGCGGTGTCGGGATTCACGACGGTGGCGTACTCACTGAGAACCTGCACCGGAACCTCCGAAACCGGTTTGCCCGAGAGAACCTCGGCGGCCATCTGGGCTGTCTGTTTCCCCAGCTGGGTGTAGTTGACCCCGACGGTGGCCAGCCCGCCGTCATTGACCATCGAATCGGCGGCGACATAGACCGGCAGCTTCGCCTCGATGGCGATCTGGGCGAGGTTGGGCATGGCGTAGGCGACGGTGTTGTCGATCGGCGAGAAGATGGCGTCGACCTTGCCGACAAGGGACTGGGCGGCGGTGGTCACCTCGCTGGAATTGATGACGGTAGCCTCCTCAAAGGCGATTCCGGCGGCGTTGAGAGCGACCTTGACATCCCTGATGACCGAAACCGAGTTGGACTCGCCGTTGTTGTAGAGCAGTCCGTAGGTCTTGATGCCGGGGGTCAGCTCATCGGCGAGGGCAAAGATCCGGTCAACCGGGATTGCGTCGGAGGTGCCGGTCAGGTTGCGGTCAGGGGCTTCAAGATCTGAAACCAGCCCCGCATCGACCGGATCGGTGACCGCCGAGAAGATAATGGGGGTGGAATCGGTCGCGGCGGCGGCGGCCTGTGCGGCGGGAGTGGCGATGGCGACAATCATATCAACCCCGTCGCCGACAAATTTCTGGGCGATGGTGTTGAGGGTTCCCATGTCTCCCTGGCCGTTCTGATAGTCGATCACAACCTTGCTGTCGTCATAGCCCTGCGCCTTGAGCTCCGCCAGAAACGCTTCGCGGATCTCATCGAGCGAGGGGTGCTCCATCATCTGCACCAGACCGATTTTGAGCGTCTCCCCGGAGGAGGCGGACGGCGCTTCCTGCGAGGAGGATGCCGCCTCAGGCTGGGAGGACGGCGCGGGTGCGGAGGAAGATGCGCCCGAACAGGCGGTCAGCAGCAGTGAAAGGGCCAGAATTGCGGCAAATATCTTTTTCATAATAAAATCTCCTTTTTCATCATCAGCGGGCGGACGGCATACAATCAAAGAATCCGCCGCGCCATCGTCCGGTATTCTGCTTCATCATGAAAAGCCCTCCTGAATCGGTGTCCGGCCGTCCGCGGACAAATGAAAAAGTCCTTGAAACAGCCAATCTGTTTCAAGGACAGGAAATTCCTGCGGTGCCACCTTGATTGCCGTCCCAAACAGGAAACGGCCGCTCGCCGGGATGCCATCACATCCCTCGCCCTGTAACGCGGGCACGCGTCGAAGGATACTCGGGAAGTTCCCTTTCACCCCGCCCTCAGCGGTCCATCCATACCGGTACGTTTGCCGCCGGGATCACAGCCCCCCCGGCTCTCTGCAGGCGCGTTATCGGTTTACTCTCCGCATCATCGGTTTGTTTTTTATTAAATCACAGCTTTCCCGGGTTGTCAAGAGGGCTGCTGTAAAATCTCTTTCTTTTTCCGAAGGTTTGACAACAGACCCCGCCGGGATTACAATATTAAAGTATCCTATGATAATATGCGCGGACCCTTCGGCCCGCCGGTAAGGAGATGTCCCCATGCAGCAGGAACCGCATACCTCCGCGCGCTACGGCCCCAACGCCATCCTGGCCGCGGGGATGGCGCGTCCTTCCGCCTCGACCCCCATCGCCGTCAAATACGACCTTCTCCTTCTGGTGATGGTTCTTGACCGGGAAAGTGGCATTGTCCTCGATGCGGAATGCAATATGCTGGTCGATATCAGCAGCGAATACATCGCTTCGCTTCTGGTGGGGCGGTGCTTTTACACCGAGCTTGAGGAGATGATCGCGGCGGTTCAGCGCGGCTATCACGGGCTGAGCCAAAAGGCGCTGCTTGTCTGTCTCAAGGATGCCTTTTCCAAGATGCACGAGCGCAGTCCCGAGCCGCTGCCGCCCGTAAAATGAATAGTTTCCGTTTATTTCCTGCATTGTCATTCGATACTCGATAGAAATTCCTCAAAATTTTGTGCAAATTTACAAAAACTATCAATTTTTTTATACGGAGCAAATAAAAATTGCAAACAACCTCTCTTTTCTTTGCAGGCTCCCTTGACAGATGGACCTTTCGTGTCTATACTATGAATAAATCGTGGTTGGATGCACTGTTTGTGAATGAAACGGTTGGGGCGGTTTCCCATCCCCGTTTCGTTGCCGCGAATGGGATTCATCAGCACCGTAGGCGTGTTGGTGTATCCCTTTTTGTTTCCAATCCGGTTTGGCAAAGGAGGTGCCGCCCTTGACTCGATTTCCCCCCGGTGCGGTCTGCGTGGTGGGTCTTTCCAAAGCCGCCAGCCAGAACCCGATCACCCGAGTGCACCAGAGCCTGATCGGTTCCTTTGTAGCCGATCCCCAAAGCGGCCTGATTCACGACGTGCAGTTTAATACCATCTGCCGGATCACGAGCGATTTTATTGCCTCACAGCTTTTGGGAATGAGCCTCTACACCGATCTCGACGAGATGATCTCCCGCATCCAAAACCGCTATTTCGGCGATTCCCGGCGGGCGATCACCGTCATCCTGCGCGATGCCGCAGCCAAGCTGCGCGAATGCCAGGCTCGCCCGGTCTGACCGGACCGGTAAAAATCGAATTCGCTTTATTTATGGCTTTGGGGCCTCCCCTCACGGCCGAGTAAATAAGGGACTTTTTGTTTGCCGTCCCGGCAGCCAAGGGGTCCTTTTGCGTTTTAACAGCCATACAATCCACTCTATTCTTTTCAGGAGGCGATTGACAATGTATGATCTGGCAATCCGAAACGGCCTGATTGTCGACGGAACCCGCGCGCCCGCGCGCCGGGCCGACCTCTGGATCAAAGACGGCCGCATTGCCGGCATCGGCCGGTTCGACGGCGAGGCCGCCAAGGAGATTGACGCCGCGGGCAAGGCGGTCGCGCCGGGTTTCCTCGACATTCACTCCCATTCGGACGGCTGTGTTCTTGTGCCCTACCGTCCCGAGAGCAAGCTCTGTCAGGGGGTCACCTTCGAGCTCTGCGGCAACTGCGGCATTTCGATCCTGCCCAGCACCCCCGAAAGCCGGGCGGAAATCAGCGAGTATTTTACCAGCGACCTCCAGCTCCCGATGGAAGGGGTCGAAATCTCGACCCACACCGTCACCGACTATGCGGAACAGTCGGCCGCCGCCCCAAAAGCCGGAAATTACGGTCTTCTCATCGGCCATGGAACCCTGCGCGGCTGCGTGATGGGCTTTGAAAACCGCAACCCCACCCCCGATGAACTCCGGCAGCTCGAGGAACGGCTTGCCGCTGAGATGGAGCGCGGCGCGTTCGGCATGTCGCTCGGCCTGATTTACCCGCCGAGCGCCTTCGCGGAGACCTGGGAGCTTGACGCGCTGGCACGGGTGGTCAGGAAGCATCACGGCATTCTTTCGGTGCACATGCGCAACGAAGGCCCCCGCGTCTTTGAGGCGGCCGACGAGATGCTCGGCGTCGCCGAGCGCACCGGAGTTCATCTTGAGATCTCCCACCTCAAGATTATGACCAAATCGCTCTGGGGACGCTCGCAGGATCTGCTCGATAAAATCGATGCAGCCCGGGCGCGCGGCGCGGATGTCACCTGCGACCAGTATCCCTATTATGCCTCCTCCACCTCGATGACCGCGATGATCCCCAAGTGGGCGCATGACGGCGGAGTTCCGGCGCTGATGGAGCGGGTGATGCACCCCGGAAAGCGGCTGCTCGATGACATCGCCGCCGAAATGGAAAGCCGCGGCGGCCCCGACCGGGTTCTGGTTGCTTCGACCCGGGGCGGACATCCCGCTTGGGAGGGCAGGACGGTTGAGCAGATCGCCGGAGAGCTTTCCTGCGGGCCGGTCGAAGCGGTGGTCAAAATCCTGCAGACCTGCGGGGCTGGAGTCTCCTGCATCTACTTCTCGCAGTATGAAGAGGATGTCGAACGGATCCTGCGCCGCACCGATATTGCGGTGGGCAGCGACGGCTATGGATTTTCTTACGATCCTGCGATTACCCGGGATATGCCGCATCCGCGCAACTTCGGCACCTTCCCGCACGCGATCGAGCTGGCCCGCGACAAAAAGCTGCTGCCTCTCGAGGACATTATCTATAAGATGACCGGCCTGCCCGCCGGAATCATGGGGATGTCCGAGCGCGGAATCCTCGCAGAGGGAAAAGCGGCTGACATCACGATCTTCGACCCGGAAACAATCCGGGACAACAGCACCTTTACCGACCCCGTCAAGCGCCCCTCCGGCATCGGGACGGTCCTTGTGGCCGGCACGGTGGTGCTGGAGAACGGGGAATTCACCGGGGCCGCCCCCGGCAGGGTGCTGCTGCACGGCCGGTGCTGATTTTCGGTTGAGATGTCCGTGCGCGGAGTCTCGGCGCAGAAAGGAGAGAGTCTTCCGGCGCCCGCGTGCGGCATATGCAATATGGTCCTCAAACAAACGCGAAAGAAGGAGTAGTAATTATGATTTTCAACCTGCCTCCGATTTGTGGCCTCTTCCCGCTGCTGCTGTATATCGTCCTGTCCTTCCGGAAAGGAATGCATCCCCTCGTCAACGTCAGCATCTGTGCCGTTGTCGGCGCGATTCTGGTCAAGCAGCCCTTGGGCGGCCTCGGCGCCGTAATTTATGAATCGATGGGCTCCTTCTTGGCCCTCGTCGGCTTTATCATCATGCTCGGCTCCGGCCTCGGCATGGTGCTGCGCAAGACCGGCGTCGCCGCCGCCATCGTCAACATTCTGATGCGCAAGATCGGCGTCAAGACCCAGAAGCGTGCCATCCTCGCCACGATGGTCAGCTCGGTCTGCCTGGTCACCCTGCTCGGCACCCTTGCGGGCGCCAATGCGGTCATCGCCCCGATCGTCATCCCGCTTGTCGCGGCGGTGGGTATCACCCCCTCGACCCTGGCGGTCATTTTCCAGGGCGCGGGCCAGACTGGACTCTTCCTGAGCCCCTTCTCGCCTCCCATGGTTACCCTGATGGGTATTACCGGCCTGTCCTATCCCCGTCTGCTGCTCTGCGCGGGCCTGCCCGTCTCGATCGTGATGTGGATCGGCACCTACTTCATTGCCAACAAGGTCCAGAAGGAGACCGAGGGCAAAGAGGATTTTGGCCCCGATGTCGAGATGCCTTCTGACAACTTTGAGGTTGACGCCATCACCAAGCGCGCCACCGCCGTCTTTGTCGCCACCATGGCCGTCATGGTCGTCTACGGCATCATCACCAAGGGCGGTGCTTCCTTCGTCATTCTGGTCATGATCGTCGCCGCCATCCTCACCGGGCTTGCAGCCAAGATGCCGGCCGGTGAAATCTTCGACAACATCGTTGAGGGCTGCGGCAAGCTGATGTGGCTCTTCTTCATGTTCCTGATGTTCAACCCCTTCCTGAACTTCGTCACCGCCTCGGGCGCTTTTGACGCAATGCTCAAGCTCATGGAACCCCTGATTGGCAGCTCCGGTAAGGTTGGCTTCACCCTGCTGACCGTTCTGGTCGGCATCTTCGGCATCAACGGCGCGGCGGTTGCTCAGGCGCTGATGATCGACAGCCTTTTCAACGGCTTCCTGCCCGGCATCGGCATCTCGATGGAGCTGTGGGGCATGATCGTCCTGATCGGACACCAGATCACTTCCTATGCCTATCCCGGTGTCGACATGATCGGTGCGATGGGCCTTGCTCATGCCAAGAACATCAAGCCGATGCTCAAGCTTTCCTATTTTGCCATCATCCCCGGCACCGTGATCCTTGCCTGCATCGCGGCGCTGATCCTGTAACAAACCGTTTGCGTAAAGGAGGTATTTTGATATGGGACGAATTCCGTCAAATGAGATCTATCGCATTCTTTCCGAGATGAAGGGAACGGTCGGCCTCTATATCGAGGACTGCGCTACCGGCGAGATTCTCAAGATCAACCCCGAGCTGAGCTTCCCCGCCTGCAGCGTCATTAAGATTCCGATGCTGGCGCTGCTGCTGCGCGACGGCGCCGAGGGCCGCATCGACCTCGACGCTCCCCACAAAATTGCCGCTGAAAACCGCGTGGGCGGCACTGGTATCCTCTGTGACCTGAACCCCAGCTATGAAATCACCCTGCGCGACCTCGGCAAGCTGATGATCATCATGAGCGACAACATCGCCACCAACGAGGTTATGGATGTCATCACCGTGGACCGTTTCCATGCGTTCTGCAAGGAGCAGGGCTATGAGAATATCATCTGGCAGCGCAAGATGATGGATTTCGAGGCCATCAAGCAGGGACGCAACAACTATCTCTGCGCGGGCGAAATCGGAGACATGCTCTCCCGCATTTCGAGGGGTGAATTTGTCAGCCCCGAGATCTCCCGGACCATCTTCGAATTTATGTGCGCCCAAAAGTACCGCAACAAGCTGCCCTCCCTCGTTCCCGCCGTTCCCTCCTATTCGGGAGTTGTCGGCAGCATTCCCGAGGGACAGGTGCTCGTCGCCAACAAGACCGGCGACCTCGTCGGCATCCAGCACGACGTCGGCATCTTCGAACTGCCCAGCCACAGCCGCTATATCATCTCGATGTGCACCAAGGACCTTGAGAATGATCTGGACGGCATCACCACCGTCGGTAAGGTTTCTCTCGCCGTCTATGAGGCGCTCCGCTGAAGCGGATGCTTCCCGCGTTGCCCCAAAAGCCCCCGCCTTGTGGCGGGGGCTTTTTGCAGCGCAAAACCACTCGTTAGACGAGTGGCTCAAAAGAAGCCTATTGGGGAACATGAAGGGAAGAAAAAGGCACTGCGGGGAATACCCGCAGTGCCTTTGCCGATGATGGTTACAGAATAGCACCGGCGGCAGGCTCAGTCAACCGTCGCGAAGCGATTTCTGCATTTTGGCAAATGATTTCCCGCAAATCAAGCAGATTCATATGTTGATTTTTACAAAATTATTGAATTAAATCTGTCGCTTTGCTAATCATTATGACGCACAACCCACCTTTTGAGCCGCCGGAAGCAGGGCTGTGCCCCGCCCGGATTCACAGAGGAAGGCCCCGCTTTCCGCGGCCCTCGCCTGAGGTGATCCCCAGCACCTGCCCAAGCTCATGAATCGCGGTGTCCTTGCAGACAACCAGCAGCCGGTCCCCGGCAAAGAGCTGGGCGCTGCCGCGCGGGATGGTCATCTCACCGCCGCGGGTGATGGTCATGACGATCGATTCCTCCGGCAGCGGCAGGGCCATCAGCGTTTCGCCGTTATGCCGGAAATCCTTCGGCAGAGTCAGCTCAAGCAGCGAATTGGTGCCCCGGTTCAGATGCATGAGCTGCCGGATGGCGGTGGTGTCCACCTCCCGCTCGATGATCCGCGCGAGCGAATCGGTGCTCGAAACAGCGATATCCACTCCCAGGCGTTTCATCACGTCGGCATTTTTCGGGTTGTTCACCCGAGCGACCGTGCGCGGCACCTTGAAATGCCGTTTGGCCAGCTCGCAGATGATGAGGTTGTCCTCGTCGGTTCCGGTCACGCTGGCCAGTGCGTCGGCATGGGCGAGATCGGCCGATTGCAGCGCATCGAGCGACGAGCCGTCCCCGCAGATCACCTGCAGGTCGAGAAGGTTTGCAATGCGCTGGCATTTCTTGTGATCCCGTTCAATCAGCACCGGTTCATGCCCATGCTCCAGCAGGGTGGCGGAAAGATAGAAGCCCACCTTTCCGCCGCCCACCACCACAACCTTCATCGGACGCCCCCCTCTCCGGCGCGGCGCAGCACCAGCAGTCGGTCCTCCTCCTGAAGGACCCGTTCCGGCGCCTCATAGCACAGTTCAAAGGCGCCGTCCTTATGCAGAACCCCAGCCGCCATCCCATCCGGAAGCTTCATCCGGCCCAGCCGGGTTCCGGCGGTTCCCGCCGGCAGCGGAACCGCAGAAAGGGCCACCGTCTGGCCGAACATCGTCACATAGCGGGCCGCGCGCTGCTCGGTGAGAACGGCGACCGCCGATTCGACGGTCAGTGCGGTCGGGCAGATGGTGTGCAGCCCAAACTGGGCAAAGATGCGCTCGCGGTCGGGGTCATAGACCCGGGTAAGCACGCGGGGAATCGAAAAGATATCCCGCGCGATCTGGGAAATCATCACGTTGACATTGTCTGAATTGGTCACAGCGGCCACTGCGTCGCAGCCCTCGATGCCCGCGCGGCGCAGCACGTCGAGATCGATGATGTTGCCCACAAAGGTCAGACCGGTGAAGGCGGCGCCGAGCTTCTCAAAACTCTCTTCCTCGCGGTCGACCACCGAGACATCGTGCCCCATCCGGCACATCCGCAGGGCGAGCTTCGCTCCGACCATGCCGCATCCGGCCACCAGCAGGTTCATGCCTGTCCCTCCCCGTAAAGCTGCTCCCAGTATTCCTCGAGGCAGAGATTCTGCTCACGCATCACCCGGGCGTGTTCCTCCCCGACATATCGCAGGTGCCACGGCTCGTAGGTGATGCCGGTGATCTCCTGCTTATCCTCCGGGAAGCGGATCACAAAGCCGTATTCGGTGCTGTGCCCGGCCATCCACCGGGCGGCAGGCGTTCCGGCGAAGGCGTGATTGAGCACCTGATGCTCCGGGGTCACGATATCGAGGGCAAGCCCCGTATGGTGGTCGCTTGTTCCCGGCGGGGCGACCCATTTCTTGGCCTCTTCGACCGCCGCCTCCTGCGAGAGCCCGGCGGCAAGCTGGCGGCTGACCTGCTTTTCAAAAAGCTGGGCCGACTGTTCGCGGGTCCGGTAACCGTAACAGGGCAGCAGCGTCACCCCGTCGGCGGCGGCCGCCTCAATCATTGCGGTCAGCGGCTCGACAATCCGCGCATCCACCTCATAGCCGTAGGAAGTCATCGCCAGCTCGACGGTAAAATCATCGGGGAGCAGATGATCGGGATTGACAAGCATCAGCCGCCAATCCTCTTCAACCGGCTCCTGCGGGGAGGAGGATTCCTCCGGAGGCAGCGAAACCGGCTGTGCCGAAACGGCGGGGGAAGCTTCGGAATCAGGCTCCGGGGAAACGGGCGGGCCAAGGCTGCGCTCCCCGCAGCCGCAGAGAATGAGCCCCAGAACGAGGCCTGTCAGAACAATTCGTTTCACAGCATTGTCTCCTTTGTTCGGGAACGCCGCGCGCCGGATTCGGCCCGCGGGCAGCGATAGCTTATGCCTTTTGGCTCCCGTCATACCGGCGCCGGACGGAGCTTTCCCCCGCAGCGGCAGCGGTAACGCTCGGGATGGGCAATCAGCGGACTTTTTTTCATCCGGGTCAGCTCGGCGCCGCACCGTTCGCAGACGAGCTTATAGCGCGCCTCCCGCCGGTCCGGCACCCCGAGCCCTTCAGCAGTGCCGGTCCGCTCAATCGCGTAGCCAAAGGCGGCGTTCATCCGGGCGGCGTAGCTCTTCCAGCGGACCTGATGGTTCTGACAGCCCGGACAGGTGTGCAGCACCTCATGAGCCAGCGTCTGCCGGCAGGAGCGCTCGGGCGCTTCGAGCATCCGCTCCGACAGCTCAATGGTAAACCGCCCGCTCCTGCGGATGCAGCGGCCGAAGCGGGTGCGGGCGCGGGTGTTTACCGCCACGTGCGGGTCGATTTCCCGGGAAACGGGGATGCCCAGACTTTTCGCCTCGGCCAGCACCCGGACAAGCAGCGCATCGGGGTCGTTCACCAGCTCTCCTCCTTCCAAAAGGCGGCGGGAAACGGCCGCAAAGCCGTCTCTCCGCCGCCGCTTCGTGGAACTGTCTGCTCAGAGCGCGCCGAGCGAGCCTGCCTGCCGTCCTTTGAGCTCCACCGCCTCGCGGGCCTTCTCCGCGATGACCTCCGCAGTCAGGCCGTACGCCTGAAGGACAAGAGGCGCTTTGCCCGAGCGGCCGAACTGGTCGTTGACCCCGTGGCGGATGACCGGCACAGGGCAGCGGGCCGAGAGCAGCTCGCAGACCGCCGAGCCGAGTCCGCCGATCACATTGGCCTCCTCACTGGTGACGACCGCCCCGGTTTCGCGGGCGGCGGCAAGCACCAGTGCCTCGTCGAGCGGCTTGATGGTGTGCATATCGATGACCCGGGCGGAGATGCCGTCGGCCTTGAGCAGACCGGCGGCCTTCAGCGCTTCCTGCACCATCATGCCGACGGCAATGATGGTCACATCGCTGCCGTCAAGCAGCGTCACGCCCTTGCCAAGCTCAAAGCGGTAGCCCTCGACCGAGTCGGTCACCGTTTCGACCGCAAGCCGGCCGAGACGCATATAGGCCGGACCGTCATAATTGATCAGCGCTTTGACCGCCTGTTCCATCTCGTAGCCGTCGCAGGGGCAGATCACCGTCATGCCGGGGATCGCCCGCATGATCGCGAAATCTTCGATACACTGGTGGGTGGCGCCGTCCTCGCCGACCGAAAGGCCGCCATGCGAGCCAACCACCTTGACGCCCAGCCGCGGATAGCAGATGGAATTTCTTACCTGTTCCCAGGCGCGGCCGGCAGCAAACATCGCGAAGGAGGTGGCAAACACCTTCTTGCCGCAGGCCGCAAGCCCTGCCGCGACCCCCATCATATCGGCCTCGGCGATTCCCATATCAAGGAACCGCTCCGGGAATGCCTTGGCAAATCCGTTGGTCATCGTCGCCCCGGCAAGGTCCGCGTCCATCACAATCAGCTCGGGGACCGTCTCTCCAAACTTTACCAGCGCCTTGCCATAGGCAGCGCGGGTTGCAATCACTTCACCCATCGTTTAACCCTCCAGTTCCTTGAGTCTGGCCTCCAGCTCGGCCTTCGCAATCTCGTACTGCTCGTCGTTAGGCGCTTTGCCATGCCAGCCGGCATTGTTCTCCATAAACGAGACGCCCTTGCCTTTGACCGTCTTTGCGAGGATGACGGTGGGCTTGCCCCTCACCGTTTTCGCTTCCTCAAAGGCGGCGGCTACGGCGGATACGTCGTGACCGTCGGCCTTGATCACATGCCAGCCGAAGGACTCCCACTTTTTGTCGAGCGGCTCGGTGGGCATGACGTCGGCGGTCGCGCCGTCGATCTGCAGGCCGTTGAGATCGACAATGCCGCAGAGGTTGTCCAGCTTATACTTCGCGGCGGCCATGGCGGCCTCCCAGATCTGGCCCTCCTGAATCTCGCCGTCTCCCATCAGCGCGTAGACGCGGTAATCCTTGCGGTCGAGCTTGCCGGCAACCGCCATGCCGACGGCGGCCGAAAGGCCCTGCCCCAGCGAGCCGGTGGACATATCCACCCCGTTGACATGGCGCATTTCGGCGTGCCCGGACAGATGCCCCTCGATCGAGCGGAAGAGCTTGAGGTCCTCGACCGGGAAGAATCCGCGCAGCGCCAGCACCGGATAGAGCGCGGGGGTGCAGTGGCCCTTTGAGAGGACAAAGCGGTCGCGGCCGGGATTCTTGGAATCCTTCGGGTCCACCTTCAGCGTTTCAAAGTAGAGGACGGTGAGAATATCCATCGCGGAGAGAGATCCTCCGATGTGGCCCGACGCGCAGTCGTGCACCGCCTTGAGCCCCAGAAGCCGCGCGCGGGTGGCAAGCAGCTCGAGCTCCTTCACACGGGATTGTTCCATTTTGTGATTCCTGCCTTTCCTGATTCAAGTGTATGGTCAAGCGCGGCGCAGCCGCGCGGACAGACGTTACCGCAGTACGCTGAGGTTATAAGCTCCGAAAGCCCTCAAGCGAGCCGCGGGCAAGAGGTTTACCGCAGTACGCTGAGGTTAAGCTCCGGGAAGCTCTCAAGCAGGCCGCGGGCAAGAGGTTTACCGCAGTGCGCTGAGGCTAGCTCCGGGAAGCCCTCAAGCAGACCGCGGGCAAGAGGTTTACCGCAGTGCGCTGAGGCTAGCTCCGGGAAGCCCTCAAGCAGACCGCGGGCAAGAGGTTTACCGCAGTGCGCTGAGGCTAGCTCCGAAAGCCCTCGAGCGAGCCGCGGGCAAGAGGTTTACCGCAGTACGCTGAGGTTAAGCTCCGGGAAGCCCTCAAGCAGACCGCGGGCAAGAGGTTTACCGCAGTACGCTGAGGTTAAGCTCCGGGAAGCCCTCAAGCAGACCGCGGGCGGCCGCCAAAAGCTTTGCGCAATCGCCGGGAGCGTTGCCCTCGACGTTCAGGGGAAGCAATGGATCGTGCAGCGAAAGCCGCAGCAGCATCCAGCCCTCCGGCAGAGTGAGCCGCACCCCTTCGTAGGAATTGGGGGCGACGGCATAGCCGCGCGCCCGCGCCCGCTCCTCAAAGGCGGCGAGGACCCGTTTTCCTGTTGCGGCAAAGTCCTCCCCTTCGATCGGAATCCGGCGCTCCGCCTCCTCGCAGGCAGGGGGGAGGCGCTCGATCAGCGCGCCGAGGGCGCGCCCCTCCCGCTTGGCCTTGGCGGCGGCAATCAGCAGACGCACCGCGAGATAGGCACCGTCGTCGAGAAAATAGTTTTCCGACAGTGCGCCATGGCCCGAGGTCTCGATTGCCAGCGGAGAAGGAATTCCGGCATTGTTCAGGCGGATCGACTCGTTGATGACATTTTTATAGCCGCGCTTGAAGCGGTGGTGGTGCAGGCCCAGCGTCCCCTCGAGGAAGCGGGTCAGCCGGTCGGAGGTGACCGAGTCGGTCACGATGGTCGAGCCGGGGTACTCGGGCGCGAGGATAGCTGCCATCATCGCGATAATCGCGTCGCGGTTAACCTCGCCGCCGTCGGGCAGCACTGCGGACATCCGATCAACGTCGGTGTCGAAGATGATTCCGAGATCGGCGTGATTCTGCACCGTCGCGGCCCGAATCGAATCCATCGCCGCCTTGTTCTCGGGGTTTGGAATATGGTTGGGGAAATTGCCGTCCGGCTCGAGAAACTGGCTGCCGGAAAGTTCCGCTCCCAGCGGCGCGAGCACCTGCCCGGCAAAGAAGCCGCCGGCGCCGTTTCCCGCGTCGAGGACGACATGCAGCCCGGCCAGCGGGCGGTCATAGTCGAGGGCGTCGACCCCTGACTTGATTTTTTCACGCAGGGCGGCGGCATAGACCGAGAGGAGCCCGCAGCGCTCCGGCGTTCCGCCGAACAGGGCGGGCGCGGGGATCTCTTCCGCGAGCGCGAGCAGAGCCGTGATATCCGGCTTGTCCAGGCCGCCCTCCCGAATGAAGAATTTCATTCCGTTGCGCTCCTTCGGCAGGTGGCTGGCGGTCAGCATCACCGAGCCGTCGAAGGCAGTCTCATGATATACGGTAGCGCAGAACATGGCAGGGGTCGAGGCCATCGAGCAGTCGACCGGAACCGCTCCCGCCGCCGCGATTCCGCGGATCGTCCCTTCCTTAAGAGCTGCGGCGGTCAGACGGGAGTCGTGCCCCACGCCGATCCGCAGCTTTCCGGGGTCGCGTCCCCTCTTATCCGCCAGCCAGCGGACAAAGGCGGCGGCGATCCGCCCGGCGATATCAGGAGTGAGGTTCACCGGCGCGCCGCCCTCCACCTCCAGTGCCACGCCGCGGACGTCGCTGCCGTTTTGCAGTTTCGAAAGAGATCCCATGGAATTCCTCCTCTTGCTCATTCCGGCATTTTGACCGGATCGTTTCCTCCATCATTATACACTTTTTCCTGTCAAGTGCAATCGCTAATCCCGGCGCAGGACCGAAAAAACCGCGGGATAGAGATTTCTCTATCCCGCGGAGCAGCGGTCAGCTTTTTCCGCTGAGGTGCAGAAACCGGCGCTGAAGCCGGCGGGTCATCCGCTCATAGCGCATTCTGCACTCCTCGGGCCGGCCGGCCTCGATCGCCCGCAGACAGGGGAGAAGATCCTGCTCCCAGAGCCGGGGATAAACCGAGCCGGACAGACCCCCAAGTTCGATCCTCGCCACAATTTTCGGCGCGTCGCGGTAGTACTCATCAATCAGCGCGGGGCCATCCGGGCAGGCGGAAAGGTAGGTATCCCGAAACCGGCGGAAGGCGGTCAGCTCGCAGCAGTCGTCGGAACGCCCCAGATAGGCGCAGACCGCCTGCGTGATATAGCACTGGTACCACTTTTTCTCAAAGCCTTGCGCGATCATCTCACCGGTGACCAGCTCGTATGGCTCACGTGGGCAGCGCGACAGCCATTCCTCCCGGAGAACGCGGACAAACGGCTCTCCGATCTCCAACCCCATTTCCAAAACAGCCGGGGTCAGGTAAGTCACGATGACCATTTTGCAGGTGTCCAGCCGCAGGGCCCGTTCGTTGAGGCCCTGCTTTTTCCGGGGAGCGGCGAGGTACGCCGCAACAGCGTCGAGCAGCGTGCGGCAAGCGAGGCGGAGCGCCTCATCCGTCCGCTCCGGATACCGTGCGCAGAACCGCTGCATCCGCTCGAAGATCCTCCGGTTTTCGTCCGTATACGCCGCGAGGGACGGCCGGTATCCGCTTTTGGTGAACTGCTCCATCCCCCGCCCCAGCACCGTGCCGGGCAGCAGGGACAGGATTTCCTGAAATTCCGGATCGCGGTCCATTCGCGCTTCACCTGTCATGTGGGCCTCCTAAAATGATTCCGTATGGTTTTCGGAAGCGGGCTGCCTGCTGTGCAGCTTTTTCCGGTGGCAGACCCATTCGGAAGCAATCAGCCATGCTGCGCCTCCGAACAATACCACACATGCGGCCGCCAGTAGAATTGCCGATCTTCCCATAATCCTGCCATTCAAAATTCCGGCGGCAATCTCCTGAATCACCCAGATCAGATAAGCGGCGACCGCCATTTTCAGGACAACCGGAGGGATTGCCTGTCTGGCGTCCCCCTGTTCCGGCGCTTCCTCATCCATCTCCGGGAGGAGTTCCTCTGTTTTCAGATCTACATCCTTCATAGAAAATCACCGCCTTTATTTTTATACGTGCAGCTCGTAGATCATGCTCTTGTCCGGCGCCTGCAGGTAAATCGTCGGATGCCCCTTCAGACGCTCGGTGTCGTGCAGCTTTTGGTAGCCCTCAGCCTCCAGCTTTGCGACATGCTCCATCATCTCAGGGATTGTATCAAAAAAGTAGGCCAGATGGTGCAGCCCGGGTCCCTTTTCCTTCAGGGCTTCCTGCAGGTAGGAGCCCTCTCCGTCGTAGGGCTCGAGAATCTCAAAATCCATCGGTCCAAAGTTGGCGACCGCCGTTTTGATGTGGAACTGCTTCCCGATGTTCACCGTTTCCTGCGGAAAGAAAAAATCAAAGTATTCCCAGTCAAGTTCTCCCAGCATGGTATTGATGTGGCGAACCGCCTTCTGACAGTTTTCCGCCAGCAATCCAATATGATTGAGTTTCATCATAGCATGTTTCCTCCTGTTGTTCTACTTTGTTTTCGAGCGCTTCACCTGATCGACATAAACCGCGACAAGGATAATGATGCCCTTTACTACCAGTTGCCAGTAATAGTTGACCTGCAGCAGGTTCATGCCATTGCTCATGACGCCCATAATCAGGATGCCGATCAGCGATCCGGACAGGGTGCCGATGCCGCCGGTAAAGCTGACGCCGCCGAGAACGGCCGAGGCAATCGCTTCGCCCTCGAAACCGACTCCGGTGGTCGGCTGCCCCGAATAGACGCGGGAGGCCGTCAGAACACCGGCAATCGCGGCCAGCAGTCCGCTGATCGTATAAACGACCAGCCGGATATTTTTAACATCAATGCCGGAATAAATAGCGGTGCTGCTGTTGCCTCCGACGGCATACATGTGCCGGCCAAACACAGTGCGGGTCAGCATGGTGTTAATGATAACAAAAGCGACGACGAGAATCAGCGTTGAATAGGGAATCCAGTTTGCAATCGTCGCATTCGACAGGTTGAAGAACTTCATCCCGACATCGTTGGCTACGATCACCGCGCCTCCGTTCGTCAAAACATATGCAATCCCGCGCAGGACATTCTGCATGGCCAGCGTAACAATATAGGCAGGCATCCCGGTCCGCGAGAAAATAAAGCCATTCGCAGCGCCGATTGCTACGCCGACCGCCAGTGTCAGCAGAATAGAAGCCTCCAGCGACATCCCCATATTCTGGTACATACAGACTTCCACCGTTGCCAGCGCAACATGGGAGCCGACTGACAGATCCGGGAAACCGGTAATCAGGCAGCAGGTCAGCCCGAAGGACAGCAGACAGTTACAGGTGATCTGCTTTAAAAGGTTGACGAAATTCAGGCGTGTGGCAAAAGTGTCGGTAAAGACACAGAGCGCTAAAACCATTAGGATCAGCGCAAAAAACGCGCCGCCCACACCTTTGAATAAGCTCTTCAGATTGATCTCTTTTTTGCCCACAATTAATCCCTCTCTCCCGTCGCATAGAACATAATCTCTTTCTGCAGATCGTCCGCGTCGTACTGCGCCAGCTCCTCACAGTCAAAGATTTTATTAAGCTCCCCTTCATGCATTACCGCAATCCGGGTGCTGATGTTGATCAGTTCAGGCAGTTCCGAGCTGATCATAATGATCGATATTCCCTCTTCTGCAAGACTGTGCATCAGCCGATAGATCTCGGACTTTGCGCCGACATCCACCCCGCGGGTGGGCTCGTCCATGATCAGGACATCCGCCCCGGAGGCAAGCCATTTGGAGATAACAACCTTCTGCTGATTTCCGCCGCTGAGGTACTGGCAGAGCTGGTCCATCCCCGACATCTTGATCGACAGTTTGTTGCCGTATTCGTCAACAATCGCCTTTTCCTTTGCCTTATCATAGTGAATTCCCTTGATAAAGGTGGAAGTGACATTCATGGTCAGGTTCCTGGCGATACTGTGAACAAGGATCAGCCCGTTGTGCTTTCTATCCTCAGACACCAGACCAAACCGGTGCTGGATTGCCTCTCGGGGGTTTCGGTTGATAATCTTTTTGCCATGCAGAAACATCTCGCCGCTTTCGATTGGATCCAGCCCGAAGATGGCCGACATCAGTTCGGTACGCCCCGCGCCAACCAGCCCGCCGAAGCCCAGGATCTCTCCCTTTTTCAGCTGGAAGCTGATATTCCTGACCCGCTGGTTAGTGAGCCCCCTGACTTCAAAAACGACTTCCTCGGTTCCTTGCGGCTTTTCTCCGTCAAAGAACTGTGTGACACTGCGCCCCACCATCATAGCGATAATTTCGCTGGAGTTCAGCCCTTTGGTGGGGGTTCCATCCGCTATAATATAACCATCGCGCAAAACCGTGAGCGAATCGGTAATTTCCTCAATTTCATTTAACCGATGGGAGATAAAGATAATCGCGACATTCTTTTCCTTTAGGCGCTTCATCTGCTGGAACAGGAATCGCACCTCTTTTTCGGAAAGAGCGGCGGTCGGCTCATCCAGCACCAGCACCTTGGCATCCTGCATCAGCGCTTTGGCGATTTCAACCATCTGCTGCTGCGCGATGCTGAGCGTTCCGACGACCGTATCCACGTTCAGATCCAGACCGAGACTTTTCAGTGCATCCAATGCTGCCTGCCGCATGGCCGCATCGTCGAGAAAATATTTTCCTCTGGTTATTTCAAGGCCAAGGAACATGTTTTGTGCAATGGTAAGATTTGCTGAAAGTGCAATCTCCTGATGAACAAAGGCAATTTTCGCCGCCCTCGCATCCTTCGGCAGTGTAAAATGCGCCTCTTCCCCATTTACAAAAATTTTTCCGGAATCCTTAGAGTAAATCCCGTTGAGAATTCGCATCATGGTGGATTTCCCGGCTCCGTTCTCTCCCAGAAGCCCGCGTATCTCACCAGGTCTCAGCTTAAAGTTGACATCATGCAAAATCTTTACCCCGTAGAAAGACTTACAGATATCCCTCATTTCAATGATATACTCAGCATCCATTTACATTCTCCCATGATTCACAGCAGCCAACGAGGTAGGGAAAACCGCTTCGAAACCATGCGTTAAACCGTGCGCTTCCGAAGCGGCTTTTCATACTCTACTGACCGGTCTGCCTGTCAAACAATGTTACAATCAGTCGTAATAAACGGGATCACAGATGTACTCGTCACCGGCAAACCGCATTTCTCCCGCAATGATCGTCGGCTCAGTGTTCACCGCACCGGTTTCAAAATGGTCATAAATTGCGCGCATGACAGCGGCTCCCATATTGACCGGGTTCTGATCATAGCAAGCGTAATCCCAGCCGTCATTCAGCCATGTGTAAACGGTATCGCGGGTACCTGCCGCCACGTGGCAGAGATAGGTGCTCTTGATGTTATTGGCTTTGAAGAAGTTGACAGCTGCGCTCGCAATCTTGTCATTTGAAGTGAACAGTCCAGCCGTCTCGGGATGAGCCAACAGCATGTTCTCGATGATCGTCTGGGCGGTAGTGGCGTCGAACTTCTCAGTCGCATTGTAAACATTGTTGATACCGGGATACTCGGAAATGGCCTCGCAGAATCCGGCAAGCCGCTTTTGGGAGTTTACCGTCGCGGTAATTACATAGGACTGAACCACGCCTTCGCCGTTCATTGCCTCCGCCATTGCCTTGCCGCACTGATAGCCCGCGTCATAGTCATCAGAGACAAACTGACCGATGCTGTAATCCGGGAAATAGTTGGTCGGGCAGTCCATCTCGATGATAGGAATCCCCGCGTCCTTTGCAACCGACATGGCAGGCAGGACGCCATTCGGGTCAGCGGCAACCATAACGATGAGGTCACAGCCCATGGTTACAAAATCCTCGATTTGCTTGATCTGGGTGGTCAAATCCCACTCGTGATATGTAACATACAGTTCAACGTCGTCCTTGCGCTCCTGCTCAAGGCCCATGCGCAGGTAAGCGTAATAGGATTGGTCGATCGATCCCATATTGACGCCTACAAGATATTTATCCTTTGCTCCGGAGGGGGCGGGGGCACTCGCTATATCGGAAGAGGCGGGCGTCGCTGCTGGGGAGGAACTTTCCGCCGGGGCGGGGACCGCAGCGGAGCTGCCGGCGCTGCTTGCCGGGGCGGAGGACTGTCCACAGGCTGCCAGAGATAGCATCAAAACCATTGCCAGTAACATTGCCAGTACTTTTTTCATAGTCTTTCTCTCCTTTTCGTCTGACTTGTTCCGGGGATAGCTTCTATGAGAGGATACCGCGAGCCGGCTACGGGCCGCTATGTCCTAAAACAGGGGTTCTACCCCTTCATAGACATTGTTTTTCTTGAAGTCCTCTATATCAAACGGGCAGGATCTTACATGAGCCCCACAGTCGCAGAGCAGATTAAGTCCGGTGCAGCTTCTCGATTCATCAGAGGCCAAGAAAAGGCTCGCATAAGCGACATCGTCGGCGATGCAGAGTTGATGCAGCGGGTTGCCTGACTTGCGCAGCTCATGAAATTCCTCGCCGAGCAGACGGACCGTTTCCTGAGTAGCGGCGGAGTAGGGGGATACCGCATTGCAGCGCACTCCGTATAGCCCCAGCTCGTTGGCAACCGCATAGGTGAGAGACAGAACCGCGCCCTTTGAGACACCGTAGGCCGTGCCGCCATAGCTGCCCTGCAAAGCGGCAATCGACGCAATGTTAACAATCTTTCCCTTTGTTTTGACAAGCTCCAGAGCGGCATGATGGATGCAGAGCCAAGGCCCGCGTACATTGACGTTCAGATAGGGCATCATCTCCTCTACCTGCATGTGAGCGATGTCATTCTTTACGCCTTGTTTTCCTGCGTTGTTCACCAAAATGTCAAGCTTTCCATACTGCTCAACCGTCTTGGCCACCATATTTCGGGTGCTCTCGTCATTGGTGACATCAACCTTTACAAAGATCGCGTCTCCACCTGCCGCAACCACCTTTTCCACCGTCTCACGACCGCTTTTTTCGTCAAAATCCGCAACGACGATCTTCGCGCCCTCCTGAGAGAAAATTTCAGACATCCTGCGGCCGAAACCGCCGCCTGCGCCAGTAATGATTGCGACTTTGCCTTCCAGTCTTCCCATCGTGTCTTTCCTCCTTCAAACTATTCCCATTGGGCCGTTTGTCTCTCAACCGGTCATCTACTTTTGTTTTTCCTCAAAGGGCAATCGCCCCAAACGCCTCGACCTGCGCCTTGATCGCTTTTTCGACCGGCAGCCGCTCGGCGCTGGAAGCCCCATAGAACCCGGCGACTCCCTTTGTATGTCCAAGAACATAGGCTGCGTCCTCCGGCGTGGCGATCGGGCCGCCGTGACAGATCACCATCGCCTCGGGGTTGATCGCTGTGACAGCATCGTGGATATCCTGTACCTTTTTGCAGGCCTCGTCGATCGTCATAATCCCGTCCTTGGCCACCCCGACCATGCCGCCGACCGTGCCGCGGCAGTGCGCCACCACAATGTCGGCGCCGGCCCTCGCCATCTTCTCCGCCTCCTGAATGGTATAGGCATAGGGGGTGGTGAGCAGGTCGAGCTCATGGGCGATGCGGACCATTTCGACCTCCTTGTCATAGGAGATCCCCACGCTCTCGATGTTCTGGCGGTAAACGTCGGTATAGGTGCCCACCGTCGGGAAATTCTGCACGCCCGAGAAGCCGAGCTCCTTTACCTGCTTGAGAAAGACGTGCATATCGCGAAAGGGATCGTTGGCAAAAATCCCTGCCAGCACCGGCGTCTTTTTTACCACCGGAAGCACGACCCTGCCCAGCTCGAGCATGATACTGTTTGCATCCCCCAGCGGGAAATTGCCGCAGACTGAGGGCAGGCCCTGCATCCGGAACCATCCGGAGTTGTAGACGATAATGAGGTCGGTGCCGCCCGCCTCCTCGCTCTTGGCGCTCAGGCCTGTTCCCGCGCCGGTTCCCACGATGGGACGCCCGGCGGAGATCTTTTCCCTGAGCCGTTTTAGAATTTCTTTCCGATCCATAAGATCTTCCCTTCTCTGTTGATTCCGGGGTGCCGCCGGCAGCCCGTTTTTTCCGATACTCTTTAATAAATTTTCATCAGTTCTTCGGCAATCCGCTGCGCGAAGGTCGGGTCGTTGATATGCAGGCCGCATTCGATCAGGGGAATATCCGGCCGCAGCCGCTCTTTCAGCGCGGAAAACAGCGCCTCGTCGGCCTGCGGGTCCTCGAGCGGGCCGCCCGGGCTGTCGTACTGCGAAATTCCCCGCTTCGGCAGCAGGACCGTCACCGGCCCGCTGCTGCGGTTGAGCTTCTCGGCCAGGATTTTCCCGGCCTCTGCGCTCTCCCGCGCGTCGGCCCGCAGCAGCTTGAGATTTGGATTGTGCATATAGTACCGGCGTCCCTCGTAGCGTTCCGGCAGGGAGGAAGGCGGCATGAAATTCGCAAGATCCATCGCGCCGGGCACGATCACCTGCGGGATTCCCTTTTCCGGAGCCGCTTCCAGCCGGTGAGGGCCTGCCGAGCAGTTTCCGCCGAGCAGCTCCTGCGTGAGCTCGCCGGTGGTCACGTCGGCGGCCGCGCCGATCAGTCCTTCCCGGATCATCGATTCCATCATCTTTCCGCCCTGCCCGTTGGCGTGGAAGACGATGACCTCGTATCCCTTTTCCTCGAGGATGTCCCGCACGCGGTTGACGCAGGGGGTGGTGACTCCGAACATCGTCATCGCCACTGTCTTGCGGGGCTTCCGGCCGCCGGGGTCTTCCCCGGGGGAGAAGCGGACCATCCCCGCGATAGCGGAGGCCGCGTTGCAGAGCATCTTCCTGAGAACGTGGTTGAGGCCGCTGACGTCAACAAGGGAATTCATGACAACGGTATCCCGCACCCCTTCAAAAGGGGGTGTGCGCAGGTTGGCGATGGTTGAGACGATCATCTTCGGAAAGCCGATCGGCAGCTCCCGCATCACCATCGCGGCAAGCAGGGTGCCCTGCCCTCCGCCGAGGGAAATTGCGCCGTCGATCTTCTTTTCCCAGCAGAGCCTGCGGATGATCGCGGCAGAGCCGCGGCCCATGACCTCAAAGCTGTAAAGCCGTTCATGCCGGCGGATCTCCTCGAGGGATGCCCCGCCCGCCTGGGCCACCTCCTGTGCCGTAATCCGGCATGGATACTGCGGCTGCGGCGTGATGCCGGTGTCGATCATCAGAGGCTCGATGCCGCACCGTTCTAGCTGTTCCCGGAGGAAAAAGTACTCCTCGCCCTTGGTGTCCATCGTCCCGAAGACGGCAACGACCTTTTTCATCGCAGAACCTTCTCTCCTCTCAGGCTTTTCCACCGAGATGCAGGGACTTGAATTCCCTGACCGTCTCCATAATCGCCCGCTCGAGCGGCAGCCGTTCGATGCTGGAAGCGCCGATAAAGCCGTGTACGCCGGTACGGTTGAAGCACTCCTGCACCTCCTGCGGACCTTCAAACGGCCCGCCGTGGCAGGTGAAGATGATCTCCGGATTTTCCCGGATGGCCATCTCAAACATCTCCTGGGTGCGTTCGCAGGCCTCCTCCATCGAATAGGTCTGCTCGAAGCCGCAGGTTCCGCCGGAGGTCGCCCCCACATGGGCTCCGATCACATCCACGCCCGCCTGAATCATCGCCTTGACCTCGTCGGGGGTGTAGGCATAGGCGACGGTGAAGATCTCTTTTTTGCTGCACTTTTCGATCAGTTTGATTTCCTCGGGATAGCCGACCCCCGCAGTATCGATCCGCAGGCGGAAGCGGCCGTCATAGGCGCCTGCCGTCGGCACGTTGGTAATGCCGGAAAAGCCCATCCCCATCATCTGGTCGATCAGCATATCGATGTCGCGGTATGGGTCGGCCGCGCCGATGCCCGCGATCACCGGGGTGTTCCGCACGACGGGGAGAATCTGCTTCGCGAGTCCCAGCGTGATGCCGTTGCTGTCCCCATAGGCGAGATATCCGATGCAGGAAGGATGCCCGTCCATCCGGAAGGGCCCCGTGTTGTACGCCATAATCAGGTCAATTCCCGCCCGGTCGGCGATCTTCGCCACCAGGCCGATGCCGGCGCCGCCAATGATGATCGGCTCTTTCCGTTTGACCTTTTCTTTGAGATCCGCCACGATCTCTTTTCTGGTAAACTTTTTGACCATCGCTCATCACCTTTCTTTTGGTCGTCTGCCCGGTTATAGAGCAATTACCGTGCCAAATTCTTCGGCTTTCGGACTCTCCGCGCTGCGGCGGCGCGCTTTTTCGCCGGAATCTCCTTGCTTTTTCAATAGGGGAGAGGAAAAAGAAATTTTTGTCCGGAGCTTCCGCCAAGGGAACCGGACACGCTTTGGCCGGCGGGCGTTTGCCGAGCTGGTTTTCTTTTCAATATTTCATTTGAAAGATTCATTTGAAAATTTGAAATCAAATTCTTGCGCCCGAACAAACTGACGCCGCCCCTCGGGAGAGCCGAAGAATGCTCCCGCCGTAGGCGGCGCGGCGCCCGCCGCGCCGAAGTCCGCTCCATGGGTGGCACGCTATTTGCTCTATATGCTGAACAAACATCAAACCATCGAAGGGATGTGCATTCAATGACCGCGAAGAAAATCATCATCGGCTGCGACAACGCGGGAATCGTCCTCAAGCCCGCGATTGTGTCAGTTATCCGGGAGTTGGACCTGCCGTTCGAGGACCTGGGGGTTATGAGCGCCGACGACGGCACCTATTATCCGCTGGTCGCGCAGAAGGTCTGTCTTTCGATTCTGCGCTCCGAGGAACCCGCGCAGGGAATCCTCCTCTGTGGCACCGGAATCGGCATGGCGATGACCGCCAACAAGTTCCCCGGGATTTTCGCCGCCGTCTGCCATGATATCTATTCCGCCGAGCGCGCCCGCCTGAGCAATGACGCGAACCTTCTCTGCATGGGCGCACGGGTCATCGGGCCGGAGCTTGCGAAGATGATCGCCCGCGAGTGGCTGAGCCTCACCTTTCAGGACGGCTCATCGACCCCCAAGGTCGCGGCGATGCATGAGATCGACCGGGTGAACCGCCGATGAAACTGTCGCAGCTTTTTTTCGGAACCAACCTCAAAATGTACCAGACGGCGAGTGAAACGGCCGCCTTTCTCGGCGAACTGGCACAGCTTACCGCCGATCTCCGGGAGGAGCCGGTTGTCCGCTTTGTGATTCCGTCCTTCCCGTCGCTGCCCGCGGCGGGGGCGGTCGAGCGCAACGGCATCCGGCTGGGAGCGCAGAATATGCACTGGGAAAATGCCGGGCAGTATACCGGCGAGGTCTCCCCCCTGATGCTGCGGGACCTCGGCTGCATCGATCTCGTGGAGATCGGGCATTCCGAACGGCGCCAGCTTTTCGGGGAGACGAACCAGCAGTGCAATCAAAAGGTTCTGTCCGCCCTCGCCAACGGATTCACCGCCCTGCTCTGCGTCGGAGAAACGGCGGCCGAAAAATATTATTCGATCAGCGATGAAACGCTGGCTATCCAGCTCAAGGTCGGCCTTGCGGATGTCTCTCCCGCCGAAATCGCGGCCGGCCGGGTCTGGATTGCCTATGAGCCGGTCTGGGCGATCGGGGTCAACGGCAAGCCCGCTCCCCCCGCCTATGTACAGGAACGCCATCAGCGCCTGCGCCTGCTGCTTCGGGAGCTTTATCCCGGACAGTGCTGCAGCGTGCCGCTGCTTTACGGCGGCAGCGTCAACTCCGAAAATGCCAGCGCTTACATCGGCCTCGAAGATGTCGACGGCCTTTTTGTTGGCCGCGCCGCCTGGAACGCCTCTGCCTTCGACGCGCTGCTCCGACAGGTCTATGCGGTCTGGAAGGAGAAGGACGGTCTCAGTCCCTGTTGAGGCAGGCCGGCTGCGGCAAAAAGGCGGATACGGTCTGAAGTCTGCACCGTGCGGCAAAACCGGTTTTCCGCCGCAACCAATCTGCAATCTCCTGTTTTCTTCCCCCTATACGAGCAGCCCCGTCCATCCGTTACGGATGGACGGGGCTGCTCCCAATTCTGCAAACGGCAGCCGTTCATGTCGTTTTTCTCCGGCTGGACGGCTCCCGCAGCCTGCGCCAGAGGGTGGTGGTGCTGATGCCGAGCGCCCGCGCCGTCTCAGCGTGGCTTCCATGATGCTTTTGCAGCGCCTCGAGAGCTGTCTCGCGGTCGATCCCGCGGGAGGAGCGGTAGCGCGGCTCGCCGGCGTTTTCCCCCGCCGTCCCCCGTTGAGGACCTTCGCCGCCGGGATAGAGCGCCTCAAGAACAACCGCCTCGTCAAAGGAACCGCCGTTGTAAAGCAGAGAAAGGCGCTCCGCGACATTGGAAAGCTCCCGCACGTTGCCGGGCCAGCGGTATTCCCGCAGCAGCCGCAGCGCCCCTTCTGAGAAGGCGGGCTGGGTATGGGTGCTGCGTCTGAGCAGAACGTGCAGAATCTCCGCCACATCATCCCCGCGCTCACGCAGCGGGCAGAGATGCAGAGGCAATACGCAGAGCCGGTAATAGAGGTCGCTGCGAAACGAGCCGCGCTCGATCTCTTGCTTCAGGTTTTTATTGCTCGCCGCCAGAATCCGCACATCGACCGAAATCACCCGGTCATCTCCAATGCGGGTGACCTCCTTTTCCTGAAGTACCCTCAGCAGCCGCGCCTGCATGGAGGGGGAAATTTCACTGATCTCGTCGAGAAAGAGGGTCCCGCGGTGGGCCAGCTCGAAAACGCCGGGTTTTCCCTCGTTGCGCGCGCCGGTAAAAGCGCCTTTGACATAGCCGAACAGCTCGCTTTCCAGCAGGTTTTCGGGCAGGGTGGCGCAGTTGAGCGCCACAAAGGGCGCCGCGTGCCGGGCCGAGTGATTGTGGATACCCTGGGCAAACAGCTCCTTTCCGGTACCCGATTCCCCGGTGATCAGCACTGTGGAATCGGTGGCGGCAAAGCGCATTGCCCTCTGTTTGAGGCGGCGCATCGCTTCGCTGCTGCCCACGATATCGTCGAAGTTTTTCTTGGCGTAAAGGCCCTTCTCAATCGAACTTGCGCGGATCTTGTTCTCCATCTTTTGGATACTGTCCACCCGCTGGAGGGTCGCCACCGCGCCCATGCTCTGTCCGCCCAGGCGGATCGCCTGCGCGCTGACCACCAACCGGGATTCCCCGGACAGCACGATCTGATTGGTCAGCTCGACCCCCTCTTCCAGAGTGCGTTCCAGCTTGGGCACTGTGATGAATTCACTGAGGCGGCGCCTGCGCCAGCCCTCGGCCGGCACCCCGAGGAGTTGACGCGCGAGGGTGTTGATATTGGTCAGGTAGCCCTGCCGGTCAACCGATACAATGCCGTCGTTGACGCAGTTGAAAATAGAGGAAACCGCTTCGTAGCGGTACTCCTGCTCGCGGGCGATGCGCAGCAGGTAGCGGGCTTCCTCCGCGGCCTCGAGGGCCTCCTCCCGGTCGAGACCGGTATAGATTCCCTGCAGACCCATCTCCTGCGCCCGGCGGTAGACGGCGCCGCCGCCGATCACCAGCCGGATGCCGTCGCGGCGCACCTCCTCGAGAATCTCATCGATCCTCGCCTCATCGTTGCCGAGATCCGACCCAACCAGCTCAAAATAGCGCAGGCTGTCGCCAAGCGCCTCCCGGAAGCGGTCGAAGCCGCGCACATCCCCATACCAGCCGATCAGCGCAAAGCGGTCGGTCAGCGCGTAGGCCTTTTCGATCATACCGAAAAAGTCGATATAGGTCCGCTTGAGATCGACCACCGGGACGGTCACCCTCTTTTTCAGCTCGGTGGCCGCGCCGCCGCGGGAAATCAGCACCTTGGCCCCTTCGGCGATGACCGAGGTGGCTGCCTCGAAAAAGTCGTTGAGGGGGCTGTAAAGAACCCCGATTTCAAGCTGGTTTTCTGCAAAGACGCCGGTGAGAAATTCCACATTGGGCTTGTGGGTGGTAAGCCATACGATTTCCTGCAAGCCTGCCTCCTTTCCGGCGGAGCAAAGCTCCATCGGCCTTTTCGACAAAAAACGGCGAAATAACACGCCCATATTATATCGGAAGCAGGCGGTGAAATCAAGCGAAGGCTCCGCCTTGCTTTTTGCCCCGCGCCGGGCTATACTGGAAAAAAGCCCCGGCCGGGGAATTCCTTCCGGCGGCGGGGAAAGACTAAGGCGGGGCGGCCCGCCGCGGGAAGGGGAGCACCCATGTTTTCCGATCGAAACCACACCTGCTGCTTCACCGGACACCGGATCATTGAGGAACGGCACCTCCTTCTGCTGCCCGGCCTGCTGGAAGCGGCACTGCGGGAGCTGATCGCCGACGGATACTACACCTTTGCGGCGGGCGGGGCGCTCGGATTCGACACCCTCGCCGCCGAGACGGTGCTTTCCCTCCAACGGGAATTTTCCCATTTGCGTTTGATCGTCGTCGCCCCCTTTGCCGGGCAGCCCGACGGCTGGAGCCGCGCCGACGCGCTTCGCTACGAGCGGATCCGGGAGGCGTCCTCCGATTTTATCTGCCTGGGGGCCTCCTACACCCGGGACTGCATGCGCCGGCGCAACCTCGCGCTGGTGGAGATGAGCGCAGCCTGCGTCTCCTACTGCCTGCATGAGCGCACCGGCACCTCCCAGACGGTCGGCTTCGCCCTGCGGGAGGGACTGGTCCACATTCCGCTCGCCGGACGGCTGGAATCGCTTCTCGAAGCGGAAATCTGACCCCTGATCTCGACCGGAATCTTGCGCTTTTCTCTGGACAAACCCTGCCGCATATGCTATGATATCATGCATGAGAACGGGCGTTTGACGGCGACGTGACCGCGATCCTTCGCCGGGGATGCCCTTATTTGTGCTTTTCAGAGCCGGAATGTTGAGGCGGCCCGCCCGGCGCCGCAAGGAAAGGAATGACCCTTTATGTTTTTTGAAAACCAGTACCGAACCAGGACCTGCGCCGCAGTCGGCGAGTCCGACGTCGGCCGTCGTGTCCGTCTGGCCGGCTGGGTCGAAAATATCCGCGACCACGGCGGCGTGCTCTTCCTCGACCTGCGGGATCACTATGGAACCGTGCAGGTGGTCATCCACGACGACGGGATGCTCGAAGGGGTCATGAAGGAAGCGGTCGTCTCAATTGAAGGAGAGGTTGCGCTGCGCGCCCCCGAAACGGTCAACCCCAAGCTTGCCACCGGCACCGTCGAGCTCAAGGCCGAGAGCCTGGAGGTTATCGGACGGTCGCAGGGCGGACTTCCCTTTGAGGTGCAGAACTCCACCGAAATCAAGGAGGAGCTGCGCCTGCGCTACCGCTATCTCGACCTGCGCAATCCCAGGATGCAGGCGATGCTCAAAAAACGCGCCGACCTGCTGCTCTTCCTGCGCAACAAGATGACCGAGCTTGGCTTCACCGAGGTGCAGACCCCGATCCTCTCGGCTTCCTCGCCCGAAGGTGCCCGCGACTACCTGATTCCGGCGAGAAAGCATCCCGGCAAGTTCTATGCGCTGCCGCAGGCTCCCCAGATTTTCAAGCAGCTCCTGATGGTTTCGGGGGTTGACCGCTATTTCCAGATCGCGCCCTGCTTCCGCGACGAGGACGCCCGCGCCGACCGTTCCCCCGGCGAGTTCTACCAGCTCGACTTTGAGATGGCCTTCGCCACCCAGGAGGAGGTCTTCACCGTCGCCGAGCAGGTCCTGACCGAAGCGTTTGAGAAGTTCACCGGCAAACCCGTCACCCACGGCCCCTATCCGCGCATCACCTACCGGGAAGCAATGCTGCGCTACGGCTCGGATAAGCCCGATCTGCGCAACCCGCTCTTCATCATCGACGTTTCCGACATCTTCGACAACTGCACCTTCAAGCCTTTCCAGGGGCATACGGTGCGGGCGATTCGGGTGCCGGGCTGCGCCGCCCAGCCGCGCAGCTTCTTTGAGCAGATGCTCGAGTTCGCCACCTCGATCGGCATGAAGGGCCTCGGCTATGTCAAGGCCAACGAGGAGATGAAGCTCCTCGGCCCGATCGATAAGTTCGTGCCCGCCGAGGAGAAGGCCCGTCTCATCGAGCGCAGCGAGCTTGTCCCCGGCGACGTGCTCTATTTCATCTCGGATGCGACCGAGGAAGCGACCGCCAAGCTCGCCGGGCAGATCCGCACCGAGCTGGGCCGCCGGCTGAACCTGCTCGCGGACGATTTCCGGATGTGCTATATCGTCGATTTCCCGATGTACGAGCTTGACCCTGTGACCCGCAAGGTCGGCTTCACCCACAACCCCTTCTCGATGCCGCAGGGCGGACTTGCCGCCCTCAACGAAAAGGACCCGCTTGAGATTCTTGCCTGGCAGTACGACATTGTCTGCAACGGTGTGGAGCTGTCGAGCGGCGCGGTGCGCAACCACGACCGTGAAACGATGGTGCGCGCCTTCGAGATCGCGGGCTACGGAGAGGAGACGGTCCGGGAGAAGTTCGGCTCGCTCTATTCCGCCTTTGCCTACGGCGCGCCGCCCCACGCGGGCATGGCCCCGGGCATTGACCGGATGCTGATGCTGATGATGGATGAGCCTTCGATTCGTGAGATTATCGCCTTCCCGATGACTGCGAACGCCGAGGATCTGCTGATGGGTGCCCCTTCCGAGGTCACCGAAAAGCAGCTCCGGGAAGCGCACATCAAGGTCCGCTGAGACCGTTCCCGGATTCCAATGGAGAAAAACGCTCAGGGAATTTCCCTGAGCGTTTTTTGCGCATGGAAAGCTCCGGTTCTGCCGGAGGATACGCCGCGGAGGAAGCGTTCGCCTCCGGCGCCGGCAGCCGGAAGGAGAGAATATCCAGCCGCAGGCCATCTCGCTCAAAGCTCCCCTGCCGCACCCCGCATGGCAGAAAGCCCGCCCTCTCCAGAATCCGCAGGCTTGCGGCATTGCGCTCCACCGCATCGGCGGCCAGTTCGGCCCGGGGATAGCTCTCCCGCATCCGCGCGGCCAGCCATGCGGCCGCCTCGCCGCCGATCCCCCGCCCCCAAAAGCCGGGCAGAAATTGATAGAAGAATCCGAAACGCCGCCAGCCCTTCCCGAGCGGCGGGGCGCCCGCAACCCCGCAGGGCTCTCCCTTGCACCGCACCAGATAAATCGTCGGAACCGGCAGGCCCTGCTGGCCTTCGAGCAGCGCCTCCATCCGCAGGCGCGACTGCGCCGGTGTGCAGGGCCGTTCGACGGCGGTGTAGCGGATCACCTCCGGGTCGGACCAGAGCCGCGCCATCACCTCAAAATGTGCCGCCGAAAGCGGCTCGTAACACAGTTCATTCATCTCTTTGCCCCCCCGGGCGCGACTGCGCCGGTGTGCAGGGCCGTTCGACAGCGGTGTAGCGGATGACCTCCGGGTCGGCCCAGAGCCGCGCCATCACCTCAAAATACGCCGCCGAAAGCGGCTCGTAACACAGTTCATTCATCTCTTTGCCCCCCGGGCGCGGCTGCGCCGGTGTGCAGGGCCGTTCGACGGCGGTGTAGCGGATGACCTCCGAGTCGGCCCAGAGCTGAGCCATCACCTCAAAATGTGCCGCCGAAAGCGGCTCGTAACGCGGTTTATTCATCCCGTTTCCTCCCCGTCCGTTCCCGCGCCGCCGAAAGCAGGGCCTCCCGGTCGTTGGGAAGCCGTTCCTCGATCACCTCGTGCAGCAGAAAGCGTAGCGTCCGTCCGATCTGCTCCCCCTCCGGCAGGCCGAGGGCCAGCAGGTCACCGCCGCGGACGGCAAGCTGTTTGAGGCTCATTGCCGGACGTTCGGCAAGCAGCGCATTGAGTGCCGACTCGAAACGGTCCAGCTCCCGCGCACGTTCCTCCCGGAGAGCGGGAGCCTGCGCTGCCGCATCTGCCCGCTGCATCATGAGAAGATCGCGCAGCACCGCTTCGCCGTACCGCGCCAACAGCCGCCGCAGCCTGGTCCGCTCAGGGGAAAGGGGGAGGTGGTGCAGCCTCACCAGCCGGGTCACCCGCTGCTGCAGCGCGGCCGAACAGCGCAGTGCCGCCAGCGCCTCCCTGCAAAGGCGCGCACCCTCCCGGTCGTGGCCGTAAAAATGCCCCTGCCCGTCGGCACAGACGGGTTTTCCCACATCATGCAGAAGCGCCGCCAGTCTCAGCGGAAATTCAGGCGAAACCGCCCCCGCCGCCCGCACTGCGTGCTCATAGACGTCGTAGCAGTGGTACCGCTCGGGCTGCGCCAGCCCAACACATCCCGCAAGCGCCGGAAAAACCGCACAGACCGCCTCGGGATATCCGAGCAGCACCCGCACCGGGTCCGGCGCGCAGAGCAGCCCTTCCAGCTCGGAAACCACCCGTTCGGCCGCGAGCAGCTTCAGGCGCGGCAGATTCCGCCGCAGCGCGGTGGCGGTTTTTTCCTCAATCGCAAAGCCGAAACGGGCAGAAAACCGCAGTGCGCGCAGAATTCGCAGCGCATCCTCCCTGAACCGGCGGTTCGGGTCCCCGATGCAGCGGATCACTCCGCGCGCGAGATCCTCCCGTCCGCCGAAGAGGTCGATGACTGCGCCATCCTCGCCCAGACAGAGGGCGTTGATGGTGAAATCCCGGCGGGAAAGGTCCTCCTCCAGCGAGCGGGTGAAGCGCACCTCATCCGGCCTGCGGCCGTCGGAGTAATCCCCGTCCGCCCGAAAGGAGGTGATTTCCACCGGCTCGCGGCCGATCAGGAGGGTGAGGGTGCCGTGGCGCAGCCCTGTCTCAAGAATCCGCTCTCCGGCGAAGATCCGTTTCATCTCATCCGGGCGGGCCGCGGTTGCGATGTCCCAGTCGTGCGGAGGCTCTCCGCGCAGCAGGTCGCGCACGCAGCCTCCCACCGGCACTGCGCGAAAGCCTGCCCGGCGCAGCATTGACAGCGCCCGGCTGACCCTTTCAGGCGGCTCGATCTTCATGCCTGTCCACCCCTTCCCGTGCAGCGCTTGACAGCGCCGCACGATTGTCCTATGATTAGCGTTGGTATTGTGCGGCCCGTACAGCGGCCGCAAAGCAAGGAGGAAAATTTCCATGAGCGAATGTAATCACGACTGCTCCAGCTGCTCCGCCAACTGTGGCGAACGCCAGCAGCCCGAAAGCTTTCTCGAAAAGCTCAACGACCGCAGCAGCGTCAAAAAGGTCGTCGCGGTCGTCAGCGGCAAGGGCGGCGTCGGCAAAAGTCTTGTCACCGCACTGACCGCCTGCGAGGCGCGCCGCCGCGGCAAGCGGGTCGCGGTGCTCGACGCCGACATCACCGGGCCCTCGATTCCCCGCGCCTTCGGGATCGCCGAAAAGGCCCAGAGCGACGGCGAACTGCTGTATCCCAAGGTGACCGGCACCGGCATCGAGGTCATGAGCATCAACCTGCTGCTCGAACAGGACACAGACCCGGTTGTCTGGCGCGGCCCGGTCATCGCGGGGGTGGTCAAGCAGTTCTGGACCGATGTGCTCTGGCGCGACATCGATGTGATGTTCATCGACATGCCGCCCGGAACCGGTGACGTACCGCTGACCGTCTTCCAGTCGATTCCGGTGGATGGCATCATCATCGTCGCCTCGCCGCAGGAGCTGGTTTCGATGATCGTCGAAAAAGCGGTCAGGATGGCCGAAATGATGAACATTCCGATCCTTGGCCTGATCGAAAATATGAGCTATATCGAGTGCCCCGACTGCGGCAAAAAGATCTCCGTCTTTGGCGAGAGCCATATCGAGGAGGCCGCCGCCGCCCACAGCACCAAGGTGCTGGGCCGCCTGCCGATCCGCCCCGAGTTTGCGTCGGCGGTCGACGCCGGCGCGGTGGAAGGAATCTCTGGGGGTGATTGGCTCTCCGGCGCGGTCGATGCCGTTGAGGCGCTGTAGTTTCTCCGCCGAAGCGCAGAAGGAATCGCAAGAGCGCGCTGCGAAAATGCATTCATCTGCATTTTCGCAGCGCGCCTTTTTACCTCTTCAAAAGCATGATCACGCCAGAAACCGCCATGAAGGCATAGACAAGACGGCGCAGAGCGTCCCCGTCAAGCCGGGAGAAAATCCGCTTGCCCAGCTGACCGCCGAGCAGGACGGCAAAGATGCCAACCGCCCATAGAATCAGCTCCAAGCGGCCGTAGAGGCCGTTTGCCACCCGCACCGTGTTGACATACACATTGCTCAGGACAGTATAAAATTGAATGTTGGCGAGATATTCCTCATTGGAATCGCTGTCGGAGAGGTAATAGGCGCTGATCGGCGGACCGCCCATTCCAAACAGGGTGCTCATCGTTCCGCCCAGAGCACCCGCCGCAAAGGCGTTTACCCTGGTGGGCCGGATATGAACCCGGTCGGAGAAGCGTATGAAATAGATGCTGAGGATCAGCATCAGCCCGCCCAGCAGCCGCCGGATGAGCACTTCGTTCATCGTGACAGAAACACGCACTAAAAAGGTGCTGACAATAAAATAAGCCAGCAGCGGAACGACCACCTTCCGCGGGCGGATCTGCCGGCGGTAGCGCAGCGCGAGAATTCCGCTGCTGCTCATGCCAAGGAGGCTCGCCACCACCACAGCCGAAAGGGTGCTCGGCATCATGTAGGGAAGGAACATCATCACAAAGACCCCAAAGCCGAAGCCGCAGACCGCCTGTATCACGCTGCCGCAGACGCAGATAAGAAAAAAGATCGCCACCATCGTCAGGTCGAGTTGCATTGCCGCTCCCTCTTTCCGCCAAGGGGCCGGACGGAAAGCCCGTCCGGCCGTCGGTTTTTATCATAGCAGAAGGAAAGAGGATTGTAAAGCCGCCGGAAAAGCCCCGGTGTGCGGCTTTTGGGCTCAGACCCCGTCCATGCTCCGGAGAAGCTCCATACGGAGAAGCCCCGGTGTGCGGCTTTTAGGCTCAGACCTCGCCCGCGTTGCGGTAGAATTCCCGTTCGAGCCTTCGGCCGTGTGCCTGTCCGGCCAGATCCTTGGCCAACAGTCCCGCCCGCACAGAAAAGCGAAGCTCGGCCGGCATGATCCAGCGGTCGAGCATCTGGAAGACACCTGCCGCGCGGTCGAGCCAGCCGAGCGGGACGCGGGTTTCCCAGCTCCCGGCGCGGACCAGCAGGAGAGGCTCGGGCGAGGCCTTCAGCACGGCGGTGGGCCTGTCCAGACTGGAAAAATCCCCCCGCGCCGCCTGAAGCTGTACCCAGAACAGTGCAAGCAGAAAGCAAAAAAGAATTGACGTCAGTAAAAAGGCAAATAGCAGGGGGCGGATCCGCCCCCTGCCCAGACGAATCATCCGGTTCAGGGGTTCGACTTCCCTTCAAGCAGCAGTCCGGCAAGGGCGCTGCCCGCCGCTTCGGCAGTGCGCTTCGCTTCCTCGAGGGTGCTGGCGTGGGAGCCGAACTCCAGCAGGAGCGCGCCGGTGGAAAGCTGCTGGTTATATTTTCGATAGGAAAAGAGGATCGGGCGGGTCAGGCCGGGGTACTCTCTCTCGATCCGGGCGCAGAAGGCGCCTGCAAAGCGCAGGTTTTCCCGCCAGTTAGGCAGAAGGCCGGTACCGTCGTCGCAGTTTGAGACAATCATGAGCTGGGCGTATTTTTCCCCGCCGATTTCAGCGGTCGGCTTGACGATCAGCCCGCCTTCCCGCTCAATGGCGTCGCGGTGCAGGTCGAGCACCACTTTGATAGTGGGATACTGCTCGAGATACCGCTTGATCGAGCGGTAGCTGTTGGCATAGGAGCCATTGTAGGAGGGGTAGTCGTGCTGACTGGTGTCGTGCACCACTCCAATGCCCTGCGACCGCAGCACACGGGCCATCACCGCCCCCACCGCCACCATGTTATTATTGTTATCGGTCGAGCGCCAGTTATACCGGTTGTCGTAGCTGTCGCTGTCATAGGGTGCGAAGCTCTCGGTCGCGTGGGTGTGGTAGATCAGCACCTGCGGCTCCGCAGTGTCGGAGAGTGCCGGGATTCTCGGCGCCTGAAGCAGCCGTTCGATTTCCTCGCGCGCCAGCTCGGTGTCATTCCGCAGCCAGTAATTCCCGATTGGAATCGCCGCACGGGTTGCCGCGCCGGAAAAATCCTCCTGAAGCACCGGACGGCGGTACTCCTCCGGGATGTCGGGGGCAATATAGGGCAGCGGCTTCGCCCCTTCCGGCAGCCCGCCGGTCCGCAGATCCGGTTCCTCCCCGGATTCGGGAGAGGGGACGGATGACACCTCCGGCTTCCGCTCCCCCTGCCCCGGAAGCGGGGAGACCGCCTCAAGCGGCGCTCCGCCTCCCTCCTTCAACCCGGAAAGCAGGGCGGAAAAGGCTCCTTCCGGCATTGCGAGCACCGCTGAGAAGAGCGCCGCCTGCGAGAGGGCGGGCGCAAGGAGAGGGGCCAGCGAAACAGCCGCCGCTCCTGCCAACAGAGCGGCGGCGATCCACGCCGGGACTTTTCCGATCCTCCGTTTTTTCCCTCGTCTCACAAAAGCGCTCTCCTTTTCGCCACGGCTTGTTCGATGATAGATATGCCGCCGGGGCGAAAATTATGCCAGCGGAACCTTTGCGGACCGTTTTCCCGGGGAATACGCCTCAGGAGAGCAGGGCTGAAAGCTCATCGGGGTCGAGGGTCGGTTGAAGCGCCCGGTTAATCCCCTCCGCGAGGATCGCCGCCCCCTGCTCGATGATCCGGTCGATGTCGCGCGGGGTTGCCATCAGCGGTTCCCGGGACTCTTCCCCCTCCTCGCAGAGAGCGGCGGCGTCCACCACCGTGGGGATCCCGACAGCGAACACCGGAACCCCCAGCGTCTCCCGCGAAAGAGCCGCCCGGCTGTTAAGCACCCCCGACCCGGGGGAAATGCCGCTGTCCGAAAGCTGGATCGTGCGGCCCAGCCGGGTCATCGAGCGGGCCGCAAGGGCATCAACTGCAATGACCGAGGCGAATTCCCCGCCGCGCAGCAGCGACGCGGTCAGCTCCGCCACCTCAAAGCCGGTCTCTCCCATCACGCCGGGAGCCAGCGCGCAGACCGGCCGCACCCCCTCCATACCGATTTCGCGCAGCAGTTCCGGCGGCAGGTGGCGGGTGGCGAGGATTCCCTTCGCCGTCTCCGGCCCGAGCAAATCGGGGGTGATGGAGCGGTTGCCCAGCCCCACCACCAGCGCCGGGCCGTCAGGCAGCAGACCGGCCAGCGCCGAAGCGAGCTGCTCCGCCAGCGTCTCCCGTTCCTCAAACGGCCCCTCCAGAGTGAGGTAGTAGCCGCGCGGACGCCCCAGCCGTTCGGCCGCGCCTTGCGTCTCGATCCGCACGACGGTGCGCAGAACCGCGCCCTCCTTCTTTTCCTCACAAAACACCCCTTCCGGCAGCTTGTGATCGCCGGTATCGGCCGCCTCAAGTGCCAGATCAGTCCTCGGAAGCAGTTTATTTGCCATGGGTTCCCTCCTTAAATAATTTTTTGAAAGGTGTTGATTTTTCCGCGGATTAATGATAAGATAACTTGTACTGTACTGCGATGGTAAGGAGGTGTAACGATGCCGAACATCAAATCCGCGAAGAAAAGAGTCAAGGTGATTGCCGCCAAGACCGAGCTGAATAAGGCGCAGAGATCTCAGCTGAGATCCACCCTGAAGAAAGCGGAGCTTTCTCTCGCAGAAGGCGGTGAGAACTGCGCCGAGGTTGTGCGCCATGCAATCAAGACCGTCGATCAGGCTGCTGCCAAGGGAATCATTCACAAGAATGTTGCTTCCCGCAAAAAGTCTGCCCTTGTCTGCAAGCTGAATAAAATAGGCTAACAACGAAAACGAACGGCGAGCCGTTCGTTTTTTGTTTTGCTGAAAAACGGTTTTGCCCGCGGCTCTTTTCCGTCAATAGGTTGCCCGGAATTTTACCGCATAAAAGTCCGCCGGCCGGCGCAGACCGACAAAAAACCGTCACATCAAAATGTGACGGTTTTGTAAATTCTCTTTCAAATTGCTTTTATCATACCACAAAACGGCACAAATTTCAAGTCTTGCGGTTTTCCGCCCGCCGGTGTATGAAGAATACGAGGTGATTTTATGAAAGAGACGAACATGACCGCGCTGGTGAGCGCCTTTGCCCGCGCTTATCATGCCCGCGCCGATGGGCCGAAGGTCTTTGACGACCCGATGGCGGAATCTCTGCTGGCCCCCGGGGAGTTTGAAAAGATCTCCTGAAGCATGTCCGCGGGAATCCAATTCTTCAACCCCGCCTTTCAGGGAAGCCCGGACGAGGCGCTGCGCTGGATTGTCGAGCATCAGCTCGCCCCTACTCCGCTTGAGAGAGCCTCCTTTGCGGAGACGGCCCTCGAAAATGCGGTCCGGCTCGGCGCGCGGCAATACCTGATCCTCGGTGCCGGATACGATACCTTTGCGCGCTAACTACGTTCGCTCAGAGGAACTGCAAACCAATTTGCGCATAAAGCTGGACCTGTTGACAAAATAGTGCCAGGAACCTCTATGTGGTACAATAAACATGAGGAGGGATGAGGTATGATGGGGCGACAAGATAGGCAAATGGCAATAGTTTTTATGGATATGGAATCCTTGATCCCAGAGAACCATTTATTGCGAAAAATTGACCGGATCATATCCTTCGAGTTCATATACGACTTGCTTGCACCATATTATCCCTCTATCGGGCGTCCATCTGTGGATCCCGTCTGTATGTTCAAGATGCTTCTGGTGGGCTATCTATATGGCATCAAATCAGAACGCCGGCTGGAGGAGGAAGTGAGGCTCAATCTCGCTTACCGTTGGTTCTGCGGTTTTGAGT
>FORK01000009.1 GCA_900113995.1 Ruminococcaceae bacterium D5 | reverse complement strand
CATCCCCTGCAAAAACGGCGTCAGCCACAACCCTGCCGAATCGGTCGAACCCTCCGACATCGAGGCGGGCTATCAGGTCCTTTCCGAGCTGCTGCCCGGCCGGGCGAAGCACCGCTGAACGCCGCCATATTACACGGAAGGTGAATCAGAATCAATGGATATTAACCACTATTTTTCCGCGCTGTCCAATTTTTCGATCGGCAGCATTACCCTCTCGAATCTTCTGCCGGCCCTTCTGGTGCTGGCCGTCTGCCTGCTCGCAAAGAGGATGCTGATGAAGTTGGTGGACCGCGCGATCGATGCCTCGCGCATCGACCTCTCTCTGCGCGCCTTTCTGCGCTCGGCAGTGAACATCGGCCTGCTGATCCTCACCGCCCTGATTGTCGCGGATAAGCTCGGCATCCCGGTCACCTCGCTGATCGCTGCTCTAGGTGTTGCCGGGCTGGCTGTTTCTCTCGCGGTGCAGGGCACCCTCTCCAACATTGCGGGCGGCATCATGCTTCTGCTCTCGAAACCCTTTGCCGTTGGGGATTATATCGAGGCCGGAGAAACCGGCGGCACCGTCCGGGAAATCGGGCTGGTTTACACCAAGCTCGCCACCATCGACAACAAGCTGATCAGCGTGCCGAATGGCGACATCGCCGCGGCCAAGGTTGTCAACTATTCGGCTGAGCCGAACCGGAGGATCGACCTCGAATTCGGCGCTGCCTATACTTCCCCGGTGCCCGCGGTCAAGGCCGCGCTGCTGGCCGCCGCCGCACGTTTTGACGCGATCCTGCCCGAGCCCGCTCCCTTTGTCAATATTCTCGAATACCGCGACAGCCAGATCGCCTACACCCTTCGGGTCTGGGTCCGCACCCCTGATTACTGGGATGTGCGCTTCGCGCTGCTTGAGGCCGTCGGGGAGGAATTTGACTCCCACGGCGTGGAAATGAGCTATCCCCACATGAACGTTCATATCGTGAAACCGTAAGCCGGAGCGGCGGTCCGCTGCGCCGCACAGAGAAAAGGAGGACTTTTCCATGTACGGCCTTCTGATCACCAACGCCTCGGTTGTCACCATGGAGGAGCTTCCCCTCCGGCACCGGCGTCCGGCGGACGATCGACGGCACGCGTCTGGCAGTGCTGCCGGGGCTGATCGACGCCCACGGCCACGCCGGCCACTGCCTGATCCGCACCCTTGTGGAACAGTCCACCCACTGGATCTCGATGGCGAACGAAATCTATGACCGGTTTACCGACGACTTCTTCCGGTATGCGGATGGCGCGCTGGCCGCTGCCGAACGGCTGAAATTCGGGATTACCACCGGCGTCTCGATGATGGGAAGCTCTTCCCGCTGCGACCGGGCCGAGCTGCTGGACGCCCACTTCGAGGGCAGCCTGAAAACCGGCATCCGGCAGTTTGCCGGCCTGGGCTGCGCCGCGCCTCCGTGGCCCAAGACGATCCGCCACTGGCAGGGGGATTCCTTTCGGGAGTACGAAGCTCTTCCGCAGGACGCCCCGGCCCGCCGCCCAAAGCCAATCTCTGGAAGGGCGGCGGCGCGCTATTGCACCGCCGCCCTCTCCGAAACAAAAAAAAGAGCGGAAATCCCTCTGCGGGGATTTCCGCTCTTTTTCCGGGGCAGATTAAATCTGATACTTCCGGATCCGTTCGGGAACCTCTTCCGGCTCGCAGGAGACAGTAAAGACAACGGTCAGTCCGTTCGCGGAGGTAAGCTTATAAAGGCGCTCGACCATATCGGCAAACTTCTCGGGGTCCTTGCCGCAGATCTTGAAGGTGGCGTCGACAAAGATGTCGGTGATGTCGTAGTTGCCCGCCATCAGCCCGCAGAGGAAGCCCAGCAGCGCATTGTATTCGTTGACGCCGTACTGGTCGATGTCAACGAGACGGATCTGATAGTTGAGGTCATAGTTGAGCTGGATCCCCTTCTCAACGCAGACGACATTGCCGTTCGAGGTCTTGACCGCATCGTTGGCCATCTGGATCATCGTCTTGGTCTTGCCGGAGCCCTTGTGTCCCACAATCAGCTTAATCATAATTGTTACCTCCTAGATTTTGAGCGTTCTTTGTACCCCAAAGCCCGCCTGATCACTTGTTCGAGAGCTGTGCCGCCAGAGCCTCGTAGCCCGGCTTGCCCAGCAGGGCAAACATATTCTTTTTGTAATCCTCAACGCCCGGCTGGTCAAAGGGGTTGACCCCCAGCGTATAGCCGCTGACCCCGCAGGCAAATTCGAAGAAATAGAGCATCCAGCCGTATTCATAGGCCGAACGCGACGGGGTCGTAAGGATGATCGAAGGGGTTCCGCCCGAACGGTGGGCCATCGCCACCGCCCGCTCGGCCCTGTGGTTGATCTCGCCCAGCGGCATCCCCGCGAGATAGTTGAGCCCGTCGGGGTCCCCGTCCTCGGCTTCCACCGAGAGGCTGGCCGTATCCTCCCCGATCGAAACGACCGTCTCGAAGAGAATCCTGCTGCCGTCCTGAATGAACTGACCGAGCGAATGCAGGTCGGTCGTAAAAGCGGCCGACGCCGGGAAAAGGCCCTTATGATCCTTGCCTTCGCTTTCGCCGAAAAGCTGCTTGAGCCATTCGACGGTCATCGTAAAGCAGGGGTTCCAGCCGCAGAACAGTTCGACCGAACGGCCGGCGCGCAGCAGGAGGTTCCTTGCCGCGGCGTACTGCAGGCAGATGTTGCTGCCAAAATCGGACGAAGCACAGGAGGAGGCGGCGTCCGCGGCGCCCGCGATGAGCGAACGGACATCGACCCCCGCAAGTGCGATCGGCAGCAGGCCGACCGGGGTGAGCACCGAAAATCTCCCGCCCACGTCGTCGGGGATGACGAAGGTTTCATAGCCTTCGGCCCGGGCCATGGCCAGCAGCGCGCCGCGCGCCCGGTCGGTGATCGCCACAACATGGGAAGCCGCGTCCCCGCCGTAGCGGCGGGCCAGCTCCTTCTTCAGTACCCGGAACGCAACCGCAGGCTCGGTGGTGGTGCCGGATTTGGAGATCACGATGACCGAAATTTCCTGCCCGCGGCAGGCGGACAGCACTTCCGCAAGGTGGGAGGCCGAAACGTCGTTGCCGACAAACCAGAGATCCGGGGTCTTTTTGGGGATGCTGTTATACAGGGGGGAGACAAGGTATTCCACCGCCGCCCGGGCCCCCAGATAGGAACCGCCGATGCCAACGACCAGTACCGCTCCGCTCTGGGCGGCGAGCCGCTTCGCACAGGCCTCGAGCCGGGAAAGCTCCCCGGGGGAATTGAGCGCAGCCGGGTCGAGCCAGCCGAGGAAATCGCTGCCCGCCCCGCTTTTCCCGAGCAGGGTTTTCTGCGCGGCAAGGATTTCGGGGGCAATCTCCCTGCGCCGGGCCGGAGAAATCATCTGATCGAGGTAGGTAAAATCAATGGAAAGTGCCATAGGCTTTTCAACTCCTTCCTCTTTGTAATCATTTTACACGAAAGCCGCTCTTTTTTCAACCTTCCGGCTATGAAATTATTATGACACCGTAAAAGGATTTGTACAAAAAATGTTTCTGCTCTGTGAACGAGGGACCGTTCAGCCGTTCCCGTCCCCGGCCGGACCCATCCTGATCAGCTCGCCCCAGAACATCGGGAAGGCGGATTTCATCGTCATCCGCTCGACCGCCGAGGCGGTTTTGACCGGGTACTCGCAGACGACCACCCCATCGAGCAGCAGGCGAATCGTTCCGACCCGGGTTCCGGCGTCGACCGGCGCCTCCAGCTCCCCGGCCAGCTCCCTCTGTTCGGTGAGCTGTTCTCCCCTGCCTTTTTCCAGCAGCATGCGTTTTGGCGCGTCGCAGGCAAGCTCCACCGTCCGCCGCACCCCGCGGCGCACCGGCAGCGGCTCGAGAGCCGGGTCCGGCGGCGGAACCTCCCGCGCTTCATAGTGGGCAAAGCCGTATTCGAGCAGTCCCCGCGCCGAGCCGAAGCGGTGGTCGCTGGTGTCCGCGCCGAGCACCACCGCGATCAGCGAAAGCCCCTTGCGGGTCGCCGAGGCCGAAAGGCAGTAACCCGCGCCGTCGGTCGTTCCGGTTTTCAGTCCGGTCGCCCCCTCGAAAAAGCGCACCAGCTTGTTGGTGTTGACAAGCTGGGTTTCGCCGTTTCGCAGACTGTCCATCCAGACGGTGCTGTATTCGGTGATGAGCGGGTGGGAAAGCAGCGCCTGCGACATCACGGCAATGTCCCGCGCGGTCGTCAGATGTCCCTGCGCGTCAAGTCCGGTCGCGTTCTGAAAGGTGGTATTTTTCATTCCCAGCTCCCCCGCGCGCTCGTTCATCCGCGCGACGAAGGCTTCCTCGCTGCCCGAAATCAGCTCCCCGAGGGCCACCGCTGCGTCGTTGGCGCTCGAAATGGCGGTCGCCTTGAGCAGCTCATGCACCGTCATCTGCTCCCCCGGCTCGAGCCAGATCTGCGCGCCGCCCATCGAGGCGGCGTGGGGCGAGCAGGTGACCGCTGTTTCCAGCGTGATGGTTCCGGCGTCGAGCGCCTCCATCACCAGCAGCAGGGTCATGATCTTGGTGATGGAAGCGGGCGGCATCGGAGTGTCGGGGTCCTTTTCAAAAAGGACCCGTCCCGAGGTCTGCTCGATCAAAATCGCCGACTGACAGGGAATTTCAGGATTGACCAGCGCCGCCGCGGGGAGGGCGTCCTCCCCGGCGGCCAGCGCGGCGGGAGACAGAAGCGTCCCCGCCGTCAGGCATGCGGCCAGAAACAGCGCCGCCGGCGCACCGCGTTTACTCATAGTATTGCACCCCGCCTCTCTTGGTAACATCCATCTGAAAAATATTCTCGGGAGCGACGCAGCATGCATCCGTCCCGCGGGAAAATTCGCGCCCCCGCCGGCCTTTTCCCGGGAAAAGGCCGTTCCAAAGCCAGTATATGCGGCGTGATGACCAAGTTATGAGGGAGAGAGGCCCTGAAATTCGGCGTTTTAGGCACCGCCCGATCCGGCGAAACGCCTTGCGTTTCCCCCGTAATTTTCGTATAATAAATACGAAAATGCCTTCCGTTTCTCGGTAAGTTCGCCGTAACCGGCCGGAGGGACTGTTCCGGGGGTTCCGCCTCCGTTTTCGCATCGCAAGCATCTGGCAGGGGCGGCGCCCCTGCGGTTTGGAGGGCGCTTTATGCGGGTCCGCTTCCTTTCCCTCGGCTGCCGGGTAAACCAGTATGAAGCCCAGGCCCTCGAGGGGCTTTTTTCACAAAACGGCTTCACCGTCGTTCTGGATGGAGAGGCCGACGTTTTTGTCATCAACTCCTGCACCGTCACCTCCGCCGCCGACCACAAGAGCCGTCAGGCGGTGCGGCGGGTGCGCCGCGAGCATCCCGGTGCGGTGGTGGTGCTGACCGGCTGCCTGCCGCAGGCTGCGCCCGACGCTGCCCGCGCACTGCCCGAGGCCGACATTGTCACCGGCTCGCTCGACCGGGCCGGACTGGTCGGGAAGGTTCAGAGATTCCTGCAGGACGGGGAACGCCGCATCTCGATCCCCGCCTTTTCTCCCGGAGAAGCCTTCGAACCGCTGGAAATCGGCCGCTTTGACGAGAGCTTCCAGCGGGCCTACCTCAAGGTGGAGGACGGCTGCGACCGGTTCTGCTCCTACTGCGCCATTCCGCTCGCGCGCGGACCCGTCCGCTCCCGCCCGCCCGGGGAGATCACCGCCGAGGTGCGGCGCCTGGTCTTTGCCGGCTACCGCGAAATTGTCCTGACCGGCATCAACCTTTCCCGCTACGGAAGCGGCTGGGGTTCCTCTCTGGCCGAAGCGGCCGCCGCCTGCGAAAAAGTCCCGGGTGATTTCCGCATCCGGCTGGGATCGGTCGAGCCGGACCTTCTCTCCCCCGCCGACTGGGACGCGCTCGCCGCCTTCCCGCGGCTCTGCCCGCAGTTCCATCTCGCGCTGCAATCGGGCTGCGACGCGACGCTGCGACGGATGAACCGCCATTACACCGCCCGGCAGTACCTCGAAACGGTCGAGGGAATCCGCAGGCGCTTTTCGAACCCCTCGGTCACCACCGATCTGATCGCGGGCTTTCCCGGCGAGACCGAAGCGGAATTTGAGGAGTGCTGCCGCACCGTCGAAGCGGCCGGCCTGCTGCGCGGCCACGTCTTTGAATATTCTCCGCGCGCCGGCACCGCCGCCGCCGCCCTGCCGGATCAGGTTCCGCCGGCGGTCAAAAAGGAGCGGGCGAAGGCGCTCGTCCGGCTGTGCCGGGAATCGGGCAGGGCGTTCGCCCAAACCCAGGTCGGAAGAACCGCCCGCGTGCTGCTCGAGGCGACCGGCGGCGGCTATACCGACAATTATCTTTATGTGCAGGTTTTTCCGCCCGGACAGGTCCCGCATGGCGCGGGAGGATGGATCGATGTCCGCCTGGACCGGGTGGTGGAAGGCGGGTGCCACGGCATCCCGATCAATACCGATTGTAAAACAGAGAAGGAGAATGAAGATGGCGGTATATCGTGTTTTCATTGAGAAAAAGCGCCCCTACGCGGTGGAGGCCGACGGCGTCCTCGCGGATCTGCGTTCGGCGCTCGGCCTCGAGTCGCTGACCGGCCTTCGGATCTTCAACCGCTACGATGCCGAGCGGATTTCCCCTGAGGACTTCGCCGCGGCCCGGATGACCGTCTTCGGCGAGCCGCAGGTGGACCTCGCCTGGGACCGGCTTCCCGAAACGGACGGCTTCCTCTTTGCCGTCGAATATCTGCCCGGCCAGTACGATCAGCGGGCCGATTCGGCCGCCCAGTGCATCCAGCTCCAGACCCAGAAGGAGCGCCCCCTCATCCGCTGCGCGCGGGTCTATCTCTTTGAAGGGGGGCTGACCGATTCCCAGAGGGAGGAGGTCCGCCGCTATCTCATCAACCCCGTCGAGAGCCGCGAGGCCTCGCTGGAGCTGCCCGCCACCCTCGAAACTGACTATCCCGCCCCGCCGGACGTCGCGGTGCTCGAGGGCTTTCTGGAGATGGACGAGGATGCACTCGAGGGAATGCTTTCCCGCTACGGCCTCGCGATGGACCTCGACGACCTGAAATTCTGTCAGGACTACTTCAAAGGGGAGGGCCGCTGCCCAACCTTCACTGAACTCAAGCTGATCGACACCTATTGGTCCGACCACTGCCGCCACACCACCTTTTCGACCGAGCTTGACCACGTGCAAATCGAATCTCCGGCGGTGCGGCAGTCCTATAAGCGCTACCTCGAGCTGCGCGCCGAGGTGGGACGCGCCTCGCGTCCCGTCACTCTGATGGACCTCGCCACCATCGGCGCCAAGGTGCTGAAAAAGCGCGGCATGCTGCCCGACCTTGACGAGTCGGAGGAGATCAACGCCTGCTCGGTGAAGATCACCGTCGATATCGGCGGCAGAGACGAGCAGTGGCTTTTGATGTTCAAGAACGAGACACACAACCATCCGACCGAAATCGAGCCGTTCGGCGGGGCCGCCACCTGTCTGGGCGGCGCAATCCGCGACCCTCTTTCCGGGCGCAGCTATGTCTATCAGGCGATGCGGGTCACCGGCGCGGCCGATCCGCTCAAGCCCATTTCCGAAACCATCCCCGGCAAGCTGCCCCAGCGCAAGATCGTCACCGGTGCGGCGGCGGGCTATTCCTCCTACGGCAACCAGATCGGCCTCGCGACCGGGCTGGTGCGTGAGATCTACCACCCCGGATATGTCGCCAAGCGGATGGAGATCGGCGCGGTCATCGCCGCGGCCCCCGCTGAAAATGTCGTGCGGGCTGCGCCCGAGCTGGGGGATGTCATCGTGCTGCTCGGCGGCAAGACCGGACGGGACGGCTGCGGCGGCGCAACCGGTTCCTCGAAAGCGCACTCGGCCGAAAGCCTCACCGAATGCGGAGCCGAGGTGCAGAAGGGCAACGCCCCCGAGGAACGCAAGCTCCAGCGGCTGTTCCGCAACCCGGAGGCCGCGCGGATGATCAAGCGCTGCAATGACTTCGGCGCGGGCGGTGTATCGGTGGCGATCGGCGAGCTGGCCGACAGCCTCGATATCGACCTCGACGCTGTCCCCAAGAAGTATGAGGGACTCGACGGCACCGAGCTGGCGATCAGTGAATCGCAGGAACGGATGGCCGTCGTCCTCGACGAGGAGAAGGTCGCGCGCTTCCTCGAGCTTGCCGCGACCGAAAACCTGCAGGGAACCCCCGTGGCCAAGGTCACCGCAACCGGCCGGATGCGGATGGTCTGGCGCGGCAAAACCATCGTTGACCTCTCCCGCGAATTCCTCGGCTCGAACGGCGCCCCCAAACATGTCTGCGTGCGGGTGACGGCTCCGGCCGCGGCTTTGTCGAGCAGCGAATTCCTCTCGTTTGGGGAACGCCTGCGCCGCACCGTCACCGACCTCAACGTCTGTTCCCAGAAGGGGCTGGTCGAGCGCTTCGATTCCTCGATCGGCGGCAACACCGTCCTTTCCCCCTTCGGCGGCCGCTGGCAGGAGACTCCCGCCCAGGCGATGGCCGCTAAAATTCCGGTCACCGGCGGCGAAACCAACACCGCCTCGATCATGGCCTACGGCTTTGACCCCACTATCACCGACCCCTATGCCAGCGCCGTCACCGCCGTCTCGGAATCGATCGCCAAGGTCGTCGCCGCGGGCGGCTCGAGGAAACGCTGCTGGCTCTCCTTCCAGGAGTACTTTGAGCGGCTGCGCCGCGACGAAACCCGCTGGGGCAAGCCGCTGGCCTCTCTGCTCGGTGCCCTCGACGCGCAGCTTGCCCTCGAGTGCGGCGCCATCGGCGGCAAGGATTCGATGTCCGGCAGCTTTGAGCACATCGACGTGCCCCCCACCCTCGTTTCCTTCGCCGTCTCGACCGCCGACGCGGCCAACATTCTGTCCCCCGAATTTGAACGCGCCGGCTCCCAGATCGGGCTGATGATGCCGGCGGTCGATCAGAACGGTGTGCCCGATCTCGACAGCGTCCGCCAGATGATCGACGGCCTCGAAAAGCTCATCGCCGGACATCGGGTCCGCGCGGCATGGGTCTGCGAGGCGGGCGGCATCGCGGAGGGCCTCTTCAAAATGTCTCTCGGCAACCGGATCGGCGTAACCCTCTGCGACGGCTTCTCCGACGATTTCTGGTTCGAGCGCCACCCCGCCGCCGTTATTATCTCCTGCGATGAAATTCCGGCCGGGGTGATCAAGATTGCCGAGACGGTCGATTCCTTTACCCTCACCCATGCGGGGCGGACCTACGATCTCGCCGGATATTTCGAGGACTATGCCAACCGGCTCGCCCCCGTCTATCCCTACCGCCTGCCCACCCCTAAAACCGCTGTTCCCGCCTTCACCGATGAAAATGCCTCCTCCTGGCCTTCGCCCGCTGTCAAAACGGCGAAGCCCCGGGTGCTGCTGCCGGTCTTTGCGGGAACCAACTGTGAATACGACACCGCCCGCGCTTTTGAACGCGCCGGCGCCGAGACCGAAACCTTTATCGTCCGCAACCTCTCGGCCGCCGACATCGAGTGGTCGGCCCGCGAATTCGAGCGCCTGATCCGCGGATGCAACATCATCGCGGTGCCCGGCGGCTTCTCGGGCGGCGACGAGCCGGAGGGTTCGGGCAAGTTTATCACCGCCTTTTTCCGCAATCCCCGCATCGGCGACGCGGTTGCCGACCTCATGGAGCGCCGCGACGGCCTGATGCTGGGCATCTGCAACGGCTTCCAGGCGCTGGTGAAGCTCGGCCTCGTCCCCTACGGAAAGATTGTCGAACCGACCGGCAGCGCCCCCACCCTCACCTTCAACCGGATCGGACGGCACCAGTCCAAGCTGGTTGCCACCCGCATCTGCTCCAACCGTTCGCCCTGGCTCATGTATGAGAAGGTCGGGGACATCCACATGATTCCGGTTTCGCACGGCGAGGGCCGCTTTGTCGCCGAACCCGCCCTGATTGAACAGCTCGCCAAAAGCGGCCAGATCGCGGCGCAGTATGTCGGCCCCGACGGCTGCCCCACCCTCGACACCGAGTATAACCCCAACTTCTCGGACTGCGCCATCGAGGCGATCACCTCCCCCGACGGGCGAATTCTCGCCAAGATGGGCCACTCGGAACGCTGCGGGGCGTTCGTGCACAAGAATATCCCCGGTGCGAAAGAACAGAAGCTCTTCCTCGGCGCAGTACATTATTTCACCAAGTAATTAACTGTTTGTTAAAATCCCGTCCGAATTTCCGGACGGGATTTCGTTTTACCGGGCAGAGCTGCCTTTTCGGCCCAAAAAGTAAATTTTCTTCACCGGACTATCGGCCGCAACAATTTTTTGCCAATTTTGCACCATGTTGATGAAAGGACCCACTTTTCAACGAACAGAAGGGAGAATTGTGATGAAACGAAATTCCTGCTATTCTCTTGCAGCGCTGCTGCTTGCAGTTTGCCTTGCCCTCACTGCCTGCGGGGCCTCCTCCGGCTCATCCGCTTCCTCGACCGCCGCTTATGCCTCGCCCTCGATGATGAAGGCCGACTTTGCGCCCGAGGCGGCCGAGGCGCCCGCCGCCGTGGCAATGACCGAGGCAGCAACCGATGATACGGCGGCCAGGGTGAATTCCGCGGCCGGAGAGAGCACTCCGATGGACAGCTCCCGAAAAATTGTGCGCAACGCCTGGCTTTCTCTCGAAACCAAGGAGTTCGACACAGCCCTCTCTTCCCTCTCGGCCCTGATCTCCGAAAAGGGAGGCTATATCGAAAGCCAGAGCGAGGACGGCCGCAGCCTCCGCCAGAGCGGTTACTATTCCCGCAGCGCCTCGATCACCGCCCGGGTCCCCGCCGAACAGCTCGACGCAGTCATCAGCGCCGCCGGAGGCTTCTGCAATATCGTCTCCCGCAGCACCTCGTCCGACGACATTACCGACCGCTATTTTGACAGCGAGGCGCGGCTGCGCTCCCTCGAGCTGCAGGAGGAACGGCTGCTTGACATCCTCTCAAAGGCCGAGAAGCTCGACGACGTAATTACCCTCGAACAGGCGCTTTCTGAAGTGCGCTATGAAATCGAATCGCTGACCGCCTCCCTGCGGAGGATGGACAGCCAGGTTGCCTACTCGACGCTGAATATCGACCTCTCCGAGGTGGTTGATTATCAGCAGCCGTCCATTCAGCCCAAATCGTTTGGGGAACGGATCGCTGCGGCATGGAGCCGTTCGGTCGAACGGATGGGCGACATCGCCGAGGGCCTTGTCCTCTTCGCCGTCGAAGCGCTGCCCAGCATCCTGCTCTTCCTTGTTCTGCCGGTGCTGGCGATCCTTTTCATCATCCGTGCGGTGCGCCGCAGCCGCCGGGCCAAGCGGTCCAAAACCGCCTCAGTCCCCGTCCCCGAACCGGCGAAAAAGGAAGACTGATTTCCCGCTAAAAGCAGGGGCATGGCCGTTTTTCGCTGAGGCTCCACGGAATGCTCAGTTCCCTGCGCAGGCGAAAGAGATGCCGCAATCGTCTCCGCCGATGCTCCGGCAGGCGCCCTACTTCCCTGCACCGAAAGTCATGACCCCCGGCTAATCCGGGGGTCTTATGTAAGCCCTAGAAGGTCTTCATACCGGCACGCCTCTCAAGAGGCCCTGTCACCCATGGCGCAACAACCGTCCGCCGTCTGTGTCATGCCCGTCCGAAGGAGCGGGCAGAACTGTTCTCGCCAGAAGGGCATATTACCGGCAAGCCTCTCAAGAGGCACTGAATAATCTGTCTCTTGCATCACATGCACGGCAGCCCGTAAACAGGCGATTACTGTTCCAACGGCAACTTTTTGATAATCGTAAAGTTGTCGTTCGTTTCTCGCTTCGCTCGATGCTTGAAGCGAAAGCTTTTTTACTCTCCCCAGCAGAGCTGGCGGTTCTTACATCGCTGAAGCATATAAAAGGAAGGTCCGCTGCCATCGGGCAGCGGACCTTCCTTTTTGTGTACATAAAATCACCGGCTCTGCCGGTGAAGGTAAAAGCTTTCTCTTCAGGAATCGGCAAAGCGGGCCGCTAATCAGCGCCGCGCACCGGGAAGGCGGGCGGACAGAAGGGGGAGGTAAAGAGGGAACAGGAAGGAAAACAGGAGCAAAGGGCATCCTGCGTCCGCCTTACGGGCCGTGGGGCAGGAGGTGCAGAGGGAGAAGTTTTCGGCGCCTCTTGAAAGGCTCGCCGGTACAAAGTCCTTTCAGGGCTGACTGAATCCCCCGGCTTTGCGGGAGGCCGGGCTGCCGCAAGGCGCCCCGGAAATCTCCGGGGCGCCGAATGCCTTTGTCTTTGTACCTAGCTGATGGGGTCGAGCGCCTGCGCGCTTGTGGTCAGCTCGGCCTTATATTTATGCCGTTCCTCGCGGTAACGCTTCTTGATGCGGTCAAGAACCGCGTAGGCATTCTCCAGCGTCTGGGTCGGCAGCAGAAGGATATACTGTGAAACCGAAAGCCGGGAAACCACGTCATTCTTGCGCAGGCTGCCGCAGATCACGTCGAGCAGGTCGTCCATCACCGACTGCAGCGCCTCCCCTTCAAGGGACGGCGCGCCGGACGGAGCCTTAATCGAAATCATACCGATAAAGCTGACCTGCCCGGTGCGTACCGCGGCCCTTGCCTCGATTCGGTAAAGGTTGCGGAACACCTCATAATTGCAGCAATAGGCACCGTGCCGCATCGCCTCTTCCCCGAGCATCACCCGCTTGACCGACTGCAGATCGGTCTGGGCGTCATTGAAGCCGTCGGAAATCCGGCGGTAGACCTCCTGAATCTCGTCCGAAAGCTGAACTCCCATCTCCCGGTAGAAAAGCTCGCTGGCATAGTTATAGTGCTCAAGCGCGGCGGCGGCCTTGCCCTGCGCTTCGAGAGCCTTGAGATAGCAGAGGTGCGGCCCTTCCTCAAACTGGTCGATCTCCATCGCGTGGGCGCAGATCCGCACCGCCGCGGCAAACTGCCCCTTTTCAAAAAGCAGGTCGCAGAGATCGGTGACACAGCTGAAATAGAGCGATTTGTAGTAGACCGAAAGTGGAATTACCCACTTTTCATTGGAGGAAAGCGGAAGAAACTCACCGCGGTAAAGGGCAAGGGCCTCCTGCGCCCGCGCGATCCGTTCGTCGGGGTCCCGCGCCTTATCGCGGAACTCGGTGATGCGGCGCTCAAATTCCTCCGTATCGACGCTGCAGGGAATTTCTCCGGACCAGCGGTAGGAACCCCGGTGGTAGATCACCAGATCCCTCGCGGCGCCGATCCCCGCGTCGCTGAGTACGCCCCGTGCTCGGTAGACGAGGTTTTTCAGCGCATTCTGCGGATTTTCGCACTCCTCCTCGTCCCAGAGAATCTCAGACAGCTCATCGCGGGAAACCTCCCGCTCGCGGTTGACAATAAGGTACTCCAAAAGATTCCACACCTGATGGATTCTCCCCGCTGAATCGCTGACCGAACGGCCCGCACAGCTCATGGTAAATCCGCCAAGCATGGTGATCACAATTTTTTCCTGTGTCGGTGCAAGCGCTCTTCCCATGACACTTCCTCCTGCCGGGCGGTATGACGCTCCGGCGCAGAATTTCTGTTTGTAACATTATACAGGAAAACGCCAGAAAAATCCAGTCGTTTCATCTGCTTTTTTCTTCTTTTTTATGGCTTTTGCAGCGACTTTCCCAAAGACTGTGGAAAACAGAAAAATTTGCTTTTTTGAATGTGTCTGATTATAATGAAAAAGTGATATCAGCGACCATTTTGTAACGGAGGCATACGATGAAGAAAGCTCTTTCAATTGTGACGATCACGCTTTTCCTCGCGGCGGGTTCCCTCCTTCCGGGATGCGGAGGCCAGGCCGCTCCCAGCGAAACGCCGGCGGCCGTCTCCTCTCAGGCGTCTGATTCCGAGGCGCCCTCCTCATCCTCATCATCCGGCGAAAAAGCTCCGCCCTCCTCCGGCGCCCCCTCACAGGCGCAGCCGGACGCCTCCTCCGGCGCTGCGGCAGATGAAGTGCCGGGCGGCTACCCGGTCGGAAAAATGTTCGTGACCAAGGAAAGGCTCGCCTACAACGACGGCGACCTGGTGCTGCGGGTCCCCCGCCTGAATCTGGAAACCCGGGTGGTCGGCGGCTTTTCCCCCGAAGTGCGGGAGAAGCTCCGCAATGGGACGATGACCCGGCAGGAGCGGATCGATTTCTTCGGCAACAGCGAGGGGGATCTGCTGCTGAAAAGCGGCGTCGTGCTGCTCAACAGCGCCTCGCTGCCCGACCCGGTGATTCCCAACCCCAATGTCAGCATCTCGGGCCATCGGGATATCGAGGGCTGTGAATTTTACGACATCCACAAGCTCACTACCGGCGACCGGATCTATCTGACCTACGCCGGACGGGAATATGTCTACGAATGGCAGTCCACCACCATCCATAAGGCCAACGACTGGAGCGTGACCTACAGCGGAACGGAGTCGATTGTCTCGCTGATCTCCTGCGACCCGATCGGCACCAACCGCAACCGGATCGTCGCGGTCGGCAAGCTCATCGGCTACAACGATCTCACGCCCTCTTCCTCCGCGGCCCCCGTCCCTCCCGATCATCTCGCCTCGGCCTAAATTTCCCCGTCCACCATGCAAGGAGGTCCTCCATGAACTCTGACCTTTCCGCAAGGCTCGGCGCGCTGCTGCTTAGCGTGCTGCTCCTCTGCGGACTTTTTTCCGGCTGCAACGCACAGCCGGCGGCTTCTTCCGGTGAGGCCTACCCGGTATCTCCGCCTGCCGCAGCCCTCTCTGAGGCCCCCGCAAAGGTGACGGAACCGCCCGGCTTCCCCTCTTCGGAGACGCCGCCGGACGCAGTATCTTCCCCTGCAACCGGAGCGGCCGAACCGGAACCGCCCGGCTTCCCCTCTTCGGAGACGCCGCCGGACGCAGCATCTTCCCCTGCAACCGGAGCGGCCGAACCGGAACCGCCCCCTGCGGAGCCTTCGCCCTCGGGACAGCCCGCCAGGCCCACGACTCTGACGGTACGCACCCCCGCGGCGCCCGGCAAGGACAAAAGCGAGGGCGGCGGGGCGGTGATCGACTATTCCAACCGCAGCGAGGGCTATGTGATGGTCAAATATTCGGGCGGCGCCTCGCGGGTCAAGATTCAGATCACCGGCCCGGACAAGACCACCTATACCTATGATTCCAGCAAAAACGGGTTTGAGGCATTCCCCCTCACCGCCGGAAACGGCGGCTATACCGTCAACGTTTACACCGAAATCCACAGCTCCCAATACGCACTGGCGCAGGGCGCGTCCTTTCAGGCGACGCTGACAAGCGGACTTCTGCCCTACCTCTATCCGAGCCAGTACGTCAGCTATACCGCCGGCAGCAAGGCGGTCGCCAAAGGCGAGGAGCTGGCTTCCTCCGCCGCCACCGTCCTCGAAGTGGTGGGCAGCGTCTATAACTATGTCATCAGCAATGTGACCTATGACGATTACAAAGCGGCAAACGTCAAGTCCGGCTATCTGCCCGACCCCGACGACACCCTTGCCGCCGGCAAGGGCATCTGCTTTGATTATGCCGCGCTGCTGGCCACGATGCTCCGTTCGCAGGGAATTCCCACCCGGCTGGAAGTGGGGTACGTCTCGGGGGGCATCTACCATGCATGGATCAGCGTCTATACCACCGAGACGGGCTGGATCAACGGCATCATCCAGTTTGACGGAAAGAGCTGGAAGCTGCTCGACCCCACCTTCGCGTCGAACGGAAATCAGTCGAGCTCGATTATGCAGTTCATCGGCAACGGCTCTAACTATCAGAGAAAATACTGTTATTAAAGGAGGCGCATCAGGATGGCGGCAAAACAAATCGGAACCATGTCCCCCGGCGAGCTCGCCGGATTTTTCGGCCAGCTCGCCATGCTCGTCCGGGCAGGAATTTCGTCGGAGGAGGCTCTGCGGCTCCTGCGGGACGACGCCCAGAGCCAGCCCGAACGCGAGCTGCTCGACCGGCTTCTCGCGCCGGCCGAACGGGGGGAACCCCTCTCCGCGGCGATGCGGGAGGCGGGGGGCTTCCCCTCCTACGCGGTGAACATGATCGAAATCGGGGAGCAGTCGGGCAGGCTCGACGAGGTGCTCGGATCGCTCGCCTCCTATTATGAGCGGGAGGATTCCCTCGGCTCGATGCTCAAAAGCGCGGTCACCTATCCGCTTATCATGCTCGGCATGATGCTGCTGGTTATCCTTGTCCTTTCGGTCAAGGTACTGCCGATCTTTTCCCAGGTTTTTGCCCAGCTCGGCGCCGATCTGCCCTCGCTCGCTCTCGGCGCGCTGCAGCTCGGCGGCGCCCTCAAAACCGGCTGCCTCGTTCTGGTGGCGCTCCTCGCCCTGCTGCTGGCTTCGGCGCTGGCATTGCGCTCCTCCGAGGGAGGCAGGCACACCCTTATCCGGATTTTCTCAGTCCTGCCGGCGACCCGCCGGCTTTCGATGACCATCGCTTCCGGGAGGTTTGTCAGCGCGCTGGCGCTGATGCTTCAGAGCGCGGTGGATCCCGCCCGTTCCCTCGAGCTTGCCGCGCGGCTGGTCAGCCATCCGGCGCTTGCCGCCAGGGTCGAGGACTGCCGCCGCCGCCTCGGGCAGGGGAACAGCTTCGCCGACTCGGTGCGTGAATCGGGAATCTTTTCCGGCGCCGCCGCCCGGATGGTGGCGGTCGGCTTCAAGACCGGCTCGGCCGACGCGGTGATGGGGCGGCTCGCCGCCCGCTATGAGGAGGAGATTGACTCCGAGCTTTCCCGTCTGGTGGGAGTCGTCGAACCGACGCTGGTCATCATCCTCTCGGTGGCGGTCGGCATGATTCTGCTTTCGGTCATGCTGCCGCTGATGGGCATCATGTCCTCGATCGGCTGAAGCGGGAGGAATCGCTATGAAACGCTTCTGCAGTAAGGAACGGCGCACCCTTTCCCCTGTTTTTTCTCTTGCCCTCTTTGCCGCGGCGGTTCTGCTGCTGCTGCGCGGGGCGGGTTCGGTCGCCTCCCTCTCGGAGGCGGAACGCCTTTCCGCCGCCGAGCAGGCGGTCCGCCGCGCGGCGGTGCAGTGCTATGCCGTTGAAGGCATCTATCCGCCCGACCTCGGCTACATGCGGGATCACTACGGATTGCAGGTCGATGAGGAACGCTATCTCGTCGATTACCGCTGCTTCGCCTCCAACCTGATGCCGGACATCACCGTTCTGCCGCGCTGAGGGCACCGGTCCGGCCGCTCCGCCGGATGGAGGGATGCGGGCTTGCAGGCGGATGAAAAACGCTGCCCCGCCGCTTCGCCTTCGGCCTGATGCCGGACGTCACCGTTCTGCTGCGCTGGCCTGCACATATTTTGAAGGGAGGTCCTTTTCATGAAGCGCTGTCCGGCCGCCCATTTGATCGATCTGCTTTTTCCGCTTGCCCTCTTCTGCGCCTTTGCGGTCACCTCCCTGCTGGTCGTGGTGGTCGGGGCGGACGTCTACCGCCGCACCACCGATGAGATGGACCGCAATTTTGCGCTGCGCACCCCGCTGGCCTATCTCTCGCAGGCGGTGCACCGCACCGATCTCGCCGGGGGAATCTCAATCGGCCGGTTTGGGGACGGGCAGGCGCTGATTCTCTCCGAAACGGTCAACGGGGAGGAATACCGCACCTACCTCTACTGCCGCGGCGGAAATCTCTGTGAGCTTTTCGCCCGCGCCGACGCCGGCGCCGCACCTGAAAACGGGCAGGCGGTCACCGGCTGCGCCTCCTTCACGGTGGAAGAGGCAGGGCCGGGACTTTACCGCATCCGCTGCGTAACCGAAACCGGCGGACAGGCCGAAGCCTGCGTCGCCGCACGCTCCGACCGGAGCGCACCCTGAGCGAATTTGATTCCGAGGAGGGTTTCCAGATGGCAAAACGGATGATCAGGGGCCGCTCGGCCTCGTCGCTCTTCCTGATCGAGCTGATCATTGCAATCGGCTTTTTCGCAGTGGCCAGCGCCGTCTGCTTGCAGCTTTTTGTCCGGGCGCGGTTGGTCAGCATACAGAGCGCGGACCTTTCGCGCGCGACCCTCGCCGCCCAGAGCGCGGCGGAGGCGTTTCGCGGCGGAGGCGGTTCGCTGGAGAAGGCCTCCGCCCTGCTCGGCGGACAGGAGGATGACGGCGCGCTCACCGTCTGGTACGGCCCGGACTGGAACCCCTGCGGCCGGGAAAACGCCGCCTACCGCCTGACCCTCACCCGCGGGGAGGGCCGGCCCGTTCCGGCCGAAATCCTCGTCTCACGTCTGGAGGACGGCTCCAGCCTCTTTTCGCTCGGGGTAAAAACGCCCTGAATCCATCTTTTTGAAAGGGGAACCGGCCATGAAACGACAATGGGGTATCGGCGTGGGCTCCGCCTCGGTGCTGATTATCTTTGTGCTGCTCTGCCTGACCGTTTTCGCAACCCTCTCGCTGGTCTCGGCACAGGCCGATCTGCGGCTGGCCGAACGTGCCGCCGAGACAACCGCCGCATGGTATGAGGCGGACGGCAAGGCGGCCGAGTTTTTGTGCGCGCTCGATCAGGCCTTTGAGAAAGCCTCCTCCCCCGCCGAACTCCCCGGCGCCCGCGTCGCCGAAATTTTGGAGGGGGCCGCGGTTCTGGACGACAGCCTCGGTTACGATGGCGCGCGCCTGCTGCGCTATCAGGTTGCGGTGGATGAAAACCGCGCGATCGAGGCGGTGGTTTCTTACACCGTCTCGGAAAGCGGACTTTCCCGCCGGATCGAAAGCTGGCGCACCGTACAGACCGGGGGCTTCGCCGTCGAAGAACCCATGACGCTCTGGCAGGGCACAACCGCCGCGCTGCCGAATCTGGAGGGATGATTCTTGATGAATACGCTTGAATTTCTGCGCGCCGCAGTCGAGGAGGGCGCTTCCGACCTCTTTGTGATCGCCGGGCTTCCTTTTTCGATGAAATGCAGCGGCACTCTGCTCCGGCGGGACGAGAACCGCCTTTCTCCGGAGGATACCGCGTCCTTCATCGACGGTATTTACGAGCTTGCCCACCGCGGAAAGGGCGCCGCCTTTTCGCGCGGGGATGATGACTTTTCCTTCTCGCTGCCGGGGGTTTCCCGCTTCCGCGCGAGCGTCTACCAGCAGCGCGGCACCCTCGCCGCCGTCATCCGGATCGTGCGCTTCGAGCTGCCCGATCCCGCGCAGCTCGGCATCCCCGGAGGGGTGCTCTCGCTCGCCGACCGCACCCGCGGCCTTGTGCTGGTGACCGGACCCGCCGGAAGCGGCAAGTCCACCACCCTCGCCTGTATCATCGACCGGATCAATACCGCTCGCAGCGCCCACATTATCACCCTGGAGGATCCGCTTGAATATCTGCACCGGCACCGCAAAAGCATTGTCAGCCAGCGGGAAATTTCCACCGACACCGAAAGCTATGTCACTGCCCTGCGTGCCTCACTGCGTCAGGCTCCCGACGTGATCCTGCTCGGGGAGATGCGGGACCACGAAACGATCGGCGTGGCGATGACCGCCGCCGAAACCGGACATCTTGTCCTCTCGACCCTGCATACCGTCGGGGCGGCCAACGCGATCGACCGGGTGGTGGACGCCTTTCCCCCCAACCAGCAGGGACAGGTGCGGGTTCAGCTCGCGCAGGTGCTGCAGGCGGTCGTCTCCCAGCAGCTTGTCCCCACCGAGCAGGGCGGCGAGGCCGCCGTTTTCGAAATTATGCTGGTAAACACCGCTATCCGCAATATGATCCGCGAATCCAAAACCCACCAGCTTGAAAATGCGATGATTTCCGCCTCCAACGAGGGGATGGTCACGATGGACCAAAGCCTGATGTCCCTTTACCAGCAGGGGATCATTTCGAAGAAAACCCTGCTGCTCTACTGCACCAACCCCGACACCGTTTCTCGGCGCGTCGGTCCATAAGGAGATCTTTTATGCGAATTGAACATCTTGCGCTCTACGTCCAGGACCTCGAAGGAATGCGGGCATTCTACGAACATTACTTTTTCGCCCGCGCGGCAAGCCGCTACCATAATCCGGACACGGGGCTGGAAACCTATTTTCTCTCCTTCGAGGGGGAGGGCAGGCTCGAGCTGATGACCCGGCCGAATCTCGGCCCCGGCGCGGACCGCGCGCCCGCCGCGGGCTACGCCCATCTCGCCCTTTCGCTGGGCAGCCGTGAGGCGGTCGATGCGCTGACCGCACGGCTGCGCGGAGACGGCTTTTCGGTTGTCAGCGGTCCGCGCGTGACCGGGGACGGCTATTATGAAAGCTGCGTCCTCGACCCCGAGGGAAACCGGATTGAACTGACTGTCTGATCCGGCGGATTTCTCCGGAAAAATCAAAACCACGCGTGAAAGGCGTGATTTTGCTCCAGCCCCAAAAGGGCATTTTACCGGCCTGCCTCTTAAGAGATTCTGAACATTTTTACATGCACTGCTGCGGGCGGCCCGCAGGCGGCCCGTTCCCTTCCGTACCCCTCTCTGCCCGCCCGCTCTGCCTGTCCGGTGCCCGGCGCGCCCGAGCGGAGGGCGGCACCGCCTTTACATGCACCGCAGCTGCGAAAGCAGGAATGCTGACGAGTCCTTCCATTTCTCAAGCATTTGTCATTTTGCTGCGCTCAATGCTTGAAGCGAAAGCTTTTTCGTTGCCGTTAGCAGAGCTGGTGGCTGCCTTGGGCACCAAACAAAAGCAGCTGCAAATCCCATAATGGGATTTGCAGCTGCTTTTATCGAATCCGGAACTTCCCGGCTCTGACCAAGACTACACCGTATAAAAAGTATTCGCATCAAGCGCCGGGCGAAACGGGATGGGAAACGTGCGCCGACAGACCAACAGCGGCGGTTCAATCGATGCGGAAAAGCTTTTCCGCATCGATTGAACCGCCACCGGGGAATGGCCCTGAGCAATCCGGCGCGGGCAGCCGCTTCTCCGGATTTATGACTTGAAATCAGCTGTCTGCCGGCGGGGAGGCGTCAATCTGAAGGAGCACCCGCTCTCCGCTCTTTACAACATGCTGCCGGACCGCCTCATAGACGGCGTCGGGGACTCCCGAAAGCATGGCCACGATAATCTGCCGGTGCTCTTTATAGTTGAGCTGACGCAGCTCGATCTCGTTCGGGAGCTGCCGTCCGCAGCCGATCCAGCGCACCCGGTTGGAGTGGATCTGATTGTTGGCAACGATGCTTTTCAGAAAGCTGTTCTCCAGATAGCGGTGAAACAGCGCATGGATCTCTAGATCAAGATCCGTATAATTGTCAAACTGTTCCGGTGTCTCCGCCATCCGGTCCAGCCGCGCAAGGATGCGCTCAAGCTCCTCCTTGGGGACCAGGCCGACCGAGCAGCGGGCGGCATACGGCTCAAGCAGCGCCCGCACCTCCCAGATGTTGATCACATCCTGCCGGGAAACGTCGGTCACCACCGCGCCGCGCCGGGGAATAATCTTTGTAAAGCCGTCCCGCTCCAGCATATTGAGCGCCTCACGGATCGGGGCGCGGCTGATGCTCATGGAACGGGAAAGCTCCTCCTCGGTTAAACGGCTACCCGGCTGAAGCTGTCCGTTTATAATTTGACGCTGCAGCGTCTCATAGGCCAGTTGTTTCAAGGAAGGCTGCGCTCCCAGGTTCGGAACAGCATCCAGATAGCTCATCAAAATTTTAGCTCCTCTTGGTGTGATCTCTCAAGCAGTCTGAAATGCAGAGCCTGCCTTTTCAGACGAGATTGATTTAAGAGTATCACAGTTGAGAAACCCTGTCAACACAAGGAGGACTCCAGCGCCATTTTTGCGATGGTTCCGATGACATGCAGGCGGTTCTCCAGATGCTGGGTCAGAGCCGCGACGATGACCGCCGGACGGCCGTCCGGGCCGTAGATCAGCCCGACATCATGCTCCAGCCCGAACTCGCCGATCGTTCCGGTTTTGTGGGCGATGCGGGTGTCCTCGCTCAGCAGGCTGGGAATTGCCGCCGTATAGCGCTGGCGTGCCAAAATATCCAGCATCGTTTCCCGGCATCCGGCGGGCATCGGACTGTCCTGCGCGAGCAGCAGCGTAAAGTAACGGTCCATATCGCCGGCCGAAATTTCATTGTCGATTCCGGCGCGCACCTTGTCATATTCCATCATTCGGCGCTGCACTCTGGTATGGGTCAGCCCGATCCGGCTCATCGATTCGTTGATCGCTTCCTTGCCGAAGCGGTCGATCAGAATATTGGTCGCCGTATCGTCGCTGATCACAATCATCATGGTAACGATATCCTGAAGGGTCAGCACCAGTCCGTCGTGAAAATCTCTCAAAATTCCGGTGTCGTAAGGGGTTGTGCCCTCCTTTACATCGTCATGCAGCACATAAGGCTCCTCCGGGTTGAGGCTTCCCTCCGCCACGCGGCGGTAAAATTCCCACAGGATGGCGAGCTTGATGACGCTTGCCGAGGGAAAAACACGATCCGGATTGCGGGAAAAGACAGCTCCGGTGCGCACGTCATGCACCACCAGACCGATCTTTTCGGCAAATGGTTCGGTGTAATCCCGGATTGCTTCAAACATCAGCGGGTCCTCCCATCATAGAAACTCAGAATGCGGTCGGTATAGCTGGCCGGCTGGCGGTCCAAATACATCGGAATCTTTCTGCGGACCTCGGCAACCCGGCCCAGATCCACCTCGGCACGCAAAATGGTTTCCTTTTCGCTTTCATCCTCGGCGATGAACTCTCCCCAGGGATCAAGCGCCAGCGAATGGCCGAAATAGGTGCAGTTTCCAGCCGTTCCGACGCGGTTGCAGGCGAGCAGCGCGACCTGATTTTCGATGGCGCGCGCCTGCAGCAGCACCCGCCAGTGGTTCAGCTTGGGTTTTGCCCAGTTGGAAACGACCACCAGCGCCTCGACGCCGCACATGGCATAATCGCGCGACATCTCGACAAAACGGATGTCATAGCAGGTCATCAGCGCGATGCGGCCGAAGTCGGTTTCAAAGACCGGCATTTCGGTTCCGTTTCGGAATGCCTTGTCCTCGATCATGGCGCTGTAAAGATGCATCTTGCGGTAGTGTCCCGCGATCTGGCCCTGGCGGTTGATCAGGAAGCAGGTATTGTAAATTCCATCTTCGGCCAGCTCAACCATCGAGCCTCCGGCGATCCACACGCCGTACCGCCGGGCCTTTTCCCGCAGCATGGCGACCGCTTTTCCATCGGCCGGCTGTGCAAACCGCCGGATATCCCTGAAAATTTCCTCCGAATAGCCGCTGGTCCACAGCTCGGGCATCACGATGAGATCGGGCGGAGAAGAGGGCGAAGCCGCCTCGTCAATCAGCGCGGACATCCGGGAGATGTTTTCCCCGACATCCATATAAGCGGTATCAAACTGGATCATTGCGGCGCGAAACGACATGAATATTCCTCCTATGATGTGTCGGAGATGCCCTTTTTCAAGGGCATCTCCCACGTTTTGGAACAAATTAAATTGACGGATTTTCAGCTGTTTGTCTTGGCCTTGGGTTCCCGGATATAATGCCGGGTATTGTCGGTGATGGCGGTCGCATACTTTCTCTCACCGGACTCGCAGTCCTTGAGCAGCTTGAAGAAAACACCGGCGAGGGCCGCGACGGCAATCAGGTTGGGGATCGAGGTCAGTGCGGTGGCGATATCCGCTACATTCCAGAGAGCGTCAACATTATCGACGCCGGCGCAGGCAACGCCGGGGATCAGGAAGATCCACTTGAAAGCGTTGATTGCTTTCTGGTTGCCGTTGGTCAGATCGTGAACCGCGGTTTCAGCATACCAGTAGAAGCCGATCTGCGAGGAGAGGCAGAAGGTGATGATCGCGAAGGAAAGCAGCATACTCGCAATGGTTCCCGGGAAGACGGTATCGAAGCCGGCAAGAACGAGATCGACACCGGACAGGCCGCTTTCCAGAACGCCGGTCGAAAGGATGACGAAAGCCGAGATCGAGCAGACGATGATGGTATCCACAAAAACTTCGAACGCGCCCCAGACGCCCTGTTCGACCGGATGATCGATCGCAGCGGTGGCGTGGGCCATCGGAGCACTGCCCTGACCGGCTTCGTTCGACATCATGCCGCGGGAGATTCCGCGCTGAATCGAAGTGGCGACCACTGAACCGGCAAATCCGCCCATCGCGGGAGCCGGTGCAAAGGCATACTTGAAGATCATCCCGAACACCTCGGGAATTTTCTCAAAGTTGACGATCATGATGACCAGACCGCCGAGGACATAGGCAATCGCCATGATCGGTACGCAGTATTCGCAGAAGCTGCCGATCCGCTTCAGGCCGCCGATGATAACGATGCCGCAGACGAAGGCCATGGCGCCCGCGGTGATGTAGGGATTGATGTTCCATGTCGAAAGGAACGCGCGGGCTGCGGTATGCTGCTGAAGCAGGCCGGCGGTAAGCAGTGAGTTGACAATCAAACCGACGCAGAACACCTTGGCGAGGGCGCCCCAGCCGAGGCCTTTGCGCATGTAGTACATCGGGCCGCCATGGAAAACTCCGTTGTCGTCCTTTTCACGGTAGTGGACGGCAAGCGTAACCTCTGCGGTTTTGGAAATCATGCCGAGCAGCGCCATGAGCCACATCCAGAAGATGGCCCCCGGGCCGCCGATGGAAATCGCGGTTGCAACGCCCGCGATGTTGCCGGTGCCTACCGTGCTCGCCAGCGCGATGCAGCATGCCTGAAAGGGAGAAAGGTTTCCGCTTCCGGCGGCGCCCTTTTCCCTGAGCTTGCCGACCGTGTTCTTCATGATATAACCGAACCGGCGGAACTGGAAGCCGCGGCTTCCGATCGTCAGAACGACGGCGACAGTACCGATCAGCAAGAGGGTGGGGGTTTGCCATAGGATATTGGCCAGCCAGGCAGCGAATTTCAAAAGCGCTTCCACAATAACATTACTCCTTCTCCATTTGACTCGGATGAATGGGCGGACAGGTACCTTTACTGGGTTAAATATTATCTATAGTAGATTGTAGACAATCTACTATAGACAATATTAGCAGACTTTTTTCCCCTTCGCAACCATTCGCATTTTTTTTACTTTGCAATTTTGTAATGATTTATTGTGAAAAATATAAATATTTTATCCGGAATAGACGAATCTGGATTTGTCTGTTTGTTATAATTGCCAGCTTGCCGTTTTTCGGCCGTTTCGGCCTTTTGCTGCGTTCTGCGTTTCGCAAAGACGGATCGCCGCCTTTCAGGAATAGAGCTCTCCATCGGCGATCCTCACCGTCCGTTCGGCGTAAGAGGCAATATGAGAATCATGGGTGATCATTACAATGGTATGCCCGCGGTCGTGAAGCCCCTCGAACAGCCGCATGACCCCGCCGCCGGTATTGGAATCGGGCGCCCCTGTCGGTTCATCGGCCAGCAGCAGCTTCGCCTGCCCACCGGTGCCCGGGCAGTTGCACAGCCCGGATATCACGCTTAACCCCGCCTATCCCCATCGGCGCTCAGGCAGGGCAGTTGCTGCCCCCTGCCGCTGTCCGCCGAAAAATTCCCGCGGGCTGTGGCGGGTTCGTTTCCCCATGCCGGGCAGAACCGGCTGCTCCAGTGCAGCAGGCCGGGTTCCGCAGCGGGAATCTTGTAACCCCTGAAAATCCATACGCCGCATCATCTGAGCGCGCAGGGCGAACCTCGCGCTGTGAGCTGCCGCACAACGGCAGAGGCATCATGACACTTTTGCAGAACAGTACAGGCGGGGATCAGCCGGCGCAAGACAGCAGGTGCCGGACGGGAAACTTCCGTCCGGCACCGATGCCGCCGCTGTTTAGTTTTCCTGTTCCCTGCCGGAAGGCAGCGCCCCGAAAGGCAGTTCAAACCAGAAGCAGCTCCCCTCGCCCACCACGCTGTCCACCCCAAAGGGAAGATTCTGCGCGCTGAGCGCCCCCTTGACGATGGAAAGGCCAAGCCCGCTTCCTGCCACCGGCCGCTGGTGGGTGTTGCGGCTGCGGTAATACCGCTCCCAGATCAGCGGAAGCTGATCGGCGGGAATGCCTCGTCCGGTATCCCGGATCTCGACCCGCACGCCGGTTCCGATGAGCTTGGACGCAACAAACACCCTTTTGTCCTCACCGGTGTAGTTGATCGCGTTGGAAATCAGGTTATACAGCACCTGCCCTATGCTTTCCCGGTCTGCGAGGACCACCGGAGTCCCCTCAATGGTGCAGGTGATCTGATAATCCGGGTTGGTCTGGGCAAAGCGCCGCACCACCTCCCGGATCATCTCTTCGAGGTCGAACGGCTCCGCCTGATAGACCCTTTCCTCGCGTTCGTCCTGCGAAATGCGGATGAGCACGCTGACCAGCGCGGTCAGGCGGTCCGCCTCTGAAATGATGACGTTGAGCTGTTCCCCGCGCTTCTGCGGGTTGTCTCCTGTCAGATCTCGGATCATTTCGGCATATGCCTTGATCATGGTCAGCGGAGTTTTCAGGTCATGCGAAACGTTTGCCACCAGCTCGCGGCGCAGCTCCTCGACCTTGGAAAGTCCCTCTGCGGCGAAATTCAGCGTCTCGGCAAGCTCGTCGATCTCCGCGATGCCGGCGCCGTCGTAATCGGCGGCATATTCCCCTTCGGCGAGGCGGCGCGCCTTGTCGCTGATGTTTTGCAGCGGCCGCGAAATATTGCGGGCAATCAGCTTTGATATGATCACTGCGATGACCGCCAGCATCGCGGTGATAATCCAAAGCTGACTTTTCAAGATTCCTTCGGTCGATTTGATCGGCTCAAGGGCCGCGTTGAGGACGATGACCCGGCGCTCCCCTTCCGAAGTCAGGTAGGCCTTGGCATAAATCAGCCCCATGCTGTGAAAATGTTCGTCCTTAACCTTCTGCACCAGCTCGTCCTGCTGTCCCTGCACCACCGGCGCAAGCACCCGCATCAGCGAAAAGCGGGCCGGGCTGTGAATCAGGCAGATGCGCCCCATCATATCGACCGAATAAATGCTTTCTCCCTTTTCATTGACCACCATACTGCACATCCGGTGCTCAAAGCAGATGCTTTCAAGGCTTTCTTCAAAATTTTCCTGCCCGACGCTGCGGATGATCTCCTTTCCGGCCCGCAGGATGCTCATGCGCTGCATTGTCTGGTAGTAGGTATTGATAAAGGCGATCTGAAAGGTCCAGAGCAAAACCACAATGAAAATGGTATAGCCGAGCAGGGACTTGCGGATTTTTCCCTCGATGCTTTTTTTCGGCCAGTTCATGCCTGCGGCTCCATCGGCGGCTCAAATTTATAGCCCATTGACCGCAGGGTGACGATATACCCGCGGTAAGGGCCCAGATTCTGCCGCAGCATTTTGATGTGGGTATCGAGGGTGCGGTCGTCCCCGAAATAGTCGTACCCCCACACCCCGGTGATCAGCCGCTCGCGGGAAAGGGCGATTCCGCGGTTTTTGGCGAGATAGAACAGCAGCTCATATTCCTTGGGGGTCATCTGGGCGTCGATTCCGTCTACAGTGACCCTTCTTGCGGTCAGGTCGATGACCAGCCCCTCGAATTTGATCGATTCATGCTCCTGCCGCTTTTCTCCGCCGCTGCGGGCAAGCACGGCGCCGATTCGTGCCATCAACTCCTTGGGAGAGAAGGGCTTTACCACATAATCGTCAATCCCCAGCTCAAAACCGAAGAGCTTGTCGTACTCTTCCCCCCGCGCCGAAAGCATGATCACCGGGGTTTGGAAAAATTTGCGGATCTCCTTGACCGCTGAAAATCCATCAACCTTTGGCATCATAATGTCCATTACAATGAGGTCGAAGTCCTGTTTTTTGCAGAGTTCCACCGCCTGTGAGCCGTCCGCGGCCTCCGTCACCTCATGACCGGAGAACTGCGCGTATTCCTTAACGACAAAGCGGATCTTTTCCTCATCGTCAACCATCAGAATCTTTGCCATGCATACGCCTCCCTTTCATTTTTATTCAAACAGAGAAATGTGAAAAAGCCATGAAATATTCGGAAGTTTTGTGAGAAAACCGCCTCCCGCATTTTGTTTCACGTGAAACACTCTTCTCTTCCGCCCCAATCGGCAGGACCATGCGTGAAGGGCGGGGTTGCGCCCTGCCTGGTATCCGGCTCGCCCGAGCGGAAAACGGCACCGCAAAGGAGAATTTTGCCGCTCTGCTTCTTAAGAGGCATTGAACAGGCTTGCTAAGAACAGCTTTGCCAAGCACATTGCTCGCGAGCCACCCGTTTGCTTCCGGTCTTTTTCCCTCCCTGCCTGTTCTGCCGGTTTTTTCTGCTTGTCCGTCACCAGGCTTTCCCAAGTAGAGAACGGCACCGCAAAGGAGAATTTTGCCGATTTGCTTTTTAAGAGTTTCTGAACCTTCCTCATGCATTACATGCGCCGCGGCGGATGAATCAAAATTTTTCTGATTGACCCTTTCGTTTCTCAATGATTTCCATTTTTCCGCACTCATCGCTTGAAGCGAAAGATCCTTCATCGCGGCCGGCAGAACCGGTGGTTGTCTTGGGCACAAAGCGAAGGCCGGACGTCCATGATGGGCGTCCGGCCTTGGGGGGTTATTCTTCTTCGCTGCCGGAACCGGCTTCCTCCTGCGGATCTCCCTGCGGGTCTTCCGGAACCTCCTCGTCGGACTGCTCCTCCGCCGGAGCGCGGGCCAGGGTTACGATCTTGCTGCCCTCGGCGAGCCGCATCACCCGCACGCCGCCGCCATAGCGGGACTGCACCGCGATTTCGGCAGCACTGATGCGGATAATCACGCCGTCATCCGAAATCAGGAATACCTCGTCGGTGCTGTCAACCGATTTGATGCCTGCGACGGGGCCGTTTTTCTCGACATAGTAGTTGAGGACGCCCAATCCGCCGCGGGACCGCACCGGGTAATCATCCACCGGGCTTCTTCTCCCCTGTCCCGATTCGGAAACGGTCAGGAGGCAGCTTCCGGGCCGGACCCTGGCCATCCCGACGACCTGATCGTCGTCGACAAGGCGGATAGCGCGCACCCCCCGGGCACTGCGGCCCATTCCGCGGGCCTCGGTCTCGTTGAAGCGGATCGCCCTGCCCTGACGGGTTGCAATAATCAGATCGTCCTCGCCGTCGGTCATCCGGACCCAGGCAAGCTCATCCCCTTCGTCGAGGGAAATGGCAATCAGCCCTGCCTTGCGGATATTTTTGAAGGCGGCAAGGCTGGTCCGCTTGATCACGCCGTTTTTGGTGACCATGCAGAGGTACTGCTCGGCTTCAAAATCACCGACCTTGATGGCGGCGGTGACCTTCTCCCCCTGTTCGAGCGGCAGCAGGTTGACAATATTGATTCCCTTGCTGCTGCGGGAGCTTTCGGCAATCTCATAGCCCTTCATCCGGTAGGCGCGTCCCCTGCTTGTGAAGAACATGATATAGTCGTGGGTCGAGCAGATAAAGAGGTCGGTGACGAAATCCTCTTCCCGGCGGCTCATACCGGTGACGCCGCGCCCGCCGCGCTTCTGGGTGCGGTAGGTATCGGTAGTCTGGCGCTTGACATAGCCGTAATGGGTCAGGGTGATGACACAGTCGGTCTCGGGAATCAAATCCTCAATATCGACCTCGCCCGAAACGGTCTGGATCTCGGTGCGGCGGCGGTCGGAGAATTTGGCGCCGAGAGCGGTGACCTCCTCCTTGACAATCTGGAGCAGCCGGTGTTCGTCGGCAAGAATGGCCTCCCAGTCGGCGATCTTCTGTTCGAGATCGGCCAGCTCATCGAGAATCTTTTTAATCTCAAGCCCTGCGAGCTGTCCGATGCGGAAAGCCACGATCGCGGCGGCCTGCGGCTCGTCGAAGCCGAACTGTTCGATGATAGCGGCCTTTGCCTCGGGAATTCCTCCCTTTGTGGCGCGGATTGCCGCAATAATCTCATCGACGATATCGACGGCACGCTGCAGGCCCTCGAGAATATGGGCGCGCTCCTTGGCCTTTTTCAGGTCGAAGCGGGTCCTGCGGACAACGATCTCCTCCTGAAAGCGGATATAATGCCCGAGAATTTCCTTGAGGCTCATCACCTTGGGCACCCCGCCGGCGAGGGCCAGCAGAATGACCCCGAAGGTATCCTGAAGCTGGGTATAGGAGAAGAGCTGGTTGAGGACGACGGCGGCATTGGCGTCCCGCTTGAGCTCGATGGCAATCCGCATTCCGTCGCGGTCCGACTCGTCCCGCAGGTCGGAAATCTGCTCGACCCGCTTTTCCTTGACCAGCTCGGCAATCGATTCGATCAGCCGGGCCTTATTGACGCCGTAGGGCAGCTCGGTGACAACGATCCGCTCACGGCCGTTCTGCATCTCTTCAATCTCGGTGCGGGCGCGCACGGTGATCTTTCCGCGTCCTGTCGCATAGGCCGCGCGGATTCCGCTGCGGCCCATGATAATGCCGCCGGTCGGGAAATCCGGGCCGGGCAGATGGGTCATCAGCTCCTCGATGGTGGAATCGGGGTTATCGATCAGCGCGCAGACCGCATCGACCACCTCGCCGAGATTATGCGGCGGAATATTGGTGGCCATGCCGACGGCGATGCCGGTCGAGCCGTTGACCAGCAGGTTCGGGTAGCGCGAGGGAAGGACGACCGGCTCCTTGAGCCTGCCGTCATAGTTCGGCATAAAATCGACGGTGTCCTTCTCAATATCGGTGAGCAGCGGCATTGCCGCTTTGCTCATTCGCGCCTCGGTATAGCGGTAGGCGGCGGCTGGATCACCGTCAACCGAGCCAAAGTTTCCGTGGCCGTCAACGAGGGGCATCCGCAGGGAAAAATCCTGCGCAAGACGCACCAGCGCGTCATAAACGCTCGCATCGCCGTGCGGATGGAATCGTCCGAGCACCTCACCGACGGTATACGCGCATTTGCGGTAGGCGTTGTCGGGAGTATTGTTGGCCTCGTACATGGTATAAAGGATGCGGCGGTGCACCGGCTTGAGGCCGTCCCGCACATCGGGCAGCGCGCGTCCAACGATAACCGACATCGAATAGGCGAGGTAGCTTTCCTTCATTTCCTTTTCGATCTCAACGTCGACAAGGCGTCCCTGAATCATTTCGTCCATCTGGTATCCCTTCCTGTTCTATGTCATCGAATGTTCCACGTGAAACATTCGACTATATATCGAGATTCACGACGTACTGCGCGTTCTGCTCGATAAATTCGCGCCGCGGGCCGACCTTGTCTCCCATCAGAACCGAAAAAACTTCGTCCGCGGAAACGGCGTCCTCCATGTTTACCTTGAGCATCAGCCGCCGGTCGGGGTCCATCGTCGTCTCCCAAAGCTGCTCGGGGTTCATCTCGCCGAGGCCCTTATATCGCTGAATGTCCACCTTTTCCCCGTTCGGCGCGAGGGCCTTAATGGCCGGTTCCAGCTCCGGATCGGTATAGGCATAACGGATCTGCTTGCCACGGGCCACCTTGTAGAGCGGCGGCTGCGCAAGATAAATGTGCCCCTGCTCGATCAGCGGGCGCATATAGCGGAAGAAGAAGGTCAGCAGCAGGGTACGAATATGCGAACCGTCTACGTCGGCATCGGCCATAATGATGATCTTGTCGTAGCGCAGCTTTTCGATGTCGAACTCATCCCCGATGCCGCAGCCCAGGGCAGTGATCACCGGAGTCAGCTTATCATTTCCGTACACCTTGTCGGCACGAACCTTTTCAACGTTAAGCATTTTGCCCCAAAGCGGGAGAATCGCCTGATAACGGCGGTCCCTCCCCTGCTTGGCCGAGCCACCGGCCGAATCGCCCTCGACGATGTAAATCTCGGTGCGGTCGGTCCCCTTCTCGGAACAGTCGGCCAGCTTTCCCGGCAGCGAAGCCGATTCCAGCGCCGACTTGCGGCGGGTCAGCTCGCGCGCCTTACGGGCGGCCTCCCGCGCGCGGGCCGCACCGAGGGATTTATCAAGAATCGCGCGCGCGATCGCCGGATTTTCCTCAAAATACTGGGCGAGCTTATCGGAAATCAGGGAATCGACCATACTCCGCATGGCGGTATTGCCGAGCTTCGCCTTGGTCTGCCCCTCAAACTGGGCGTCGGTCAGCTTGACCGAAATCACCGCGGTCAGCCCTTCCCGGACATCCTCGCCGGTCAGATTTTTATCGTTCTCTTTCAGCAGGTTATAGCGCCGGGCAAAATCGTTCATCACCTTGGTCAGGCCGGACTTGAACCCGGCCTCATGGGTGCCGCCCTCAACGGTGTTGATGTTGTTCGCAAAGGAGAGAATCAGCTCGTTGTAGCTGTCGTTATACTGCATCGCCACCTCGGCGATCGAATCTCCTTCCTGCGCGGTGAGATGAATGATATCGGGATGCAGCGGTTCAAGGCCGCGCTTCTTATGCAGGTAATCGACAAAGCTCGAGATGCCGCCCTCGTAGCAGAGATCCGCCTCAAAAGGCTCTCCGCCGTCGGCGCAGCGGGTGTCACGCAGAACAATCCGCAAGCCGGCATTGAGAAACGCCTGCTCCCGCAGACGCAGCAGCAGCACATTGCGGTCAAATTCGACCGTCTCAAAAATCTCAGCGTCGGGCTTAAAGGTAATGGTGGTGCCGGTGTCGCTGCATTCGCCGGTCACCTTGAGGTCGGTAGCGACCTTTCCGCGCTCGAAGCGCTGATGATGGCAATGGCTTCCATCCCGAACCTCCACCTCAAGCCATTCGGAAAGGGCGTTGACCGCCGAGGAGCCGACTCCATGCAGGCCGCCCGAAACCTTGTAACCGCTTCCGCCGAACTTTCCGCCCGCGTGCAGGACGGTCAGAACCACTGTAACGGCCGGAATTCCCATCTTTGGATGAAGGCCGACAGGGATGCCGCGCCCATTGTCCCGGACACGGATGATATCCCCCGGCAGGATATCGACCTCAATATCGGTGCAATAACCTGCAAGGGCCTCATCGATCGAATTATCGACGATCTCGTAAACAAGGTGGTGCAGGCCGCGCGGACCGGTTGAACCGATATACATGCCGGGACGCTTGCGGACTGCTTCCAGCCCTTCCAGCACCTGAATTTGATTTTCGTCATAATGATTCTGCTCGGTGTTATTCAAGAAAACCTCTCTCCTTCTCCTCTTTGAAAAATGCCAACGCCGGTTTAATATGGAAAATTATGTCAATCTTTTGTGAGATCCTCCACAAATCCGGTGCGCCGCCGCAGCGTCGCGGTCGAAATCTGGGAGATATAAACCCGCATGCCGCCTTCATCAAGACAGACGACAAAGCTCTTGGGAAGATCCTGTGAGACGTTAGTGACCCGCAGCTCCTCCTCCGCCCGGGAAAGAAACTGCCGGGTGATCTTCCCGATCGACGCCGTCTCGATATCGAAGATCCCGATCACCGCGTCGGTGCGCACCACCGTGTTCTGGCCGAGATGCAAAAACATTCCATCGCTCCTATCCCAATGGGCCGCCGGCGGTCAGGCAGCCTTGTTTCATCTCAAAAAGGGCGTCCACCCCCGACACCTGCCCCGGATCACAGCAGGTAATAAAAATCTGCCGCCCGGTCAGCCGATGAAGAAGATAGTCCCGCCGCAGGGAATCCAGCTCGCTCATCACATCGTCAAGCAGAATCACCGGCGGCTGTCCGATGACCTGTTCGATCAGGGCGCTTTCGGCAAATTTCATCGCCAGCACCCCGCTGCGCTGCTGCCCCTGCGAACCGAAGGAACGGGCCGAAATCCCGTTGATCAAAACCTCAACGTCGTCCCGGTGGGGTCCCACCGAAGTCATGCCGGTGCGCAGGTCGTCCCCGCGCCGTTCGGCAAGGAGCTTTTTCATCGTTTCACGGCTCGACTCCCCGTCGGATTCGATGCTCGAAAGATAGCGAAGGGAAAACTCCTCCCGGCCGGTCGATATTCCGCGGTAGATTTCGCAGGCAATCGGAGTCAGCCGCTCGACAAAGCTCTTGCGGGTGACGGTCAGAAGCGCGCCGCGCTGGCAGAGCGCTTCATCCCAGATGTCGAGGGTATCGAGCAGCGCCGGCTGCATCTGCGCATCCTTCAGCAGAGCCGCCCGCTGGGTCAACAGCCGCTGGTATTCCGAAAGCACCGAAAGATAGCGCGGCTTCACCTGGCCGATGACCGTATCAAGCGATTTTCTCCGCTCCGCGGGCCCTCCCTTAATCAGGTTCAGGTGGGTCGGGGAAAAAACGACGCAGCAGAGGCTTCCCGAAAGGCCCGGCAGAGAATCGACCGGCATCCCATCGAGCAGAATTTCCTTTTTTTCCCCCAATCGGAGTTTACCCAGATGTTCGCGGTAAGAATCAGAAAACCGCAGCGAAAGACCCGCCTGCTGTCCGCCGATCGGAATCAGCTCGGCCTCTCTCGCTCCCCGGAAGCTCTTGGCCCCCGAAAAAATCCAAATTGCTTCGAGCAGGTTGGTCTTTCCCTGGCCATTTTCGCCGTAGATGACATTGACCCCGTCGCGGGGAGTCCAGTCGATCTCCCGCAAATTACGGAAGGCCTCAATCGAGAGCCAGGTGACCTTCAAGGCGTATAACCTCCCACTCGGCCCCGCCTGCCGCCACCCGGTCTCCCGGCCGGATCTTCTTTCCTCGCATCGTGCAGGGCTGCCCGTTGACAAGGACCTCCCCCGCCTGAACCATCTCCTTGGCCGCGCCGCCGGTGGGCGCCGCGCCGCAGAACTTCAGCAGGGAATCAAGCTTGATAAATTCAGTGGAAATTTCAATCTGCTTCATCCGCTCACCCCTCGGTCTTGAGACGGACCGGCAGCACCAGGAAAACAAAGGAATCTCCCGCTGTCGGAACCACCTTCATCGGGGAAAGCGGGCTGTTGATCTGAAGAAGAACCTCGTCGCATCCGGCCGCGCGCAGTGCGTCGAGCAGATAACGGTTGTTGAAGCCCATCTCGAGGGCCTTTCCCTCGATGGCGGCGGAAATGGTATCGTTGGCGCGTCCCAGAGCGGTCGAGCAGCTCAGGTCCACTCCGCCCTCATAGAACTTGACCCGCAGCGGACTTTTGATCCGGTCGGAGATCAGCAGACTGACCCTTTCGACCGCGTCGATCAGGGCGCGGGTGTTGATGCGGACGGTCAGGCTCTCGCCGCTGGGAATGGCGGCGTGATAATCGAGAAATTCCCCTTCCAGCAGCCGGGAGAAAATCTGGTAATCCCCAATATGGAAGATAATATGCTTCTTTGAAATCTGCATCCCGGCGGGGTCGTCGCTCTCCTCGTCGAGCACCCGGGAAACCTCCCCGAGCGCCCGTCCGGGCACGACGAAGCGCAGCTCGCCGCCGAAAGCAACCCGTTCGCGGCGCACCGCAAGCCGGTAGCCGTCAACCGAAACAACCGAAAGGCTTCCCTCCTCCAGCTCAAAGAGCGAGCCGGTATGCACCGGCTTGGCATCCGACTGGCTGACCGCGAAGATGGTCTGGTCGATCATCGACTTCAGCGTGGCCTGTGGAAGCTCAAAATCGGTAACGTCACCGATGGTGGGAAATTCGGGAAAATCGTCGGCCGGCATCCCGAGAATTGTAAACTCGGTTTTGCCGCCCTTAATCTCGGTCAGGCACTTTTCGCCGGTCGAAATGGTGATGAACTCATCGTCCAGCCGCTTGGCGATGTCGAGGAACACCTTTGCCGGCAGAACAATTTCACCCGGCTCGGAAATCTGCGCGTCGATCCGCGTCGAGATTCCGGTATCAAGATCATATCCGAAAAGCTCCATTCCCGCAGCAGAGCAGCGAAGCAGAATTCCCTCCAGCGTCGGAATCGAGGAATGAGAGGAAACAGCGCGGCTGACGACGGCCGCTGCTTCGCACAGCATGTTTTTCTCGCATTTTATTTTCATAATCAAGATCTTCCTTTCAATAGAATAGATAGAGATCATATTTAGTAGTAATAGTAGGACAGGTTGAACTGTTGAAGACGCGCCGGAAACGGCGGAACAAGCGCAAAAACGGACAATCTGCCATTCTGAAAAACTTCTGGAAAAGGAAGTTTTTTCAAAGGATGTAGAAAATTGAAGTGAAAAGATGTTTAAAACGTTGGTGAGAATGTTGAAAGATTGTTTGATTTCAACATTCCTTTCCACTTTTCAACCGATTTTACACCGTTTGGAACTTCTTGAAAGGCTGTCCTACCTTTATTGATCCCTTATATTCTTGATGATGTCCTCGATGGTGTTTTTGTACTGTGTGTTGCTGCCCATCGTCGCCTTGGTCTGCTTGATGGTGTAGACGATGGTCGAATGGTCGCGGTTGGAGAATTCCTCCCCGATCGAGGCCATCGACATATGAGTGATCTCCCGGATGATATACACCGCGGCCTGCCGCGCCAGCGAGACGTTGGCGGTGCGGTCCATCGAGCGGATATCCTGCGGGGAAACCTCAAAGTAGCGGGAGACTTCGTTGATGATCCGTTCGACGGTGACCGAGACGGGCTGGCTGTCGTTAAGGATGTCGCGGATCGCGTTCTGGGCGATCGGAATCGACGGCGGCGAGCCGGCCAGCAGCTTGAAGGCCTTGATTTTTTTGACCGTTCCCTCGAGCTGGCGGATGTTGGTTTTCAGGCGGTTGGCAATATATTCGGTCACATCGTCGGGAAGATCGAGGTCGAGCAGCTCGGCCTTCCGGCGCAGGATCGCTACCCGCGTCTCATAATCCGGAGGCTGGATGTCGGCGATCAGCCCTGATTCAAAGCGGCTGCGCAGCCGGTCCTCGAGGGTTTTGATTTCCTTGGGCGGCCGGTCGGAGGTCAGGACAATCTGCTTGTTGGCTTCATACAGGGTATTGAAGGTGTGGAAGAATTCCTCCTGCGTGCTGACCTTGCCGCTGATAAACTGGATATCGTCCACCAGCAGGACGTCCGCTTTCCGGTACTTGTCGTGAAAGGCTTTGGTCTTGTCGGTTTTGATGGCGTTGATCAGCTCGTTGGTAAAATCCTCGCCCTTGACGTAGATGATTTCGAAGCTGGGGTAGTTATCTGCAATTTCGGAGCAGATCGCCCGCAGAAGGTGGGTTTTGCCCAGCCCCGAATCCCCGTAGATGAACAGCGGGTTATAGGAGGAGGAAGGGTTGTTGGCGACCGCCACGCTCGCCGCGTGGGCGAACTTGTTGGAAGAACCGACAATGAAGGTCGAGAAGGTGTAGGCGTATTCGCCGTTCGGAAGAAAATTGGAGTTGAAGTCAAGCTCCTCTCCGCCCCCTTCCTCCTGGCGGGATTCTGGGGGAGGCTCCGCGCTGCGGCGCTCCTCCTCGCTCTGGACCGAAACCCTGACCGGAAAGCCGACCACTTCCTGAAAGGCGGTGGTCAGGAATTCAAGGTATTTGCTCTCGATGATCTGCCTGCGGAAGTTGGTTGGCACCAGAAGCACTGCCGACGTTTCGTCGAAGCTGTCGCAGAGGATATCCTTGATCCAGAGCTTATAGGGCCCGGCCGGCATCATTTTCTGGCAGTATTCCTGTACGTAAGAGAAGATTTCCTGGGTGGAATCCATCGGCTCGCCCTCCAAAAAAGGCCCTCGCAGGGGCCTCCTTAATATTCCCTCCCATCATAACATAAAAATGCCTTTCAGGCAACAATCAACAGAAAAATAGCTGGATAATTATAATAGGAAAGAGCGGGCGATTTTCCGCCTTTTTTTCGGGGCTGCGGCACGGGAGAAACCGGATTTTTCCCGAAAAGGGAAAAATATCGTGTCCAAAGGCAGAAAAGTTTGCGCTTTTTGATAAAAGGTTCTTGACTTTACAGCCGCGGATAAGCTATACTAATACCCTGCAAGGTTTTCCCTGAAAGGAGGGGTTTGCGATGATCAGGACCTATCAGCCGAAAAAGCTCCAGCGCAAGAAGGAGCATGGTTTCCGCAAGAGAATGAAGACGAGAAACGGACGGAAGGTACTCGCCCGCCGCCGCGCCAAGGGCAGAGCTCGGCTCACGTACTAATTCTGTAAGGCCACACCGTCTTGGTTTGTGGCCTTTCTTTCTGTTTATCGAAATCACAAGCGGAGGGACGTTTTGCCCGTTGCGAAGAATCATCATTTCGATTACCCGGAACAATGATTTCCGAAGGCTCTACCGCCGGAAGGCCGAGGTGGGTGCGGTCCTTGTGAGCTACGCGGCCAAAAACAGGCTCGGCGTTCACAGGGTCGGCATCACCACCAGCAAAAAGATCGGCAAGGCCCACGACCGCAACCGGGCACGCAGGGTGATCCGGGAGGCGTACCGCCTCCTCGCCCCGTCTCTGACGGATCAGGCGGGCTATGATTTTATCTTCGTCGCCCGTGTCCGCACCACCGTCTGTTCGATGCAGGAAGTCTACCGCCTCATGAAGAAGCAACTGGCCCCTTACCTCAAAAAATCCGATGAAGCAGATTCTTAGGGCGCTGATCCGTTTTTATCAGCTCTCCGTCTCCCGTTACACCCAGCCGCACTGCATCTACATTCCAACCTGCTCCAGCTATGCCTTAGAGGCGATCGACCGATTCGGCGCGATACGGGGCGGGTTACTTTCCGTTTGGCGTCTATTGCGCTGCAATCCCTTTGCGAAGGGCGGCTACGACCCGGTGCCCGACCATTTCACTTTCCGCAGGGAATTTCAGGTTTATCCCGGAAAAAATCGAGAGAAACGCCACCGCTGATGCGGCGGATCTCTTTTGAATAGAAAAAGAGCGTTTGGAGGAAGCAGCCGCATGATTCAATTCTTCTCGTTTATTGGAACCCCGTTGGGCTGGATTATGTACCAGATCAACAACTTTACCCACAACTACGGCATCACCCTCATCATTTTCTCAATTCTTCTCAAGGTCTGCATGATTCCGCTGGGAATCAAGCAGCAGAAGGGCCTGATCGCCAACGCCAGAATGCAGCCAAAGATGAAGGCGCTTCAGAAGGCTTACGGCAACAACAAGCAGCGTTACTCCGAGGAACTGCAGAAGCTCTACAACGAGGAGCATTTTTCTCCGATGTCCTCCTGCCTGCCGATGCTGATCCAGTTCCCGATCCTCTTCGGCATGCTCGACGTCATCTATTACCCGATCAAGCATATGCTCCGGCTGCCGGCCGGGACGATCAACAAGGCGATTGAAATCGCCACCACTGTCCTCGGCGAGAACGGACTCAACGCCTATTCCAAGGAGATCAGCGTCATTTCGGCCATCCGGCAGAATTCCGCCCCTTTCTATGAAGGACTGGGCGCCGACATCGCGGATAAAATTCTGAATTTCGACTTCACGATGTTCGGACTGAATCTCTTTGATCAGCCCACCCTGACCCCAAACGGAAAGCCGATGGGGCTTTACCTTGCCCTGATGGTTATCCCGATTCTGTCGGGCGTGACCTCGCTGATCATGAGCCTGATCACCAAGCAGTCCACCGCCGCCACCACCGACGGGCAGATGGCCGGCATGAACAATTCGATGATGATCATGATGCCGGTGATGAGCGTCTGGATTTCCTTCGTCGTTCCTGCGGGCGTCGGTATTTACTGGCTGATCTCGAATATCTGCTCCTGCGTCCAGAGCTATGTGCTCAACAGGGTGATGAACCCCGCCGAAGAGATCGCCAAGGCCAAGGCCGAGGAAGAGGCAATGCGCGAGGCCGAGCGGCTGGAGCGGATTGAGCAGAAGAAAAAAGCCCGTGAACAGGGACTCAAGGACCCCGGCGAGAAGGGCCTTTCCCAAAAGGAAATCGCCCGCCGCAAGCTGGCCGAGGCCAGAAGACGGGATGCTGAGCGCTACGGTGAGGAATATGTCGAAGTCACCGACGACGACATCAAATAACAGTACCCGATCAAGGAGGTTGAAAGCATGATGAAGGAAGTCATCGCGACCGGCAGAACGGTTGACGCCGCGATCGACAGCGGCTGCGCCGAGCTGGGACTCGAACGCGGCGATGTCGACTTCGAGATTATCAGCATGCCGAAGAAGGGATTTCTGGGACTGAGCCAGATTCCTGCAAAGGTCCGCGTCTTTGTCCAGGTCCCCGATCCGAAGCCGGCGCTGGAGCAAAAGCCCGCGCCTCAGGAGGAAAAGCCTCTCCCCCACGAAGAAAAGCCTGCGCCTAAGTCCGCCGCGCACAAAGCGCAGCCGGTTCGGGAAGAGGAGCCGAAGGCGGAGGAAAAGCAGCCGCAGGCCAACACTGTCCAGCCGGAGCGGGAAGCCCCCGCCGAGTCCGCCGCCCCCTGTGATTTCGGCAACAAGGTTGCCATCGCCGAGGAATACATCACCTCGATTCTGCGGGCGATGAACCTTTCCGATGTGACCATTGCCGCCTCCACCCATGAGAATGTGATTCAGATTCGCCTCAGCGGGGATGTTTCGGGCGTTGCGATCGGCCGCCACGGCGAAACGCTCGACGCGCTGCAATATCTTGCAGGGCTGGCCGCCAACCGCGGGGAAGGCGATTATGTGCGGGTGGTGCTCGATTCGGGCAACTACCGCGACAAGCGCCGCGCCACCCTCGAGCAGCTTGCCCGCCGCTTAGGCAATGCGGTCCTGCGGACCGGACGCAGCACCACCCTCGAGCCGATGAACCCCTATGAGCGCCGGATCATTCATTCGACCATCTCCCAGATGGAAGGAATTACCTCCGCTTCGACCGGTGAGGAGCCGAACCGCTGTGTGGTGATCTCCTCAAACAATCCTTCCGCCGCGCCCGCGAGAGATGCCCGGCCGCCCCGCTCCGGCCGCCCTCCCCGCCGCGACGGAGGCCATCCTCCCCGCCGCGACGGCGACCGGCCGCGCGGTCCGCGTTCCGGCTCCGGCGGCAGAGACGGACGGCGTGACGGACGCCGTGAGAAGCCCGCCCCCTATCAGGAGAGCAGCCGCCGGGAGGTCCCGCCCACCGAGGCGGAAAACCAGCCGCTTTACGGCAAGATCGAGATTTGATTCCTGTCAGGGCCGCCGCGTGATGAATTTCCATCCGCAGCGGCCCGCTTTGTTTTCAACCAAAGAAACAGGCTGATGTTGAAAGGAGAAGGGGATGGAACAGACGATTGTGGCGTGCGGTACGCCGTCCGCCGTGTCTGCTCTCGCGGTGATCCGGCTTTCGGGGCCGCAGGCCGTCGAGATTGCCGGGCGGATCTTCCGCCCCGTCTCGGGCAGGGAGCTGACCGCGCTACCGGGCTACCGCGCGGCTTACGGAGAATTTGTCTCGCAGGGGGAGCGGATCGACGAGGGAATCGTTTTGGTCCTGCGGGCACCGAAAAGCTATACCGGAGAGGATATGGCCGAGCTTTCCTGCCATGGGAATCCCTCGATTGCCGCGCGGCTGATCGCCGCCTGTGTGCGGGAGGGTGCCCGCCCTGCCGCCGCCGGGGAATTTACCCGCCGGGCCTTTGAAAACGGCAAGATCGATCTGGCGCAGGCCGAGGCGGTCGCAGAACTGATCGAGGCGGAAGGCTCGGCGGCAGCCTCGGCCGCCCTTGCGCGGCGGGACGGGGCCTTGAGCCGTGAAATCGGGGAGATCACCGACGCCCTCTCCTACGCGGCGGCCGAGTTGGCGATGTGGGGGGATTACCCCGAGGAGGAGGATTCCCCCGCGGTGACCCGCGAGGGTCTGCTCCGTTCGCTCGAGGCCGGACGGGAGCGGCTTTTGGCTCTCTGCGACGGCTATCACAGCGGAAGGATGCTCCAGCGGGGAATCTCGGTCGCCATCGCGGGCAGTCCGAACGTCGGAAAATCGACCCTGATGAACCGCCTCTGCGGGCGGGACCGTTCAATTGTCACCGAAATCGCCGGCACAACCCGCGATGTGGTGGAGGATACGGTCGAGCTGGACGGCGTGCTGCTGCGGCTGCTCGACACCGCGGGAATCCGCCCGACCGGGGACGCGGTCGAGCAGATCGGGGTGCTTCGCGCGAAGCAGGCGGTCGAAACGAGCGATCTGGTTCTGTTTCTGCTCGACCGCTCCCGTCCTTTCACCGGGGAGGAATGTTCCCTCTACGAGTTGGTAAAGGAACGGCCGCATCTGGTCCTTGCAAATAAGGCCGATCTTCCGGCGGCAAAGCAGAGTTTTCCACCGCCGCCGTCCGTCGATGTTGAAATCTCCGCCGGGACCGGTGAGGGAATGGAGGAGCTTTCCCGTGCGCTGCGGCGGACGCTGGGCCTGCAGCTGACCCAGGATCACTGCCTGATCGCCTCCGAGCGGCAGTATTCCTGCGTACACCGGTCGATGCAGGCTCTCGACGAAGCGATTTCCGCCCTGCGGGAGGGGGTCACCCTCGACGCCGCGGGGGTTCTTCTCGACGGCGCGATCGGGCCGCTCGCCGAACTGACCGGACGGCAGGTGTCCGAAGCGGTGCTCGAGCAGGTCTTCTCTCACTTCTGCGTGGGGAAATAGCACCGGCTGGTGCGTTTGGTACGCACATCCGCCGCGCCCGTGAATCCCCGGCGTTTCTCCCACTTCTGCGTGAAGAAACAGCACCGGGCCTGTGCGTTGGGTCTGTGCCTCCGCCGTGCGCCGCGCCTGTGAGTCCCGGCGTTTCTTTTACTTTTTGTGCGGAGATACAGCGGCCGGTTTTCGCCCCGCTGCCTTTGATTCAAATTTTTATGAGAGTCTCTCGAGGAGCAACAATGATCACATTTATCGCAAAGGAATACGACATCGCGGTGATCGGCGCGGGCCACGCGGGCTGCGAGGCGGCGCTTGCCGCCGCACGTCTCGGCAAACGAACCGCCCTCTTCACCATTTCTCTCGACTCGGTGGCGAATATGCCCTGCAACCCCTCCATCGGCGGCACCGCCAAGGGGCATATCGTCCGGGAGATCGACGCCCTCGGCGGGGAGATGGGCCGTGCCGCCGACGCAACCATGCTTCAGAGCCGGATGCTCAACCGCGGCAAAGGTCCCGCTGTCCATTCGCTGCGGGTGCAGAGTGACCGGATCCGTTATCACGAACGGATGAAGCGCACCGTCGAATGCTGTCCCGGTCTCGACCTGATTCAGGCCGAGGTGGTGGAAATCCGGGTCAGAGAGGGACGGGTCTGCTCGGTCGTCACCGCGCTGGGAGCCGAATACCCCTGCAAGGCGGCAATCCTCGCCACCGGAACCTACCTCAAGGGCAAGGTTTTTATCGGAGAATTCTCACAGGAATCCGGCCCCGACGGCTGCCACCCGGCAAACCCTCTGGGGGATTGCCTCAGGGCCCTCGGGCTTCCGATGCACCGCTTCAAAACCGGAACCCCGGCGCGGGTCAACCGGCGCTCGATTGATTTTTCCCGGCTTGAGATTCAGCCGGGCGACGAGCGGATCATTCCGTTTTCGGCCGACACCGATGAAAGCTCCCTGCGCAATAAGATGGTCTGCCACATCGCCTACACGAATGAGCGGACCCATGAGATCATCCGCGCCAACCTGCACCGCTCTCCCCTCTTCGCAGGGGTGATTGAGGGCACCGGACCGCGCTACTGCCCCTCGATTGAGGATAAGGTCGTGCGCTTCGCGGATAAGCGCCGCCATCAGCTCTTCATCGAGCCGATGGGGGAATCGACCGATGAAATGTATCTTCAGGGCATGAGCAGCTCGCTGCCGTTTGAGGTCCAGCTTTTGTTCTACCACTCGATCGAAGGGCTAGAGAAGGTCGAGGTGATGCGCCCGGCCTATGCGATCGAGTACGACTGCATCGACCCGCTGGCGCTGTTCCCCTCGCTTGAGACCAAGCAGGTCGGAGGGCTGTTCGGGGCAGGGCAGTTCAACGGCACCTCCGGCTATGAGGAGGCCGCCGCCCAGGGGCTGATTGCCGGAATCAACGCCGCGCGGCTGCTCGACGGTCTCGCACCGCTCATCCTTGCCCGCGACGAGAGCTATATCGGAACCCTGATCGACGATCTGACCACCAAGGGAGCCTCGGAACCTTACCGGATGATGACCTCCCGTTCGGAATACCGGCTGCTTCTGCGGCAGGACAACGCGGAAAGCCGCCTGACCCCCCACGGGCGGGAGATGGGCCTGATCGGGGACGGGCGCTGGAAGCGTTTCCTCGAACGGGAGGAACAGAAGCGCCGGGAGATCGAGCGGCTCAAAACAAGCTCAATCTCTCCTTCCGCCGGACTCAACGCCCTGCTTGAGGAGCGCGGCACCGCGCCGCTCGCCACCGGAACCCGTTTCGCCGAGCTGCTGCGCCGTCCGCAGGTGGATTATCAGGCGCTCGCTCCCTTTGATCCCGGCAGGCCCTCCCTTCCCCGCGCGGTGGCCGACGCGGTGGAAACCGAGATCAAATATGCGGGTTATATCGAAAAGCAGAAGGCACAGGCCGCCGAAATGCGCAGACTGCGCGGCATGAGCCTTGAGAAACTGGATTTTTCCGCGATTGCCGGCCTGCGGATTGAAGCGAGGGAGAAGCTCGCCAAAATCCGGCCGCAGAGCCTCGGAGCCGCCGCGAATATCTCGGGGGTTTCTCCCGCGGACCTCTCGGTGCTGATGCTTGAGCTTTCCCGCCGCAGGAGGGCGGACGCGGAAAGTTCCGCCCGGCAGGAGGAAAGCCCCCTCTCCGCCTCTTCCGACAAAAAGAAAGCGGAGCCGGAGCGGTAAGCCGCCCTGGAGCCGCCGCGAATCTCTCGGAGGTGAGTCGGAAGGCCGCGCCAATGAATCGACAAGGCAAGCCGCCCCGGAGCAATCCCGAACACGCGGGGTTCTCCCCGCGGACCTCTCGGTGCTGATGCCCGGGCTTTCCCGCCGCAGGAGGGCGGACACATCCATCAAAACGAATTCTAGAAAATACCAATTGAAATTTATAACATGGAAAATACAAATAGGAATCTAATTGTAAATTACATATAGTATATAATATAAAAATAATACAAATTTCTGTCGAAAGGAGAACGTGATGTTCCAGCTCCCGACCGAAGATTTTCTGCCGCTGCTTTCCTCCTTCGGAATTTCGCCCGGCGACGGGCAGCTTGGGGCCTTTGCCGCCTATGGGGAGTTCCTGCTCGAGTATAACGGGAAGGTCAACCTCACCGCCATCACCGACCCCGCCCAGATCGCGGTCAAGCATTTTGCCGACAGCGTCATTCCGCTCTCGCTGATCGGTCTGCCGCAGGGGTGCTCATTGATCGATGTCGGCACCGGAGCCGGCTTTCCCGGAGTGCCGATGAAGATCATGCGGCCCGATCTTTCCCTCACGCTGCTCGACAGCCTGCAGAAGCGGCTGACCTTTTTGGAACAGCTTTCCGACCGGCTGGGACAGGAGAACGCCTTCGTCCACGCCCGAGCGGAGGCCGCCGGAGCCATGCCCGCGCTCCGGGGGCGTTTCGACGTGGCCGCCTCCCGCGCAGTGGCGCGCCTTTCGGTGCTCTGCGAATACTGCCTGCCGCTGGTGAAGGTGGGGGGCTTTATGCTGGCCCTCAAGGGCCCCGACTGCCGCGGCGAGCTGGAGGAGGCGCGAAACGCCATCCGCATCCTCGGCGGCGGCGAGCCGAAGCTGGTGGAATATTCCCTCGGCGAAGCGGGGGGCCGCAGCCTCGTCGTGATTCCCAAGCTCATCCCCACCGCGAAGAAATTCCCCCGCCAGCGGGTCAAAATCAGTGAAAAGCCGCTGTAAAGCGAGGGTTGTCCTCCGCGGAGTTTATCATCCGCTGAAAAAATCCCGGAAGCCGTTGCAGGCTTCCGGGATTTTTTCAGACAGAAGAAAACAGGCACCCTTTTCCCCTCTCTTTTCTGTCTCCCGATCCTCTCCCCTCATGCCGCAGACATACAAAACGCGGGAGGGCGGCCTGCGCCGCCCTCCCGTACGCTCGAGCGAAGGAAGGTTTATTCGGTAAAGGAAACCGCCTCGTCGAAGAGGGCTTCCACCTGTCCGGAGGGCTTTTCCGTACAGAGCGTGACGGCGACGGCGGCGAGGGTGCCGGCGAGAAATCCGGGCGCAAGCTCGTAGATTCCGGTGGAGGAGAGGAAGGCAAACCAGCCGATGTCCACAAACGCGCCGGTCAGGATGCCCGCGACAGCGCCCTTAAAGTTAAATCTGCGCCAGAAAAGGCTCAGCATGATCGTCGGGCCGAAGGCCGCCCCAAAGACGCCCCAGGCGTTGGAAACAAGGGCCATGATCGAGCCGGTGTTTGGATTCGAGGCGATGAGCAGCGCGACGGCGGCGACGCCGAGGACAACAAGCCGCCCCGCCCAGAGCATCTCGCGGTCGCTGACCCTGTTCTTGCGGATAATGGGCTTATACACATCACTGGCGAAGGCCGAAGCCGCCGAAAGAAGCTGGCTGTCCGCAGTGCTCATCGAGGCGGCGAGGACGGCGGAAAGCAGTACGCCGGAAATCAGCCCGGGGAAAATCTTGCGGACCATCGAGATAAAGACGAGTGAATTGCTGTTGATGGCTTCGTCATAGCCGAGGAAAAGGCGTCCGATCACGCCGACGAGAGCGGCAAAGACGACGATGAGCACCGTCCAGCTGATGCCGATTTTCGCGGATTTCTTCAGCTCGGCCTGTGATTTCAGAGACATGTAGCGGATGATGATATGAGGCATCCCAAAGTAGCCCAGACCCCAGGCCAGACCCGAAACGATTTCCTTCCAGCTGGAAAAGGCGCTCCAGTAGGTCGGAGGAACGGCGGAAACCGCGTTGGGGTCCAGCATCGCGGCGGCAAAGATCGGGGCAATGAGCATTGCGCCGAGAATCAGCATCCCCTGGAAAAAGTCGGTCCAGCAGACCGCGGAAAACCCACCCAGGAAGGTGTAGCTGACAATGATGATGGCGGCGATATACATGGCCACCGTTTCGTTGAGCCCGATGACGGTGTTGAAGAGGGTGCCGCAGGCCTTGACGCTCGAGGCCGAGTAGATGGTGTAGGCGACGAGGAAGACGGCGGCACAGATAATCTGAAGCGCGCGCGACCCCGAAAGGAACCGGTTGGTGAGGTACTGCGGAATGGTGATCGAGTCGTTGGCGACGATCGAGAACCGGCGGAGCCGCGGCGCCTGAACAAGCCAGCTGATGGTGTAGCCGATGGCAAGGCCAACCGAAATCCAGACCTGGCCCAATCCGAGGGCGTAGATCGAGGTGGGCAGTCCCATGAGCACCCAGGCGCTCATATCAGAGGCGCCCGCCGAGAGGGCGGCGACCCACGCGCCCATCTCACGGCCGCCGAGAAAATAGCTTTTCTCACCGCCGTTGCGGTCCTTGATAAAGAAATAGACCCCGATGGAGAGCATGAAGAACAGGTAGACGATAAAAACGATGATTTCCGAAAGCCGCATAGCGATGACCAACCTTTCCGCCGCGCCGCGAGGGGCAAAGGGGCGCGGCAGGCGCCCCGGAACGGCAAGCCGTGAAGTGAACCGGGCGGGCCCGGGCGGGCCTGCATCCGGACGAACAAAATCTATCGCCCATAATAGCATAAATTCACAGTTTATTCAACTGATTTCTGTAATTTGTTCGGTTTTTCCGTCAAAATTTGGACGATGCAGAACGAAAACAGCTGTATTTTTGCAGTACAGAAATGAATTTTTGCAGTCTCCCGTTTAAAAGATTCATTTTTTGTGAAATAAAAGAATTCCCGGCGGCAGTTGAAAAAAGGCACGCATCTCTCTATAATGGAACCATCAGACGGCGTGGGCCGTCCACCCAGAAGGAGGATCATCGATGGATTACGCAAAGGAATCGCTGAAACTGCACTACCGGCTGCACGGCAAGCTCGAGACGGTGCCGAAGCTGCCCGTCGCCAACAAGGACGACCTCTCGCTCGCCTACACCCCCGGCGTCGCTGCCCCCTGCCTCGAAATCGAAAAGGACCCGGCCAAAGGCTATGAGCTGACCGGGCGCGGCAATACCGTCGCGGTCGTCACCGATGGCTCTGCGGTGCTCGGCTTAGGTGATATCGGCCCTGAAGCGGGAATGCCGGTGATGGAAGGAAAATGCGTCCTCTTCAAGGCGTTCGGCGGGGTCGATGCGGTGCCGCTCTGCATCCGCAGCCACGACGTGGACGAGATTGTGAATACCGTTGCGCTGCTTGCGGGCAGCTTCGGCGGGGTCAATCTCGAAGATATCGCCGCCCCCCGGTGCTTTGAGATCGAGAAAAAGCTCAAGGAGCGCTGCGACATCCCGATCTTCCACGACGACCAGCACGGTACCGCCGTGGTGGTGCTTGCCGCCCTTTTAAACGCCCTCAAGCTGACCGGGAAAAAGATAGAGGAAATCGAGGTCGTGACCAGCGGTGCGGGCGCGGCCGGCATCGCGATTATCCGGCTGCTGATGGCCATGGGGCTGAAAAAGGTGATTCTCGCCGATCGCAGGGGCGCGATTTACGAGGGCCGGGAGGGCCTCAACCCGATTAAGGAGGAGATGGCCCGCCTCACCAACCGCGAAAAGAAAGCGGGAACGCTGGCCGAGGTGCTGCGAGGCGCCGACGTCTTTATCGGTGTATCGGCTCCCGGCGCGGTGACCCCTGAGATGGTGCGCTCGATGGCGCCCGGCCCCATCCTTTTTCCGATGGCCAACCCCACCCCCGAGATCATGCCTGAGGAAGCCCTTGCGGCAGGGGCTGCGGTCGTCGGAACCGGGCGCAGCGACTTCCCCAACCAGATCAACAATGTGCTCGCTTTCCCGGGCATCTTCCGCGGCGCCTTCGATGTGCGGGCCTCGGACATCAACGACGCGATGAAGATCGCAGCCGCCCATGCGCTGGCCGGACTCGTTTCCGACGCGGAGCTCTCGAAGGACTACATTCTTCCCGCCGCCTTTGATCCCCGCGTCCGCGACGCAGTGGCCTCGGCGGTAGCGGCCGCCGCCCGCGAAACGGGGGTCGCGCGGATCTGATGAAAACACTGCTGCACATCTGCTGCGCTCCCTGCTCGATTGCCTGCATCGAAAGCCTGCGCGCCGAAGGGATCGAACCGACCGGCTTTTGGTATAATCCGAACATCCATCCGATGACCGAATACAAGATGCGCAAAAACACGTTGGTGGAGTACGCAAAAACCATCGGCCTGCGGCTGGAAATTGAGAATGAATACGGCCTGCGGCGCTTCATAGAAGGAATTTACCCCGATTTTGACCATCGCTGCGGATTTTGTTACCGGCTGCGTATGGAAGAAACCGCCCGCTTTGCGGCGGAAAACGGCTTCGACAGCTTTCTGACCACCCTGCTGATCAGCCCTTACCAGAACCATGAGCTGCTGATCCAGACCGGACAGGAGGCGGCAGAAAAATACCAAGTGGAGTTTTTGTATCGGGATTTCCGGTCTGTATTCCGTCAGGGGCAGGAAAAGGCCCGCGAGCTGGGGCTTTATCTGCAAAAATACTGCGGGTGCATCTTCAGCGAGGAAGACCGCTACAAGAAGCGGCCCAAAAAACCGAAGCCTCCCTGCGAGGGATAGCGGCAAAATACCGCGGGTGCGTCTTCGGCGAGGCGGAGCGTTCTTCAGCAACCAGAAAAAGGAACCGCTGCAAGCGGTTCCTTTTTCTGGTTGTGCCCAGGACAACCCACCAGCTCTGCCGGCGGCAACAAAAAAGCTTTCGCTTCAAGCATTGAGCACAGTGAAATGATAAATCATGGGGAAACAGAAGGGCTAATCAGAGAGCATTGCTGCTTTTGCAGCTGCGGTGCATGTAACGCATGGAAAAAATGTTCGAAGCATCTTAAAAGGCAGGACGGTAAGATGCCCTTTAATATGCCCTTTCAGGGTTGGTGCAAACCACGCGTAAACGCGTGGTTTTGATTCTAAAGCTCGATGACCGAGCCCGAATGGACCGGCAGATAGCCGCGCAGCTCGCGGGCGAACAGCTCATTGGCCTCCTGGCCGTTGCAGTGGCAGGCAGCGATCCGCCGCACCCGCAAAAAGCCGAGCGCCTTGATGGTCGAGCGCAGCCGCGCGCTGTCGGCGGCCACCAGATGGGTGCCCCCGAGGAAGGTATCCACCGGGCGCTGGAAGTAGCTGCTTACCCGCTGGCAGATGTTAATCATGCCGTTGTGGGAGCATCCGCTCACGACGCTCAGGGAATCCTCCTGCTCAAGGACGACCGCCACCTCGTCGCAGAAATCATCGACGATGAAATCCTCTCCGATCCGCCGCACCATCGCCTTGACCGGCTTCTCGAAGCGGTTGGTGGACGGAAATCCGGTGACCAGCCAGATTCCCTCGTGCAGTGGATAACAGATCGAGCGGTCGAGCATGTAGTAGTTGAGGCGGCGCTTCATCAGGTCCATCTCCTGAACGCGCGCCGAGATGCCGCGCATCCGGCCAAGCTCCCGGCGGTAGCGCGGCGCAAAAAAGCAGGAACCGAAATAGATCTCCTTCGGCGGGTCGCACTGCTCGAGCAGGGTGGACAGCCCGCCGGTGTGATCGTAGTGGCCATGGCTCAGCACCAGCGCATCCAGCCCGTTGAGGTCGGTCCCAAGGGCGGCGGCGTTATCGAGAAAGGCTCCGGTATCTCCCGTATCGAGAAGGAGGCGGTAGCCGTCCCCCGCCGTAATCAGGATGCTCAGGCCGTGTTCCGCCTTCAGTTCGGGAGAAACGGTCGTATTGTCGATCAAAACGGTGGCTTGAAACCGCATAGAAATACCTCCTTGTTGTTTTATTCATACTTTGTTTTATTTTAGTATAGCACAACAAGGAAAAATGCACAAGAAATTGACCGGAATAAATTGAAATTTGACAATATTCGCAAATGTGTCAAAAAATGGTGGCTTCCAACCCATCCTTCCTCACCCCTCACCGCCTGCGTTTCTTCGGCCAGCCGCTGTGCGGATTTGCACCCGCCGATCGCGCAGCGTGGGAAAGGGCGCGTGCAAACGGCCGGGCCTTCATTGCAGCGCCGAAGGGGACTGCCCGGAATCAAATTCATTCAACAGGATATGCTAGGCTGTCAAAATGGCGCCGGGCTGCCTGTGCAGGCTTCCCCGCCGGCGGCTGCCTGCGTTTCTTCAGCCAGCCGCCTTGCATATTCGCGCCCCGCCTCGGTCGCGGCAATGCCGCCCATCGCCGTTTCGCGCAGCTCCATAGGGAGCTGGCGACCGACCCGGTACATCGCCTCAACGACCTGATCAGCCGGGATTACGCTGGTCATTCCGGCGAGGGCGAGATCGGCCGAGAGCAGGGCGTTGGCGGTTTGGGAGGCATTGCGCTGGGCGCAGGGCACCTGCACCAGTCCGGCGACCGGATCGCAGACCAGCCCCATCGAGTTCATCAGCGCAAAGCTGACGGCGTGCATTGACTGCCCGGGAGAGCCCATTGCCATCTGGACGGCGGCTGCTGCCGCCATCGCGGCCGCTACCCCGCATTCCGCCTGACAGCCTCCTTCGGCTCCGGCGACGGTGGCGTTCTTCATGATGACGGCCCCGACGCCGGAGGCAGTCAGCAGCCCGCAGAGGGTCTGGCGGAGACTGAGGGAAAGCTCCTCGCGCAGGGTCATCAGCACGGCGGGCAGAATGCCGCAGGCCCCCGCGGTGGGGGCGGCGCAGATTCTGCCCATCGAGGCGTTGACCTCGCTGCACGAAAGGGCGTAAGCCATCGCGCGGTTAAGAACGCCGCCGCAAAGTCCGCCCTCTGTCCGGGAATAACGGTACTGCGGCGCGGCAATGCCCGAAATCAGTCCAAGAACGGTGGGCATCGGCCGGTCGAGGGCCTTGGTCGCCGAAGCGGTCATGACCTGATAGTGCTCGTGAAGCAGGGCAAAAACGCCCTCCTCCGAAATGTCGGAGAGCTTCTTCTCGTTTTCGAGGATGATCCGCCAGAGCGGGACTCCCTGCTTTTCCGCGAGGGCAAGCAGCTGCGCTAAATTACTGTACATGTCGATTCCTCCCGGTCGATGAGGTTGATGGCCCGCACGCTGATGATCTTGGGCAGCTCCCGCAGGGTGGCTTCGACCTCCCGGGGAATCCAGTCGTCGGTCTCGATGATACAGAAGGCGGTTTCTCCCCGCGCGCTGCGGGAAACCCGCATCACCGCGATATTGATGCCGTGCCCGGCCAGAACCCCCGATACCTCGCTGACCACCCCCGGCCGGTCGTACTGCCGGATGATGAGCGCGCTCGACTGGGCGGAATATTCCGTCTCGAAGCCGTTGATTGAGCGGATGACGATCTGTCCCCCGCCGATCGACGAGCCGGTGATCTCCTGCCTGCTTCCGTCAGTGAGGGTGAAGGTCATCCGCACCGAATTTTCATGCATCCCGCCGAGGTCGGCCTCGGCGAATTCCCACGAAAGCCCCGCCTGCCGCGCAAGTGCGAAGGAATCCGCAAGCCGCTCGTCATCCTCGCGCAGCCCGAGCGCCCCGGCCACCAGCGCGCGGTCGGTGCCGTGTCCGCGGTAGGTTTTGGCAAAGGAGCCGTGCAGTGCGAAGCACACATGGGAAAACGGAGCGGCGACGATCAGCCGCGCGATCCGCGCGAGCCGGGCCGCCCCCGCCGTGTGGGAGCTGGAAGGACCGATCATGATCGGCCCGACCGCTTTGAAGATACTGATTTCCAGAACAATTCCTCCTTCGGATGACGGTTACAGAAAGAGCGAAGCGATCGGGCCGGTCACATGGGCCTCGATCACCGCCGCGAGAGCAAGCAGCGGCAGCACAACCAGAACGGTGGTCCGCAGCAGTTCGTGGATCAGCACAATGAGCGGCAGCGGCTCGGGCAGATGCAGAATCCGCCGGACGATCGAATGGCAGAAGGTCAGACCCATTGTGCCGCTGATGAGCAGGGCGGGAATTTCAAAAACGCCGTGCGGCAGCAGGGAAGCGGCAAGCGCGGCGGGCGGAATCCCCATCCGCAGGGCGGCGGCCGATACGACGCCGAGCATCCCCGCGTTGAGGGCCATCGGCCAGAGCGGCAGATAAAGGAACGGAACGCCGCCGTAGAGCAGAGTAATCCCCGAGGCCCAGAAGTTGGCGAGAAAGAGCCGGAATGCGTCAAGCTGCCCCGTCTCGTCGGCAATCTGTTTGGAGTCGAGCAGCTCCCCGACCTGTTCCATCAGCGTTCCGATCAGAGCGGGATCGCTGCTGAAGGCGGTCCAGGCGGCGATTGCGGTGGCCAGCCCTCCTGCCAGAAAGCAGACGGTCACCAGCCGGAGCATCCGGCGGCGCCCCCGCAGAAAAGCGAGGGCCGCGCGGTATTCCTCCCGGAGCATGGCGGATTCCTCCTTCCGGTTTCAGTATGGGAGCGGTGAAACGGATCTATTCCGCCCCAAGGCGCCCGGTTCTTTTTCTTTCGGTCTTAAAAAGGGAAAACAGCGGGAGGTCAGTGGGCAAACGCCAGCTTCCAAAGCCAGGCGAGAAGGCAGCCGGCCCCTGTCAGCAGGGTGGGCAGCAGCATGCAGAGCAGCAGAATTTTCCGCCTGCGCCGGTCAGCTGGGAAAGGGCCGGAGAAGCCGGGGGCTTCCTCTTTGCTTTCGGAAAAAGCGGCCGTCAGCTCCCGCGCCGTTTCCAGATCCCCGGCATCGACATAGAGACGGACGCCGGTGAGGGAAAATCCGCAGCCCAGCTTGGTTTGCAGTCCAATCGACGGATATCTGACGAGAACCGGGATTCCTTCGCCCTCGAGCAGAGCGGTCAGCAGACCGGTTTTCGGTCCGTCCTCGATTTCGCAGAGCAGGACGGGCTCCATCCTGTCCCCCGCCGGAGGGAGGGCCCGCGCCGTTTCCGGCGGATCGTCCGTCAGGCCGCACTGGCAGTCAACGCAGAAGGAAAATCCCTCGCGGTATTCCCCGCCGCATTTCGGACACCAGGGCATGTCGATTCCTCCTTTTCTCCATTATGGCAGAATCCGGGCCGGCGCGCAACCGGGGGATTGCCGAACCCGCCCGCCATATGTTAGGATAGGGCAAAAGGAGCTGATCGTTTTATGGGAATTCCCGTCACCATCCGCATGGCCCGGGAGGACGATGTCCCGGCCCTGCTCGCCATCTATGCCCCCTATGTCACCGATACGGCGATTACCTTCGAATACGAGGCGCCGGACGCCGCAGAATTTACCCGGAGGATGCGCCGCATCCTCGCCCGGTACCCCTATCTGGCCGCCGAGTCGGAGAAAGGGGTGCTCGGCTATGCCTACGCCGCACCCTTCAAAGAGCGCGCCGCCTACGACTGGGCGGTTGAAACGACCATCTACCTCCGGCGGGACTGCCGGGGAATGGGGGTGGGCCGGCGGCTCTACCAGCAGCTTGAGGAGCTTTTGAAGCGTCAGCACATCACCAACGCAAACGCCTGTATCGCTTATCCCAATCCGGGCAGCATCCTCTTCCATGAGCGGATGGGATACCGCGAGGTCGGACATTTCACCCGCTGCGGCTATAAGCTCGGCCGCTGGTATGACATGATCTGGATGGAAAAGCTGCTCAGCGATCATCCCGCTGACCCGAAGCCGGTCGTCCCGGCGCGGGAGCTTGCCTTTGAGCCGGTGCGGTTTGAGGCGCATCCCACCTCCCTGCCCTTCCCGGGCGGGGCCTGAGCCGCCGGGGCCTTTGCCCGGGGGGCCTTCGAGGCGCCGCGTCCCGCCGGATCAGGATATCCGGCGGCTTTTCCATACGTTTCTTTCGGAAACCCGCAGGGCCGCGCCTGCAGATACACCTGCGGGCGCGGTCCATTGTTGATGAGGGCAACCGCCGGTTCTGCCGGTGGAGATATTCCGCAAAAAAGCGCTTCAGGCATCGAGCGAAACGGGCTGATGCCGAAAGGCCATCGGCAGAGGAAAAACTCTCACAAAACAGAATCCCCCGTTCACGGGCTGCGGGCAAAGGATACAGGTGAAGGAAGCTTTGGCGCGCCTTGAGACGCCTGCCAGTGGCTGCGGCTACAGCTTTCGGTAGCCTGTCTCAAGATCGACGATGCTTTTGACCGGCAGGCCCTGCGCGAAAGCCGCGAGGTTTTCGGCGGCGAGCCGCACGACCCGGTCATGCGTTTCGGGCAGGGTGAAGCCACCTGAGACGTGCGGGGTCAGAATGAGATTTTCGGTGTTCCAGAGGCGGCTTTCGGCGGGCAGAGGCTCGGGGTCGGTCACGTCGAGCGCGGCGCCCCAGAGCTTCCCTGCGTCAAGCGCGTCGCAGAGGGCTTCGGAGTCGAGCGCGGTTCCCCGTCCCACATTGATGAGGATCGCACCCTGCTTCATTTCGGAAATCCGCCCGCGGTTCATGATGTTGCGGGTGCCGGCGGTTCCGGGCAGACAGAGGGCCACCACGTCGGCCCGCGGAATCAGCTCGTCGAGCTGTTCGGTCAGGCGCAGTTCATCGACATAGTCGGGCTTTTCGGTACCCCGGCGGCGGACTCCGATGACAAAGGCGCCCATCGCCTTGACCCGCCGGGCGAATTCCCGGCCGATGTCGCCGAGGCCGACGACCAGCACTGTCATGCCGGCGACGGCCCGCACCTCTCCGAGCGGCTGCCAGAGGGCGCGGTGCTGCTGGTCGCGGTAGCGGTGCAGCTTTTTGCAGAGCGAAAGCAGCACCCCGAGCATGTATTCGGCGATTCCGGGACCGTAGCCGCCGGTTGCGTTGGCGAGCAGGACCCCATTGGGCAGCGCTCCGGGCGCGGTGTAGCCGTCGGTTCCCGCCGAGTTGAGCTGTAAAAACTTCAGCCGGGCGGCGCTCTTCAGCCGTTCGGGGGGCAGGTTGCCGAAGATGGCCTCGGCCTTCGCGACCGCTTCTTCGGAGGCGGAATCGGGACCGGCATAGGTGAAGGAGGCTTCGGGCAGGGCCTCTTCCAGCATGACCCGGTGCCGCGGTTCGGTGCGGCAGACGACAAGGATGTTTCGAATGACAGGCATGGCAGGACTTCCCTTCTGTTGGTGTTCTGGCTGCTATCATAGCACGTACCGGAAATTTCGTCCATCCCCGGTGTTTTCGGTCAAAAATGGGGCGTCCGGTTTTCCGGACGCCCCATTTGGATTTTGTGTCAGCCTTCGCAAAAGAACACGCCCCCGGCTCTGTCAGAGGGGGTTCCGTCCTGGTCATCCGGCTGCCGGTGCACCGGCAGCTCCCATTTCGCGGCAGCCGACCCGCTTCATTCCGGCGCTCATGATGTCGGCGGTGCGAAGCCTCGAATCGAGCACGGCACCGGCCGCTCCCATCTGGCGGCAGTCGTTTGCCTGTCCGATGGCCGAAATGACAGCCGCCGGTCTCGAGTCGGTTGTCCGGGGGTTTGTTTACCCGATGGCCGCGGCGATGGCAGCTCCCATTTCGCGGCAGCCGACCCGCTTCATTCCGGCGCTCATGATGTCGGCGGTGCGAAGCCCTGAATCGAGCACGGCACCGACCGCCGCTTCCACGGCGTCGGCCTCCCGCGCCATCCCGAAGGAATACCGCAGCATCATCGCCGCCGAAAGGATGGTGCCGATCGGGTTGGCGAGGTCGCGCCCGGCGATGTCGGGGGCGGAGCCGTGGATCGGCTCATACACCCCGAAGGAATCATCCCGCAGGCTGGCCGAGGGCATCATGCCGATCGAGCCGACGATCATGCTCGACTCGTCCGAAAGGATATCGCCGAACATGTTTTCGGTCACAAGCACGTCGAACTGCGAGGGGTCTCGCACAAGCTGCATGGCGGCGTTGTCCACCAGCATGTCGATCAGCTCGACATCGGGATACTCGGCGGACAGGGCGTGGGCGCGCTCCTTCCAGAGACGGGAGCAGTCGAGGACGTTGGATTTTTCCACCGAGGTCAGGCGCTTTCTGCGCTTTCTGGCCGCCTCGAAGCCAACCCGCAGGATGCGGTCGATCTCATGCTCGGAGTAGGCCATCACATCGGCGGCGACCCGCTCGCCGTTCTGCACCGAGGTCTCGTGGCTGCCGAAGTAGATGCCGCCGGTCAGCTCCCGGACGGTCATGATGTCGATGCCCTTCTCCACGATCTCGGGCCGCAGCGGGCAAGCGAACGCGAGCTGCGGATGGAGCTTGGCGGGGCGCAGGTTGCCGAAGAGGCCGAGCGCCGAACGCATCTGCAAAAGGCCCTTCTCGGGGCGGATTTCCTTGGGCACCAAATCCCACTTCGGGCCGCCGACCGAACCGAGCAGCACCGCGCCGGCCTGCTCGCAGGCTTTTCTGGTTTCCTCCGGGAAAGGAACCCCGGCCGAGTCGATCGCCGCGCCGCCGAAATCGACCCTGCAAAATTCAAAGCGGTGGCCGAAGCGGCGAGCAACCGCCTCCAGAGCAAGAATTCCCTGCTCCACGATTTCCGGTCCGATATAGTCGCCCGAAAGGACGGTGATGCGCTTGTTCATGCCTTCCCCTTCCCCGCGGCGAGCGCGTTCATCAGCCCGTTGTGGTTGATGATCTCCTTGATAAAGGGCGGGAACGGCTCGGCCTGGTACCGTTCGCCCCGGGTAAGGTTTTCGATCAGGCCGGTGTCGAAATCAACGGCGACTTCGTCCCCCGCCCGAATCCGGTCCGAGGCCTCGGGGCACTCGAGGATGGCAAGTCCGATATTGATCGAGTTGCGGTAGAAAATCCGCGCGAAGGTCTTGGCGATGACGCAGGAAACCCCTGAAGCCTTGATGGCGATGGGGGCGTGCTCGCGCGACGAGCCGCAACCGAAATTGAATCCGCCGACGATGATATCGCCGGGCTTCATCGTTTTGATAAAGGAGGCGTCGATGTCCTCCATGCAGTGGGCGGCCAGCTCCTTGTGGTCGGGGGTGTTGAGGTAGCGGGCGGGGATGATGACGTCGGTGTCGATGTTGTCCCCGTACTTAAAAACAGTGCCTTTGGCGTTCATCTGGCAAATCTCCTTTCAATCAGATCCGGTTGGGATCGGCGATCTTCCCCGCGATGGCCGACGCAGCGGCGACCTCGGGGCTTGCGAGGTAGACCTCGCTCTTCGGATGGCCCATCCGTCCGACGAAATTGCGGTTGGTGGTCGAGACGCAGCGCTCCCCTTCCGCGAGGATGCCCATGTATCCGCCGAGGCAGGGCCCGCAGGTCGGAGTTGAGACGACGCAGCCCGCGTCGAGAAAGATGTCGGTATAGCCGAGCTTCATGCAGTCGCGGTAGATCTGCATGGTGGCCGGGATGATGATGGTGCGGCAGTCGCGCGCGACGTGATGTCCCTTGAGGATGCGGGCGGCGGCGGCCATATCGGAAAGCCTGCCGTTGGTGCAGGAACCGATCACCACCTGGTCGATAGCGACGTCGCCCACCTGGTCGATGGTGCGGGTGTTTTCAGGCAGATGCGGGAAGGCGACGGTCGATTTGATCTGGGAAAGGTCGATTTCATACACCTTTTCGTATTCCGCGTCGGGATCGGGGGTGTAGACGGTATAGGGACGGGAAACCCGTTCGCCGACATAGGCGAGGGTCGTTTCGTCCACCTCGAAGATGCCGTTTTTGCCGCCTGCCTCGATCGCCATGTTGGCGATGCAGAGCCGGTCGTCGATGGTCAGGCTTTTGAGGCCCTCGCCGCCGAATTCCATCGACTTGTAGAGGGCGCCGTCCACCCCGATCATCCCGATGATGTGCAGGATGACGTCCTTGCCGCTGACATTGGGGGCGAGGGAACCCCTCAGCTCAAAGCGCAGCGCCGCAGGAACCTTGAACCAGGCCGTGCCGGTTGCGAGACCTGCGGCCATGTCGGTGGAACCGACGCCGGTGGAAAATGCGCCCAGCGCGCCGTAGGTGCAGGTGTGCGAATCGGCCCCGATGCAAAGCTCGCCCGGGGCGACAAGACCTTTTTCGGGCAGCAGCGCGTGCTCGATGCCCATTTCGCCGACGTCATAAAAATGCTCGACGCCGTATTTGCGGGCGAACTGGCGGCAGGTTTTGGCCTGCTCGGCCGCCTTGATATCCTTGTTCGGGATAAAGTGGTCGAGGACAATCGTGACCTTTCTGGTGTCGAAAACCGAGGTGAAGCCCGCCTTGTTGAATTCGTTGACCGCAACCGGGGTGGTGATGTCGTTGCCCAGCACCATATCGGCTCTCGCGCTGACGAGCTGGCCCGCCCGCACCGAATCGAGTCCGGCGTGGGCCGCCAGGATTTTCTGCGTCATTGTCATTCCCATAAGATAGCCTCCTTGAATCATTCATTCGGATATAAAAAAAGCCCCCGTCCCTTGAAATCCGTTCAAAGGACGAAAGCAGCAGATGCTTCCGCGGTACCACCCTTGGTTGGCGCCTTTCGCGCCCGCTCGTCACCCATCGGCCCTGAGGCGAATGGGAACCCCATGATAACGGCGGGGGGCCCGTCCTTCCTGTCCGGAATATCCGGTTCGGTCGGCCGCTCGGGGATGAGATGATGCCTGCCCGGGGTCCGCCTCGCACCAAACGGCGGCTCTCTGTTCCCACAGCACAAAGGATCAATTTCCCGTCATCGCATTTCCTTGATCAATTCAGTTTCGAAGGACGCAGGGGATATAGCATGATGATAGCCGTTCCGGAGGAATTTGTCAAGAAAAAATAGACAAGTCAAAAAATTTTACGGGCCGCGCCGCTCATCCCTCCCCCTTGTCCGGAAGGGTGAGCACATCCGGTTCCCCGAAGGAGACAGACCCGCCGATCGAAGCGGCCGAGAGGGAGCCTTCCCGCACCGTCACCGCCGCAAGGATGGTTCCCCGGGGCTGGCGGAGGGCGCAGCAATGCTCCCCCTCCCCCGCCGCAAGGCCGAGCGCACAGGCCGCGGCTACCGAGCCGGAGCCGCAGCTCCCCTCGAAGACGGTCGTGCCGGTCGAGCGGACGGTGACGACGGGGATCATCGAGAGGCCCTCGAGAAACAGAACCCCCCACGCTTCGGCTCCGGTTTGGGCAAGCAGCGCCTGTCCGGCGCGCAGCAGCTCTTCGTTGTATCCGTGCGGCAGCACAAGATGGCTGATCCCTTCAAATTCGGCCAGCGTCCCGCGAAGGCCCCCCACGAAGCAGGGGGAAACCGCGCGGGGAAGCGGCATCGCCGCGCTCGAATGCCCCGCGTCGAGGTCGGCCGTGACGGCGACGGGGGACGCCGCTCCGCTTGCCTCCACCGCAAGGGTGTGGACCCCGCCGGAAAAACGCTCCCGCGCCAGCAGAAACCCGAAGGCGCGGCAGGCGTTGCCGCAGAATTCCCCGCCCATCATCTCGAACCGCCCCGCTCCGCCGGATTTCGGCGCGGTCACAAAGGCGACCTGCTCCACCGAGGGATCGCGCCGCATCAGCGCGGCGGACAGTGCGGGCCGCGCAGCCGGATCGACCGGATCGAGCACAAAAAGGGTGATGTTGCCCGCGGGGTTGGCCAAACGGATGCGCAGATGCATCGAATCGCCTTCCTCTCCATACCATTGCAGTGAAACCATCATCTAAATTCCGGAAATCTGGTAATTTTACAACCCTATTATACCGCCCCTTCGTCCATCTCGTCAACTTTCGGACGCTGGGTTTGTGCCGGTTGCCCTGTTGCAAAAAAGTTCGAAATCGGTCATAATAAGGTACGGACTCCGAGCAAATTTCATGCCGCCGCGGGGCTGAAACCCTGTAAATTTCAGGTGCGGGCAGAAAAAGATTTTACCGGATGCGCCCGTCCGCGGACCGCCGGCTGAATTTTCAGGAAAGAGGCGAATGGTATGTCCATCGGATATCTGGGTCAGGTGCAGCAGCAGGCGCTGCGGCAGACCCTCTCGACCCAACAGATCCAGTACATCAAGCTGCTGCAGATGAACAGCATCGAGCTCAACGCTTATCTGAGCGAGGTGCATCTTGAAAATCCGCTCATCGATCTCGAGCCGCCGACCAGAACGGCGGAGGATTCGGCCCCCAGTCCGATCGATCTCGCGCGCTGGCTGACCGCGCGCCCGGCCGCCTCCGCCGACGAGGACCCGGCCGACCGGGATGAGGAGGAGCGCCCCGAGCGGGCGCCCCGGCCCGAGCAGACCGGAGCGGACCTGCCCGACTATCTGCGGGGTCAGTTTGACCTGAGCCTGACCCGCGTGGACCTCCGGCTGCTGGAACGGCTGGTCGGCTCGCTCGATGCGCACGGTTACCTGACCATCTCCCCCGAGGCGCTGGCCAGGGAATTCGGGGTGGATGTGGGGCTTGCCCGCGAGGCGATCGACTACCTGCGCACCCTCGATCCGCCCGGAATCGGCGGGTATGATCTGGCCGACTCGCTCTGCATCCAGCTTTCCCGGCGGGGGGTGGCCGATCCGGTGGCCTTCATGATCGCGCGGGATCACCTCGAGGACTGCGCCCTCGGCCATTTTCAGAAGGCCGCGAAGGCGATCGGATGTCCGGTTTCGCAGGCCAGGGCCTGCTATGAGCTGATCCGTACCCTCAACCCGCGCCCCGCCTCGGCCTTCGGGGATGAGACGGTGGCCTACATCCTGCCGGATGTAACCGTCGATCTGGTTGACGGCGAGCCGGTCTGCACCTACAACAGGCAGTATAACGCCAGCGTTTCGGTCAACCGCGCCTATCTTGAGATGGCGCAGGATGACCCGCAGGCCAAACAGTATGTCAGCCAGAAGCTCTCGCAGGCCCTCTGGGTGGTCAAGTCGATCGAAAGCCGACGAATCACCATCGAGCGGATTGTCGAGTCGATTCTCAGGCGGCAGCGGTCCTTCTTCGTCGATCCGCACGGCGATCTGATGCCGATGCGGCTGCGGGATATCGCCGACGACCTTTCGGTTCATGAATCGACGGTCAGCCGGGCGATCAATGAGAAATACCTGCAGTGCCGCCGGGGAATCTTCCCGCTCAAGAACTTCTTTTCGGGCGCGGCCTCGACCGGGGAGGGCACCGCCGGGCTGGGCAGCCGCTCGGTCAAGGACCGGATCCGCGAACTTGTCGCGGAGGAGGAGCCGGGCTGCCCCCTCTCGGACAGCGCCATCGCGTCGCTGCTCGGGGAGGAAGGGGTGGCGCTCGCCCGCCGCACCGTGGCAAAATACCGCGAGGAGCTGGGAATCCCCTCCTCGTCGGCCCGCAGGCATTGAACCGGGCAGGGAGCGCCCGCCGTAAGACGGGGACGCTCCCTGCCGCCGCTTTTCCAACATCGATCCGAAAGGAGCCGCGCCATGATTTACGAAGGCGACGTATACCGTCCCCCCAGCGAGGCGGACAGCCTCATCCTTCAGCTTACCATCGGCTGCGCCCGCAACCGCTGCACCTTCTGCACCATGTATAAGGACAAGACATTCCGGGTTCGCCCGATCCCCGAGGTGCTCGCCGACCTCGAGGAAGCCGCCCGCGAAATCCCCTACCCGATCCGCAAGGTCTTCCTCGCGGACGGCGACGCGCTGATCGTCAAAACTCCCGACCTTCTCACCGTCCTCGACCGGGTTTTTCAGCTCTTTCCCGCCTGCCGCCGGGTCACGACCTACGGCTGTGCGCTCGATGTGCTGGGCAAATCCCATGAGGAGCTTTGCACGCTGCGCGAGCACGGCCTCGAGATGGTCTACCTCGGGGCCGAGACGGGAAGCGACCGGATTCTGACTCAGATCAAAAAGGGCGTCACCGCCGCGGAGACGGCGCAGGCCTGCCAAAAGCTCAGAGCCGCCGGAATCAAAACCTCGATGACCCTGATCACCGGTATCGGCGGAGTGCCCCAGATGGAGGAAAACGCCGTCGAATCGGCCCGGCTCGTCACCGCCGCCCGCCCGGAGTACCTCGGCCTGCTGACCCTGACGATGAACGCGGGCACCGAGCTGACCCGCGATTATCTGGCCGGGCGGTTTCAGGCGCTTTCGCCGCTTCAGATCCTCGAGGAGCAGAAGATCTTCCTCGAGCATGTCGACAGCGAGGGAACGGTACTGCGCTCGAACCATATTTCCAACTATGTGGCCCTGGCCGGAACCCTCAACCGCGACCGCCTGCCGATGATCGAACAGCTTGCGCAGGCGATCGCGCGGGGACATCTCCGGCCCAAACAATACAGGGGATTGTAGGCCAGGGCGCGGCGCCGGGCAAAAGAAAAGGGGAGCGGCCGGTCCCGGCCGCTCCCCTTTTCTTTTCGCCACCATGATGAAAAAGCGACAACATGCCTTGTCTTGACGGGTAAATTGGGGTAAAATAAAAGGAAGGAAAACCGCCTCGATTTTCCGGGGCTCGATATAAGGAGGGAACCGCGTGGCGGAGCAACAGACGCCCTATGCCATCGAATGCCGCGAGCTGACCAAGACCTTCGGCAGTGTTGTGGCAAACGACCGGGTCAACCTCTCGGTGCGGCGGGGAGAAATCCTCGCGCTTTTAGGGGAGAACGGCTCGGGAAAAACGACCCTGATGAATATGCTGTCGGGCATCTACCATCCGGACAGCGGAGAAATCCTTGTGGACGGCCGTCCGGCCGTTATCTCGTCGCCGATCGACGCGATGGGGCTGGGCATCGGAATGATCCATCAGCACTTCAAGCTGGTGGAGGTTTTTTCCGCGATGGACAATATCGTTCTCGGGACTCCGGAGCGGCTGCTGCCCCCAAAGCAGCTTCGGGAAAAGATCCTTTCGATCTGCGGGTCCTTCGGGCTGGAGATCGAACCGGAAAAGCCGGTCTGCGAGATGTCGGTCAGCGAAAAGCAGACGGTCGAGATCATCAAGGTGCTCTACCGCGGGGCGCAGATTCTGATTCTCGACGAGCCGACCGCCGTCCTCACCCCGCAGGAGACCGACCGTCTGTTTGCCATCCTGCGCCGGATGAAGGAGCAGGGCTGCGCCGTCATCATCATCACCCATAAACTCAACGAGGTTCTTTCAATCAGCGACCGGGTGACGATTCTGCGCAAGGGCCGGAGCATCGATACCGTCATGACCGCCCAAACCAGCCAGAAGGCCCTCACCGAGCTGATGGTCGGCCGACCGGTTGTGCTGGAGATCGGGCGGCCCGAGCCGGAGCATCCAAACACCATTCTCAAGGTGGTCGATCTGACCGTCAAAAAACCGGACGGATCGATTGCCTTAAACGATATTTCCTTTCAGATCCGCACCGGGGAGATTCTCGGGGTGGCCGGGGTCGCCGGGTCGGGTCAGAAGGAGCTGTGCGAGACGATCGCCGGCCTGACCCTGCCGGATAAAGGCGCGATCCTCTATCACAAGGAAAACCTCGTCGGGAAATCTCCCGCCGAGATTATCCGGCTCGGGGTGAGCATGAGCTTTGTCCCCGAGGACCGGCTCGGCATGGGGCTGGTCGCTTCGATGGGGATGGTTGACAACATGCTGCTGAAATCCTACCGAGCGGGCGGCGGCCCCTTCGTCGACCGGCGCCCCGCGAAGGAGCTGGCCGAGGCGCTGGTGGAGAAGCTCTCGATCGTCACGCCGGGGGTGGAAACTCCGGTGCGGCTGCTCTCGGGCGGCAATGTGCAGAAGGTGCTGCTCGGCCGGGAGATCGAATCGGAGCCAAACCTCCTGATCACCGCCTACCCGGTGCGCGGGCTGGACATCAACTCCTCCTACACCATCTACGACCTGCTCAATGAACAGAAGAAGAAGGGGGTCGCGGTGATGTTCATCGGCGAGGACCTCGACGTGCTGCTGGAGCTTTCCGACCGGATCCTTGTCCTCTGCCACGGGCAGATTACCGGCGTCGCGGACGCCCGTTCGGTCACCAAGGAACAGCTCGGCCTGATGATGACCGGGGAATTTGCCGGAAAGGAGGGCGAGGCCTCATGAGCACCGCACCGCGGCGTGAACCGCTTCTCCGGGTGGTTTCCCGCCCTGAGAAGTCCCCGAGGCAGGTCCTGCTGCTGCGCCTGGAAAGCGTGCTGCTTTCGCTGGCGGCGGGCGGGATTTTTATCCTGCTGATCGGCTACAATCCCTTTGAAATTTACGCCACCATCCTTTCGGGCGCGTTCCGCAGCAAGATGGCGGTTCAGGCGACCGTCAAGTATGCCGTCCCGCTGGTCATCGCCTCGCTGGGGGTGACGCTGGCCTTCAGGATGCGCTTCTGGAACATCGGCGCCGAGGGACAGATCATCATGGGGGCGGTGTTCGCCTCCTATTTCGCCCTCTTCCACGCGGGCTGGAACCACTGGCTTCTCATCGCCGTCATGCTTCTGGCCGGGGCGCTGGGCGGCGGCCTCTGGGGACTGATTCCGGCGCTCTGCAAGGTCCGCTGGAATACCAACGAGACGCTGCTGACCCTGATGCTCAACTACATCGCCCTGCACATCGTCTCCTACCTGCGGGACGGCCCGTGGCGCGACATGGAGGCTGCGGGCTTCTCGAAGATCGCGCGCTTTGACAAAAACGCGGCCCTCGACAAGGTGTTAGGGGTCCATTTCGGCTGGATCATCGCACTCCTTCTTGCCGCCGCCGTCTTTGTGTATCTCGGGCGGACCAAGCAGGGCTATGAGATCGCGGTGGTCGGCGAAAGCCAGGAGACGGCGCGCTACGCCGGAATGAACGTGCGGCGCATCATCCTGCGGACAATGGCCCTCTCGGGCGCGGTCTGCGGGCTGGGCGGCATGATTCAGGCGACCGGCGCCGATATTACCCTGACAACGGCGGTCGCGGGCGGGGTCGGCTTCACCGCCATTATCGTGGCATGGCTTGCCCAGCTCAACGCCCCGATGATCCTTGTCGTTTCCATCCTCTTTTCGGTGCTCGAAAAGGGCGCCGGGGTGGTGCAGTCGACCTACGGGATCTCCTCCAACTGCGCGGCGGTGCTGCAGGGGATCATCCTCTTCTTCATCCTCGGCTGCGAATTTTTTGTCCGCTACACCGTCGTGCCGCGCGGGAAGGGGGGCTGCCGGAATGCTGCTTAAATTTCTTGTCGCCGCCATTGCGGTGGGCACGCCCCTGCTCTTCGGCACCGTCGGTGAGATTCTCAACGAGCGGGTAGGGCACCTGAACCTGGGTGTCGAGGGGATGATGGCGATCGGGGCCTGCGCCGGATTCATGGCGGGCTATCTGACCGACAGCTTTGCGGCGGCGCTCATCGCCGCCTTCCTCGCCGGGATGCTCGCCGCGCTGATCTACGCGGTGCTGACCGTCACCTTCCTGGCCAATCAGAACGTGACCGGCCTGGCCCTGACCATCTTCGGGGAGGGGCTTTCCAACTTCATCGGGGTGCTGATGATCAGCCGGTCCGAAACCAAAACCCTCAAGCTGCCGGAGACGATTACCGCCCATATGCGCAGCGTCTCGATCCCCGGCCTGAGCGATCTGCCGGCCGCGGGCGAGCTGTTCTTCTCCTACAATCTGTTTGTCTATCTCGGCATCGTCATTGCCCTCGCTGCCGGATACTATCTGCACCGGACCAAGACCGGCCTCAACGTGCGGGCGGTCGGGGAAAATCCGGCGGCAGCCGATGCCGCCGGAATCAACGTCACCCGGACAAAGTATGTCAACATCCTGCTCGGAGGCGGTATCTGCGGCATCGGCGGGGCATACTGCTCGATGATCATCAACTCCGGCGTCTGGATTTCGGACAGCGTGGGCGGCCTCGGCTGGATCGCCGTCGCGCTGGTTATCTTCGCGGGGTGGAAGCCGGGCGCCGCGATTGCCGGCTCCTTCCTGTTCGGCGGGCTTCGGGTGCTCAAGTACTATGTGCCGAAGGGGGTCATCGAAATCCCGATCGCTTTCTATGATATGCTTCCCTTTTTGATCACCGCGCTGGTGCTGGTCCTCGGCTCCATGAAGAAGAGCAGGGGTGCGCAGATTCCCGCAAGCCTTGGACTCAACTATTTCCGCGAGGAACGCTGAGAAAACACAGGAGGAACATGCCTTTGTCTTTCCAAATAGCTACCGATTCCACCACCGACCTGACCGCGCCGCTCTACCGCGAGCACTCGATCACCGTTCTGCCGCTGCATTTTGCCATCGACGGGACGGAGTTTCTCGACGGCTGGAGCTCGATGACCCCTGAGAAATTTTTTGGACTGCTGCGGTCGGGGAAAATCTCCACCACCTCGGCGGTCAATTTCGGACAATTCATCGAAGCCTTTACCCCCATCCTCGAGCGCGGGGAGGATATCCTTTACCTCGGCTTCACCGGCGCGCTGAGTTCGACCTCGCCCACGGCGGAAATCGCGGCCGTGGAGCTGCGCGCAAAATATCCCGCGCGCAGAATCGTTGTCATCGATACCCTCTGCGCCTCGGCGGGAGAGGGCCTGCTGGTTCTGCTCGCCGCGCGCCGCAGGGACCGCGGGGAATCGCTGGAACAGACCGCAGACTGGGTTCGGGAGCACGCGCCCCGCGTTCAGCACTGGTTTACGGTGGACAGTCTCAGCCACCTCTACAGGGGCGGCCGCCTGAGCGCCGTCTCTGCCATTGTGGGCGGCGCGCTGGGCATCAAGCCGGTGCTGACCGTCACCGGCAGCGGGAGGCTTGCCCCCGCCGCCAAGGTCCGGGGAAGGCGTGCGGCGCTGCTTTCGCTGGCCGCCCGGCTGGAGGAGAACGGCTACGATCCGCACGCCTTCCCGGAGATCATTATTGTACACGCCGACGCTGGGGAAGATGCAAGGTTCATTGCCGGAGAGATCCTTGGGAGGCACCCCGGCGCGAAGATCAGCTTCAGTTCGCTGGGCGCGGTCATTGGCAGCCACACCGGCCCCGGGACGGCCGCGGTCTTCTTTTTGGGGGCGCGGCGATAAGATTTCGACAAGGTTGCGGCGTGAGACTTGCAAATTTTGCGAAGATCACGAAAAATAGAAGAGACAGTTCCGACCCGCCGGGGCCGGAGTTCCGCCGCGCCCGCACAGCGGGGCGCGGTGAAGAAACCAGCGCCGGCCATGTTATTTTCCGCGCCCGCACAGCGGAGCGCGGTGAAAAGGAGGAAGCGCTTATGGATACCCTGCTCGGTTTGGCTCAGGGCCGGCAGAGCTGCCGGAATTTTGACCCCGCGCGCCCGGTGGAGCGGGAAAAGCTTACCGCCTGTCTTGAGGCGGCGCGGCTGTCCCCCTCGGCATGCAACAGCCAGCCCTGGAGATACATCGCCGTCGACGAGCCGGAGCGGCTGCCCCAGCTTGCCGCCTGCCTGCAGGAGACAGGGCTCAACCGCTTCACTGAAAACGCCCGCGCCTTCGTGGTCGTGATCGAAGGACGGCAGAATTTTACCGCCCGGATGGGCGGCTCACTGAAGAATCAGCCCTTTTCCGGAATCGATATCGGCCTGTCGGTCGCGCACCTGATCCTTGCGGCGGCCGATCAGGGGCTTGCTTCCTGCGTGGTCGGCTGGTTCAACGAGCGGAAGATCAAGATGCTGCTGGGCATTCCCAAGACCCGTCGGGTGCGGCTGGTTGTCAGTCTCGGCTATGCAGCCGGGGACGATGCCCTGCGCGAAAAGGATCGCAAGGCCTTTGACGAGATTGTGACCTTCAATCATTTCTGACCGGCCGGGCCGCCCCCCCAACGGGGAGCGGCCCTTTCCGCAGAGGGAGTGCGCCTTTCCGCCCGGCGCAGACGCAAAAAGCGCCGTCCGAAGCCTTGGGGCTTCCGGACGGCGCGCGGGCGGAAAACGGGTGCTCCGCGGTCAGGGCATTGCGGGCCTATCCGCCTCGGGGGCAGATCGCTGCCGCCTGCGATGCCGGTCCGGCGGAACCGATGGCTGCAAAGGGTGCACCGTTTATGTCCACCGGTCCATCTGCCGCCTCCCCCACGCGGTGAGCAGCAGGGAAAGAGCGGTCAGCACTGCCATCAGGACGAGGTAAGCGGTGTTGATCCCTTTGTCGAGCTGTTCGGCAAGCATCAGGTTGGTCAGGATTCCGGGCAGCAGGCCCATCCAGCTTCCGAGCAGGCCGCGAAGGAAAGGGACGCCGCAGGCGCCCAGCAGCAGGCTGCCGAGATCGAAGGGAATCACTCCCACCACCCGCAGCAGATAAGAAAAAAACACCGGGCTGCGGTCCTTGAGCGCGAGGGCGGGTGCCAGCTTCGGAAACCGAGCGGCCATTCGGCCGGCAAGTCCCCCGCCGGCGGTTCGGCCGATCAGCCACGGCAGGGAATATCCCGCCGCCGACCCCGCGAGGGTGACGAGCAGCGCGGCGGGCAGCGGGAAAAGCAGCCCCGCTGCAAGGTAGAGGACGGCAATCGGGAAAAAGACCGACAGAGCCTTGAGCGGATAGCATCCGATCAGCATGAGGGCGGCGAGCCAGAGGTTTTCCGGAGCATAGGCGAGCAGCTCCCGCGCACTCATGCCGCGCAGGCTCCAGCCGGCCGCCCCCGCCAGCAGCAGGGTAAGCGCCGCGGGCAGCAGGAGCCACCGCCCGGAATTCTTTTTTGCTTTCAATTTGTGCGCCTTCCTTTCAACGACCCCTATTCTACTCCCGGCCGCTTTGGTTGTCAATTTCAGGCCGATGTCCGCCAAATCGGAGCCGATTTCAATTTTTGAGAAAAAAATCCGCGTAAAATTCAAATATTTCGCATCCGGACGCAAAAAAAAGTGGAAATTCGGCGGGCGCTTTGGTATAATGCTGTTGCCGAATCGAGTACACTGAAGGAAAAGGATTATGGGACAGGCCTCAGGGCCGGTCTTCAAATAAAATTGGAGGGATTCAGAACAATGAGCAAGAAATTTGTTTACCTCTTCTCAGAGGGAAACGGCAAGATGCGCGAGCTGCTCGGCGGCAAGGGCGCAAATCTGGCCGAGATGACCATTCTCGGCATGCCGGTGCCGCAGGGCTTCACCATCACCACCGAGGCCTGCACCCAGTACTATGAGGACGGCGAGAAGATCAACGACGAGATTCAGGCCCAGATTATGGAGTATATTACCAAGATGGAGGAGATCACCGGCAAGAAGTTCGGCGACCTCGAGAATCCTCTGCTGGTTTCGGTTCGTTCGGGCGCCCGCGCCTCGATGCCCGGCATGATGGATACCATCCTCAACCTCGGCCTCAACGAGCAGGTCGTCGAAGTCATCGCCAAGAAGTCGGGCAATCCCCGCTGGGCGTATGACTGCTATCGCCGCTTTATCCAGATGTATTCCGACGTCGTCATGGAAGTCGGCAAGAAGTATTTTGAAGAGCTCATCGACAAGATGAAGGCCGCCCGCGGCGTCACCCAGGACGTTGAGCTGACCGCCGACGACCTCAAGGAGCTTTCCGAGCAGTTCAAGGACGAGTACAAGCTGAAGATTGGCTCCGACTTCCCCTCCGACCCCAAGGAGCAGCTCATGGGCGCCATCAAGGCGGTGTTCCGTTCCTGGAACAACCCGCGTGCGATCGTCTACCGCCGCATGAACGACATCCCCGGCAGCTGGGGCACCGCCGTCAACGTCCAGTCGATGGCTTTCGGTAACATGGGCGACGACTGCGGCACCGGCGTTGCCTTCACCCGCAACCCCGCCACCGGCGAGAAGAAGCTGATGGGCGAGTTTTTGACCAACGCCCAGGGCGAAGACGTCGTGGCCGGTGTGCGCACCCCCATGCCGATCAGCCAGATGGCCGATAAGTTCCCCGAGGCATTTGCCCAATTCCAGACCGTCTGCAAGACTCTTGAGGATCACTACCGCGACATGCAGGACATGGAGTTCACCGTTGAGAACGGCAAGCTCTATATGCTGCAGACCCGCAACGGCAAGCGCACCGCCGCCGCCGCCCTCAAGATCGCCTGCGACCTCGTCGACGAGGGCATGATTTCCGAGAAGGAAGCCGTCCTCATGATCGACCCCCGCAATCTTGACACCCTGCTGCACCCGCAGTTCGACCCCACCGCCCTGAAGAAGGCCCAGCCGGTCGCCACCGCTCTGGCCGCTTCCCCCGGCGCCGCCTGCGGCAGGATCGTCTTTACCGCCGAGGACGCCAAGGAATGGGCCGGCCGCGGTGAAAAGGTGATCCTTGTCCGCCTCGAGACCTCCCCTGAGGATATCGAGGGCATGGTTGCCGCGCAGGGCATCCTGACTGTCCGCGGCGGCATGACCTCCCACGCGGCCGTCGTCGCGCGCGGCATGGGCACCTGCTGCGTCTCCGGCTGCGGCGCCATCAAGATGGATGAGGCCAACAAGAAGTTCGAGCTTGCCGGCCGCGTCTACCACGAGGGAGATTATCTCTCGCTCGACGGCTCCACCGGCAATATCTACGGCGAGGCGCTGCCCACCGTCGATGCTTCGATCAGCGGCGAGTTCGGCCGCATCATGGCGTGGGCCGACAAGTACCGCCAGCTCAAGGTCCGCACCAATGCCGACAACCCCCGCGACACCAAGCAGGCCGTCAAGTTCGGCGCGCAGGGCATCGGCCTCTGCCGTACCGAGCACATGTTCTTTGAGGCCGACCGCATCCCGGCCATTCGCGAGATGATCTGCTCCGACACCGTCGAGCAGCGCGAGCACGCGCTGGCCAAGCTCGAGCCGATGCAGCAGGGCGACTTCGAGGCGATGTATGAGGCCCTCGGCGGACTGCCGATGACCGTCCGCTTCCTTGACCCGCCGCTGCACGAGTTCGTTCCCACCGAAGAAGCCGACATCGAGCTGCTTGCCAAGGATATGGGCAAGAGCGTCGCCGATATCAAGAACATCATCGCCGGACTCCATGAGTTCAACCCGATGATGGGCCACCGCGGCTGCCGCCTGACCGTCACCTATCCGGAGATCGCCGCCATGCAGACACGTGCCGTCATCAAGGCCGCGCTCAACGTTCAGGCGAAGCATCCCGACTGGGAGATGGTTCCCGAGATCATGATCCCGCTGGTCGGCGAGGTCAAGGAGCTTGCATTCGTCAAGAACATCGTCGTCAAGACTGCCGACGAGCTGATCAAGGCCGCCGGTTCCGATATGAAGTACCTGGTCGGCACCATGATCGAGATCCCGCGTGCTGCGCTGACCGCCGACGAGATCGCCAAGGAAGCCGAGTTCTTCTCCTTCGGCACCAACGACCTCACCCAGATGACCTTCGGCTTCTCGCGCGACGACGCCGGAAAGTTCCTCGACTCCTACTATGCCAACAAGATCTATGAGTCCGACCCCTTTGCCCGGCTCGATCAGATCGGCGTCGGCAAGCTGGTTGAAATGGCCGCCAAGCTCGGCCGCGCCACCCGCCCCGACCTGCATCTCGGCATCTGCGGCGAGCACGGCGGCGACCCCTCCTCGGTCGAGTTCTGCCACCGCGTCGGCCTCGATTATGTCTCCTGCTCCCCCTTCCGTGTGCCGATTGCCCGCCTTGCCGCGGCTCAGGCTGCGATCAAGAACCCCAGAGCCTAAAGCACACCGCTTTTCCAAAACAAAAACGCCGCGCCCGGATTTCCGGGCGCGGCGTTTTTGTTGTGATAAGAGGCGCTATGCCGCAGAGCAGCATTTTGCATGTCATATGGGCGTGGTTTCGCATACCATATGGGCGCTTCTTTCTACACATGGAGCCGGTGTGGCGTTGCGCGCCATATGTCGGTGTTAGTGCCCATAAACGGTGGGCGCGGCGTTTTTGTGAGATATGAGACGCCATATCCACAGGCGGGTGTTTCGCGTGTCATATGTCGGCGTTCTGCGCGCCCATGCATCAGGAGGATTCCCACATCCTGCCGTTTTGCTTGCTTTGCTGCTTGCTGCGGTACATCCGGTCGTCGGCGCGCTTGAGCAGAATGTGGAAATCATCTCCGTCCTCGGGGAAGAAGGCGCATCCCGCCGAGAAGCTGACAGGAAGTTCCCGGCCGCCGTCCAGCGGAAGGGAGCAGCCCTTCATCGAGCGGCCGAGCCGGCGGATTGCGCCGTCAAGCTCCTGCCGGCTGGCACAGCCGTAGACCAGCAGCACGAATTCGTCTCCGCTCAGCCGCGCGGTCAGCTTTTTTTCTGCCGGCAGCGACTGCAGCAGCCCGGCGATCATCTGGAGATATCGGTCGCCGTTCTCGTGGCCGTAGCGGTCGTTGACCTGCTTGAGGTTATCGGAATCAATCATGATCAGCACCGCTTGACCCAGCCGGCCGGCATCCCTGAAGAGAAGGTCCGCATTGCGGTAGAAGGCCCGGCGGTTATACAGGCCGGTGAGCTGATCCACGTCCCGTTCGTATTCGATCCGCTGCTTTTCGGCGATATCCTCGGTGACGTCCAGCACGATGCCCAGGGTGCTGTGCCCGCGGGAGAAGGATTCCATCCGCACGAACCGCCGCTCCGGGCCGGGAATCTCATAAATTCCGCGTTCCGGATCAACGGGGCGCCGCCGGATTTCGGCCAGCGCCGCCTCAAAGCGGGTATGGTCGGCGAGGATGCCTTCCGCCTCCCCTTCGGAGAGACGCAGGATATCCGCGATCCGGCTGGTCGCCAGCACCCGCTTCATCCCCTGGTTGTACTCATAGACCCCGATCGGAATGCGGACGATTTCAAGAATTTCCGAGAGCTTATTGGTCATATCCAGCAGGCTGCGCACCATCGAGTTGATGTGGCCGCTCAGCTCGGCGAATTCCGGGGTGGTGCGAACCTCCACAACCGCGTCGAGGTCCCCGCCGGTGATGGTCATCAGCTTGTGGTTGACAGCGGCAATTCCGCTGATGATGTAGCTGTCGAGGTAATGGAGAATCATAAAGAGCAGGATGACCGCCCCCAGCAAAAGGTAGAGGGCCAGCAGCAGGGTATCCTGGTTCACGCTCTGATAGAGACTGTCGATGGTGTGGGTCCGCACGAGGATCACCGGACCGGAAAAGGAAAAGGCACAGCAGCTGTCCCGTCCGGCGACGGTGGCGCGCAGCACCTCCTGTCCGGTGGGAATCTTTTTCGGATCAATCCCGATTTCACCGGCAGTTTTGCCGAGCTGATCGGGATCGGTAGAGCCGAGAACCTCATAGCTCTCAGCGTCGATCGCATAGATGGCCGCTCCGCTGTCGGCCGTCAGCAGCGAAAAAATGTAAGAAAGCTCGTTTTTCTTCTTGGCCTCGAGGACCCGGCCGGGCGTCATGCCGATCTGGACGATGCCCTCGCCATCCTCGCGCCAGACCGCCGCGTACTGCATCAGCTTCTGCTCGGCGGTGTTGGGGGTAATGTCCTGGCAAAGCTCCAGCGACCGGTCGGAAAGCATCGGCAGGAAAAACTGCATCTGCTCCCCCGAGCGGAAGTTCAGGCCGAAATATTTCGGCTGTGAGCCGCCGTAGAGGGTTCCGTCTGGATCGAATAGGTGAAATTCATCGACATCCAGCAGGTTTGCAACCTTTTCCATCTCCGCCTGATGGCCGACAATGTCGGGGCGCGACTGGACGATATAGGCCGCGGCCTTTGCGCGGACAAGGCAGCTTTCCTTGAAATCGTGTTCGATCTGCTTTGTCTCGGCGGCGTTCTGTTCGAGGATCTGCTGGATCTGCCAGAACAGCTCCTGCGAGGTGAGTAGCATATCCCGGCGGGCACCCCGGGTCTGGACGGCATAATTAAACAGGAGGGAAACCAGTATTGCGGCGAGGATGATAAGGCTGAGCTTTTTTCTGATCATTCGTTTCATCCGCCCGCATCCCCCTTTCGTTTCACGCGTCCTGCAATTTCTTTTATTTTACTATAAACGGTGAGAAAAAGCTATTTATTTCCAACCCTGGAAAACGAAATTTTTCTAAAACACCGCTGGACGGGCCGTGCCCGCAGCCCGGCGCACCGCCGCAGAAGGGGAACTGCCCGGCGCAGGTACATTCTCAGCCCGGCGCCTTCTGCGAAGAAGGGACCACTCCGCAGACCAGAAGCGTGCCGTCATCCACCGAAAAGCGGACCTCAAGACCCGCAAACTCGAAGCCGTACACCCGTCCGGGTTCCTTCTGATAAGCGGGACGGGGGTCCTGCGCCAGCACGGCGATCAGGCCCTCCCGGCGGTCGGGGGGAACCGTCTCGAGCAGCGGCGCCGGAAAGTCCACCCGCAGCACCCCCTCCCGCGACTGAAAGGCAAAGCCTCCGGCGGCGTCGGGATGGCAGTCGGTGTAAGGAAGGTAGGGCTTGATATCGAAGATGGGACTTCCATCCATCAGGTCGGCTCCGGCGACATGCAGCAGCGGCCCCTGCGCCCCGCCGGTTTCGATTCCCACGAGCCGGACCGAGGAAAGCCCGATCGCATTCGGCCGGAAGGGGGAGCGGGTTGCAAACACTCCCATGCGGACGTTGCCGCCGAGGCGCGGGGGGCGGACGGTGGGGGACCACCCTTCCCGCAGCGCGCCGGAGAACTGCCAGAGGAGCCAGATGTGGGAATATCCCTCCAGTCCGCGCAGCGCGTCCGGACAGCGGTATTCCGGTTCAAAGACAATGGTGGCCCTGAGCGCATCGATCAGGCCGCTCTGCCGCGGAATGCCGAACTTGGAGGGAAAATCGCTGTGAATCCGCGCGATGATCCGCATGGGGAGGGTTTGATCCATTTCAATACCTCGTTTCTCGTGGCCGGCGGGTCAGTCCCCGCCCTCCGGTCCGGGGCCGGCCGCCTCCGGGCCGAGATAACGCTGCGCCCACCGGTGAATCTCAAAAAACACCGGCAGGAGTGCTCTTCCCTTTTCCGTCAGGGAGTATTCGACATGGGGCGGAATCTCATTATACTGCTCCCGGCGGACAATGCCCAGCCGTTCCAGGTCCCGCAGCGTGGAGGTGAGCATGGTGCTGGTGATCCGGGGAAGCGCCCGCTTTAGCTCCCCAAACCGGCAGAAGGGCTTTTTGCACAGTTCATAGATGATATGCGTGCGCCACTTCCCGTTTAAAATTTCCAGCGTCCTGCGGACGGGGCAGTCGCCGTCCGGCTCTCCCGCGAGGACCTGCCGCAGATAATCCTGCACCGTCTGATCTGTTTTCATCCGTTTCCCCCAAATGGTATGGCGGGGCGTACCATGTATCATTTTTCTGCGTACTTGCAGTTATGCTTCATACATAGTATATTTAACGTACCGATAAAAAGCAAGGAGTGATTTTGTTGAACACTGCAATTATATATGAGTCGAAACATCATGGCAACACGAAAAAGCTGGTGGATGCCATCGCGCAGGCCCATGACGTCACACTGATCGACGCTTTGACGGACAGTGCGCGGGATCTGAGCGGATATGACCTGATCGGGTTCGCCTCCGGCATCTATTGCGCCAAATCCGGCAAAAATGTGCTGAAATATGCCGAAAACCATCTGCCGGCGGACAAGCCGGTGTTTCTCCTCTATACCTGCGGCAGTCCCCGCGGCGGCTATACCGCTGCCATCGGGGAGATTGTGCGGAAAAAGGGTTCGCGGGTGATCGGGGAATACGGCTGTCCCGGCTTCGATACCTTCGGCCCGTTTAAGCTGGTCGGCGGAATCGCCAAAGGCCATCCGAACGCGGCGGAGACGGCGGGCGCGGCTGCGTTTTTCGGCGCTCTGCCGGTGCAGAAACGGGAACCCCGGGAATAACCGGCGGAGAAAATCCCGTTTTCAAGGGAGAAGGCGGCGCAGAGGGTGTGCCGCCGGAAGCGGAAACCGGCGGAGTCCGCAGTTCCCGATGCGGTCCGCGCCCCGCGGTGCGGTGAACATATGGCGTCTCCCGGTATGGGAAACTGGAAAGCGGCGGACCGCAAAAGCATGGATCATCTAATGGTTTCCAATACCCTTTTGTATTTCCGGAGCGGGATTGATCCGACAAGTATGGACTGATGGGATCGGCTTTTTATGTCCCCGGAGCAGATTGACCTGACGGGCATGGGTTGATTCACCGGATCAGCTTCCCTTAGAAAGTCGAACGTCCTTGATGCTTTCAAGAGAAAACAAGCGATGGATATTTTTGATAATGCTGTTTCATCGCTGCAAAACGCCTTTGAGTGCCGAAACTCAAAGGCGTTTTGCAGCGATGCGGCCGGCGCAAGCGCAAAGCCGAAGGAGGCCGAAATGAGTTGCCGGCCGATAAGGCGCTGCGGAGAGGTACAGGCCTTCGTAGGGAAAATCGGGGCCGCGCGTGACAGAGGAGCCGTATAGCCGTGTGAGAAGACCCCGTGCCGCCATGACCGAAGATTCCCGCTGCCGCAAGCGCGCACCGCCCCTGAAGCCGCATGGTTTGATGCGCCGGAAGCAGCGCGGGTTCCATTCCCCGCGCCCCTGGGGAAGGGAAAAAGCAAAGGCAGGAGGACCCCGCTCCGGTTATTCTTCCCGGCCGCCGCCCTCCCGCTCGTTTTGGATGTTTTTGAAAAGAACCAGCTTCAGATTCCGGTCGCAGACTGCGAGAAAGACCTCCCGCGGCGAGTGGATATTCCGTTCGCTCAGCTGTCTGTTGAGCCAGGTCAGATCCAGCCCCATGCGCTTCAGGTTGCCCTCGAGAATGCGGCCGTCCATAATCAGTTCGGTAAACAGCAGCTCCTGCTGCGGGTTGAGACTCATGTCATTGGGCGTGGCGGGGCGCTGGCTGCTCACCGGAAGAATGGTAAGAATTCCATTGTACTCAAAGATAGCGGTTTGGATGTTCGACAGGTCAAAATAACCCTGCTGCCTGCACATGACCATGAACTCGCTGAGATCCAGCTTGGCCTTCGACAGATTTTCCCGATACAGCTTTCCATGGTCCATCAGGATGGTCGGCGTTCCGTTGAGATATTTCCGCATCCGCGGAAACTTTTTAGACATCGTGCTCATCAGTATCGTGACCCCGCCGTAGAGGATCATTGCAACAAGCGGCTTCCACGGCTCCTCCAGCTCGGTGGCCATTTCGGCGGCGATCGAGCCGATGGTGATTCCGGTAATATAGTCGAAAAAATCCAGCTGGGCGATCTGCTTATGCCCCATGAACTTCGCCACCAGGAACAGCACGGCAATGGAACCGAGCGACGTCATGCAAAGAATCACAAAATTGATCTGAGATCCCCCCCTCTGCCCTTAGTCTGACCTGAACCGTGAAAAACATACACGGCCACCCGTATGTCACCGGGACACTCTCCGCCCCATATCATAAAGTATCCAATACAGAGAGGAGAGGGCAGAATGAATTCATGGAACCGGGAGGACGCCTGCGGTTCGGCTCAAACCGATTACGGGGCGGACCCCATTGCCGCCAATGTGATACAGGCCGCGAGGGAAAACCGGAACTTCCGTACGGCATTCTGGACGGGCCGCCGCCTGCAGATGACCTTGATGGAGATTCCGGTGCACGGGGATATCGGTGTGGAGATGCATCCCGAAACAGATCAGGTTGTACGGGTCGAGGAAGGCCGGGCGCTCGTCTGCATGGGGTGCACCTCAGATGAGCTGGGATTCCGGTGCTGCCTTTTTGCGGGAGAAGCTGTTTTTATACCGGGCGGAATCTGGCATAACATCTTGAATGCCGGAAGCTGTCCGCTGAAGCTTTCCTCCTGCTATGCGCCGCCCCAGCATCCGCATGGAACGATCCATAGGACAAAAGCGGACGGCACGCGCGAGGGACATTGAAGCTCAATGTCCGCGGCCCCCTGCGCCAAGCAGCTCGAAAACAGGCGGCACGCACGAGGGGCATAAAGAGCGGGCGAAATCCGCGAAGCCGACGTTTCGCGTGGAGATCCGTCCGAAGGAACAGAAGGTAAGCCCCCCGCAGTGCCGGGGGTTTAAGTCAGCCTTAAAAGGGCTTTGCAGCAGCGGGCCGCTCAAAAGGCGCTGAAATTTCTCCGCCTGCACCGCCCATGTTTCGAAGCCCGCAAAAGGGCGGCCGCAGGCCGCCCTTTGCCCTCGTTCCCCTTCCCTGTCCGCCCTCGTTCGCCCGGTGTGCGGCGCGCCCGAGCGGAGGGCGGCACCGCTGGCATCGCCTGCCGCCGGTGTCCTGCCCGTCCGCCGGGACGGGCAGGACGATTCTCACTCAAAAGACGCTGAAATTTCTCCGCCTGCACCGCCCATGCCCCGCAGCCCGTAAAAGGGCGGCCGCTCCTGTCGTGGCGGCTTCCTGTCATCCAAAGATTTTTGTCGGCGGCCCGCTTTGCCCGATTCCCGAGGCGAAAGCTTTTTACCCCGGAAGGAGTTCCTCAGTTGGTGTCAGGAGGGAGAAGCCTCTCTCGAAAAGCGGCAGAGCATGTTCCACGCCAGGCTCCAGGAAGTCGAGAGGCAGATGGAGGATCTGCAAAAAATGATAAACACGTTGAAGTTCAAGTGCTGGTATTACGATACCGCCGTCGCCGCAGGCAGCGAGGCTGCTGTCAAAGAGCTTCTGCCTGACCGAATGCCGGAGGATATCCGGGAGTACAGGATATAATCGGTAAAGAATCCTGCGCTTTCCCCGTTTACTTTGACTGCGGCAGCCGAGGCGTCTTGCGGAAACGAGCGAAGCATGACGATCGGACGCGGCTTTTCATATACCGGCATTGGGGTATGCGGATTCGGACCGTCCCGTTTCGCTTTTTGCCGCAATTTGCGGCTTTTCAAGGTCCGGATTTTGAGGAAAAATCAGGGGAAAGCCGCATCGGACCGATGATTACAGCAAAAGCGCCATGGATGGTTCAATCCAGCGGGTTCGGATTTCAATGGCGATTTTATTCTTTGCCGCAAACGTAGGCCGCAAGGTTCTATCTATCACAAAGCACCGAATGCCGCTGAAAAAGCCTTTTATGATAAGAAAAAGAGATGCGGTTTGGCCGAACATACAGGCTCGAATCGCGCATGATTTTATTTTCGTCGGGCGATTCTCACGCGTTTGCAGCAACACTGTCCGGTTGACGCCCGCCCAATACATCGAAAAAGCCCATGAACAGAGCTTTTGTATAGAAAAAAACGGCTGTAATTCGAACACTTTCGTTCAAATTGCAGCCGGGCTTCCATTCATTTTTAGAGTTCGGAGAGAAAGAATGTGTGCAACAAAACCGCCAAGGCTGTCTTGCATGTTCGATCGCCCCGCCGCAGCGGAAGCCGCGGAGCGGCTTGCATAAAAGAGATGCCACGCGCCGTAGATGCGCCCGCAAGAATTTGGCGGCGACAGCGAGCTGTGGTGAGGGCGCTTGCACCCAAAGGGCGCACGCAGCAGCAGGCGGCGCGAACGTGACCTTTTGCGGAGAAGGAAGAGCAGCGGCGTGAGTGCACTCCGATTTTTCCAAAGAAAAATCGGAGCAAGCTTGATATCGCTTGCTCCGACGTGGCGGAAGCGGTGGGATTCGAACCCACGGTCCCTTTTACAGGATTACTCGATTTCGAGTCGAGGCCGTTATGACCACTTCGATACGCTTCCATCAATCACTGCGGGGCATATTCCACCACAATGCCAAATAATTATATAATGGCGCAGGGGAAAAGTCAACTGTTTTTTTGTTCCAAAGACGGCGGGCGGCGCATCTGGGCGCCGCCCGCCGCCAAGACTTTCCGGAATGCGCCGCCCGTTGCCGGGACGTTTTTGAGTGCGGTGCCGCGCTGCACGGATCATCTTCGGGTGGGCGGCCCGCTGTCAGGGCGCGGCGCTCAGGAAGCGGGCGCGGCGCTCTGCGTCTCTGCAGGAGGGGCGGAAGCAGGAAAAGCCAGCCCCTGCAGGAAGCCGTCAAGCCCCATCGAGCAGACATCCCCGCCGATGATCTTGCCTGAACAAACCAGAAGATTCAGCCGCACGTGTTCGTCCCCGCTTGGGTGGTTGTGCACCATATAGGAATAACGCCTGCACCGTTTGCCGCGATAGCGGGTCAGATCAAGTCCCTGGTCGGTCTGGATTTTGTTGTAGTTCTGGTAGGTCTCATCGAATTCCTTGGGGATGATCACCTCGAGCACCTCGCACGGCTCCGGATCGGCCGACCAGCCGAGCGCGGCAAGAAAGGCCTGACGCTGTTCCTCGGTTTTGCCGGGCTGGCGCCTGATGTTCGAAGCGGATACAGCCGCATCCGAACCGGGGAGCATCAAGAGCACCGCCCGTCCGGCGGCCATCACCGCGAGCAGCAGCAGGAGCAGCAGCGTCGAGCGGCGGAGCCTTCTTCCGAAAGAAAAGGAATACATCATCATCTCACATTCACCTCGGTGATATATATGCGGGAAAATCCGCCGAAAGAACGCTGAAAACGCCATCCGCATGTCCCTTTTCCGGTGGGACAGGCGAATTTTGGGGATTTGGCCCGCCCGGCGCGTCCAACTCCGCGAAGCAGCCCGGGCACAGCCCTTTGTTGACCAAAAATGACAGAAACAGCGAAGCGAAATCGGAATATTTTGTGCAGGGTACTTGTCAACCCGGCCAAATCATACTATAATTAACCATAAGCGATGGGCGTTTTTCATCCGTTGCTATGCAAAATACACAATATATCTAGACGTTTTTAGATATATTGAAAGGGGCAGATGTAAATTGAAACAGTATCTTGCGGATAAGATCAGAAACATTGCGCTGGTCGGACACGGTTCCTGCGGAAAGACCTCGCTTGCGGAGGCTCTTCTGTTTCGCGCCGGTGCCGCCGATCGTCTGGGCAAGGTCGAGAACGGGACGACCGTCTGTGACTATGATCCCGAGGAGATCAAGCGTGTGGCGTCGGTTTCGCTGTCGCTTGCCCCTCTGGAATGGAATAATACCAAGATCAACATTATCGACACCCCCGGTGCGTTTGACTTTGCTACCGGCCTGATGGAGGGCACCCGCGCCGCGGGCAGCGTCATCATTGTGGTTTCAGCCCGCAGCGGCGTGACGGTGGGTACCGAAAAGGCCTATAAACTCGCCTGCGAGCAGAACAAGTCGATCATGTTCTTCATCAACAAGATGGACGCCGACCATGCCGACTTCTATAAGGTGCTCGGACAGCTGCGCGAGAAATTCGGCTCCCACGTCTGCCCCATCGTCGTTCCCTACTCTGAGGGAGCCGGTGTGGAGTGCTATATTGACCTCGTCGCCAACAAAGCGTTTGTCCATGACAACGGCAATCGCCGTCAGGGCTCGATGCCGAATGTCGGCGGCTTTGTGGAGGAATGCCGCAACATCATCTCCGAGGCGGTTGCGGAAACCGAAGAAGATCTGATGGAAAAGTTTTTTGGCGGCGGTACCTTCACCACCGAGGAAATGGTCCGTGGCATCAACGAGGGCCTGCGCACCCGGCAGATATTCCCGGTGCTCTGCGGCTCGTCACTCACCCTTGACGGCATTGACGCGCTGCTTGACGCCATTGTGAACCATCTGCCTTCCGCCAAGAACGCGGCCAATGAGGTCGGCGTTACCGCCGAGGGCGAAGAGGTTGAGGTCAGCTGCGATGTTCTGGAGCCGCTGGTGGCCTATGTGTTCAAAACCATCGCCGATCCGTTCATTGGCAAGCTTTCCTATGTGAAGGTCATCTCCGGCAAGCTGTCGGGTGAGATCACCCCGATCAACTCCCGCACCGGAAATCCCGAGCGGCTCGGCAAGCTGCTCTATATCACCGGCAAAAAGCAGGAGGATGTTTCGGCCGTTCCGGCGGGCGACATCTGCGCGGTGGCAAAGCTCGGCGAGACGCTCACCGGCGATACCCTCTGTGATCCCAAGCGGGTGCTCACCCTGCGAGAAGTCGGTTATCCGATGGCGACCCTGACGATGGCAGTTGTCGCCAAGAAGAAGGGCGAGGAGGGCAAGATCGCTCAGGGCCTCGCGCGCCTGATCGAAGAGGACCCGGTCGTTACCTTCGTGCAGGACCCCGAAACCAAGCAGCAGCTGATCTCCGGACTCGGTGACCAGCATCTTGATGTCATCGTCTCCCGCCTGAAGAGCAAGTTCGGCACCGAGGTCACCCTCGAAAAACCGCGTGTCGCCTACCGCGAGACAATCCGCAAGAAGGTCAAGGTGCAGGGGCGGCATAAGAAGCAGTCGGGCGGCCACGGGCAGTTCGGCGATGTTTGGATCGAATTTGAGCCGTGCGATTCCGATGGGCTTGAGTTCTGCGAAAATGTCTTCGGCGGCTCGGTTCCGAAGAACTTCTTCCCGGCAGTCGAAAAGGGCCTGCAGGACGCCATCAAGCACGGCATGCTTGCGGGCTATCCGATGGTCGGCCTCAAGGCCACTCTGGTGGACGGCTCCTATCACCCGGTCGATTCCTCCGAAATGGCCTTCAAAACCGCCGCGTCCCTCGCCTATAAGGCAGGTATCCCGCAGGCGAGTCCGGTCATCCTTGAGCCGATCGGCAGCCTGAAGGTCTATGTCCCGGACAGCTACACCGGCGACATCATCGGCGACCTCAACAAGCGCCGCGGCCGCATTCTCGGCATGAACCCTTGGGGCGACGGAACCCAGGAGATTGTCGCGGAGGTGCCGATCAGCGAGATGTACGACTTCACTACCACCCTGCGCTCAATGACCCAGGGCCGCGGCAGCTTCGTGCTCACCTTCGAACGGTATGAGCAGCTTCCCGGCCAGCTGGAAGCTTCGGTCATTGCCGAGGCCAAGGCGCTGGCGGACGAAGAATAATTTGGATTCCTGTTTGGAAAGAGGAGGTTTGGCGCGCCTGACACTTGTCAGGCGCGCCAAACAGGTGGACCGCTTTTGGGCGGCAACGCCGCCGGGTCCGCCGGTGCGGGGAAAGCTCTGCTCCGGACACAGGACAACCGGTCTGTCCACAGCAATCTCTGGATGCGGACCGCTGCCGTCAAAACGGCAGCGGTCCGTTTCGGGGCTGTGAGGAACAGGCGCGGGCAGAGATAACCGGCGCTGCCTGGGCCGCGCCGGTTATCCTGCCCTCCGGCGGCTTGTCCGGGTGTACGGGTTAAATAAAAACACAAATTTGATAAATATTCTCGATTTATCTTGACAAACGGACAGCGGAATGCGATACTGTTTTCATATAATAACAGTATGAAAGGGGGGGCGCCTATGTGCTGCGTGGGAACCAAAAATCTGCTGCGTGACTACGACTACCTTGTGAGAAGGTTGATCGACTGCGGGGCGACCGCAAAGGAATCTGCCGTTCCCTATGAGGCGCTCGGCATCGATGAAGCCGAACACCTCTTTGCCCGGGACAATTTTATGAGCCTGCTCTTTTCCGGGGATATCCGCCGTGCGCGGGGCGGCTACTATCTGAAAAACCTGAAAAGTCCTCATTTTGCCCGCTGTCCGCTTGTACAGCAGGCCCTGCGGGTGCAGTAACCGCCCCCGCGTCGTTTTCTGAACGGTTTTTAAATCCCCGGGACCTTGAAAAATTTTTCCTGCCGGTTTATCATAGCAGAGAAAACCGCTGCGGGGGAAAGCGAGGCCATGGGCGATGATTGAACAGATGCTTGCCCATAACCGGGAATTTTTAAAAAGCGAGGGCTACCGCAGGTTTGCCTCGAGAAAATATCCGGATAAAAAAATTGCCATCCTGACCTGTATGGACACCCGTCTCGTCGAGCTGCTGCCCGCCGCGCTCGGCATCCGCAACGGGGATGTCAAGATGATCAAAAATGCGGGCGGTATGATTACCGGACCGTTCGACAGCGCGGTGCGCAGCCTGTTGGTCGGCATTGTTGAGCTGGAGGTCGAGGAGGTCATGGTAATCGGCCACACCGACTGCGGCGTATCGGGCATCAACGCGGAAATGATGATCCACCACCTCATCGAGCGCGGCGTTTCACAGGACCATATCGATATGATGCGCTATTGCGGCATCGATTTTGAGGCGTGGCTCCGGGGCTTTGATACGGTGGAAAACTCGGTGGCCGAGACGGTGGAGCTGTTACAGCACCACCCGCTGATGCCCAGGGATGTGACCATCCGGGGATATGTCATCAACACAGAAACAGGGGAGCTGCTGCCGCTGGCGCAGTCCGCCTGCGTCTGAGCTTTCAAGAACTGGCGCGCGCCCTCGCAGGGGGTTCCCCGGCGGGACGCGCGTTTTGTTTTGGCTGGCGAAAAGGCAGCCTCCGGTTCCGGCGGGGAACCTGACCCCAGCTGCGGAAAGCCGCTGCCGGAAACGGAGGCTTGCGCTATCATACAAGCACCGCAGGAGGGCGGCGATGCCCTGCTGGAGGAAGCGGTGAAGGAGGAATTTCTCATGCCGCGCTGCACGGTTACTTTGAGCGCCAACGCAGGCGCCGTGCTGGAGCTTAACCTGGTTCGAATTTGGCTGGATCTCCTGCACACCCAAAAAACGGAGAACTTTTCCACGGTCGGTCCGGAATTGCAGCGCCGGATGCTGCAATGTGAGGCGTTCGCCCATCCGGATCTGATCTTTTTTACCCATTGCCATCCCGACCACTACTCCCGGACGCTGACCGGGCAGGCGCTGAAGCTTTGGCCCGATGCAAAGCTTGTGCTTCCGCAGCAGGAATTTGCCCGGCAGATCACCCTTTCCCGCCCTGTTGAGCGGCTGGATCTGCCGGGCTGTTCGGTTCGCTTCGGCAGGCTTCCGCATGAAGGGGCGCAGTACGCCGGGGTGCCGCACTACGGGTGCGTCATCGAGGCGGGGGGCTTCACCGCGCTGATTGCCGGGGACTGCGAGGTGGCAAGCCCTCTGCTTGCACAGCTCATCGGAGATACCCCCATTGATCTCGCGCTTCTGGATTTTCCTTGGGTAACGCTGCGAAAAGGACGGGAGTTTCTGGAGCGGGAGATCCGGCCCCGGCACCTGCTGGTTTTCCACCTTCCCTTTGCCGGGGACGACCGCGCAGGCTACCGGGCCGCCGCCGCTCGGATGATCGGCCGGCTCGAAGGAATCCCCGATGTCAGGCTTTTGCAGGACCCCCTGCAGCGGGAAGAGATCCTTTCGCCGTCGTAATCCCTGTGAAACGCCGCGTGGATTCAGGGACCCTGCGCGGGGAGCGGTGCGAAATCTCCGCGCGGATAGACTGTCCCTGCTTTTTGTGTTATAATGACCGTAACAGTCCCGCAGCCTTGTTTGAGTCATTTCTCCCCGGCCGCCCCCGGAAACGCGGAAAAGAACTGGCGCGTCCGCGCCGGACGGGGGGCGCCCGCCGGAGCAGAACAACAGAAAAGAGGAGACGCCATGAAGATCAAAAAGCTGTACGCCGTCTATTTCAGCGCGACCGGCACCACCGAAAAAATCGTCCGCCGGATCGCCGATGGAGCCGGGGCCGTCCTTGGGCTTGCGGCCGAAACAGTCGACTTTACCCTGCCCGCCGCCCGTAAGGAGCATTACAGCTTCGAAGAGGGGGATCTGGTCATCTTCGGCGTACCGGTCTATGCCGGACGGGTGCCGAACCTGCTGCTTCCCTTTGTCCAGAGCGGATTTTCGGGCGGCGGCGCCCTTGCCGTCCCGGTCGTGCTTTATGGCAACCGCAACTACGACGACGGCCTGATCGAGCTGCGCAACACCCTCGAGGCGGATGGCTTCCACACGGTGGCCGGAGCCGCTTTTATCGGCGAGCACTCCTTCTCCTACACCCTGGCCGCCCATCGTCCCGACGAGCAGGATCTCGCAGTTGCTGACCGGTTTGCCCGTCAGCTTGCGGAAAAGGCAGCGGCTCTCCCGGCGGCGCCGTCCGAACCGGCCTATGTCAACGGCTGCGACCCGATCCGGCCCTACTACACCCCCCGCGACCGCAAGGGCAATCCGGTTAACATCCTTAAGGTCAAGCCCAAGACAAGCGACGCCTGCGTCAAATGCGGCCTCTGTGTGAAAAAATGCCCCATGGGAGCGATCGACCCCGCCGACCCTTCGAACGTCCCTGGAATCTGCATCAAGTGCGGTGCCTGTGTGAAGAAATGTCCCAAGGGCGCAAAGTACTACGATGATGAGAAGTACCTCTATCACCAGCACGAGCTGGAGGAGGGCTTCGCCCGCCGGGCCGAGCCGGAAACCTTCCTCGGCTGAGCGCGGGGCAGAAGTTCGGATACATATTGGACCTGCTCACTCCTCGGGCGGTATGTTCAAATCCGGCTTGCCCTTCTGTTTCTAAAATCCGTTTGACGCGCTGCATCACCGACGATGCGGCGCGTCCTTTTTGTTGACGGAAATCACCGGCTCTGCCGGTGGAGGGACCCAGTAAAAAGCTTTCGCTGTAAGCATCGAGAGAAGCGGGCTGTTAGCAGCAGCCTTGGAGATTGAAGGGCTGCCGTCAGAAGGTGAACTCGCCCGTTTACGGGCTGTGGGGCAGGTGATGCGGCGGCGCCGCCCTCCGCTCGGGCGCGCCGGGCGCCGGACCAGGCAGAGCGGGCGGACCGGGAGAGGGGAACGGGAGGGAAAGGGCGGCCTGCGGGCCGCCCGTATGTGATGCGTGTGAAAGAAATTTCGGTGCGTCTTGAGACGCTTGCCGGCGGCCCTGTAGGACCAACTCAAGCTGGCGGCTTAGCCGGTGGTCATGACTGTGGGACCGATGGCAAAGCAGGTGTGAGGAACGGCTGCTGACGGCGGAAAAATATGCGTCGCCCCCGGCATTCAATCAAAATTTACAGCCTCGTAGAAATTGCAGAAAAATTTTGACGAAAATCACAAACTTGGGAAAGGCTGCGTGAAAGGGATTGACATCCGCCTAAGGGGAAATTATAATGCAAGTATAATAAAAAAATATTATTATAATAAATAATTAAGGATTAATATGAAAAAAAGAAAGATTACAAATTCAGAAATTGTCCAGTCCTATTGCCCCATCGTAAAGTTTATTACCGAAATCCTGGGACCGCACTGCGAGGTGGTTTTGCACGATTATGCGACGCCGGATCATTCCGTCGTCGCGATCGAAAACGGCCACCTGAGTGGACGCCAAATCGGAAGCCCTGTCAGCGACATGGGCATGAAGCGGCTGAGAAAAAACACCAGCCAGGTTTATATTGCCAATTACATATCAACCGCAGCCACTGGGAAACGGTTTCGCTCTGCAAGCTATGCGATCCGCAACTTTGATGGGGAATTGATCGGGAGCCTGTGCGTCAATATCGATATTGCCTATCTTGATAAGGCGGCCGAGTTCCTGAACTTCTTCACCCATATTGACCCCATCGAGGAGAATCCGCAGGAAGGGGAATCCGCCAAGGCCGGGGACCGATTTAAGCCGATCGAAAATCTCAATGTTTCGGTTGCCGACGCGGTCAGTCTGGTGTTTGACATGGTGACAGAGAAAATACAGGCAGATCCGATGCATATGACGGTGGGCGAAAAGCAATATGCCATTAAACTGCTCAACGACGAGGGCATTTTTGTTCTCAAAGGGAGTGTCGCAGAGGTGGCACGGCGGCTTAACGTTTCGGAGCCGACGGTGTACCGCTATCTGAAAATCGTCCGGGAGGCAAATGGATAAAGCCCTGCCGGCGATGCAAAGACAAAATCTGCTTTGGTCAGGAAGCGGCTGACCGCCCCGCGATGCATGGGAAGGTCGCGTTTTCATAAAACTTTCCGAAAGAAGGAGAATACGGATGATTGAGGCAATTTCGACGCCGGGCATCCCCGGAGGAATCGGACCCAATTCGCAGGGGATCAAGGCGGGTGGCTTTCTGTTCCTATCCGGACAAACCCCTGTCAACCCCGAAACAAAGGAGCTCAATGGCGATTCCATTGAACCGCAGGCGGAGCAAATCATGCAGAATATCCGCGCGATTCTTTCGCATCAGGGCCTTGAGTTTACGGATGTCGTAAAGACAACCTGTTTCCTGTCTGATATGAAGGACTACGCCGGATTCAACGCGGTATACGCGAAATATTTTGTCGGCAAGCCCGCCAGATCCTGCTTTGCCGTCAAGGAACTGCCCCGCGGTTCACTGTGCGAAGTGGAACTGATCGCATTGCTCAAATAGGTGCGAATTTTTTGTGCCAAGCGGTATGTCACAGCCGGAAGGTCTGATATACCGATTAAGTTACATTGATTCCTGGCAAATAATGAAGCAAAGGAGTATAAAAATGAAAAAGACATTAACCCTGATTCTTTCGCTCATCATGATCCTCTCCATGGTGACCGGCTGCCAGAAGGTAGCGCAGGCTTCCTCGTCCGCTGCCCCCTCCTCCGCAGGAGCTCCCGCCGCAGAAGGCGAAAAGAAAACTGAGGGCGAGCAGAAGACCACTGAAATTTCGATCCCCACCAGCAACCTGACCGGAACCTGGTATATTTGGGGCAGCGCCCTGAGCAAGGTTATCAACGATTATGTTGATGGCTACACTGCCAGCCCTCAGGTCACCGATGGGCCTCTGGCGGATATCCAGATGATCGAAGACGACGAAGCGCTCCTCACCCTCGGCAACTCGGCCGTCTGCTATGAGGCGTGGAACGGCGAAGGCATTGCCTCCCCCGACGGCACGAAGTATCAGAAGCAGCGCGCCCTGTTTATGGCTTACCCCAGCTACTTCCACAATATCACCACCACCAAAACCGGCGTCAAGAATATCGCTGATCTGGAAGGCAAGGTCGTTGCGTGCGCACCCGCCGGCTCCGGCCCGAACTATTCGATCGAGTACAGCATGAAGGCGCTCAACATCACGCCTAAGGAAAAGATCTACGGCGGCGTTGACGCGGCCTATGAGCTGCTCAAGGACAACAACATTGCAAACGTTGTTCTTGCGATGGGAATCCCGGTCGGCACCGTTACCGATTTTGCGCTCAACTATGACATGGCGTTTGTCGAGTACACCGATGAACAGCTCAAGACCGTCTGCGATACCTACCCCTTCCTGACGCCCGCCGTCATCCCTGCCGGTACCTACAACGGACAGGATCACGACGTCAATACCGTTTCCTTCGGCAACATGATCATCGCCCACCAGGATATGGATGCCGATCTGGCCTATGAGATCACCAAGGCCTGCTTCGAGCATCAGGATTACTTCATCAATGCGCACTCCACCGGCAACGACATGACCGAAGAGTCTTTCGTCAACTGCTCGGTGCCCCTGCATCCCGGCGCCATCCGTTACTTCGAAGAGAAGGGCTATGAGATTCCTGAAAAGCTGATCCCCCCGGAGATGAAGTAGGAATCTGAACCATCTCTTAACAGGAGGTTAATATGTTCTCCGAGCTCAAAGCTTATTTTCAGGACATGTCGGTGTATAAGAAAATCATTTGTGTCCTGTGCGTGTTCCTGTCGGGATATGATCTGCTGGCGGCCACGGTCATCCGGATCAATTACTGGGTCCATTACCCGATGAACCTGCTGATTGCTGCGCTGGTAATCTGCCTGACTTCCATGGAGAAGCGCGGCAAAGTCTCCATAGGATATATCTTTGACGCCGCGATCGGCCTTTCCGCAGTCTTCTCGATTGGGTATTACATGCTCAATTACAGCGAGATGCTGTTCCGCACAACCAAGCCCACCGACTATGATACGTTTTTCGGCATTATCTGTATCATCGTCTGCCTGACCATCACGAGAAAAGCGACCGGCAGCGGCCTGTTCATTGTAACGGCGACGTTTCTGACCTATGGCTTTTTCGGTCAGTATCTTCCCGCGCCGTTCGGCCATGCGGGATTCAAGGTGTCTCGTTTGGTGCGCATGATCTTCGGTGAGGTCGGCATTTTCGGCTCTCCGCTGACCGCGACCGCGACGTTTGTGTTCCTGTTCTGCCTGTTTGGAGCATTTTTGCAGAACTTTGCCGGGGGACAGTTCTTTATTGATCTGGCGACCGGTGCTGCGGGAAAATTCCGGGGCGGTCCGGCAAAAGTCGCCGTAATCTCCAGTGCGTTGTTCGGTACTGTGTCGGGCAGCGCAATCGCCAATGTGGTCACGACGGGCACCTTTACGATTCCTCTGATGAAGAAAACCGGCTATAAGGATTACTTTGCCGGGGCGGTGGAGGCGGTTGCCTCCACCGGTGGACAGATTATGCCTCCTGTTATGGGCGCCACGGCGTTCATCATGGCCGAAATGACCGGGATTCCCTACTCTGAGATTTGTATCGCAGCGCTGATTCCGGCCGCCCTGTTTTTCTTCTCGGTCTTCGTCATGATTGATCTTGAAGCGGTAAAGCTGAACCTGAAGGGACTCGACCCCGACCAGATTCCCGACATCAGGCAGATCCTCCGGGACAAATGGCCGCTGCTTTCCCCGCTGATTGGAATTATTCTGATGCTGCTTGTTTTCAAAATGAGCTCTTCCAGAACGGCTGTTGTTGCAATTCTGATCACGATTATTGCGCCGCTGATCAAACGCAACATCAAGATCACACTGACGAAGGTCATCGATGCGCTCTATGACGGCGCTCACAGCTGTGTCAGCATTCTGGCATCCTGCACCTGCGCCGGCATCATCATTGCCGTTCTGGCGGTGACCGGTCTCGGCGTTAAGCTGGGCAGCCTCCTGATCAGTCTCTCCGGCGGCTATATGTGGGGCCTGCTCTTCCTGACGATGCTCATCACGATCATTCTGGGAATGGGCCTTCCGACGCCTTCGGCCTACATCGTCTGTGTGTCGGTTGTTGGCCAGACCCTGATTGAAGCCGGCATCCCGCTGATGGCTGCGCATCTCTTTATCTTCTACTATGCAATCCTTTCCACGGTGACTCCTCCCGTTGCCATGTCTGCCTACACCGCGGCCGGGATTGCAAAATCCAACCCCAACAAGACCGGTTGGCAGGGCTTGGGACTTGGGTTGGTCGCGTTCATCGTCCCCTATATGTTCGTGTTCGGTCCCGCGCTGCTCATGAACGGCACCCCTCTGGAAATCCTGCGCGCTCTGTGTACCGCGATTGTCGGCGTCCTTTGTCTGGGCGTCGCTATCATTGGATACATGAAGGCAAGGGTAAGCCTGCCTTTGCGGGCGGCCTTCCTGGTGTGTGCATTCCTTCTGATTGACACTTCCCTGCTCACCGATATCATCGGCGTTGGCGTTGCCGCAGTCTCCTGTTTTTTGGCGATGCGGAAAAGCAAACGGGCGGAGAATGCGTCTGTCTGAGCTTGTGAGGCTGTGATTCCGACACGCCCATAGGGGAAAAGAAGGTGGATCCCGCCGCGGGATCGCGCTGTGAAAAAGCCTCTTTATTGCTAAGGCAGTTTGCTTTGGGCAACAAAGAGGCTTTTCCCCAAAATGAAGCTTGGCCATTGAAAATACAAATCGGAAGGAGAGAAAATAGAAATGAGAGATTCGGGAGTTTCCCTGCGTTATGATAAATTAAAGCAGGAGATGAAAAAGCAGAACTTTGATGTTGTGATTGCGATTTCTCCTGAAAATGTACTGTACTTCTCCGAAACCTATATCCAGACACAGAAGTCCATCCGAGACAGGCTTGCGATTGCGGTGCTCCCGCTCGAGCAAGATCCCGCAATGATTGCCTGCGTAATTGAGGAGCCGACCGTCGAGAACGAGTGCTGGATCAAGGACCGCCGCTACTATTTTGAGTTCAGGGAATCGCCCATCCAGTTTTTGGTGGATGTGCTTACCGAGCGGGGTCTTCTTAATAAGCGGATCGGCATTGAGATGGATTATCTTTCCGCCGCCTATTACCGCGAGCTCATGCAGCGGCTGCCCAACGTAAAAATTGAATCATGCCTGCATACCTTTAATGTGGTCCGCTCGATCAAAGAGGAGCGGGAGATCGAAATTCTTCAGCATGCGGCTCTGGTCACCCGCGATGCATACACCGAGGCGATCAGCGAGGTTGGCGTCGGCTCTTTGGAAACTGATTTTTCCAAGCGCATTGCCAAGAAGATGATCGACGGGGGCTGTACCAGCATTGAATTTCTGGTTATGGGCACCGGCGACCGGTCAATTCTGGTGCATGGGCTGCCGGAGAACCTTCCGATGGCCAATCATACCCACGGCCGCATTGATTTTGGCGGACTGTTTGACCATTATAACTCGGATGTCGCCCGGACCTTTATCATCGGTGAGCCAAACGCAAAACATGTGGATGTCTTCGACCGTATGATGGAGGTTTATGTTGCGGCGGTAGAGGCGTGTCAGTTGGGCGCTCCGGCCAATTCCGTCTATTTCACCGCGAAGGCGATGAGCGAGAAGATGGGGCTTCCCTTCAACCGCGTCCATTCCGGACATGGACTGGGCCTGAGCGTTCATGAATATCCCATGCTTGCCCCGGGCAATGAAACACCGCTGGAGGAAAACATGGTGATGTGCGTGGAGCATGCGGTACATGTCGACGGATTCCGGTATCATATCGAAGATCTGGTTCGGATTACGCCGCACGGTCCTGTGGTGCTGTCCGCGCCGGAGGGCTTCCATCCAACCTATCAGATCATTAAATGAATGAGTTCAGTAAGATAAAGGGGTGTATTCATGTTAGACGAGACGAGAGGTGCCCGTTATGAGCGGTGCAAGCCGTATATGGAGCAGCAGGGGCTGGATGTGCTGGTTGCCATTTCCCCTGAAAATGTCCTCTATTTTGCCGAGACCTACATTCAGACGCAGACGTCGATTCGTGAACGTCTTGCTATCACGGTGATGCCGCTTGCCTCTGAGCCCGCAATCATAGCGTGCAAAATCGAGGAACCAACCGTAGAAGCGGAAACCTGGATCAGCGACAGACGTTATTTTGTCGAACTGCAGTGTTCTCCGATCGCGATGCTTGCGGATGTGATCAAAGAGAAGCATCTGGAAAACAGGCGCATCGGAATTGAGCTCAATTACCTGATGGCAACCTATTATCAGGAATTGATCACCCTCCTGCCGAATGCCGAGTTTGTGCAGTGCGCCCGTATTTTTGATCAGGTCCGCGCCATCAAGGAACTGCGGGAGATCAAACAGCTCTCCTACGCCGGACTCAACACTGTCCGTGCAATGGAGGCGGCTGTCCGGATGAGCAGAGTGGGAGATTCTGAAAACGACCTTGCGGTCCGTATTATCAAAAATATGTTTGATAACGGGTGCCAGGCCATTGAATTCATGTGCCTCGGCAGCGGAAGACGCTCCGAAATGGCCCACTGCTCTCCCAGCCCCGATGTCCGTCTGGAGGATGGAAGCGTCATCCACATCGACTACGGCGGGAGATTTAATCACTACAATTCCGACATTGCAAGAGGGATTCTGATCGGAAAACCAAACGAAAAGCATCTTGACGTTTACAAAAGGCTGACCAACTGCTATGTCAGAGGAATTGAGCAGCTTCGGCCCGGCGCCAGAGCCTGCGACATCTATCAGTTCACGAAGGAACAGTTCGAGAAGGAAAAAATCCCCTTCACCATGAGCCTGGTTGGCCACGGCTTGGGTATAGGCGTCCATGAGCTGCCCATGCTCGTGCCGAGCGAGACGAAGGGTCTGGAAGAGGATATGATGCTCTGCTATGAGCTTCGCACCATTGTCGATGGACATCGTTATCACATCGAGGATCTGATTCATATCACGGAAAAGGGCTGCGAGGTCCTTTCTCAGCCCAAGCTGGATACGACAATGCCGTGGATTCAGCCCGACCTTTTCTAAGAAAAAGATGCCGCGCTGAAACCCCAGCGGCAGATAGCTTCGCGCCTGAGGGCAGAAAAAGGTCCCATCCGGAATTCCGGATGGGACCTTTTTCTGCCTGGAACAAGACTTTTTTGTAAAGCGGTATAAAAATGCTGCGTAATCCGGCTGCCCGATTGCCCGCACCGCCGCCGCGCAGCGGGCGCCTATGAGAAAAACAGGTTTACTCCGCCGGGGGAACCACCTCGTCGAGGGTCTCCGGGGTCACCTTGTGATAGGGGAGCCAGATATATTTTTCTTCCTTGAAGCTGACCGCCTCCGAGGGGCTGCGGCCTTTTGCCAGAGCGACCGAGAGATCGAGAATCGCCTTCGCCTGCCCGGGGGAGTCGTTATAGACGCTGCCGCGCAGCTCCCCCGCGCGCATCGATTCACAGGCGGGCGGAGTCGCGTCGATGCCGACGACAAAGGGGAGCGGCTCGACCCCCGCCGCGTGGCAGGCGTCCAGTGCGCCGAGCGCCATGTCGTCGTTGTTGGCAAAGACCACCTCAATCCGGCCGCCGAACTGATCGATCCACTGAGACATCCGGCTTGCGGCCTGCCCGCGGTTCCAGTTGGCGGTGTCGTTGGCGAGCTTTTCGGTCGTCACATTGGCCGAGGTGACCGCTTTGATCGAATACTCGGTGCGCAGCAGGGAGTCCTGATGCCCCGGCTCACCCTCGAGCATGACATATTGCAGCACTCCGTCGCCGCTGCGGTCGAGGGCCTCCGGGTCCGCGCGGTAGGCCTCGGCAACCAGCTCCCCCTGCATGACCCCGGACTTTCCCGCCTCGGCGCCGACATAGTATACCTTGTCCCAGCGCATGATGTCCTCCCGGACCGGTTCGCGGTTAAAGAAGATCAGGGGGATTCCGGCGCTTTTCGCCTTATCGACGATCACCGCCGCCGCGGTGCGGTCGACAAGATTGACACAGATGACGTCATAGCCGGTGGACAGAAAGCGGTCGATCTGTTCATTCTGCGTCGCCTGACTGCCGCGCCCATCGGTGATATTCAGGGTAATCTTCAGCCCCTCGTCCGCCTCCCGCTCGCGGGCCGCCGCCTCAAGGCTCGACACAATGGTTGCAATAAAGGTATCGTTCTGCTGGTAGAGGGCCACGCCAACCCGGATTCCGTCGGCGCTGCGGGAGGGCGCGGCGCTCCTCCCGCAGCCGGGCAGAATCCCCAGCAGCAGCGCGAGAAGCAGGCAGAGGCGGCGGGGCGGACGGTTCGATCTGTTCATCAGAGTCCCTCCTTTTGGTTACCGCGCAAATTGCTTACCGTACAAACGGAAAAAGCAGCTTCTGGTTCTCCGGAAGATACATCGTATCCTGCCGGACGATCGAAAATCCGATCGGTTCCGCGGGAGAAAGCGGCCTCCCCTCGGCGGCTGCAACCGCCGCGTCGATGGCGAGATAGCCTGCGGCAAAGTCGTTCTGAGCGGCGATCGCCTCGATGAGCTTCTTCTCAAGGCAGGAGACGATCAGGCTGGTCGAGCCGATTCCGCAGAGGGCGGGGGCGCTTTCCAGCCCCTGGAAAACGCGCACCGCTCCCTCGAGTGCGGCCGGTTCCAGTGCGATGACCAGCTCAGGGGGATCGGAAAGAAGCCCGGAAAGGGCCTCCCCCATCGCGCCCCGGCCGCCGGGAAGCCACAGCTCCTCCACCGCCACACCCTGCTGCGCGAGCGCCTGTTTCGCACCGGCGGCCCGTCCGGCGACGGCGCCCTCGCCGGGAAAGATCGAGAGCAGCACGACCCGGTCGCCGGTCCGCAGGCGGGGCAGCATCGAGCGGGCCAGCTCCCTGCCCATCGCTTCGTTGTCCACCGAGATGCAGGGAGCGTTCCCCACGGGAGCCTGCATGGTCACAACCGGAATTCCGGCCTCCGCGACCGCATCCTCGAGGGCATTCGGATCAGCGGGGGCGAGAATCAGCGCGTCGGCACCCCCTTTGGCTTCCCGCGAGAGGAGCATCCGCTGTTCCGAAACGCTGTTGGTTTCGGTGAGGGTGACCAGCCTCAGCTCAACGTCAAAATCATTGGCCGCCTGCTCCATCCCCTGACGGATGGAAGCCCAGATCGACGAGTCGGATTCCCGGGTGACGACCGAAATTTCAAAGTAATCGCGCGGGCGCTGCTGGAGCGGGGCCGCGCTCAGCAGGGTAAACAGCGCCCCGAAGGCCAGCAGGAAAACGGCGAACAGCAGCAGATAGCGTTTTTTCATTTCCGCGCCTCCTCCCCATCCCCGCCGGGCCGGCGGACCGGCAGATGAATCCGGATGGTGGTACCTTCGTCCGGCTCGCTCTCGATCTCCAGTCCGTATGGCTCTCCGTAGGTGAGCTGAATCCGCTGGTGGACGTTGCGCAGCCCGATCCCCGAGCCGCCGCGGCTCGGGGCGGCGGGGCCGTCGTCCTCGCGGAGAAGCCGGTCCACCTGCTCCTGACGCATGCCGGGTCCGTTATCGGTCACATCGATGTAGAGGTCCTCTCCCTCGATGTGGGCCCAGACAAGAATCTCCCCGTCCCCATCGGCGTACTCCATGCCATGATAGATGGCGTTTTCAACGATCGGCTGCACCACCAGCTTGACCGTCTCGCAGCCGAGCGCTTCTCCGTCGGCGCGGATCTCGCTCGTGAACTTGTTCTTAAAGCGCATCTTCTGGATGGTCATATAGTGGCGGGCGTGCTCAAGCTCCTCCCCTACGGTGATGAGGGTGCGGCCCCGCGAGAGGGAGATGCGGAACAGCCGCGCCAGAGAGGTGACCATCACGATGGCGTCGTCATAGCGGTTGTTTTCGATCATCCAGACGATCGAATCGAGGGTGTTGTAGAGAAAATGGGGGTTGATCTGGGACTGGAGCACGTCCAGCTCGGATTTGCGCTTCGATTCCTCCTGCCGGATGATGTCGTCCATGAGCTGGCGCATCGTCGAAACCATCGAGCGGATCGAGTTGCCCAGATGCTGCACCTCGTAGGGCCCGCCGATGGCGATGTCAACCGTCTCGCTGCCCGCCTCCAGCTCTTTGACCGACTGTTCCAGCGCCTTGATCGGCACCGCGATCCGTTCCGACACCCCGAGGTTGACAAAGACAAGGAAGAAGATGAAGAAGAGCACGACAAAAATGCCGAACAGACGCAGCTGGATATGGTTGGAAGCGAGGCTCTCGGCCGGGACGACGCCGACCAGCTTCCAGCCGGTGTAGCCCACCGTTTTGACGGTGACCTGGCGGGTCTCCCCGCCGAATTTCTCGCGGTGGATTCCATCCTCATAGCCTGCCGCCGCGCGGTTGTTCTCCCGCAGCAGGCTGGCATAGATAAGCTGCTGGCGCGGGTGGTAGATGATCTCGCCGTCCCCGTCGATCAGGTAGAGATACCCGCTTTCGCCGAGATCGACGTTCTTGCAGATCTGTTCGATGCCTCCGAAGTTCATATCCACCAGCAGCACCCCGCTCTCGATCGCTCCCGCACGGGTCAGCTCAACCTGCCGGGAAAGAGAGACGACCCAGCGGTAGAGATAGTCCGGGTCCTCAAAGAGGTTTTGCACATGCGGGGTTGAAAAGTGCAGGTTCTCGATCTTTTCCGCCGCCGCAGTAAACCATTCCTGCTGCTCGGGCCTTGCCTGCCGCTTCAGGTTGGAAAGCGGGGTGGCCGAGACGAGGCCTCCGTTCTGCGAAAAGACAGCGATGGAAACCACTGTGTCCCGGTTCGTCTCGTAGAGCAGGTTCATCCCCGCGCCGATGCTGTCCTCCGCCAGGTCGGCGTTCTTGATCACCCGGTAATACATCGTGTCGGAGACCCGCATCATGCTGCGCAGATAGCTGTCAAGATTGAGGTTCACCTGGTCGAGAATCCGGCGGCTGTCCTCGGCGAGCAGCGCGTCGGTCGAGGAGGAAAAGCGCAGCAGCAGCGCACTGCCGAGCAGGATCATTCCGATCACAGCGACGATGGTAAACGAGAGGGAGATCACGACCTGGATGCTGGAGCGCCGGTACCATACCGAAAGCCGCCGCATCATCGAGTCGAGAAAGTTTGACACGGCCAGTCCTCCTTGCTGTCAGTGGTCGGTCTGCGAAGAGCGGACCGCCGGGGGCCCCTGCCGTCAGCCGCCGGTTCGCGGCGAGCGGACTGCCGGGGGTCCTCAGCCCGGTCCGGCCCGATATCGCGACGGAGAGAGGCCGAAATGCTTCTTAAAGACGTAGCTGAAATAATTTGCGTCCACAAAGCCGGTCTTTTCGGCAATCAGGTAGGTTTTGTCATCGGTGTCCCGCAGCAGGCGGGCGGCTTCCTCCATACGCGTTCTGGTGACATAGTTGGTGAAGCTCATGCCGGTTTCGCGCTTGAAAATCGTCGAAAAATAAGCCGGACTCAGATGCAGGTGTTCGCAGAGCCGTTCGACCGAAAGATCTCCGTCCGCAAAGTTTTCCCCGATGTAGCCGCAGGCGCGTTCCACGGTACGCCGGGTCGAGTCGCTGCGCTCGCGGCGGATCAGTTCACGGATTTTCAGGCAGCGGTCGGCGCACCAGCGGCCGAGCTCCCCGGGCGAATTGAAGTCGGTCAGCAGCACCGCGCCGGTGAAATCCGGACCAAACACCTCCGAAAGGCCCAGAGCATTGGCCCGGGTCAGCCGGATCAGACAGCTCACCAGCTCAAGGAAAAAGCACTGGCATTCGGGCAGAGGAAGCCGGGAATCCTGCACCCGCCCCATCAGCCGGTCGATGACCGCACGAATTTCCTCCTCGCCGCCGAGCTTGATTGCGCCGGCCAGCTCCCGCTCATCCGTGTCGTCAAAGACGAGGCAGGCCGAGTGATCCGGTTCAAGGTCGTCGATATAGATCGCCCGTCCGACTCCCAGCAGCACCCGGTAGTCAAGCGCGCTGCGCGCGCCGCTGGCCGAGGCCTGCAATTCCAGAGGGCTTTTGCAGGGCGACCCCACCCCAAAGGTGAGAATCATCCCGAAGTAGCTGCGGGCAAGCTTGCAGACCCTGCCGAGCGCGTCGAGAAAGCCGAGCACCCCTGCGCCCCCCGAAAAGCTCGCGATCACCGCGACGGTATCGTTGTAAAGGCAGGTTTTGAAGCAGCAGCCGGGCTGGTCCAGATTTTCATCGATCAACTGCTGGACCGAAAGCGGCAGAAGCTCGCTCTGGCCGATGGCGGCCTCCCCGCCGACGGAATCAAAATGGGCGAGGGCCGCAACCCAGCTGTCGCCGTCGAGTCCTACATCATACCGCTCGGAAAGCTCCCGCAGCCGTTGGGGGTCTACCCTGCCTTCGAGCAGCCGGGTGTAAAACTGTTCGCGCAGAAGCGGCAGGCTCTCCTGATACCGGCGCCGCAGCGCCTCGAGGTTGCTGCGTTCTTCCCGCTCGGCGTCGAGCTGCGCCTTGAGCTTCTGCAACACGGCGGTCAGTTCGGAGGCGTTGATTGGCTTGAGGATATACTCCGAAACCTTGAACCGGATCGCCTGCTTGGCATATTCAAAATCGTCAAACCCGGAAAACACAACCAGCTTGGCGGCGGGCAGCCGCCGGACCAGATGGCTGCAGAGGGTGAGTCCGTCCATATAGGGCATCTTGATGTCGGTCATCACGAGATCGGGACGCAGGCTGTCTGCAAGCTCAAGGGCCTCCTCGCCATTTTCCGCTTCCCCGACCAGTTCGAAGCCAAGACCTCTCCAATCGATCCTGCTTCCGATTCCGCTGCGGATTTCCTCCTCGTCATCGACGAGCAGCACACGGTACGCTGGCATCGCTTTCCCCCTCCTTCGGCTTCCCTGCCGCCAAATTTTGTTTTCAAGGGTATTATATCACATTTTTTCCCGCTTTCCTTCGAATTCGCGAAAAAGACCGCGCAGCATGCGGCGGAAAATCTCGGCCGGAGGGCTTGCTTTTTTTCCCCGGACAGGTTATAATAATCAGGCAGCTCGCAGGTATGGTGTAATGGTAGCATCTTTGCTTCCCAAGCAAATCGAGCGGGTTCGAATCCCGTTACCTGCTCCAACGAAAAACCGCTTTGGAATCAGCTTCCAAGGCGGTTTTTATTTTGTCCATAACCCGCTTTTTAACCCACTCGGCCTTTTCCGGCCTGCAAAACGGCCTGAAATGCAGAACTGAGGGCCTGTGCCGTTGCTGCGGAATCGTCACCGATGCTGTGGCCGTAGGTGCCGAAAGTGTCCATGTCTTTTGAGTGTCCAACAAGGGGTTTTACCTGACCTTCTGGGAGCACCTTGGCGATACTTACGAAGGTATGCCGCAGTTCGTAGGGGGTAATATGGGGAATACAGTTGCACTTGCAATACCGGTACCAGCTATCCCGGAAAACTCGCTGCGTCGGAATTTCGAATATCCGGCCCGCTCGCTGGCCTGTAATGGCCCGTTGGGCCTCGATTACCTGCAAAGCCTCCGGTATCATGGTAAAGGCCCGGACAGCGTTTTCGTTCTTTCCCTGCGTCTGTTCTGAAAATACGTTGATTGACCGGCGCACATAGACGCGGTTTCCCTCGATGTCTGCCCACTCAAGCCCGAGAAGCTCTCCTGGGCGCAACCCTGTGGTTACTGCCAGACGGTAGGCATTCACGAGCGGGTCGCAGATGAGCTTTCCCCGGTAGGTTGTCACTTCGCTAGAAAAGAGGATGTCAAGGTGTTTTGGCTGCGCAACGGTCTTTTCCGAGCGCCGCGCCCCTGCAGGTACAGTTAAATCCTCCGGGTACATGGTGGTTACCTTTGCCTTGCGGCAGAATTTGAGAAAGGCTTTCAGCTCGGCCCGGATATTTTCGAGGGATTTTTTCGAAAGGCCCCGGCTTTTGTCCCGGATACCCGAGCGGGCGGCGGCGTTTATTACGTCCTGTAGGTCCTGCTCTGTTAGGGAGGATATTTTCTTATGGCCGATTCGGGGTTTTACCCATGCTTCGCCCATGTAACAGCCGCGTTTATACGTCGTTGTAGAAATAGCCCGCAAACCCTCGGTGTACCTATCCCACAGGTCTTTGACCCGCTGGCTACCGTCGATTCCAAAGTCCAGCCATTGGTCGGCTTTTGCGTTCGCCTCGCGCTGCCCGGCCCGGCCCGGGGTGGAGCTGGTGAAAGTGCGGCGCTTGCCGTCCCGCTGCACTTTGATTTGCCAACGCTGGTATTTATCCAGCCAAACCGCCGTATTTGTCCTTCTGCCCATAAAAAATACCTCCTTCGGGGATGCTTGCGCCTGCCCTGCGAAGGTGGTATAATTGACCTTGCAGGGCGGCGTAATGTGGTGTTGTGCTTGCTGCTGTATTGGCCTGTCCGGGGTTCCAGCCCGGGCGGGCTTTTTTTGCCCGTTTGGCTTTAGCCGAGCGGGCCTTTACTCTTCTGGGGATGTTTTGGAGGCCCGGCCTTCGAATTATCCAAAAATAAATTTGTCAAATGCTCAAATTTCTGATAGTTTCTATCGTTTAGTATGTCATGTATTTTGGCAATGTTCTGTTCTATCTCGTTGCGTGCCCGCTGTATGAAATGGGATGTCGCAGACAATTGCAGTATTGCGCTAGTAAATGCGGATATTGTATCAAGTTTTAAGTAATCATGCTTTTTTTGCCGCTCGTCAAGATCGAGAAAATAGCTAATATTTTTCAGTAGATTGTTAATTTCAGTTAACAACAGATTATCTGTGCATTGTCTCATCAGTTCTGACAGATTTTTTAGCTCTTCCGAAACAGAGTCGCTTAACTCGCTTGCGTTTTTCCAGCCCATCAGGTATTCGGATGTTGTTTTTAAAGCTATGGCGATGCAGTCAATTTTATCGACGGGAAGATTTGCAATACCGCCCGTTTCATACCTTTGAAGTGTAGATTTGCTCATGCTGGTAAGGTCTGCTAAATCCTGATAACTATAACCCAAAGCGATGCGACGTGCTTTTATACGCTGCGCAACTTCGGAAAGTTTTTTCTCATTATACTGACTGCCTATTTTTTTTCTCACCCGCTCACCTCCCCCTTTTGGTTTTATTATAATCCAATTAGTCTATAAGTGCAACAATAGTTTTAATTTAGTTGCGTGTTTGGGTTGACTTTTTCTATTAAGTGGTATATATTTAATTTAGATCAAATAAGCAACGAAAGAAGGGACAATATGAATGCAAATTTGTTGCGCGGAAAAATGGCCGAAAAAGGAATTTCGCAAGATCGATTGGCAGTGCGTATAGGTATTTCTCCACAAACATTATGCCGAAAGATAAGCGGAAAACGAGATTTTAAGCTTGCCGAAATAGTGAAGATTTGTGAGGTGTTGAACATTGAAAATCCAATTGATATTTTTTTACGTTAATTGTCCCAAATAAGCTACAAAATTCAAGCGCAACACCACATTAATACGCAGGAAATGGGGTAACGAAATGGTACCCGATTACCAGCGCCGCCGAATTGGACGATCTGGAACACCGCCTGAAATGCGGCGTGTGCCTTGTCGATGCAGTCCGGGAGGATATGGAATCCCGGTTGCAGTAGCGAAAAGGGATAGACCCCCGTCGCATATAGCGACGAGGTCAAGAAGAGCTGGCGGGCATTATACTGGCTGCTCGTCCAGTAAGGTAAAGGAGGGAAGCAAATGAACAAAGGAAAAACGGTCCGTTCGGCGCGAACAGGGCTACCGGGAACGCTGTTTCTCGCGGGGCTGCTGCTGGCCTGTGGAAGTGAGGGAGGTGCGAAAGCTGGGGCCGACCCGCTCGCGCCCATCCTTCTGGCAATCGCCGCCGCCGTTTTGCTGCTCGTCGCGGTATTCACTCAACCGATGAAAGGAGGGCGGTGATATGCCGAATCCATTTTACCGCTTGCGCTTTGAGTTGAAAGAACGGGATATTCAGCAACAGGAATTAGCCGGGAGGCTACGCCGGGGCGCGTGCTACATATCCCACAGATTCCGCAGTAAGGGGAGTTGGTCGCTTTGGGAGGCATTCGAAATGATGCGAATCATCGGAGAGCCGCTCGAAAAAATCGCGCTTTACTTCCCGCCCGATGATGTGCCGCCGCCCGAAAAGGAGGAATTATGAATCCGATTCGAAAATTCCGACTGCGTCGCGGCCTGACCGCCCGCGAGCTGGTCGAAGCTCTCCGGGAAGTTTATCCTGGCTACGATAAGGCGCTTCACTCGAAAGTGGAGGACGAGCGGGACCGATACGGGGTGACACTCAAGCCTGCCGCTGCCCTGTTCCTTGCCGCGAGATTCGGTCCACAGGCCGCGCGGCGGGAAAACAGGCGCTTACCCTGCCGCGTTGCCTGCCGCGTCTCTGGCGCAGAATGTGCCCTGTTGCAACAACGTGCAGGGGATCGGACAATACAAGATTATCTGCGGGGCCTGATTCTGGCCGACATCGAGGGAGGAAAACTACAGTGAAACAAAAAGAAAAAGCGCCTGCGGCGGCTGGCACCGTCACAAGCGCAAAGGAAAATAAAACGCAAGAACAGGATAACAGATCCGCGCGCAATTGTAAAGCCCGGATTCTGCAAGAAACCATAGAACAAATCAGGCGGCATGAGTGCCGCAACGGCTGCCGCTGGCCGGGTCGGGGAAAGCCCGGCGCGAAAGCGGTTACGCATTGTCCGAACCTCTGCGCCGTCATTGCCGCGTCAGATTCTTTTCTGTGGTGGTTTGCCGAGACCGCGAACGTCACGCCGGAAATTATGGCTGCGGTGATTGAAGATGGGGAAGATTTAACGCTTGAAGAGGGCAAACGGCTGGCCGATGCGCTTGGCTTTTCAGTGGAATGGCTGTTTGATTCTGAATTGCAGCTTGCGCATTTGGAGGGTGGGCAGATTATAACTTTTGCAGCATATGTGCGAGAGATTCGGGCAGCTTTTGACCGGCAGCGGCCAGCGTCTCCGCCACCTAGGGCCGCGAGACTTGCGCCATGAGACAGGAGAACGGAAAATGAACGCAAACGAAGTCAAAGCCGGACAAGCGGCGGGCGCTGCGCCTGCTGTGGGCATTTATGAGGGCGGGAGAAATCCCGCCCCGCTTCGCTCTCTGGATGATCTGCCTGCCCCTATTCGAATCTTTCCGGCCTGCTGGGGGATGTCTCCGCGCGACTTCGGCAGGCTAGCGCCGGGTGGGAAACCCCTGCCCGGAAAGCATTGAAATTGATTGCCGAACCGGGAATATGGTCCGCTTTAGGGGTGGAAGCAAGGTGGAAGTCCCGCGCGAAAATGCCTTTTGCCGCCTGCCGAAAGGTTTCCGGCGACAGTAAAAAGCGGCGTGGACCTCCACCAAAATCCACCTAAAGGGCCTTTTGGGTGGAAGTGCTTCCACCTGTGAAAAAGGTTTTTCGCGGGTTGCTGCGGGGATTATTCCCGAGCGGGTGACACAAGTTAAATTCCGCTTTATTATGCGAAATATTTGAGCAGGCGAAGCAGAGAACCGATACAAAATCCGGGGAAAGTGCCCCGCTCCCGTCAGCCGTTCTTGTTGGAGCTGGAGGAAGAGTGGAGGCAATTCCCGAAACTTTTTCTTATCCTACGCATTTTCCCTAGAATACTTTATGTACTTTACCTCCATATCTCCACCCACTTCCATCTACCGTTTTTCCCCCCTCTGCCCCCCCTTCCCTTTCCCGTTTCTTTCCTTCCTTTTGGGAAAAGAAGGAAATAGAGAAAGAAAAGTTTGGATACTGGACGATCTTACCCCGGCTGCCGGGTTGTTGCGGGCTTTCCGCAAACCCACATGAAACGGCTCACGAGCGGGCCGGATACAAATTTCTGGCGCGATCTGCTGCCCTGTTTGTTTCTTGCTTTATGCTGGCTGCTTTTTTCAACATCCTCACAGGGCAGTTTATGCCTCGCCGCCTGTGCTGACTTCTGCGGGGTGTCCGTTACCCTTCACCTCTCGGAAGGGTATGTGCCGCGCGGGTCCTTCCCGGGGAGGGGGGCGGTGCAGGCGGCTTGCGACGCGCCCGCCGCCCCAAATTTTGATGAAAATAAGGGTTTGAAACTTTGGCTTTGCCACTGCTTTTGCCCGGCGTACAAGATCGGGCTGATTTTAGGCAGGTTGACGGGGCGCGGGAGCGGGCGCAGGGCGTAGGGAGAGGCCGCGAAAAATGGGCGATTTTTCGGCGGAATGACGGACGTGGGACGCGATACGGGTAGCGTCCTGCCCCGAGACTTGAAAGCTTGCACCGCTGGAAGCTGTGGAACAAAGGCCCGCCCTGCGGGCAAGGGGTACGGGGGTTTGGCTTTGCGGAAATGTCACATCCGGATGAATCCCAAGCCCGCTCATATAGTTGCAACTGCCCAAAGCTCGCTTCTGCGGGCTTGTATGAGACGCGGCGGGAAAAGATGCGTTTTGACCCTTGCGGGGCTTATAGAGCAATTTTCGCGGGGATAAACAAATTGGCAATGCTCGTGGGGGTGGACAATTTGAAGCAGAGACATGGAGTGAGCTATTCACTCACTCCCAAAGGAAAGGCCGGACGCGCTGCAACGCATCCGGCCCCAGCGCACTCCCGCGCCCGCTCGTACAATTTTTACATTCCCAAATTGCTCGACGTCGAGCAATTTCCAGCGCACTCCCGCGCCCACTTGTACAATTTTATCTTAGCGGAAAGGCGGAAGTACGTCAATGAGCAATGAGGAAATGGCGGTACGAATTCAGGAAGGGAAACGAGAGCTTTTGCCCGAACTTTGGGAACAGGTACGCCGGTTTGTAATGGCGCAGGCCGGGCGGCTTTTGGCCCGCTCGCGGGGGCGCTGTGACGCTTGCGGGGTGACTGTGGATGATTTCATGCAGGCGGGATTTTTGGCTCTGCTCGACGCTGTCGCGACCTTCGAACCCGCGCGGGGCTGTAAATTGCTCTCTTGGCTTTCTTATCCTTTGCGGAAACATTGGAGCGTCCTTCTCTGTTACCAAAGCGAACGCCAGCGCGGGGAACCGCTCAACCTGTCGGTTAGCCTTGACGAGACGGCCGATGATGAGGACGGCGCACTGAGGGCCGAAACAATCCCTGATGCTACGGCACTAGAAGCATTTGAGGATATTTTGGGCCGGGAATGGCTGCGACAGCTCCGGCAAATTGAGGAAGAGGAAATTGACCGGCTTTCACCAGCATTGGCAAAGCTGATCCGATGCCGGTATTTTGAGGGGATGACCCTTGAGCAGCTTGCCAGACTGCGGGGAGTATCGGCCGAGCGGGTACGCCAGTTGGAGCAAAGGGCGTTGGAACAACTACGGAAGCCCCGCCCGGCGCTGCGGCTGTGGCCTTTCCTCGCCGGGGAAGGAGACGCTTTTTCATTGCGGGGTACGGGAGTTTTGACATTCCGGGCATATGGCAGCGCAACCGAGCGGGCCGCCGAGCGGATCGAGCGCAGACGGACAGAACGGAAAAGGGTGCAGGAACAGGCAGACCGGAAATTACGGGAGTTAATCGAAGCGAGCGAGGCCGGGGAGTCAATAGACCTTGAAGCAGCATTTGAGGAATGGCGGGCAACCCTAAACGGCAATTTGTGATACGGTGAAACGCCGGCCGGTGCGCCGTTCGGGAAAACGGCAACCGGTTGCCGTTTTCTCTACGAGGATAAACGAATTTGCGAGGGGATAAAACCCTCAACGTTGAGGGTTTTGCTCCGATTACTATTTTTCTTCATCGGGATAAATGAATTTGCGAGGGGAAAATCCGCAACCGTTTGCGGATTTGTTCAGAGGGATAAACGAATTTGCGAGGGGATAAATTCCTCACCGGTGAGGAATTTATCCCAAGGGATAAACGAATTTGCGAGGGGATAAATCGGCAGACGTCTGCGGATTTGTTCAGAGGGATAAACAAATTTGCGAGGGGATAAAATCTGCAACATTTGCGAATTGTGCTATATGAGATACTCAATGCCGCGCGTTTCACAAAGAGCCGGGAAATAGGAGGCCCGCCCACGAAACGCGGGCGGGCTGATCCTTGCGCTAACTCTGTGGATATTACCCGGGGCGGCGGGCGCTGCGGCTCGTTCATGGCGTGAGAGCCGCGCGGCGTTTGGCCCTCTCCTCGCGGATGCCCTGCACCCTCCCGGCAAGCCATACGTTAGTGATTGCTGCCATTGATACGCAAACATCCCCGCGAAACATCGACGGTTGCAGGCCGCTTGCTTTTGCAATGGAAATTGCTGTTGCCATGTCTCCGATGGTTTTATGTCTTGCGAGTTTTACGGCCTCTTCCGGCGTGATGGTTTCCATGCCGCGCCCTCCTTCATGCAACAGTAAAGCGTCTAACGGTCGAAGCCCGGCAAAATTGCCGGTATAAGCTTTCGTGGATCGTCGAAAAAGCTTTGCTGTCAAATCGGTTGGATGTGACCGGCTTGTAACGAACTGTCAGGCCGTCTATCTGGATTTCCTCAACTTCACCCATGTGCCTTTTGATTTTCGCGGCTACCGCCTCGCGGCGCTTTTCCAGCTCTCCGAGCTGCGCGGTGATCTCCTGATACTCTGCCAGCGCCCGGCGCAAGTCTGATTTCCTCATGCTCTTTTTACCTCCTTCACGATCTCGGCGGGCCAGCTCTCCCCGGCGCAGTAGTAGCAATTAAATTCGACGCTGTAGCCAACTGGGCCGGATACGTCGAATTCCTGCCCGCTCGCCGTTTTGATTCGTAACCCTTCCACTGTGCAAGCCTCCTTTCGTTTGGGACGGCCCGGGGAATCTTCCTGTCTATGCCTGACCTCTTCGAGCGGTTCACAGGGATATTGCCCCGGGCTTTGTGCGACGCTTTCGGCTGCCGCCGTCCCTCACCTTGCAATTTAATTATATCTTACTTGCGCAAGTATTTCAATTGACAGGAACACCAAACTTGCACAAGTATAATTGTTGAATTTTGTACTTGTGCAAGTATTAAAATTCTGCTAAAATATAACCATACTGGAAGAGACGCGGCTATTTGTGCCCGTCCGGTTAGGAGGCTGAAAGCATGGGAAAAGCCAGTACAGTAAGCAAAAACAAATGGAACGCAAAAGCCTACGACCGTATCAACTTAACGGTGCCAAAGGGCGAAAAAGAAGCCATTCAGGCCCACGCCGAAAAGAAGGGCGAAAGCGTGAATGGCTTTATCGGCCGGGCGATCCGCGAGACCATCGAGCGAGACGGCGACGCGGCCCATGAGTGAAATTTATAATCAGGGCATTGCGGTCATTGCGCTTTGATGGTACAATGGTGACGATCCGAAGAAAGGATTTGAGGATATGACAAGAGAAGAAATGCAGGCCCTCCGCGATATGATGCGGGAGGAAATTGGAACAGCAATACAGCCTATTACGAAACAGTTGGACGGCGTTGAACAGCGGTTAGGCGGCGTGGAACAGCGCATAGGCGGCCTAGATCAGCGGCTAAGCGGCATGGAGCAATGTATAGACGGCCTAGATCAGCGGTTAGGCGGTGTGGAACAGCGCATAGGCGGCCTAGATCAGCGGTTAGGCGGTGTGGAACAGCGCATGGAGGGCCTAGAAACTGATGTCCGATATACTCGGGTGCTGGTCGAGAAGCAGCAACATCAAATTCAGGTGATTGCGGAACAGTATGGGGATATTGCCGCGAAGTTGGACAAGGCCAATGACCGGGCCGCGCAGATGGATGATCTCCGCGAAAGGCTCCGCACGGCCGAATTGACGATCATGCAGCACACAGCAATTTTGCAGGGGCTTGCAAAGGCTCAATAGCTTTTGATGAGCAGTTGAAATGCAACCCGTTTTTTAACCCATACTTTTTTACTCGGTCAAAAATTGGGGGATTGTCAGGAAAATTTCGCGCTTGATTTTAGGGGTAAAAACGATGCAAAACAGCGCTGAATTTGGCTTGAATATGTGATAAACTCGGTTCGAATCCCGTTACCTGCTCCACAATGAACGCCCGAAAAATGGCTTAAACAAGCCGAATTCCGGGCGTCTCTTTTTGTTTTTAATGCACTTTGCTGTTCATTCAGGCAAAACGGCAGACAACAAGATCCAGCGATATTTAATAAGAATTCCGAAAGACCGCATGATAGCCACGATGATTTGATACTACCAAGCAATGCAAAAAGTAATACACCGCTGCATGAGAGAGGCATCGGGAAAGTGCACCCTTCGGGAAACCTGCCGGCTCGGGTTTAGAAAAACGATCAGCCGTCAGACAAAAACGGACGCCCCGGCAGGCTGGTGCCGGGGCGTCCCTGGTTGATCTCCAACGTGTTCAGTCGATGTCAATGCCGAAGGAGCGGTAATATTCTTTCAAGAGGGAAAACAGTTTTTCCATGACAGGCTCCTGCTTGCTGTGCCAAAGTATGAATGGGCGGCGTTCAGAAATTTGCCGAGCAAGTCCGGTAGTACAGATCGAGCGTATGGGCGACAGCTTCCAGTATCTTTTTTATTTTCGGGACCTTTCTTTCGTTTCAATCGGTGTTGAGGGGATTTTTTGCTCTCCCTTTCGATGGCTTTATCATAACACCGCCTTTTTAAAAAAGGAAATACATCTATCATTGCCTTTATGATATTTTTTTGATATGATAAAGCCGACAGGAGGAATCGGGATGGATCTGCGGACGCTGCGCTATTTTACCGTCGCCGCCCAGGAGCTGAACATCACCCGCGCGGCGCAGAAGCTCCATATGAGCCAGCCGCCGCTGAGCCATCAGCTCCGGCTGCTGGAGGAGGAGCTGGGCGCTCCGCTCTTTGTGCGGGGCAAGCGGAGGCTCCAGCTCACCGAGGAGGGGGCCGCGCTGCTGCGCCGGGCGAATGAGCTTCTTGACCTCGCGGAAAAGGCCCGGCAGGAAATCCGGGAGATGAAAAACGGCATCGCCGGCACCCTTGATCTGGGAATGGTGGAGGGACGGGCGCCGTTTCTCTGCGCGCGCTGGATCGCGGGCTTCCGCGACGAATTTCCGCTGGTGCGCTACCGCCTTTGGAACGGCAGCAGCGACGATGTGCTCGACCGGCTGCAAAAGGGGCTGGCCGACCTCGCGGTGATCGCCGCACCCTACGACACCGAGCACCTCGACGGATTTGTGGTGGGAGAAGAGCCTTGGGTTGCTATCCTGCCGCGCGCTAATCCGCTCGCGGCGCTGCCGGGAGATTCCATCCCTCTGGCGAGGCTGGTGGGACAGCCTCTCATCGTACCGTCACGCCGGTCCCGCATTCAGGCGATCCGGCAGTGGTTCGGGGAGATCGGCGCCGAGCCGGAGATTCTCTGCGAGATGTCCAACTATCTCGACGCGGTTGCCCTGACCGAGCAGGGAGTGGGGGTAAGCATCTTTCCGCAGACCACCTACACACCCAACGACCTCGTGGTGTCGAGGGTCATCATCGGTCCGGCCCGCCGGGCGCAGTATGTGATGGTGCGGCTTCGGGATCGCCGTCCCACGGCGCTAGCGCAGGCCTTCCTCGACTATGTACAGGCTTTTCTGGCGGAGGACCGCATCCACTCAGAACGGTTCCGGGTGCGGAAGGACCACTCCGGCGTGCCCCGCTGGGAGGCTCCGCCCCCGCTGCTTGGCTGAGGAGGCCCCGTCCCGACGCTGTACCACATCAAACAGGGAGGAATAAAATTGAATCGATACGACTGGCTGAACGGCTACCTGCTTTCGAAACCCGGAGCCACCACCGATTTTAAGATCGAATGGCAGTGGCAGCGCTATCAGGTGGGCAGCAGGCTCTTTGCTGCAACCCTCTGCCCCGGCGCGCATTACAGCGCCGAATATGCGGGCCGGAATCTGCTGACTCTCAAATGCGATCCCATGCTGGCCGAGCTTTACCGCAGGGAGCATCCCGAAGTTCTGCCCGGATTTTATACCGATAAACGCTGCTGGAACTCCATCGACCTCGGAGGGACGCTGCCCGACAGCCTGCTGCGGCAGATGATCGACGAATCCTACCGGCTGGTTTTCGGGACGCTGACCAAAAAGATGCAGCGGGAGCTGCTTGCGGGGACGGGCGCGCCGGACGGCATCTGATCCACGCCGCCCGGCGCGAAAACAGCAAAAATCCACCCGGGGACGGCCCGCGCCCGCCGGGAAACAGGAGGCTTTTATGCGGCTGATTTCACAGGCTGCGGCTCTGCTGCGCAGGGAGGCGGTCCTCTGCATTGCGGCGTTCTGCGCCGTCTGCTCGATGCCCTTTGTCCCGCCCGACCGGGAGTATCTGGGCTATTTTGACCTGCGGGTGCTCTGTCTGCTCTTCTGCCTGATGGCGGTGGTTCTGGGCATGCAGCAGTGCGGGCTTTTTGCCGCGCTCGCCCAGAGGCTGCTTTCGGGACGCAGGCAGGTGCGGCTTTTGCTGCTGGTGCTGGTCCTGCTGCCCTTCTTCTGCTCGATGCTGGTGACCAATGACGTTTCGCTGATCACCTTCGTTCCGTTCGCCATTCTTGTGCTCGGCCTGACTGGACGGCGGGACCTGCTGATCCGCACAGTGGTGCTTCAGACGCTGGCGGCTAATCTCGGCAGCATGGCCACGCCGGTCGGGAATCCGCAGAATCTCTTCCTTTACGCTTGCTACCGCCTTACACCGGGGCAGTTTTTCCCCGCCGTCCTCCCGCTGGCGCTCACAAGCCTGCTGGCGCTCTCGGCTGCCGCCCTCTGGACCCGCCGCGAAACAGTTGAGGTCCATTTCCGGGAACAGGTCCGCCTCGACAGGGCGGGCCTCCGGCTCTGGGCAGGATTATTCGCCTGCTGTCTGCTCTCGGTGTTCCGGGTGCTGCATTACGGCCTGCTGGCTGCCGCCGTCCTGCTCTGTATGGCGGCATTCGCGCCGCGCCTGCTGCCGAAGGTGGATTACAGTCTGCTGCTCACCTTCGCCTGCTTTTTTGTTTTCGCGGGGAACCTCGGCCGGATCGCCCCTGTGCGGGAGGCGCTCACCGCCCTGCTCTCTCAAAGCACCTTGATTTCCTCGGCGCTCGCCAGCCAGGTGATCAGCAACGTCCCGGCGGCGGTGCTGCTCTCCGGTTTCACCGGAGACTGGCGCGGTCTGCTGATGGGTGTGAACGTCGGGGGACTCGGCACACCGATTGCTTCGCTGGCAAGCCTGATTTCCCTGCGGCTCTATCTGCGCGCCGAGGGCGCGCGGGCGCTGCCTTTCCTCGCCGCCTTTACCCTGGCCAATCTGGCGGGGCTGGCGCTGCTGCTTCCGCTCGCCGCAAGGCTGCTCTGAAGCATAGAAAAAAGAGGCCGTACGGCCTCTTTTTTACTGCCTGGGGGATTCCTGACGGCGCAGACCGCGAAGCACGAACAAAAGCAGGGCGGCCGCCAGCAGGGTGGAAAGCGCCCCGGCCGCCGCCGCGGTCAGCCAAACCCCGTCGAGTCCGAGCAGGGACGACAGGAGCGTCAGACAGAACAGCGGAAAGGCAAGGGTCTGACAGAAGGCCATAACCAGCGAAAAGACAGGGCGGTTGAGAGCGGTGAAGAAGCTGCTCAGTGCTATCCCCGCCCAGCTGAACAGATAGGAGAGCGAGAAGAGCCGCATCGCCCGGATGCTCATCGCCAGCAGGGCGGGGTCGCTGGTCCGGACGAAGAGGGCAAGAATCTGCTCTCCGCCGAGCAGCATCCAGAGCATGGTGGCCGCCGAAAGCAGGGCCGCCGCACCGAGCACCCACCTTTCGAGCGCGAGGATGCGCTTGCGGTTTCCCGCCCCGTAATTGTAGCTGAGGGCGGGCTGAAGCGAGTCGGCCATGCCGAAAAGCAGCGACTTCACCACGCTGTCAACATACATGACGATCGAGAAGGCCGCCACCGCGAGGGAACCGGACAGCCGCAGCAGCACCGTGTTGAGAATAATCATCAGGACCGAACCGGAGATATTCGAGAAAAATTCCGAGCTTCCGTTGGCGAGGATGCTGGCGACCATCCGCAGCGGCAGCCGCCCGTGCTGAAACCGCAGCGGAAGGTCGCGCCGCATCAGGAAGGGAAGCAGCCCCAGCAGGGTTCCCAGCGCAAGGCTCAGGCAGGAGGCGAGTGCCGCCGCCGCGATGCCGCGCCGCAGGACCACCAGCAGCCAGAAATCCAGCAAAATGTTCAGCACCGAGGTCAGGACATTGAGCATCATGCTGTACCGCACCAGACCGCAGATTCTCAGGTAATTGTCCAGCGCGAAAAAGATCATGATAGCCGGAGAGAAGAGTGCGTAAACCCGCAGATAAGCAACCGCCAGCTCCGCCACCGCGCCTCCGGCGCCCATCAGGCGCACCAGCGGTTCCGCCATCAGAAGGCCGCCGGCTCCGGCTGCGCAGGAGATGGCGACGATCAGCAGGCTGCAAAAGCTGAAGATGCGGCAGGCCTCTCCCTCCCTGCGTTCGCCCAGGCGGATGGAAATCTGCACCGAGGAACCCGCCGCGACCATGTCGGCGAGGGCAAAGCTCATGATGATCAGCGGCATCACCAGGTTGATCGCCGCAAGGGCATCGGCGCCGATCATCCGGCCGACAAATATTCCGTCCGCCACCGTATAGAGAGAGGTCACCGCCATGCTGACCATGCTCGGAAAAGCGCAGCGGGCAAAAAGCCGCCCGGGCATGAGCTGTTCATAAATCTGGTTGTGCTGCATCATATCGTTAAAATCCTTTGCCGTATTCGGCGCTGAAAATTCCGAGAATTTCACAGAAAGCTTCGATTTCCTGAGGGGTGAACCGCTCCTCCACCAGCCGCGCCGCCCGTTCAAAGGGGCGGTCGCAGGCTCCCAGTGCCTGGGCGACCGGCTCGCTGACCGTCAGAAAAAAGACCCGATGATCCTCGGCGCTGCGGGTTTTGAC
>FORK01000025.1 GCA_900113995.1 Ruminococcaceae bacterium D5 | reverse complement strand
TATTTCAATCCACGCGCTCCGCATGGAGCGCGACAGTAAAAGGTGACAAATTACATAAGAAATTGTGTTGTTTTTTACGACAACAGAAACACAAATTTGCAAAAGAGATTGTTTTGATTGTCTAAGACCGACAGAAACAGAAATTTTGTTCAGAAAAAGCGGTGCGAACTGCTTGAGATTGTACTGATCGCTTATCATCCGCACCTAAACCAGTAGTATTCCCTCCGGTTCGTAAGTCGACTTTATGCCGAAGTGTTCAATTTTTCCTTGGTACTGGTTGCCAAGGTGATAAAAGCGCAAGCTATCCTTCTGATCGTCGATGATAGAAATCAAACGGGATTGCAGCATCCGATACTGCGCGGGATCGAGCAGACATTCAAAGACAGAATTCTGCACCCGCTGCCCATAATTCACACATTGTTTTGCAACCTGCCGTAAACGTTTTCGACCAGCGGGATCGGATGTGTTGACGTCATAAGTGATTAAGATAAGCACATTGCCACCTCATTTCCACAGGAATGGCGGATATGCATCCAGATCACCACGCAGGCAGCGGGCAAGCAGAAGCGCCTGTACATAGGGAACCAGCCCCCATACCATTTTTTCTTTCAAGTACGGATGGGTGAGAGATTCGGACAAACGTTTCTGCCAGGCCGCAAGAAAGATTTTTCGCCCTTCGTCTGTCAGCAAAACTGCACCGCCGGGCTGTTGTTCGAAATGTCCGGGCTGTATGACGCGGTTGTTGATCAGCGTGGCAACGAAACGGTCGGCAAAGAGAGGACGCAGTTCTTCCATCAGGTCAAGGGCAAGCGACGAACGGCCGGGTCGGTCGCGATGCAGAAAGCCCACATAAGCATCCAGGCCGACGCTTTCAAGGGCGCCTGCGCAGATGTTTGACAAAAGGCTGTATGCAAAGGAAAGCATGGCATTGAGAGGATCAAGAGGAGGGCGGCGTGAACGGCCGGTAAACGCAAAGGTTTCGCGTTGATTCAGTAGCAGTGTATCAAATGCGCCGAAATATACGGCGGCCGCTTGTCCCTCCAGCCCTCGCAGGGAATCCAGACTGGTTTCCGCCAAAATAGAGGGAAGGCTGTCGGATAATGTCTTGGACGCGCGCCTCAGTGCCTCGGTATCAACGCGCAGTGCATGGTCCCGACGGGTGCGCTCGATGCTCCAGCGTCCGTTATATACCTTCCCAAACACAAAGCTGCGGGCGTAGCGGCAGCTCCGGCTTTCGTCGTCCGAGATGCGGTACTGTTCTTTGCGCAGCAGAACATTTCCGGGATTTTCGCCGCTTACACGGGCGAGAAAACGGCCTCGAGGGGTAAGAAAAGCCAGATTAATCCCTTCGTGCGCGCATTTTCCCATCAGTGCCGGACTTGCGCCTTTGTAGGAAAAGCACAGGATGCCCTCGAGCGTATGCAGTGGAAATTGACCGCGTTTTTGTTCACCCGACAATACAAGCACCGTCTCGCCGTCAAGGGAAAGGTAGCTGTCCTCGCTCAGGACGAATAGAGTATTGAGAAACTTTCTCATATGCTTTCCTCCGCGTCGGACAGATGTGCCTGAAGATAGGTCGATGCGGCCGGTGTTTTGATCAGCTTGGGCAGACAAATTTCTTTGAGCGAGCAGGCGCTGCACCCCTTGGAAGGTGTTGCTTTGGGGGTATGTCCCCGCTCATAGAGCGCCTGCATCTCGGCGAGCATGGATTCCACCCGGCCGCGCAGTGCCATATCCAGCGCGACTCGCGTGCGGCGCCGGGGTTCTCCGTAAAAAAGGCTGCCTTCCGGAATTTTGCACAGCAGCATTTCCTCAAGGCAGATTGCCTGCGCACAGAGCTGCAGTTCATCCGCGCCGTAGGCATTGGGGCGCCCCTTTTTATATTCGACTGGGCAGGGGAGCCAGGTCCCATCGATTCCCGCAAGCGGGACGCCGGCCGGATCGCGTCGGAACTCCACCACATCGCATACACCCTGTGCACAGAGACGATGCGATATGACGCGCAGGCTGCGTGCAATTAGCAGGTCACCGCGCCGTTCGGATAATTTTTCGTCATGGGCGCGCTGATGAAGCAGATGTCCCTCAACGGTGCGCAGATTTTCCGCCCACTGCCGCTCGATGTGGATCAGCGCCCACTGGCGGCGGCAGAAGGCGAAATGCTGCAGCCCGGACAGAGCAAGATAGTCTTCCTCCTGCCGGATGGTCACACCATCTGCGTGCAGGACACGCCCTCGGGCAGTGCGGCGGTATCGACTGAAACAACATAGTCGCTGTAGGCGCGCGGGCTGACAACCCCTTCGCGGCGGGAGACGGCGACCGTATCGAACAGCTTGTAGGCGGGAGCGCAGCCCAGTTCGCAGTTGTGCCGGAAGACGATCAGCTGGCGCACGGCCATCTTGCCGCGCGCAGCGGAGTGATCCACCTCAAACATGTTGAGGATGGCCTGCCACAGCAGCTCAAGGTCATCCTCGGAAAAGCCGGTGGTTTTGCGGGCGAGGTTGGCCGAGACATAACCCTCGCAGCGGTAGAGGGCGTAGGGGACGATATGCTTGTACCCCATCTCGGTGTTCTTCTTTTCCGCGTCGTTCTCTGTGGCAATGGCGACGCGGGTGATCGTCACCTCCTGCGGGACGATCGGATCGACCGAGCGGGCAAACCCCAGCTGCACCGGCCCGCGCACCTGCCCGCAGTTGAGCTTGTTCTTCACAAATGTGGTCATAACCGCGCCGAAGGTGCGGATATCGTAAAACTGCCGGCACATAAAGTCCCGAATCTTCCCGTCGAGGCCGGGGTCCTTCTTCCTAGCCTCCTTGACCGTTTCTTCGTCGACCTTCCAGTGGGAGAAGGCTTCGGCGTCCGAGCGGTTGAGCGGTACGCCGTTCTTGATGTAGATGCGGTACCCCTCCTCGTCCTCCTTCACCGTTTCCACATAATTGCGGATTTTGCGCTTCAGGCAGACGTCGGTTACCAGCCCATAGCCGGTTTCGGGGTCCAGGCGAGGCATATTGCCTGCGTCGGGGTCGCCGTTGGGATTGCCGTTCTCCACATCAAACAGGATGACAAATTCATAGCGGTTTTTGATCGGTTCAGACATGTTATGCTTCCTCCTTCGGTTTTCCGGCAAAGAATTTCTGTACCTGATGGTAATAGCCCAGATGGAACGCCCCCTGCTCGGGCAGCGAAAGCCGTACCGGAAGCGTTTCATGGATGCGGCCTTCCAGCTCCCCGATCTGCTTTTCGAAGTAGACGCGCCGCCCGGTTTCCAGCTTCCGCAGATGGCTCTGCGACAGCTTGGTCAGCAGCGGAAAGATGGTTGCGGGAGTCGCGGAGGCGCTGTTGAAATACTTGTCTTTGATGGTTGCCTTGATACCCGGATTGGCATCCGACTGTACCCGCTCGAGCACGGCGAACAGTCTTCCGAGCAGATAGGGAAGGTAGCTGCTCTGTTCATTCAGTTCCACGGTTAAAACCTCCTCCGGAATATGAAATTGAGTGTTCCGCAAGAAAAAGGCCTTCAGAATCGCCGCCCGGCCGTAAGTGACGGTTTGTTCGGCACGGATCCGCAGCATCGTCTGTTCGAGCAGGGAGACCGGGTAGGCGCCGCCCGATAGGATCGCGCGGATCAGCGCGCCCGCCATCGGCGAGGAAGCCTTTTTATCGCTGCTTTCTTTTTTATCGCTGCTTTTTTTGGTTTTTTGGGGGTTGACCGTCTCTCTCAGCAGCTTCCACATCGGCAGAAAACCGCTTTCCAGATAGGCGGGCTTCACGATACGCAGCCGTTCATAGTGCTCCTGCACGTGCCTGAGAATGTGACCGAAGGTGTCCTGCAGGAAAAAGCGCACCGAGAGCCGCGCGGCGTTTGGCGCCAGCCCAAGGATGAAAAAACGGTTGTCCGGATCCAGGGGAACCCCCTCCAGGCTGATCGGGTCGCCGCGCGCAAGTGCTGACGCCGCGCCCCAAAGATCCTCCTGTGCGATGCGGTTGGCATTGGCGCCGAACAGCGTGCCGCAGAAGATGTCCTGACAGAGCGGTTCGGCGTCCTCGGCCCAGCAGAGGACGGCGGTATCCCCGATGTAGTAGACGTGCTCCCGGTCTGCGATGAGGCGGTTGAGCGCCGCGCCGTAGAAAAAGGCGGCCTCCTCCGAAACCGGCGCGTTCAGCCCCTGTCCGCTGTGATCACTGTCTTCATGGCCATAGGATTCAGATGCCGGCGAGTTGAAGGAAACCAGCGAAGCCCCGCTTGGCTGCGCGTCCCGGACACCCTTGATCGGGGGATGCAGGCGGGCGATCGGGCCGGTTTCTCCGGTGACCAGACAGCGCCCGACAGCGGCGCCGGCAGATTGATTCAGGGAATATGTCCGCCATGCTGCGCGGATGTCCGGATCCTGCTGCGGAAATACTCCGTCCACCGAAAAGACCAGATTTCCCCCCTTCATCAGCTCGTCCAGAAAAGGAGCGACCGCGGGATGCCCGGCGGCGTGCTCGGGCTGCCAGGCAGCGAAGAAGGCGGTCACCGCGTGTGCCGCCGGATTGTCCAGTCCGGAAAGAATCTTCTCATGAAGCGTCCGCGCGGCCGCAAAGCATTGGAGAGTGCGTTCCGGTTTGCCCTTGGCGTCCACGCCGAGAAAGTAGGCGCCGTTGTCGCACAAAAAGTTGGAGCATACGCCCGATGCCCTTTTTACCCTCTCCGGTACTTCGAGTGATTGGGGAACCTCCTTTCTGCCGTTTCCTGAGGGAATTTTGAGGGGGATTACGCCTTGCAGCGTCCCGTTTTGATCAATCGAAAGGGCGAAGGAAACCGGCGCCTCGCACCAGCCCAACGGACGGACCGCGCCTCGGGCCTCCAAAGCGTCGTAATAGCGCCGCAGTGCCTGCAAAATCATCGCAGCACCTCCTGACCGGCTACTTCCAGCACGCCTTTTTCCAGCCTCGCGCGGAAGAACAGGGGCCGGATGTCCCGGGGATTGGAGTAATCCATGTCATACAGCATCAGGCCCAGATCGCGCGTCTCGTCAATGGCGGGGATGGGGCCTCCGGCCCAGGGGCGAAAACTGGCGGGAAATTCGCGGCATCCAAAGCACGGCTGGTGAAAACATTTCCCGTTTGAAATTCTTCGCCGGGCGATGTCGATGAATTTTCCCTCGTTATCGGTGGGGTTCGCGCGATCGGTCATGGTAAAATGCGCCTCGATCACATAACGCACATTGGTCAGCAGCATCGACGCCCGCTGCTGGATGCTCTCGCCGGTATAGATCGCCAGCGGTTTGGCGGCGCCCATCATCACCGAACGCACATTGCTGGCCGGTACCTTATCCTTGACCTCATTGCGGCGGAGATTGGTGAAGGCGATGGGGTTGAGCACATGGATGCGGTCGATGTGCCACCTCAGCCCGGGATGAAAGTAGATAGCCTCCACCAGTCCGCGCGCTGCTGACGGCGTCATCACATCGTAGCTTGCACGCTCGACTTTGAGCTCGGGGCGGGTAAAGAGGGCGTAAGGACCCCACACCTCCAGCTGAATACCTTGACTCATAACATTCTCACCTCGCTTGTCAGATTGAAAAGGGGACCGATGGAAAAACGGCTGACAGGTTTTCAGACTCTGCGGCAGGATTTCCCCCTTTCCTGATGTTTTATAGTACACAATAATTGCTTGACAAAAGGAGTATCTTTTTATTTGAAAATGTAAATATAAAAATGCTGGTTGCTCAAAATATTTTGAATCTTCAGAAAAAATCGGCTGTACTATAAAAGAAAAGACGTTTTCGGTTCCGGCCATCCGCAATCGAAAATGTGGGTTGGAATCAGATCAGGATTTGTAAAATGCAGGGCCAAAGGGCAGATGCCACAGTATCTGCCCTTTGGCGCGTTACAGGAAAATTCCCACGCCGGTGTCGGAAAGCAGAGCAAGGCCGGTTTGCTCATCGTAAAGAGAGAGGTCGGTCAGAATCGCGGTGGTTTCGTCGGGAACCTCGAGCGCTCCGCGCGCCAGCAGGGCTTCGAAGTGCTGCGGAAAGATGCTGACCGATTCCTTTCCGGCCCTGCGGAACAGATTGCGGCTGTATTGTCCGCCGCGAAGCTGACCGGCCAGCGCCCTCGCCTCGTCGGTGCGCGGAATGAGTACGGCACGTGTGTCGTTTTCGATGATGTGAAAGGCCTCCGCCACCCTGCGGAAAGGATAACTGGGGGTGTGCGCGCCCTCTTCCAGCTTCGGCACAATATCGTTTTGGTCCAGTGCGGAACCGCTGTACTGATAGAGTGTGGTGAAATATTGCTCGATGGCTTCGGGGGAGTCCGGCTCGGGATGCCTGCGGGCCACCTCTCGCGCCACCTCGAGCGGACGCCTGAGGCTGTGCGGAAGGTGGGCGGTATAGGCGCTGTCCGGCGCAAAAAGATAGACCATGCTGCTTTCGGCCGGCCGGTGTCCCTCACGGTTGCAGCGCCCGGCGGCCTGCACCTCGGAGTCAAGCCCGGCTTCAGCGCGGTAAACGGTCGGAAAGTCCACGTCCACACCGGCTTCGATCAGGCTGGTGGAAACGACCCGGCAGGGAAGTCCGGCATCGAGCCGGGCACGGATCTTCTTGAGAACTCTGCGGCGGTGGTCGGGGGTCATCAGGGTGGATAAGTGGAAGCTGCCTTCCGGCGTCAGCAGGTGAAAGACCGTCTGCGCCTGTTTGCGCGTTCCCACGATGCACAGCACCTGCTCGCAGCCGTTCAGCTGAGAGGCGAGTTCGCTGTCGGACAGCTGCCCCAGGTGCTGAAAGGTTACACGTCGAAATACGGAGGAATCGACCGGAGGTGCGATTTCACGAATTCCGAGGGTGGGTGCCGCAGCTGCAAACAGAGGAGCCAGCGCAGGCTGAGTAGCTGTGCACAAGACGCAGGAGGCGCCGTAGTTCACGACCAATTCGGCAATGGAACGCACGCAGGGCAGAAGATAAGGCAAGGGAAGGGTCTGCGCCTCGTCGAAAATGATAATGCTGTCGGCCAGATTGTGCAGTTTACGGCAGCGGGAAGGCCGGTTGGAGAACAGTGATTCAAAAAACTGTACTGCGGTGGTAACGATGACCGGCATGTCCCAGTTCTCGGCGGCTAGTTTTTTACGTACTTTATCCGGTTCCTGCTCGTTGTCATCAAAATCCACGTTGGAGTGATGCTCCAGCACCTGTTCGGCGCCGAGGATTTCGCAGAATTTATCGGATGTCTGCTCAATAATGCTGGTAAACGGAATGACGTAGAGAATCCGCCTTTTGCCATGGGCCTTGGCGTGTTCCAGTGCGAAGGCCAGCGAAGCGACTGTCTTTCCGCCTCCGGTGGGAACTGTCAGGGTAAAAAGGCCGGGGGCTTGGGTGCGCCCTGCCTCCAGACAGGCGCGCAGAATCTCGCACCGAGTACGGTTGAGAGGCGTTTCTGCATCCCACCAGGGGGCAATGAAATGTTCCAGTTTGTCTATCAGCAAACCGGTGTCCAGTGCAAGTCCGCGCGGCGGAGCGCCGTTGTGCATAAAGGCCTCAGTGTCAAGAAAATCCGCATCCACGAGACAGGAAAAAAGCATACGTACCCAGAAGGATACCGTAAAACCGCCCCGTCCAAGCAGGTGCGGCTGTGCAAACGAAGGCCTTGAGAGAGATACTTCCTCCGAAAAGGCACCGTAAGATGCCGGGCGCTTTTTGAGGCGGCCGCACAGGGTGGGCTGATCGCCGGTATCGGTCCGCGCGCCGCCGTCCGGAAGCCCCGCATGATGTCCGGCGACGCAGTAGGCTGGGAGAGCGCCGCACAGACGGTTCAACTCCTGCGCTCCGGCGGTCGAATGGTCGGTGGTCAGACTTTGTCCGCGAATGCGCTTTTGGAAGGCATCCGAATATTTGCCGATATCGTGCGCCATGCCGAGGACATATGCCAGGTTCGCTGCTCCAAATGGCTGGGCAAATGTGGAAGCACGTTCCGCCGTCCCGCGCAGATGATCGAGAAGCGGTTGTTCGCAGCCGCATTCGGTGCGGTGGGCAATATATGACACAAAATCCCCCCCTTTTGGAATTATTTGCTTTCATTTTACAATATTTATCATATAATTTCAATATAATGTTGATAATATATAAGTAAATAATACAAAATCGGACATTTCTGTATGATATCTGCGGGAATGCGTGACCTGCCTTGGAGTCACTCTGCACAAGGCCCCAAACGGGAAGGCGGTAGATTAGAGGCAGAGAGCATAGCAATTTTTTATAATCGGAAAAGTCGGAGAAAAGCTCCGGACGGTTATGAAAATTTTAAACGCCATTTGGAAAATTTGAGAAGGTATAAGGCAAAACAGATCTATAAAGCGATTTGGCTTTTCACTGAAATTTGGCGAATTCAAGCGAAAAATATAGGATGCCGCCCCGGAAATTCGCTTCCGGGACGGCATCCTGGGTCATCTGCACTGACGGAAATTCCGCCGCTCTGTTGGACTCATATTCCTGAAATCCGGTTGATTGCCCCAAAATTTTATCAGGAATGCAGAAGCTGGTGCTCCTTCTTTTGTGCCTCGCGCATACGGGGCAGCCATTCGGTAAACGCCAAAATCAAGGAGACACCGAGACAGATTGGCGACATAATGATGCAGTTCCAAAATTCTTTACGCGCTTCCTCATATTCTTTGCTGTGCATAACTCTCACTCCTGTTCATGTATTGGCTGTACTAAAATTATACGGGAAAGCTCCGCTAATTGTCTGTTAATAAAAGAGCGGATGTCATTCAGCGTTGATAAAGGAAAATTTTTCGGATGATACTTTCATCCCTGTTTTTGTGTGCCGGAGTGCTGGCTATAAAAAACATCCTTTCCGGTTTTTTGGCGATCTGAACACGCGCCATTTTACCGGAAGGATGTTCCTCTGATTAAGCTTTTCTCCTCACCCGCACAGCAGGCGGCTTTGAGTAACGTCTTTGCCGATATCCATCGCGAAAGCATTAGTAAAAGCCAGCGTCATTTAGACGCCGGCTTTGCATGAAGCCGCGCTTTTAAGCGCGGCCTTGGCTGTAAAACTACTTTTATCGTTGTTTCTGCATCATCATGTTTCAAAAAAGAGAAAATCCGTAGCTGTTGGAAAGAGCGTCGATTTTCTGTCCCGCCCTGCACATGGGACACTCCTTGAGGGAGTGCGTTGCATATCCGGGGATGTCGGCGGGGGTGAAGAGGGAATAGACCGGAATTTCCTCCACAAGGGCGAGGGTGCTGAACACGCTGGCAATTCCCTGAACCCTGCCGCCGTAGTAAAGAACGCATTCGACGGCACGGCGGGCGGTTTTCCCGGAATTGACCGTCGAAATCAGGATCAGCACATCCTTGCCTGAAATCATGGGAGTGAGGTTGTCGCGGAAGATGAGCTGGCCGTTCGAATCGTATTCGGGGGTAACCACATTGATGTTTTTGTCCCGGTTGATCGAGAAGTAATCGTTTTTTGAGAGATGGCGCGCAAGAAAAGCGCCGATCACCTCGCTTCCGTCGAGGCAGACGATTGTATCGACTCCTTTTTCATAGGCATAGCGCTGCGCGAGGGTTATGGCGGCTTCACGGGCCATTGTGAATTCATGCTTCATACGGGTGATGTCGATATAATGAGTGTTATGGGAATGTCTGGTTGCAAAATGTCCGGAAAAAGCGACGACCTCGAGACTGGGATTGAGCTTGGATTTGATCATTTTGGAATTCATAATCATACCTCCCGTCCTGATATCAAATGCCTCTCTCCTTAAAATAATATAGCATAATTTATAATATATTTCAATATAGTTGAAAAATATAAACATAAATATTAAAATCCACCACAACGGTACACTGCCAAGGCAGTTAGACACTGGATAGACACAGAAAAATTTTGACGCCGCACTGAAAGTTTTGGTTGACAGAGCGTACAGATCGTGCTATGATCAAACCCATAGCAAATCGATAGGAAAAACACTCTGATCGGAAAGGAGAAACTTTCATGCCGGTAGCTTGCAGGAACAGCGGACTGAAAATGGCAATGCAGATGATGGACATGCCCATGTCTATGGGGATGCCCATGATGTGCCGTGTCGATTTTTGCATTTGCTTTCCCAGACTCCCGGTGTCGAGGGTGCCTTTTTCCGAGTTGCCGCGTTAAACGGCAAACTCAGAACAGAGCGGGAAGCAGTACGCTTCCCGCATTTTTTTGTCCAAAAAGGGAGGAGAACCATTTGATTGAGCTGGAACATATCTGCAAGACCTTTGGCTCCGGGGAACATGCGGTTCATGCGGTGCGCGACGTGAGCCTCTCGATTCGGGAAGGGGAGATTTTTGGAATCATCGGCTTTTCCGGCGCGGGGAAATCGACGCTGGTGCGCTGCATCAACCTGCTGGAGGCTCCTACCTCCGGCCGGGTGACGGTCAACGGGCAGGAGCTCACCGGAATGGATGAGCGGACTCTGCGCAGGGCCCGCAAAAAGATCGGCATGATCTTTCAGTCCTTTAACCTGATGCCCTCGCGGACCGTTTTCCAGAACATCGCCTATCCGCTGCACGGCAGCGGCCTGAGCCGGGAGCAGATTGAGGAGAAGGTTCTTTCCCTGCTTGAACTGGTCAACATGTCCGAAAAGCGGGACGCTTACCCGTCGCAGCTTTCAGGAGGGCAGAAGCAGCGGGTTGCCATCGCGCGGGCACTGGCTTCTGATCCAAAGGTGCTGCTCTGCGACGAGGCGACCAGCGCCCTTGACCCGCAGACGACCCGCTCCATTTTGCGGCTCCTGCACACTCTCAACGAGCGGCTGGGACTGACCATTGTGGTCATCACTCATGAAATGGCCGTCATCAAGGAAATATGCGGACGGGTCGCGGTTATGGAAAACGGTGCGGTGGTTGAGCAGGGGGAAGTCTTTGACATCTTTTCGAATCCACAGCAGGCCATCACGCGTGAGTTTATCCATACCACCTCCAATCTCAGCAAAATTTACGATCTGATCGAGGAGGGGTCTCCGGTTGTCGAACTTCGGCCCGATGAGCTGATTGTCCAGCTCACCTATGTTGAAAAAAATGTTTCGGAAGCGCTGATCTCGTCCATTTCCCGTAACTTCAGCATCGATGTCAACATCATTTTCAGCAGCATTGAGATTATTCAGAACGCGCCGCTTGGCGGGTTGGTGGCCATTATGAGCGGCCCGAGAAACCATGTGGAGGCGGCGGTTCGTTTCCTGATTGAAAAAAATGTGCAGGTGGAGGTAATCAAAGATGGCAGAGTGGCTTCAGCAGTTTGCTCCTAATGTGGTGGAAAAGTTTCCTGAATTGATCGAATCCTTTTGGCAGACCCTCGTGATGATGGGGGGATCGGGCGTTATTTCCTTCTTTTTCGGACTCATCTTTGGGGTCGCGCTGATTGTTACCCGGCCGGGCGGTGTCCTGCAGAACGGATTGATTTACGGCCTGCTGGATAAAGCGGTCAATTTGTTTCGGTCGATCCCGTTCATTATTCTGATCGCCGCCCTGATCCCGCTGACCCGCTTGGTGTCCGGTACCGCGATCGGAACCAGGGGCGCCATCCTTCCGCTTGTGTTCGGCACCGTCCCATTCTTTACCCGGCAGGTGGAGAGCGCGCTTGCCGAACTGGATCACGGATTGATTGAAGCGGCCCAGTCAATGGGCTCCAGCCCTTGGGAGATTATTTTCCGGGTCTACCTGCGGGAGAGCATCCCCGGAATCGTTCGGGCGACGACGATTACGGTCATCAGCCTGATCGGTCTGACCGCCATGGCGGGAGTAGTCGGGGGAGGCGGCCTTGGGGATTTCGCCATCCGCTACGGCCATCAGCGCAACCAGGTGGATATCACCTTTGCAACGGTCATTATCATTCTGGCGATGGTCAGCCTGTTTCAGGGGCTTGGCAACCTGATTATCCGCCGGACTTCGCACAGCGGAACCCATCCGGTCAAAAGCCCGCTGCTTCCCTTAGTGTTTCATCGTCCGGTCAGCCCCTTTTCTTCGTCCGCAAAATAAATTAAGATAAAATTTGGAGGTATTGTATCATGAAAAAGGTTGTTTTCAAAGGAATTGCGGCTTCTCTCGTTCTTTCCCTGTCTCTCGCCGGATGCGGCTCAGGCAGTCCGGCACCCTCGGCGGCTCCGTCCTCTTCACCGGAATCCCAGTCCGAAACGACACCGGTGGTCGTCAAGCTGGGGGTCGTTGGAGAGAGCAACGAGTGGTGGAACCCGGCGATTGCGGCGCTCAAGGAGGAAGGAATCAAGATTGAACTGGTGAAGTTTTCCGACTATACCCTTCCGAATCAGGCACTGGCCGACGGAGAAATTGATCTCAATGCGTTTCAGCACCATGCCTTCCTCCAGAATCAGATCAAGGATAAGGGATATGACCTGACCCCGATTTGCGACACCATCATCGCGCCTTTGGGCCTCTATTCCGACAAAATCAAGTCGATCGATGAGCTTCAGGACGGGGACAGCATCGCGATCCCGAGCGACGCCACCAACGGCGGACGCTCCCTCAAGGTGCTGGAGACCTCGGGGCTGATTCAGGTCGATCCTGCGGCGGAATATCTGCCCGAGGTGAAGGATATCACTGCGAACCCCAAGAACATCAAGTTCATCGAGGTGGAAGCCGCTCAAACCCCGAGCCTGCTTCCCGACGTTGCGGCGGCAATCATCAACGGCGCCCATGCCAGGGATCATGGCCTGACTCCTTCGAAGGATGCCATTTATCTCGAAACGGTTCAGGAGGGCAGCGATAACCCCTATATCAATGTGCTGGTTGCCCGCACTGCAGACAAGGATAACGCAATTTATCAGAAGGTCATCAAGGCATTCCAGACCGATGAGACGGTCCGGGTGCTGGAAGAAGAGTATCAGGGTGCTTACCTCCCGGCTTGGAAATAAGGGGGAAGCCATGATGGATTTCATAGCACAGGCAGAAGCCCAGAAGTCCTCGCTGGTTTCTCTGCGGCGGGAATTTCACAGTCATCCGGAGCGAAGCCGTCAGGAATGGGAGACGGCGAAACGGATTGAGCGTGAGCTTGACCGTCTTGGGGTTTCTCACCGCAGGGTGGGGGAAACCGGTGTTTACGCCTCCTTTCGCGGCGCACTGGAGGGGGAGCGGGTGATTGCCCTGCGGGCTGACATCGATGCGCTGCCGGTGGAGGATCAAAAGACGGTTGCCTATCGTTCTCAGGTGCCGGGGGTTATGCACGCCTGCGGACACGACGCCCATACGACGGCACTGCTCGGAGGCGCGCGTCTCCTGGTGGAGAACCGCAGCCGGTTTGGCGGGGAGGTTCGCCTGCTCTTTCAGCAGGCGGAGGAGATCGGTTACGGCGCGCGGGTCTTTCTTCGGGAGGGGCTGCTGGAAGGAGCGCAGAGGGTTTTTGGACTGCACACGGCCTCCGACCTGCCGGTGGGGAAGATCGGGGTGCGCTCCGGGCCGAACAACGCCTCGGTCGATCATTTCAAAATCACCGTTGAGGGCAGGGGAGCGCATGTCTCGACCCCACAGCTTGGGGCGGATGCCCTCTACATTGCCAGCCAGATCGTCGTAGGATTTCAGGGCATTGTAACCCGCCTGACCTCCCCGACGGACCCGGTCATTCTGGGAGTCGGAACCCTGCATGCGGGGGAAGGGTATAACGTCGTCGCAAGACAGGCGGTCCTTGAGGGAACCGTCCGGGCATTTTCTCCCGAAACCCGCAGGCTGATTCGGGAAAAGGCGGATGAGTTGGCACGGCAGATGGCTTCCCTGCACGGTGGGGCGGCTTCGTCAGAGTGGGAGGATTATACCTCCCCGCTGATCAACGACCCGGAAATCTGCCGCGAGGTTTGCCGGACCGCCGGACGCCTGGCAGGAGAGAAAAATGTGGTGACCGACCGTCCGCTCTCGCTAGGCGGGGACGACTTTGCCGAGCTTCAGCTTCGGGTGCCCGGTGTCTACGCCTATATCGGGACCAGAAATCCTGCTCTGCCCGATACCACCGTCGCACACCACAACGGCCGGTTTGATATCGATGAGGATTGCCTGCCGCTTGCGGCAGGACTCTACGCAGCCTGTGCTTTTGACTATCTCACCGGAGATGCCGGCTGAAGGCGTTCTTGGAGGGGTGTCGGACATTCTCAAGAAAAAGCATCGCAGCCGGAATCGGCTGTGATGCTTTTTATATCGCTGAGGCAATAGATATAAAAATAGTTTTCGCCGATCACCGGCACCCATGCTGTCTCCAGCGGCGCATATTCAATAAAGACAGTGGCTTTGGCGTCCAATTTTCGAAAAATGTGGCCTTCCTTCAGCCGTTCGGAAACCTATTTTCTTTTTGTTTCCACGCCCGGATGGGACTTCTTGCTGCGGATGATGCAGCACAGGTGTTCCTCGTTGATATTTTGCGGCATTAAGTTGATAAAATCAGTGTCCATATGAGCCCCCGGTTCCCGTTGGAATTGGTTCAGCCGTTTTTCGAATGCCCGCTCACGCACCGGTAAAGGAATCGTGCCAGCAGAATGGATACCATACAGATCGCTGCGTATCCGAGAAGAAGAAGCGCTGCAATCAGCCTCAGATCGATCCAGCCGCCGTCCGGCGAAGCATAGCAGATCATCGCGAGCGCCAGTAGCAGAAATGGATATACAAACGGAATCGCCCGTATGATGGAACGCTCTGTTCTCGTGCAGATAAAATACTGCAATGAAAACAGCAAAATCATGGAAACTGCTGCAACAACATAAATTGTGGAATCCTTTCCATCGAAGATCAGCATTTCCATACCCCCATCAAATTCAATTCTATTTATTATATCATGGCGGTATCCCTCCCGCAAGGATGCGGCATGATACAAAAAGGCAGCGGCAGAATCGTTGTCTGCCGCTGCCAAAGTCCGCATGCCGGCGCCCATTTGCGGGGCATTTATTGGAATCCATAAAAAATCTGTGCGATGGGGGAATCCTTCGAAAGGATCAGCGTTTTATTTTCGCCGGTCATAGACGCCTTTGCGGCATCGAGTGCGCGGACAAAACCGTAAAAATCGGCACGTGACTGGTCGGAATACGCCTCCGAAAGAATCCGCATATATTCTGCTTCGCCCTCCGCGATGACCTTTTCGGCGTCGGCCTGCGCCTGAGAAATCCGAATCGAGATGGTTTTGTCGGTTTCGGTGCGGATTTTCTTAGCCTCCGACTCGCCCTCCGCCTGATAGGAGGCGGCGATGTTGTTGCGTTCCGAAATCATCCGCTCATAGACCGCATTTTTGTTGTCGTCAGGCAGATCGAGATGCTTGGTTTCGACTCCAACCAGTTCCACCCCATATTGATCAAGACTGCCGCCGATGTTTTCAAAGATCTCGCCGGCCAGTTTATCCCGCCCGCTGATGATGTCGGACTGCGTCAGACTGCTGATCACGTTCTTCATCGAGTTATAAACTATGGTGCTGATGCGGGCTTCCGCATTGGTGACGCTTCCATTGAGGGTTTGGATGAACTTGGTCGGATCGGTGATTTTCCAAAGGACGAAGCTGTCGGCAACCATCGTCTTTTTATCCCTGGTAATGACATCCGAAATCGGCAGGTCATAGAGCAGCACCGTCTTTGGCAGGGTGCGGACGCTTGAAACAAAGGGAATTTTAAAGCTCAGGCCAGCCTGGTCCCGCACCGAAACGATTTTTCCAAACTGTTGAACAATTTGATATTCATTGCTGTGTGTGACGACCAGCACGTTAGAGAGCAGCGCCAGCAGCACGATCAGGATGAGCAGTGTGCGCATCACCCGTCCGGCAGTTTTGGCAAACCCGGTCAATGCTTCTCTTGCGCCGGTGAAGGGGTCGTTCGGGCCCTTTTCAGGGGCAGGGGAACCGCCTTGGCCGAAGGGGAAGCCGTTTGAATTGATCATAGCTCAATTTTCCTCCTTTCCGCCCACCGCAGGGAAGGTTTCGAGCGGAAGAAATTTGGTTGTTTCTCCGCTGCCGTCGTCGATGATAATTTTGAGCTCGGGAAGCAGCTCCTCCATCGCTTCATAAAACATCCGCTGTTTGGTGATGAGGGGATATTTGGTATACTCCTCATACATCGCATTGAAACGGGCGACCTGTCCGGTTGCTTCGTTGATGCGGTTCTGGCGGGTGGCTTCCGCCTGCTTCAGAATTTGGTCTACCTCGGCGTCAGCGGCGGGAACCTGCTCGCTCTGGTATTTATTGGCGTTATTGATTGCGGTTTCTTTGCTCTGCTTGGCGGTTTCGACCGCCTTGAAGGCCTCGAGAACCTCGGCGGTCGGCGGTTCGGCGTCCTGAATGGTGATGTTCACCAATTGAATGCCAATGTCCTCCTGTTCGAGGCGGGTGATCAGTTTTTCTTTGATTTCGGCCTGAATGGTATTTTTTCCGGTGGTGATGATTTCATCGACCGGGTAGAGGCCGATGGTGTCGCGGATGTAGCTCTGTGCAAGGGTTTTAAGAATTAAAACCGGCTGCTGGGAAGCATAAAGAAATTTTACAGGGTCGGATACCTTGTACTCGATGAAGAAATCGACATTGACGAAGTTGTAGTCGGAGGTAATCATCAGCGATTCCGCCTCGATTGGCGCTTTGGTTTCGATGTCGTAACCGATCGGGAACCCATTGATGACGGTCGAAACTTTCCGCACCTGCTGCAGGAACGGGATCTTGAAATGCAGACCGGGAGTGCTTACTGTGCTGGGGCTGCCGAGCGTCACGACAACCGCCTGTTCCTGTTCGTTGATGCTGTAGACCGAGTTGAGCGCCAGAAAAACGCCGACGGCAAGGACCACCAGCAAAACAGGGATCAGACGAATTGCTCCTTTTTCCTTCATAAATCTGCTCCTCTCCTTTGAATCGGCAAAAGTTCCGCTATACCCGACGGTTCACGATCTTTTCACCATATGATCACCATCATACCAGATACATGTGAACAATTCTACAAAAATGCGCGCGGCAAATATTGCTTTTGCCGCGCGCATTTTTTCTTCACTGCTGATCAACGGTAAGCGGTTTTCAGAGCGGTTGCAAGAACTTTGGGGTCCCGGTTGTACGGGGTGACCGGGCAGATTTTCCGGTCAATCCCCAGTAGGGTATAGACGGCGATCCGTGCGGTGCGCACCGAATATTCTTCGGTAAAAACCATGTCCTCGGGCGTTTCGACATACTGTCCGATCAGACCGAGATTTGTCGAACCGGCCGGTACCACCTGAGGCCGGTCGGACATCTTGCGCGGCTCAAAATGCGCATCCACATAGGGCATATAGCAGGGAATCACATTAATAATATCGGATTTGACCGCTTCGAGCTGATCCTCCATGTGCAGCTGGTGCATCAGCTCGGTGAGAATCTCCTCTCCGGTGCAATCCTTCATCGGTTTATGCACATAATCCCCGATCCGGTCGGTATAAAGCCCATATCCCCAGAATACGGTGACATCCATCGGCTGGTTTTTAAAGTGCGGCTGGGCGGCGACGACGATGCTCATCTTCCAGCTGGAATCCTTGAAGGTCATCAGCGCGCCGCTGCCGGGAATATTCCCGGAAAAGCTCTCGATCAGCTTGAGCAGGCGGTTGCCGCGCGAGGTGACGGTGAAGCTCTCCCAGTTGGTTTCCTCCGTCTTTTCGAAGAAGGGATAGGGGTTGCCGAGACCCGGCTTTTTGGCTGCCATCTTTGCCCACAGCTCCCCGGAGATCGCCTTTTCTTCCGGCACCGGTGCGGGGGTGGAGTAATCGCCGAGTGTCGAGCTGTCACACATTCCGCCGGTAGTCACGATGCAGATGTCATCGGGCGAAATCTTGACGGACGATTCGCCGTTCGCATCCAGGCAGTGCAGTGCGCTGACGGTGATGCCGTCCTCCTCGGCAAAGTCGAGATCGGTAACGGTGGTATCGGCAATCAGCTCGACGCCATGTGCCTCGAGATACCGCTGCAGCGGCAGGATCACGCTGTCGTACTGGTTGTAACGGCAGCGGGTCACTCCTTCCAGCGTTTCAATGCGCGGAAATTCAAGAATCATCCGGTTCATGTAGCGCCGGAATTCGAAGAGGCTGCTCCAGGTCTGGAACGCGAAGGTGGTCTGCCACATATGCCAGAAGTTGGTTTCAAAGAAATGGGGCGTCTCAGCGAACCAGTCCGCGATGGTCATGTCGTCGAGCTTTTCCTCAGGGGTGACGAGGAGACGGCCAAGGGCGAGCCGTTCCTTCTGGGTGAAGCCCATGCTGCGCACATCGAGGATGCCGCCGTCCTTATCGACCAGACGGGCGCGCGCATGGGTGGGGTGCGCGGCGTCAAAAGCAAGAATTTCTTCGGTTACGCTGCGTCCGGGCAGCTCGAGGGAGGGAATGGTGGAAAAAAGCTCCCAGAAATTTTCATAGGTTTCCTCGTTGAGCATCCTGCCCCCGCGGCAGAGGAAGCCATGCTGTGCGTCTCCGCATCCGTCATTTGCGCCGCCGAGAAGGTGGAGGCCCTCGAACACATGAATGTTCTTTCCTTCGAAGCCGCAGTCACGCACGAGATAAGCCGCGGCTGCGAGAGAGCCGAGCCCGCCGCCGACGATATAAGCCTGTCTGTTTCCCTGTTCCTGCGCGCGGTAAAGGATTGCCTTGTTCTCATCGTCGGCGCGCTCCGCCTTTTCCGAGAACTTTTTGTAGGCGATCGCCGCTCCGGCGGCTGCGGCCACAAGAGCAAAAATTCTGATTGCTTTGGACATCCAAGATCAACTCCTTTTCATTTTCGTATGGCCGGCACTGGCGCGGCCGCGGACTGTATCGAACCTCGTATCTTTCGCGGATTCCGTTTGTGAGGGCGCCGCAGAAGGTACGTTTAAGTGTTTTTAGCATACCACAAACGCAGGCAAAAGAAAACAGATAGGATGTGAAGATTCTTTTGCATTTTGCAGGAAGATCTCCCTCATGGTGCAGTACCGGCGCCCACGCGATTGACTTTTTGGGAAAAGTGAGGTATTCTTATCATACTCAGAAATTCTGCGCCTGCATTGATACAAGGAGGGGTCTTCATGAAAGAGTATCCTGTGATTACCATCAGCCGCCAATACGGAAGCGGAGGCCGCGAGGTCGGACAGCTTCTGGCCAAAAGGCTGGGAATTCCTTATTATGATAATGAATTGATTACCCTTGCGGCACAGGAAAGCGGTTTTTCCCCTGAGCTTTTCGCAAATGCGGACCAGAATGCCTCCAACAGCCTGCTGTTCTCCCTGTCTCTTTATGGCACGACCGCCGGTACTTACAATATGCCCATTGGCGATCAGGTCTTTCTGATTCAATCGGATATCATCCGCAAGGTAGCGGAGCAGGGACCCTGTGTGATCGTCGGGCGGTGCGCTGACTATGTGCTTCATGAGAATCCGAACTGCCTGTCGGTATTTTTGCGCGCTCCGCTGGAATGGCGGATCGAGCATGCCGTTTCCAACTATGGACTTGAGCGGGTAGGGGCAAAGGATATTATTAACCGGACCGATAAAAAGCGCTCGGTTTATTATCTGCATTTCACAGGAGAAAAGTGGGGCGTTTCCGATACCTATCATATTACGGTGGATACCAGCCGGGTTGGAATCCCGTCCACCGTCGATATGCTCTGCGGCTTGGCGGAAAGCTGGGAAAAAAAGTAACAGCCTTTGCAAGAACCGCCGGTCCGCTGGACTGGCGGTTCTTTTGTTGTGCATCTTGTGATGACTTCTTGTTTTACTTGGCCTGATATCCATGATATTTTAAAATATATTATGACCTGAATATGTAAGAACATGAGGGGGATTCTTATGGCACATCTGGATAAAAATGCGGAAGCATATTATGTTGGTTTGATGAACGCTTCGGGATACCGGAACAAAGACCTCAAAAAACCGATCATCGGCGTTGTGAATTCCTGGAACGATGTCAATCCCGGACATAAGCCGCTGCGTGAGCTGGCGCAGTACGTCAAGGAAGGAATTTGGGCGGCCGGAGGAACCCCGGCGGAATTTTGCGTCCCGGCTCCCTGCGACGGAGTGGCACAGCTGCGGGGGATGCAGTACATCCTTCCCGCACGGGATTTAATCGCGGCTTCCATTGAATCCATGAGCGGGGCGCATCATTTTGACGGGCTTGTCTTTCTCTGTGCCTGCGATAAGATTGTTCCGGCTATGCTGATGGCAGCCGCGTCGATTGATCTGCCCAGCATTTTTCTGACCCCTGGTTCCATGCTCCCTTATGAGGAGAACGGGCAAACCTTCGTAACCCCCGATCTGAAAGAATCCATCGGCGGCTGGAGGGCGGGCCGGATCGATGAAGAAACCTTCGACCGTTACCGCCAAAACATCTGTTTTTCCTGCGGAACCTGTTCCATGTACGGCACTGCCAATACGATGGCCGTTTTTGCCGAAGCGATCGGACTCTGTCCCTTTGGATCGGCCACAATGCCGTTTTGCGCATCCGCAAAGTATAAGCAGGCGCGCGACGTGGGGGAGCGGATTGTTGAGTTGGTTCAGAAAGGGCAGAATGCCCGCCGGTTCATGAGCCGCGAAGCTCTGGAAAACGGAATCCGGCATGTTTCGGCTACCGGCGGCTCAAGTAATTTCGCGCTGCATATTATGGCGATCGCCAAAGCCGCTGAAATTCCCCTGACTCTGCGGGAGTTCGACCGAATTCAGGCAGAGGTGCCGCTGATCGCCAGATTCAAGCCTTCTTCACGCTACAATATGCTTGATTATGGCAGGGCGGGCGGAGCGCTGGCAAGCCTCAAAGCCATTGAGCCGCTTCTCCATACGGAGGTTCCCACCGTTTCGGGCCTTACGCTGGGAGAACTGCTGAAAAGGTATCCCGGTTCGTCTGATTCCGAAATCATCCACCCGATCGATGCTCCGATTCAGCCGGAAGGATGCTTCTCGGTACTTTACGGCAATCTGGCCCCGGAGGGCGCAGTAGTGAAAAAAAGCGGCGTGGATCCGGCCATGTATGTCCATCGAGGCCCCGCCGTTGTCTTCGACTCGGAGGAAGAGGTCATGGACCGGATGATGAACAGCGAGATCAAGCCAGGTTCCGTTTTGGTGGTCCGCTACGAGGGCCCGAAGGGCGGGCCCGGGATGCGGGAGCTGTCGATTCCCGCGGCAATGCTGGTGGGAATGGGTCTGCATAAGTCGGTGGCAATGATTACAGACGGGCGCTTCTCCGGCGCCTCCCGCGGACCCTGCGTCGGACATATCTCCCCAGAAGCATGGGAAGGCGGTCCGCTTGCCCTTGTCCAAAACGGGGATACCATTACCATCAATCTGAATCGTCACCTGCTTCAGCTCGAGGTACCGGATGAAGAACTTGAACGCCGTCGCGCCATGTTTCAGCGGCCCGATCATCCTGCTCCCGGAATTCTGCGCGCCTACCGACGGGCGGTCTCCGGTGCCGAGGAAGGAGCGGTATGGCTGTTTTGATTTGTCCGGCATCGTTCCGAAGCCGACGGTTTCGACATAGATGCGTAAACTTCAGAATTGCTCTGGCGTTGCTGCGCTGACCAACTCGCTCTCCAGTCTGACAAAACCATTTTACTGCCGCGGGATCAAAGTCCTGCGGCAGTTTCGCTCTGCTTTAGCCGGTGTGTCAGGCGACAAGGCGCCTGACACACCGGCTAAAGCAGAGCGAGAGTCAGCGTCATTCAGGCGCCGGCAGCGGTAAGCCCTTATATGGCTTGGCTATGCCACCCCTTTTAGGGGCGGTATAACCTTGGCATCGTTTCAGAGAACAGAGCCTCCGGCTCTGCCGGCGGGGGCAAAAGCTTTTACTGCAAGCTGCGAGCGAAGCGGGCAAACAGGCAATCGGCCTCCGAATCACAAAAGGTTATGATAGAAAAAGGTTTAGGTGTTTGAGCAGAGACAGGGCGGTGGTACCGTCCTCCGCCTGGGCGTGCCGTCCATCGAGCAGGTGGAAATCGGGAAAAAATGGCGGCCGCAGGCCGCCGTTTTTGATGTACCTTGAGACATCCGCCGGTATGGACCCTGATAGGTCCTATATATGCTTCCGGCAAGTCCAAGGCCTTGACGGATTTAGGGATTACGGGGCAATATCTGCTAAAGTAGAGTGGAAGGTCAGCGCCGTTCAGGAAGCCGGCTTCATAGAAAACCCTTGGCAGGTGGTTTTTAAAAGGGTAATCCGGAGATTTTCCATAAATTGCTGTGCACTGCTAACGGTCAAGACCGTTAATTGAGCGGCAGAAATGTTCTGCCGCTGATTTCATGAACGAATAATTCCCATCTTGCGAGCAAGACTAGATGGAGAAATTCATAAAAAGGGGAGACCTCCACCATGCCAGATATGTTTTGCTTTCAATGTCAGCAAACCGCCGGAGGAAAAGGATGCGTTCAAGTAGGTGTTTGCGGAAAACAGCCGGATACCGCTAACCTTCAGGATGAGCTTGTAATCGAGCTGATTCATCTGGCACGGGCAGCCCGGAATTCCGCAGCGCAGGATCGGGAGACTGCAAGGCTTTTGGCCGATGGACTTTTCACCACGCTGACTAATGTAAATTTCGACTATCAGGCAATTCAGAAATTTATTCGCCGGGTAGAAGAAAAGCGGGAGAGTCTGGGCGGTGCGGAGAGACCATCTTTAGAACTGTGGAAGGGGGAGACCGACATTGTTTCCCTTCGCTCCACACTTTTGTTTGGGATGAAAGGCATGGCAGCCTATGCCCATCACTATATGAATCTGGGTTATGAGGATAAAGAGGTTTCTGCCTGGTTTGTCAAAGGACTGTGTGCTCTTACCGAAAAGCATACGGTAGAGGAATGGCTGGCTCTTATCATGGAGTTCGGTCAGATCAATCTGAAATGTATGGAAATGCTGGATCGGGCTAATACAGAGACGTTCGGCAGCCCGGTGCCCACCAGAGTGAATGTAGATGTGAAAGCGGGACCCTTTATCGTGATCTCCGGCCACGATCTTGAGGATCTTCACCAACTCCTGGAGCAGACTGCCGGGAAGGGAATCAATATCTACACACATTCGGAAATGCTGCCCGCCCACGGATATCCCGGATTAAAGAAATATCCTCATTTGACGGGTAATTTCGGCACGGCATGGCAGAGCCAGCAAAAGGAGTTTCAAGAAATTCCCGCTCCGGTTCTGTTTACCACGAATTGCCTTATGCCTCCACGGCCCAGCTATGCCGATCGCATTTATACCACTTCGGTGGTGGGGTATGAAGGAATGCGGCATATCGCTGAGGATGAGGCGGGGCGAAAGGATTTCTCTCCTTTGATTGAACATTCGCTGCGTTTGGGCGGCTATGAGCACGACCGGAGCATGAGCGGAATCAACGGAGGGCATATGCTTACCACTGGATTTGCTCACGCCGCAGTTCTTTCCCAGGCCGAAAAGCTGATTCCGGCCATCAAGAGCGGAGCGGTCAGACACATCTTTTTGGTAGGCGGCTGCGATGGTGCACATCCCGGACGGAATTACTATACAGAGTTTGTCAAGCAAGCCCCAATGGATACTTTGGTGCTTACTTTAGCCTGCGGAAAATATCGCTTCAACGATCTCGATCTGGGGGAGATCGCCGGAATCCCCCGTATTCTGGATATGGGTCAGTGCAATGATGCATACAGTGCCATCAGGGTGGCGCTGGCATTAGCGGAAGCCTTTCAGTGCTCGGTCAATGAGCTGCCTCTCACTTTAGTGTTGTCTTGGTACGAACAAAAGGCTGTCTGTATCCTTCTCACCCTTCTGTCCCTTGGAATCAAAAATATGTATCTAGGGCCTACTCTGCCTGCATTTTTATCGGAAAGTGTGGTAAAGGTTCTGGTGGACACCTATGGATTGCAGCCCATCACCGCCCCAGAGCAGGATATGGATGCTATTCTGAACAGAAAATAGCCGGAACAGACGTGTATGGTTGAGAATAAAGCAGGTCATTTCGAATTTTTCGAAGCTGATTTATAATGATCTTCCGCAAATATGTAAGTTCTGTTACAGATGATAATCATATAAAAGCGGGACAGCTTGGTGATCCTGAGAAGTAAGATTGCTTTGAATGTTCGAAGCTCTCGAAAGGTACTTTTTAATGCTTGATAAATATAGCTAATACTGGTGCTGACGTTTAGTACAGATCGGCAATTAAAATAGCAGCTCTAATTTTGCTTCGAATGGGAGATTTCCCGATTCAGTCAATAGAAAGGACCTGCTGCATGGCAGGAGCCTTTCTATTGACTTAACCGGGGAAATATTTTTATTCTGCAGACATAAACCCAGGCCGAGAAGAAATCTGTCTTGCAAATTCAGTAATAGTGCGAATATATTCTGACAGAATTAACGGTCGATATTGCAGTACATCGCATGATTGAAAAGAAAGCAATGCAGGAGAGTACGACCAGCCGGGCTTATTACATCAATCAGTTCCTCGCAGATTTCCGGATGGTAGGCGGTGTGTGCCTAAATTATCCGGTCGGTGATATTACCCCCTCTGCGGTTAACACTGCGCTGCGGTGGTCGAATTGTTAGGATGCCTACTATCCAGTCAAAGTTTCATGCGGAATTCAAAGGCAAACTTGGAAAAGGGTCGGCCGGATTTTATTACTATAATCCCGCCGGTTCGGCCGGTATCACCATTTTAAATGAGCAGGGAAATCTGAGCGAGCCGACTAAGGAAGTGGTATCGCTGGTTAAGGAGCACAATGCATTGATTGGCACTTCTCATTTATCCCCTGATGAGATTATTAGGTTGGTTCGATATTGTCGTGATGAAAACGTCAGGACCATTGTCAATCATTTGGGTAGGACACCTCAATATAATAGTAGTAGGGAGAAGACTTGTCCTTCACGGCGGCGAGGGCAACTTGAACCAACATCGGTTTGAGATAAACTCCAGCACGTGAAATAGGGACGGAGTTTTTCCTACCGGCGGATTCATTATTGCCGGGAGTGAGGACAGCCCAACGGCAGAGACGCTTGGAGGAACCAAACTGGGACATGTCCGTACCAATAATTTCCGAGATGATAGTGATGGCTCTGTTGCGGTCAACACCACGCATGGTGCAGAGGAGGAAGCTACTCAAGCGAGCGAGGGGATAAGAGGACCAGATGCTGCATACGGAGAAATACGGCGTTAACCGGGCCAGCCGGAAGCACAACAAACGCCAGTTGTATTTCTATTCCTGGAAAGTCCGCGGAGATGAAACAGCAGATCGTTGATCTGTTGGCTTAGGCACCCCCACAACTATCCCCAGCCGGCATACTGGGGCGGGGTTAAGTCTGACTCAAAATGGAGTATGGTGGAGTTGGGCACCGGCTGAGACGGCGCAGCTATACTCATCGCTCGGAAAATTGGTTTCAAATCTTGGACGCTTGCCCGTCCACTTCAAAAATGGGTATTCTCAAATCGTTTGAAAAAACAAATCATCCGAACCCGTTCCCCACAGGGAAGAATTGGTTCGGATGATATTGGTTTGAATTCACTGGTCACTTTAGATGCCGCTCTTTCGTTCTCCCGCGGCGAAGCCCAGTGCAGCGGGGTCGAAGCGAAAAGCAGAACAATAGAATGAGTGCGCTCTAATGGTTGCTCAGACGTGCCTGATGCGGTTAAAATAGATATTCATTTTTGAGTTTGGAGGGAAAGAATGTGTGCAAGAAAACCGTCAGGGTTATCTTGCATGTTCCGTTACCAGCCACAGCAAAAGCCGCGAAGCGGCTTGTCTCAAGAAGAAAAGACACCCGGTCGGGTGTCTTTTCTTCTTGGTGCCGTTAAGCAATCCAAATCCGAACCTGTATTTTCCTTGTCCAGCGCCGCTTTCAGGTCATCAAAAGTGATGGTGTCCGTCCCGTCCTTGTAGTTGAAGGTTATCACCATCTTGTCATCATACAGGAAAATGGCGTTGACGAAAGTATCAATCAACATCTTCCTGTGGGACTTCTGGCGCACATCTAACTTGCGGAAGCGGTGGAGCCAAAAGGTCATAAACTCGGCGCTGACCTTGGGCTTTGCCAGCTTCTCACAGGCAATTTTGGTTTCCAGTTCCTCTTTCGTGGCTTCCAGTTCTTCCAGACGGCCTTTCGTGGACTTGGTTAAAATCCCCTGCTGGATAGCGTTCAGCAGGTTTTGAATGGCCGTGTCCGCCTCCCGCAACTGCTGTTCATACAGGGGCAGGTTCACATTCTCCCTGTCCTGCAAATCCATCAGCATGGACACAATGGCTTCACTGGCGGTATCGTCCATCACCATCTTCATGGTTTCGCTGACCACCAAATCCTCTATCCATTCCTTGCGGACGGACTTCTTGTGGCACTCGGTACGCTTCTTTTTGACCGACACGCACTTGTAATAATGGTGGACATTCCCCGTGTGGCTGGTGCCGCTCTCGCCGCAGAGATAGGCCCCGCAGTAGCCGCAGAACAGCTTGGTCGTCAGCAGATAATCGTCCTCGGCCTTGTGGCGGGCCGGGGCTTTCTTATTCTTCGCCAGCTTCTCCTGCACCCGGTCAAAGAGGTCTTGGGGGACGATGGCGGGAATACCGTCTGGCACCACAATGTCCCGGTAGGTGTACTCCCCGATGTAGCGGCGGTTGTTCAAAAGGTGCTGAATGCTGTTGTAGGTCATCTTCTGGCCCCGTGTGTTCTTCACGCCCTGCTCGTTGAGCCAGTCCCGTATCTGCGTCATGGTGGCCCCCTCGGCGTAACGCTGGAACGCCTCCCGGACAAAGGGGGCGGTGAGCGGGTCAAGCTGGAAACACTGGTCGCTGTCGATCTGATAGCCGATAGGCAGGGTGCCGCCGTTGTACTTGGATTTCAAGGCGTTCTCCGTCATGCCCCGGACTACCTTTTCGGACAGGTCGGCGGAGTAATATTCGGCGTAGCCCTCCAACACGCTTTCCAGAATGATGCCCTCGGCCCCGTCTGAAATGACCTCGGTGGCGGACACCACCTTGACCCCGTTCTTTTTCAGAGCGGCCTTGTAGCGGGCGCTGTCATAGCGGTTGCGGGCAAACCTGTCCAGTTTCCAGACGATAATCATATCGAACAGGCGCTTGCCGCTGTCCTTAATCATGTTCTGAAATTCTGGGCGGTTGTCGGTCTTGGCGGAAAAGGCCCGATCTATGTAGTGGCGCAGAATGGTGATACCGTTCTTCTTGGCAAAGGCAGTACACTCCCGGATTTGGCCCTCGATACTTTCTTCCCGCTGATTATCGGAGGAATAGCGTGCATAGATAACAGCTTTCATTGTTATTCCCCCTCAAAGTATTCAAACCCTGCCAAACTCTCCATATCTTTAACAAGTTTATGGAAAGATTCTTCTCCTTCAAGATGGAGGTCGTTATAATAGATAGGCTTTCCAAATAAAACTTTGGCAGCTCTCTTAATCCTGCCCCAAAGAGTATTGTAATTGTGATCATATCTGGAATCTTGAACCGAAATGTTATAACTGATGTCGCCATCTTCCCAACCAGTCTTTTCAATGACGAGCATACAACATTTGCAGTCACAGGGTAATACAAGCATGTTGCTTTTTTCTTTCATGCCTCGCCCTCCATCATGCGGAACAGGGTTTCTTTCAGCTTCTCATTCATGGGTGACTGCGGGTCAAAGCACATTTCGATGAAACGGCGCATATCCTCCTTTTCCGGGGTGGCCTTGGGCTTAAACTCGTATGTCACTCCTTGGGGTTTGTCCGTCCGGGCAAAAATATAGTCCAGCGACACATCAAAGTAATCCGCATAGCGGCGGAACAGTTCAACGGGTGGGGTGGACTGTCCGTTTTCATAGCGGTTGATACTGGACTGTGTAGAGCCAATCGCCTCCGCCATTTTCACCTGTGAAAAACCGATACTATCCCGCAGGGCCTTTAGACGCTTACCCACTTCCTTCATGTTACAACCTCCTATTTGGGTTAATCTCATTATAAGGTAGTGTCAAGATTTGGACCTGTTGACAAAATAGCGTAGGAGGCCTCTATGTGGTACAATAAACATGAGGAGGGATGAGGTATGATGGG
>FORK01000048.1 GCA_900113995.1 Ruminococcaceae bacterium D5 | reverse complement strand
GAGCTGGATGATGAACTGGGCTACAGCAAGTATGACTACAAGAATAAGGACACAGATAACAGCCGCAACGGGCACAGTAATAAAACACTGCGGACCAGCTTTGGAGATGTAGCGGTATCGGTGCCTCGAGACCGAAAAGGCGAGTTTGAGCCTCAGGTGCTGAAGAAAAACCAAACCAGCATCAGTCAGGACATCGAGGAAAAGATCTTGTCCATGTATGCAAAAGGAATGACCACAGGTGATATTGAAGCGCATATTCAGGATATCTACGGCGTAGAAGTCTCAGATACAACTGTAAGCCGCATTACGGATAAGATCCTTCCCATCGCAAAAGAATGGCAGCAGCGGCCTTTGGAAAGCGTATACGCAGTGGTTTTCCTGGATGCCATCCACTATCATGTTCGCAGTGAGGGGCAAATCGTCAAAAAGGCCGTATACATAGCCATTGGTATCAATCTGGACGGCAAAAAAGATGTTTTGGGCATGTGGGTCGGTGAAAATGAGAGTGCCAAATTCTGGGCAACGGTGCTCAACGGCTTGAGGAACCGGGGCGTAGAAGATATTTTCATTGCCTGTACGGATAATCTGACCGGATTTTCCGCTGCGATTGAAGCAGTGTTTCCAAATACAGAGATTCAGAACTGTATCATTCACCAGCTTCGGAATTCCAGCAAATATGTATCCTACAAGGACTTGAAAGCACTCATGGCCGATTTGAAGGCTGTTTACGCTGCGGTAGATGAGCCTACCGCTTTGGACGCACTGGACACCTTCGCTGAGCGATGGGACAAGAAATACCCCAAAATTTCTCAGTCCTGGCGGGATAATTGGCCCAATCTGAGTACCTATTTCAAGTATCCCCAAGAGGTTCGTCGCTTGATATATACGACCAATGCAATTGAGGGATTCAACCGTCAGCTTCGGAAAGTAACCAAGGCAAAATCCGTGTTCCCCACCGATGACAGCCTATTGAAAATGCTGTATCTGGCCATGATCGATATCACAAAGAAATGGACTGGCCGGAGACAGGACTGGAGCATGATTCATGCTCAGCTGGCAGTATTCTTTGCTGATCGCATGCCGGAATAACCTGCTGCATACCGGCATGTCAAGGGTCAAGATGAACGGGGGCTGGCGCCCCCGCCCTTGACATGCCCACTATCCACTGCTATTTTGAAAACAAGGCGGCAGCAGCTTGCGCCACTTCCGCCTTGAATAAATTTTGCTCTATTTGCACCGCATTTCGGTGTTTACACAGAATTTGGGACAGACCC